>NZ_JACCKA010000054.1 GCF_013425525.1 Luteimonas salinisoli | reverse complement strand
ATGGCCGGACCGAAGGGCGGAGCAACACCCCCGGCGCGGCTCCCGCCCCGCGCAGCAACCGAAGGCGCTCTTCCAAGGAGCCACCTGCCAGAGGCGGCTAGTCATTGGCCCGGCCCCGTGGCGACGGCGAAAGATCCCCGCAACGGATGGGGCTGCCTGGCGCGGCCGGACCGAAGGGCGGAGCAACACCCCCGGCGCGACTCCCGCCCCGCGCAGCAACCGAAGGCGCTCTTCCAAGGAACCACCTGCCAGAGGCGGCTAGTCGTTGGCCCGGCCCCGTGGCGACGGTGAAAGATCCCCGCAACGGATGGGGCTGCCTGGCGCGGCCGGACCGAAGGGCGGAGCAACACCCCGGCGCGGCTCCCGCCCCGCGCGGTCGACCGAAGGCGCTCTTCCAAGGAGCCATCTGCCAGGCACCGCGATTGACTGTCGCCGCCCCGTGGCGACGGTGATGGATCACCACGACGGATGGGACTGCCTGGCGCGGGAACCGACCGGCGCCGCGACGATGGTGCGTTACCCGAAAGCCGCATTGGCGAATCACCGGCGCTTGCACCACAATGCCGGCTCCGTCCGCAGACCGCCGTACACGATGCCCAAGCACAAGAAGGGAAAGAAGAAGATCGAGGCTCGCCTCTCGCCGATCCACGGCAACGGCGTCTTCGCCACCGACGCGATCGCCAAGGGCGAGCGGGTGATCCGCTACAAGGGCAAGCTGCGCACCCACGACGAGGTCGATGCCGAATACGGCGACATCGACGAGGACGGCCATACCTTCCTGTTCACCCTCAACGACGACTACGTCATCGACGCCAACGTCGACGGCAACGTCGCCCGCTGGATCAACCACAGCTGCGCACCCAACTGCGAGGCCGTGATCGAAGAGGACGACAAGAGCCGCCCCCACAAGGACAAGGTGTTCATCGAGGCCGTCCGCGACATCGCCGCCGGCGAGGAGCTCACCTACAACTACGGCATCACCCTGGACGAGCGGCACACTCCGAAGCTCAAGAAGCTCTGGGGCTGCCGCTGCGGCGCGAAGACCTGCACCGGGACCATGCTGCAACCCAAGCGCTGACCGCCGCGCCCCGAGCTCCGTCCGCGACCCTGCCGCCGGCTGGGCCGCGGCGATGTCGGTCCGGGAGTCGATGATCGCGGGTCGAGGGTCGTGGGTTCAGGCGGAGTCGGCAAGGAGCGACGCCAGTGTTCCAAGGGCGCCGCGGCCGTGCCCGCCTGCCGGACGCGCCCCGTTGCGCGACGGCGCGAAAAGGTTGCCATGACCAATGCCAGTCGGATCGGCGCGGCATCGCGGGTAGCGTGCATCCCTCCGGCGCCGACGCCTCCCCGAAGGACCTCGATTCCCGATGCGATTCGCGCACGCCGCCGCCGCGTTCCTGGCGTTTTCCGCAGTAGGCCTGCCGGCCGCGGCGGTCGAGATCGACGGACGCGTCGACCCGCTCGAGTGGGACGGTGCGCATCGCGTCACCGACTTCCGCAAGGTCCAGCCGCTCAACGGCGAGCCCGCCTCGCATCCTACCGAGGCCTGGATCCTCGCCACTCCCGAAGGTCTCGCGGTGGCGTTCCGCAACCTCCAGCCACCGAGCGTGCCGCGCTCGCGCGAGCGGCTGCCGCGCGATTTCCAGGCACAGGTCGACCGCGTCAACCTGATGGTCGACTTCGACGGCGGCGGCCGCACCGGCTACGCCTTCACCGTCAGCGCCACCGGCGACGTCTACGACGCCGTGATCACCGACGGCAGCAGCTTCAACAGCGACTGGGACGGCAGCTGGCGAACCGCCGTCAGCGAGGACGCCGAAGGCTGGTCGGTCGAGATCCTGGTGCCCTGGCACCTAGCGCCGATGCGCGGCGGCGACGGCGACACCCGCACCCTGCACGTGTACCTGGACCGGGTGGTCGGCGCCAGCGGCGAGCGCGTCGCCTGGCCGGCGGCCAGCTTCCAGCGGCCGCGGTTCCTCACCGAGTTCGCCCCGCTCGAGGTGCCCCGCCACAGCCAGTCGCTGCTGGCGATCACGCCCTATGTCTCCGGCCTCTACGACAACGTCGACGGTCGCGGCAACTTCGAGGGCGGCGCCGACCTGTTCTGGAAGCCTAACGGGCAGTTCCAGCTGACCGCCACCGTCAATCCCGACTTCGGCCAGGTTGAGAGCGACGACCTGGTGGTGAACTTCAGCGCCACCGAGACCTTCGTCAGCGACAAGCGTCCGTTCTTCACCGAGAACCAGGGGCTGTTCGAGTTCACCACTCCCTCCGACTACAGCCAATTGCTGTACACGCGCCGCGTCGGCGGCCCGGCCGACGACGGCTCCGGCGCCGGCGACATCACCGCGGCGCTGAAGCTCAACGGCAATGCCGGCGCGTCGCGGTACGGGCTGTTCCTGGCCGACGAGGCCGGTGCCGCGGGGCGCAGGTTCGGCGCGCTGCGGCTCACCCACGACCTGGAGCGGCAGAACCTCGGGTTGATGCTGACCCGGGTGGAGCGCCCGTTCCTGGACCGCGAGGCCACGGTGCTGGGCGTGGACCAGGACTGGCGGCCCACCGATCGGCTCAGCGTCCGCACCCGCCTGCTGGGCAGCCGCGTCGACCAGGACGGCGCGACCACCCGCGGCGCCGGCGCGACCTCCTATGCCGACTACGAGATGGAGCGCGGCTGGCGCCAGCAGTGGATGGCCATGCATTTCTCCGACGACCTGCAGATCAACGATTTCGGCTATCTCTCGCGCAACGACCTCAACTATGCGCACTGGCAGGTCTCGCGGCGCCTGGCCTCGCTGCCGGCCGCATCGCGCTATTCGGCGCACGACTGGCGCTGGCGCGTCTCGGCCACGCGCAGCGACAGCGGCGAAGGCCTCTCCGAGCAGTTGCGCATCTCCCGCAGCAGCACCCTGCGCAACGGCAGCGAGGAATACGCCCAGGTCAACATCAACAGTGCCGGCGTCGACGACCTGCTGACCCGCGGCCACGGCTCGCTGCGGGTGCCGCCGCGCACAAGCGCCTACTACGAATTCTCGCGGCCGCGCCGGGGCGCTTGGGCGCACGAGGTCGAGGCCGAGGTGTTCGGCGGCGGCCTGTCGGGAAACCGCCGCCTCGGCCATTTTCTGGAGTACGTGCCCACCTTCCACGTCAGCGACCACCTCAACCTGCTCGCCGGCCTGTCGATCCTGCGCCGGCCCGACTGGCTGGTCTGGCAGCGCGACAATCTGGTGGGCAGCTTCTCCCACCGCAGCCTGCAACTGGAAGCCGGGATCAACTGGACCATGGCCGAGCGCCAGGAACTGCGGGTGAAGCTGCAGGCGCTGGCGCTCGATGCGCGGCTGCGCCAGGCCTACCGGGTCGAGGGCGGCCGGGCCATCGCCACCGCCGAGCCGGTCGACGATTTCAGCGTCCGCACGCTGGGGTTCCAGGTGCGCTACCGCTACGAGCTGGCGCCGCTGTCGCACCTGTACGTGGTGTATGCCCGCGGCGGCTACGACCAGCTGGCGCAGGCGGGGGACGACCTCGGCGGCATGCTGGGCGACGCGCTCGGGCTGCGCGACGACGAGCAGCTGCTGGTCAAGTTGAGCTACCGCTTCGAGCGGTGAGCGCGGTAGCGGCCGATGCGTCGGCGCCATTGCCGGCCATCGCGCTCCGGCAACGGTTGCACCGCGGCGGGCGCCGGTTCACGGCTGCAGCTCGCGCAGCTGCGCGGAGGCGATGCGCCAGGCCCGCTGTTCCGCGCTGGCGCCGTCCACCACGGCCCGGCGCAGCGTGTAGGCGCCCACCTGGCGGATCGCGGCGCCGTCGCCGCCGCGCGCGGTCACGCTGACGGGGATCTCGACGTAGCGCGAGCCCGCCGCACCTTCTACCGGGCCGGCGTCGCCGACCTGCACGGCCAACTCCGCGGTGGATGCGAAAGCATCGGCGAACTGCTCCGGGGTCTGCCCGCTGCTGCGGCCGCCGTCCGACCACAGGGCATAGGCGCGCGGGTAGTCGCGAGCGGCGAGCGCCGCGTAGTAATCGCGAATCACCGCGACCGCGCCCGCCGCGCCCGGCTCCGGTCCTTGCGCGGGTTCCGTTCCCGGTGCCTCGGATACGGGGGCCGGCGTGGCGGTGGGGTCGTGCCCGACCAGGCCGGCCTCCGGGTTGTCCTCGAGCGGCGGCAGGCCGCCATCGCCGTCGGCCGGATAGAGCGGCGGGATCTCGGGCGCGGGCGGCGGGCCGCCGACCACGGCCGCGCCTGGGCCGGCGCCCTCGGGCATTCCGGTGACTGCGCCCGCCGGCCCCGCCGGTGCCGGCAGAGGCTCCTGCCCGGCGGCCGTCGGCTGGTCGTCGGTCGTCCCGCGATCCGCGCCGCCGCAGGCAGCCAGCAGCAGCGCGTGGATCAGGGCGATGGCGATCGTCGGGCGGATGCGGCGCATGGGCGTGGACCGGAGCGGGCGGAAGGGCATGGCGAATCCTACCCATGCGCCGTGAACCCGCGGTCGCCGCCCCGCTTCAGTCCGGCAGGGTCAGCGCCTTGCGCCCGGGCCGCAGCCACGCCAGCAGCATGCCCAGCGATGCCATGGCGACGAGGTCGAAGGCGACCTGGCGCAGCATCAGCGACAGCGGCAGCGGCTGGCCTACGTAAGCCAGCAGGTGCCACGGCACGAACGACAATAGCGCGACCGCGATGCCGAAACGCAGGCCGGTCCCGAGCTCCACCTCGTCGGTGTCGTGCAGGCGCCGGTACAGCCACGTCATCGAGAAGCCGATCAGCAGGTAGGCCGCCACGATCCAGCCGAAGCGCGCGTTGGCTTCGGTCTGGCTGCGGTAGAGCGAGGCGTGGGCCAGGTAGTCCGCACGCAGCAGCACGCCATGGACCAGGAAGCCGAGCAGCAGTGCGGCCATCGCCACCACGAACCCGCAGACCCAGAAACGCTTGTCCATGTGCCGCTCCGCGCAGCGCGCCCGCGCGCGCCCCGCCCACATGCTAGCGCCGCGCCCGGGGCGGGTCGATGCCGACCTCCCGTGCCTGGAGAACCTCGCGGCTGGCCCCGGCGCGGGAGTGCGCGGTTCGATCGCTGCCGGATGCGCCGTCCTCCAGGGCCTCCGCCTCGGCGGCCGCGGCCATCAGCAGCGGCAGCGGATCGTATGCGCCGCCGGCTCCGTAGACTCCGTAGTGCAGATGCGGCGGCGTGCCGCGCGCGTTGCCGGTATCGCCCACGGCGCCGAGCGCGCTGCCGGGCCAGACCACGTCCCCCGGCGCCAGGCCCGGCGCCCAGTCGTCGAGATGGGCGTAGTAGTGGCGTTCGCGGGCCGGTCCCAGAACCCACACCTGGCGGCCGCCCAGCCCGCCTTCGCGCACCGCGGCGACGATGCCGGGGGTGGCGCTCAGCACCGCGGTGCCGCGCGGCGCGAAGATGTCGACGCCCTCGTGCCGGCGGTCGGCGCCGCGCGGGTCGCCGAAGGTGTCGGCCACGCGTGCCGCCGACACGTCGCGAACCGGCATCGCCAGCGACGCCGGCGGCGGCATCCGCGACAGCGTCCAACCCATCCGTACCCGCTCCATGAAGGGTTGCCGCCACGCCCAGGCGCCAGCGTACGCGACGGCGACCAGCAACAGCGCCCAGATCGCCAGGCGCATGGCTGCGGAGCGGTAGTCGCGCTTGGATGCTGTCGGCGTGCCGGCCACGCGTCGAGGCTAGCGGCCCGGCGGTGAACCGATCGTCGCGGCGCAGGCCTTCAGCTGGCGTGCAGCTGCTGTTCCAGCCCGGCCTTCAGGGTCTCGTCGAGCCCGAGCTGGCGAGCCAGCTCGTCGAGGTAGGCGCGCTCCATGTAGTTCTGCTCGTCCGCCACCATCAGGCTGGCGAGGTACATCTCCGAGGCGATCTCGGGCGTCGCGCCGGCGCGCGCGACCTCGGCCGGGTCCAGCGGCTTCTCGAGCTCGGCATGCATCCACCGCTGCAGGTCGGCGTCGCCGGCGAGGCGGCGGAACTCGCCCTCGATGGTCTCGCGTTCGCGCGCGTCGATGTGGCCATCGGCCTTGGCCGCGGCCACCAGCGCCTTGAGGATCGCTTCGCTGTGTACCTCGGCCTGCGGCGGCGGCAGCCGGTCCACGGTCTGCGGTTCCGGCGCGGAGGTCTGCTGCTGCCGCTGGTAGTCGCCGTAGGCGCGATAGGCCATCACGCCGATCGCCGCCAGGCCGCCGTAGGTGGCCAGCTTGCGGGTGGTGCGGTTGCGGCCGAGCAGCAGCCCGAGCATGCCGCCGCTGATCGCGCCCTTGCCGAAATCGGATTCGAGCACGCCCTTGCGGTCGCCGCTGGAGGCGCCGGGCAGGTTCGATTTGAGCAGATGGTCGAGAAATCCCTGGAGTTGCATCGTCGAGTCCGGAAGGGGGTGATCGTGCCCCGCGAGGCGGGGCGGAGGGCCCAAAGAAAAGGCCGGGCGCTCCTGCGGAGCGGACCGGCCCTTTCGATCATGCCCGGAGCGCGCGCGCGCCGGGGCTCGCCGCGATCAGGCGGCGGCGTCCTTGAGCTTCTTCAGCGGGCGCACCTTGACCTTCACCGAGGCCGGCTTGGCGGCGAACCACTGCTCTTCCTTGGTGAACGGGTTGATGCCCTTGCGCTTCGGCTTGGCGGCGACCTTGACGGCGCTGATCTTCAGCACGCCCGGCAGGGTGAAGGTGCCGGCGCCCTTCTTGTTGACCGAAGCGGCGATGGTGCCTTCCAGCGCGGCCATCACGGCGCGCACGTCCTTGGCGGCGACGCCGGAGGTGTCGGCAATGTGGGCCACCAGGCCGGACTTGCTGAGGGACTCCTTGATCGGCTTCTGGGCGGTCGGCTTGGCAGCCGCCTTTTTCGGGGCAGCGGCTTTCTTGGCCGCCTTTTTCGCTTTCTTCGCCATGTTTCCTGTTCCGTGATGGATGATTGTAGGAATGACCGGGCATCGCCCGGCAGACGGAATGTAGGGCATGCGCGCGCTGCCGCCAATAGGAAAACGCAAAAAAACTAGGGTTTTTTCGCTTTCGGGCGATCCGCATCATTCGTGCCAGCGCGTCGCGGGCGCGGCGGCCAGCGCCACCAGCACGCGGCGAGCAGGACCGCGAACGCGCTGTAGGCGGCCACGAAGATCCACCACGGCGCCTCGAAAAAGATCAGCCGCGAGAGCCAGTGCTGGATGAAGGAAGCGTCGTAAGTGGCCTGTCCGGCACGGTTTCGCAGCGCCTGCTCCCAGACGGTCAGCGGACACAGGCGCCCCAGCCAGGCCTGCGCGGCGATCAGCACCATGAGCGCCAGGTGCGCGATCCGGAATCCGCGATGGCGCACCCAGCGCCAGCCGAGCGGGCCTCCGACGAGGATCCCCAGCGCGCCGGCGACCACGAAGGCGACGATGGCCACGTGCGCGGCCAGGATCGCGTCGGCCAGCCACCCGGCGAGCATGGGGCTCATGCTGCGCTCCGCGCCCGCGGCGGTCGTTCTCGAGGCGAACGGCCCGTGTCGCGCCGTGCCGGTGCGTCGGGGGCGACGGTGCCCACAGGCGTAGCGCGCCTGCGGCGGAGACTGAGGGCGGCGAAGGGCATGACCGGGCGGGGCGGACGGCGGGGGCAGGGCGGGAGCGCCATCGACGCATTATCGCCGACTGGCGCAGTCCGGCGATCGCGCAACCCTGTGGCCGGGGCCTACAGTTCCCAGGACGGCCGCCGCTACCGGGGAAGCATTCACGGTCGTTTCCCCGGGACTGGTGAAGAATGGGCCGCCATTCACCGCTGGGGGGGATGGGAGCAGATGAGCAGATCCCGGAACATCCATCGTCGCGGCGTCCGGACGCGCCGCCAGGCGGAGGGGTTTACGCTGCTGGAGCTGGTGTTCGCAGTGGCGATCGCGGCGGTGATCTCGATGCTGGCCATGAGCCAGTTCTCCGACTATGCCGAGCGCTCCAGGGTGGCGACGGCCAAGGCCGACATCTCGGTGATCTCCATCGACATCCAGCGCTATCGCAACGACCATGGCAAGCTGCCGGGATCGCTGGCCGACGTCGGCCGCGGGGGGTATCTGGACCCGTGGAAGAATCCCTACCACTACGCCGACGTGACCGGTCCCGGCGGCAAGGGCAAGGCGCGCAAGGACAAGAAGTTCAATCCGCTGAACTCGGATTTCGATCTCTTCAGCGCCGGCAAGGACGGCGTATTCCACAATCAGGTCAGTCACAAGGACAGTCTCGACGACGTGATCCGCGCGCGCGACGGCTCCTTCATCGACGTGGCGGAGAAATTCTGAGCCCATGCAGCCGCTGTCCGGCCCGCGGATGAAGCGCGTCTTCCTGGCCACGCGCTTCGGCCGTCGCATTTTCCTGATGTTCTGCCTCGCCGCGCTGATGCCGGCGATCGCCGTGTTCTGGATGACCTGGCGTGCCGCCTCCGAGGACGCGGAGGCCGCCGCGACGAGGGGCCTGCACGAGGCCAACAAGAGCTACGCGCTGGGTGTCTTCCAGCGCCTGCATACCGCGCGCCAGGCGCTGGCCGCGGCCGATCCGGAGGCGCTGCTGGAGGGGGCGGACGGCGAGATGCTGTCGATGTTCTTCAGCGACGTGATGGTGGCCGATGCGCCCGACGGCAGCGCCCCGCTTCGGTCGGGCGGATTCGCCGAGCGTTTGCGCGCTTCAGGGATCCCTCCGCGCTCCGAGTTGATGGTGGTAGCGCCGGCGGTGGCCAACCGTGCCCACGATGTGGTCCTGCTCAGGCGCTTCCCGGGCAACGGACGGGGCAACGTGATCGCCGGGCGGCTGGACCGCGCGTACCTGTGGGGCAATCCCGAGGAGATCGGCAACGCGGTGCGCATCTGCGTGCAGGTCGAGGACGGTGCGTGGCTGTTCTGCGGGGGCGAGCGCGAACCGGGCGGCGACGGGGCGCGCCGGATCGAGACCGAATGGAACATGTTCATCAAGCCGCACTTCGGCGCGCCCTCCTGGATTTTCACCGCGACAACGGAAGCGTCGGACGCGCTGGCGCACTTTTCGCGCTTCGTGGCGCCGGTGATGGTGGGCATCCTGCTGCTGGCGATGCTGCTCAGTTCGCTGCAGATCCGGCGCGTGGTGGGGCCGCTGGAAGTCCTGCTGGGCAGGATCCGCGCCTTCGGCGGCGGTGGCGAGCGCATCCGGGCCACGGTCGGGGACGAGTTCGGACTGCTGTCCGACACCTTCGACGAGATGCGCGCCCGCATCACCCAGCAGCTCGATACGCTGCGGGTCCTGTCGCAGATCGATCATCTGATCCTGGCGCGGGTGCCCCTCGAGGAGGTGATCGAGCTGGTGCTCGACAGGGTCGTGGAAGTCGCGGGGGGCGCCGGCGTCTGCGTGGTGCTGGCATGGCCCGAGGACGGCCGTCCCGCCGAATGCCACGCGCGCGGGCGCGGCGCCGGCCGCACCTCGGTGGCGCCGCTGCCAGCGGTGCCGCCGGTGCTGCAGCGCATGTCCCCGAGGGAGGGGGCCGGAGGCGTGGTGTTGAGCAGCGGCGAGCTCGGGCCGGCGTTGCCGCGGGACGGCGATGCGGGCCCGGGCCCGGCCGAGTCGCACGCCTGGGCGATCGCGCTCGGCGGCGAGGGCGAAACCCGCGTCTGGCTGCTGCTCGGGCGCGAGGGCAATGCGCAGCCGGCGGAAACGCTCCAGGGGCAGGTGCACGACCTGGCCGAACGGATCGCCGTGGCGGCCGCGTTCGCCAAGCACCAGGACCTGCTGCTCTATCAGGCCCGGCACGATCTGCTCACCGGACTGCCGAACCGCCTGGCCACCTTCGAGGCGCTCGCTGCCGCCATCGAGGAGGCGCGCCCGTCCGCGCGCGCCTTCGCCGTGGCCTTCGTCGACCTCGACCGCTTCAAGGCGATCAACGACGGCCTGGGCCACGCGCTGGGCGACGACATCCTGGTGCAGAGCGGCGAGCGCATCCGCGCCAGCCTGGCGCCGGGCGACTTCGTGGGCCGGTTCGGCGGCGACGAGTTCTTCGTCATCCTCCGCGGCGCCTCGCGGCCGGAACTGGTGACCGCGGCGATGGCGCGCATGGACGAGGCGTTCGCGCGGCCGATCGTGGCCGGGCATCGCGAGTTCCACCAGCGCTTCAGCGCCGGCGCGGCGTTCTTTCCGCGCGACGGCGTCGAGGCCGGCACCCTGGTGCGCAACGCCGACGTGGCGATGTACCGCGCCAAGCAGACCGGCGGTGCGCGAACGGCGTTCTTCGAGGCCGAGATGAACCAGCGCGCGGAAGAGCGCGTGCAGATGGAGAACGAACTGCGCGCGGCCATCCAGGAGGGGCAGATCGAACTGCACTACCAGCCCCGCGTGGACAGCCGCGACGACCGCATCATCGGCGTCGAGGCGCTGGCGCGCTGGATGCACCCGACCCGCGGCGTCGTCCCTCCCGACGAGTTCATCGGGCTGGCCGAGGAATGCGGGCTGATCGAGCCGCTGGGGAAGCTGGTGCTCGACAAGGCCTGCCGGCAGTTGGCCGAATGGCAGCGCATGGGCTTCGAACTCGGGGTGATGGGCGTCAACATCTCCGGCCACCAGCTGCGCTCCGGGCGCCTGCGCGGCTACGTGAGCGAGGCGATCGCCGCCAACGGCATCGCCCCGGGACGCCTGGAGCTGGAAGTCACCGAGACCATGCTGGTGCTGGACAGCGATTCCGGGATGGCGCAGCTGCAGTCGGTCCGCGAGCTCGGGGTGAAGGTGGCGATCGACGACTTCGGCACCGGCTACTCGTCGCTGGCGTACCTGACGCGCCTGCCCAGCGATACGCTCAAGATCGACCGCGCCTTCGTCGTCGACCTGCAGGACGGCGACGCCGCGGTCGAGGCCGTGGTGCGCTCGATCATCGCCATCGCCCGCGACCTGGGCAAGGGCGTGGTGGCGGAAGGGCTGGAATCGATGGAACAAGTACGCATGCTGGGCGCGTGGGGTTGCCACGTGATCCAGGGCTACGTGTACGCCCGGCCGCTGACGGCCAACGGCATCACCGGGATCCTCCTCAACGGCGGGATCGTGACCCCGGCGGGCGCGCCCGAGCCTGTCGCAACGACCGGCACCGGCGCCGATACCTGAGCGGTGCGCCCCGAGCCGGCGCTCAGTCTTCCTCCTGGCGCGGGCGCCAGCCTTCCGTCAGCTTCTGCTGCACCTGAGGCGGCACCGGCTCGTAGTGGCTGAAATCGATCGCGTAGCGGCCGCGGCCGGCGGTCACCGCCTTCAGCTCGGCGGCGTAGCCTTCCAGTTCCGACAGCGGCACCTGCGCCTTGACCAGGATCTCGCCGTCCCTGGCGGCGTCGGTGCCGTTGATGCGCGCGCGCTTGCTGGCCAGCCCGCCGCTGACGTCGCCCATGTGCGCCTCCGGCGCATGCACCTCCAGGTCGACGATCGGCTCGAGCACCTGCGGCCTGGCCTTGGCCACCGCGTCGAGGAACGCTTTGCGGCCGGCGGCGACGAAGGCCACCTCCTTGCTGTCGACCGGGTGATGCTTGCCGTCGTGCACGGTCACCCGCAGGTCCTGCATCGGGTATCCGGCCACCGCGCCGCTGCGCAGCACCTCGCGCACCCCCTTCTCGACCGCCGGAATCAGCGACCCGGGAATCACCCCGCCCTTGACCGCGTCGGCGAACTCGAACCCGGCCCCGCGCGGCAGCGGCTCGACGCGCAGGAACACCTCGCCGAACTGCCCGGCGCCGCCGGTCTGCTTCTTGTGTCGATGATGGCCCTCGGCCGCGGCGCCGACGGTCTCGCGATAGGCGATGCGCGGCGGCCGGGTCTCGACCTCGATGCCGTGGCGCTCGCGCAGGCGCTCCAGGTGAATGCGCAGGTGCAGGTCGGACAGCCCGTGGACCACGGTCTCGTTGGTCTCGACCTCGTGCTCGACCTGGAAGCAGGGATCCTCCTCGGCCATCTTGTGCAGGGCGTTCGCCAGCTTCTGCTCCTGGCCGCGGCTGCCGGCCTCGATGGCCAGGCCGAACATCGGCCGCGGGAACTCCAGCGGCGCCAGGTGGATGTGGTCCTCGTCGTGGCTGTCGTGCAGCACGGCGTCGAAATGAAGCTCTTCCACCTTGGCCACCGCGGCGATGTCGCCCGGCACCGCATGCTCGATTTCGACGTGGTCCTTGCCGTGCACGCGGAACAGATGGCCGACCTTGAACGGCTTGCGGCCGTCGTCGACGAACAGCTGGGTGTCCCTGCGCACCGTGCCCTGGTAGACGCGGAAGATGCCGAGCTTGCCGACGAATGGGTCGTGGACGATGCGGAACACGTCGGCGACCACGTGCGCGTCCGGGTCGGGCGACAGGGTGAGCGGTGCGGCGTCGGCGCCGCTGCCCTTGAGGAACTGCGGCGGATTGGCCTCCCCGGGGTGCGGGAACAGCTTCGCGGCGGCGTCGAGCAATTCCTTCACGCCGGTGCCGGTGCGCGCCGAGACGAAGCAGACCGGGACCAGATGGCCCTCGCGCAGGCACTGTTCGAAGGCGTCGTGCAGCTCGTCGCCCGACAGCGCCTGTTCGCCCTTGTCGAGGTAGCGGCCCATCACCGTCTCGTCGATCTCCACCACCTGGTCGAGGATCCGCTGGTGCCAGTCTGCCACCGCGCCGAGGTCGCTTTCGCCGCCGTCGCGGCCGAAGCAGTCGATCACCGCGGTGGCGCCCGCGGCCGGCAGGTTGAGCGGCAGCACCTCCGGGCCGAACTCCTCGCGCAGCTCGGTCAGTACCCGGGCGCAGTCCGCGCCCTCGGCATCGATCCTGTTGACCACGATCGCGCGGCACAGCCCGCGCCCGGCGGCGCGCTCCATCAGCCTGCGGGTGCCGTACCCGGCCCCGGCCACGGCGTCGACGACGACCGCAACGGTCTCGACCGCGGCCAGCGCCGAGAGGGTCGGGCCACGGAAGTCGGGGTAGCCGGGGGTGTCGATCAGGTTGATGTGCACGGACCGGCCGTGGGCCGCGGCGTGGTCGACGCTGGCGATGGCGGCGTCGATGGAGTGGCCGCGCGCCTTCTCCAGCGGGTCGTGGTCGGAGACGGTATTGCCGCGTTCGATGGTGCCTGCCGTCTGGACGGCGCCGCCGGCATGCAGCAGGGCTTCGAACAGGGTTGTTTTGCCGGCGCCCGGGTGGCCCGCGAGGGCGATGTTGCGGATCTGCGGTGTCGAGTAGGGCATGTGGCCGTTCCTCCCTGGCTGGGGTCTGGAAGTGGCCGTCATGGCTGTCCGCGGGGGGAGCGCTGCCGTCCGAGCGGCGCTCGGCGGGCGGTCATGGCGGGAAGGCACAGTAACGCCTGCCCGAACGCAGCGTCCCGTTGCATCGCAGCAAACCAGACGCGGGCCTAACGCCCGGGCCGATATCCTGCCTGTGGACGGTTCCGGCGCCGCCGGGTCCCGACAACGCAGCCGAACGATTCGATGGAGAACACGATGGGCATTTCGCGCAAGGCCACCGCACGCTGGGAAGGCGACCTCAAGTCCGGCCGGGGCAGCATCAGCACCCCGCAGAGCGGGCTGATGGACGGCACCCGCTACGGCTTCAACAGCCGCTTCGGCGACGAGAAGGGCACCAACCCCGAGGAACTGATCGCCGCGGCGCACGCCGGCTGCTTCAGCATGGCGCTGTCGGCCAAGCTCACCGAGGCCGGCCACCCGCCCGAGTCGATCGAGACCAGCGCCGAGGTCGACCTGTCGATGGAGGGCGGTCCGACGATGACCGCGATCCGGCTGAAGACCCGGGCGAAGGTGCCCGGCATCGACGCGTCGGGCTTCCGCGCCATCGCCGACGACGCCAAGCAGAACTGCCCGGTGTCCAAGGCGCTGTCGGCGGTGCCCATCGAGCTCGACGCCGAGCTCGAGGGCTGAGCTTCCGCCGGGTCATTCGCCCAGGGTCATGCTGAGCATGATCCTGCGGCCCGGTTCCCAGGTCTGGATCCCGCTGCTGCCGGCCGACCAGGCGAAGCGGTCGGTGGCGTTGTAGATCCGCAGCCTCCACAGCACCGGCACGCCTCCGGCCACGTGCCGATAGCGCGCACCGGCATTGACGATGGTGCGGGCGGGAACGCGCGTGCGCCCGAACGGGTCGGCGGGCGCCTCGCCGTGGTGGGCGGCATCGGCATCCACCGAGAAACCGTCCCAGCCGGGCGGCTGGTAGCGGAAGCTGGCCAGGGCCAGCCGCGACGACCGGCCCACCGGACGCCGGCCCGTGGTCCCGGCATCGACCAGTTCTCCGCGCAGCCGCGGTTGCAGCCAGCTCAGGCCGGCGACCACGTTCAGCCCGCCGCCGATGTCGCCCGCGACCGAGAGCTCGGCGCCGCGATGGCGCACCTCGGTGAGCAGGCGGTAGGTTCCGTCGGCGTCGAACCCTGGTTCCGGCTTGCTGATCTCGAACAGGGCTCCGATCACCGCCAGTCCCCCGGCGGCCTGCCATTTCGTGCCCACCTCGACCTGCCGCGCCAGCGCCGGGGGCAGGATCTGGAAGCGGTTGCGCGCGTGCTCGGGGGCGGCGCCGGCCTCCTCGATCGCGCGGGTGGTGGAAGCGAACGCCGTCAACCGCTCGGCCAGGGGCAGCACCACCGCGGCGTTGTAGAGCCATTGAGATGAAGATCGCGAGGTGCGCGCGCCGTCGGCCGCGAGCGAGGACTCGTCCAGGCGCACGCGGCGCAGGCCGAGGTTGGCCGCCATTCCGCTGGCGCGCAGGTGATGCCAGCCGATGCCTGCTTCCTCCTGGCCGATGGCGGCGGTGCTGCCGGCCTCGCCCCCCCAATCGCCCGGATCCGCCATCCGCGGGGGCGGACCGGACAACGAGGTGTGGCCCAGGACGACCGTGCGCACCCGCGGGCCGTGATAGTGCGAGCGTCGGCCCCGCAGGGTCACCACCAGTTCGTCGCGGCGCTGATCGCGGCTCCAGTCGCGCCGCGCGCTCGCCTCGTAGGCGCGCGCGCGCAGGCGCCGGTCGTGAGCGACGATCGTCGTGGCAGTGGCGCCGCCGTCCGCATCGACCTCCCTGAACAGGTTGAAGTCCGAGCGCGGGCGATCGACCCGCGAATCGATCGCCGACAGCGACATGTCCCAGGCGCCGGCGCGGGGCTGCGTGGTCAGGATCGCACCGGTGGTGGTGTTGCGCGTGTCGTAGCGCGACCAGTCCTGGCCCGGATAGCGCGACCGGTCGATCCGCGGCAGCGGATGCGCGCCGGCGGCCTGGTAACCGACATCGGCCTGGTATCGCTGGCGATAGCTGCCGTGGAAGGCCGTGGCCTGCCAGCGTTCGCCCAGCGCCATGCGCGGCACCAGGCCCAGGCCGCCGTAGCGCGCCTCGTTGCCATAGTAGTAGCGCGCGCTTGGAGACCCCAACGCGCCGCCGGAGAGGCTGGCGCGCCCGTCGCGGCTGCGCCGAGTGAAGAAGGCGCGCGCATAGGGCCGGGGGTTGGCGTCGAGCAGGTGCTGGAAGCCCAGTTCCAGGCTCCGGCGCTCGCGCGCGTCGTCCAGCAGCCGGTACTCGACGACCCCGGACGGGGCGGGAAAATCGAGCGCCAGCGCGCTCGGCCCGACCCTGATCTGCGACCCGGCGACGATCGTGTCCGGAGGAGCGGCGGCGCGGACGAAATAGGCGCCGCCGATCCGGTAGTTGCCGGCCTGCTGCAGATTGAATCCGCGCACCAGGGATTCGGAGTACAGGCCGATGCTCTCGACGCCGATGCGGCTGCCGAATGCGTCGTCGGCCTCGGAGATCACATCGTCCTGCGCGCGGGCGGGCGCAAGCGTGGCGGTGCCTGCTAGTGCGCCGCTCAGCGCGAAGATGCCCGCTGTTCGTCTGATGGCGGATCCGCGGGTGGTGGTGGGCATTGCCTTGCAGTTGCTCATGCGGTCTTCGGGGAGGGGGGAAGGCGACGATGTTGGCGGCTCGGGATCCGTTGACATAGCGCACCGGTCGATGCTCAGCTGTGCGCCATATGCACAGCCCGGAGACCCTTCCGCCGATCGAGGCGCTGGCCGCCGTGATCGCCGCCCGGCGCTCCGGATCCTTCACGGCCGCCGCGGAGATGCTCGGGCTCACGCATGGGGCGGTGAGCCGCCGCGTGCACGCGGTGGAGCACTGGCTGGGAACGCCGCTGTTCGAGCGCCACGGCCGCGGCGTGCGCATCACCCCCGCCGGGCAGCGCTTCGTCGCGCAGGTGGAGCAGGCGCTGGCCTCGATCCGGGATTCGGCCGACCGCTGGCGCCCGCGCCGCGACCTGCCCGTGGTGCGCTTGAGCGTGGTGCCGTCGTTCGCCCGGCTCTGGCTGATGCCGCGGCTGCGCGAACTGCAGGGCGCGCCGCCGCTGTGCCGGATCGAACTGCAGATCGAGCATCGCGTCGCCGACCTGCGCGCCGGACAGAGCGACCTGGCGATCCGCTACGGCCGCGGACGCTGGCGCGGGGTCGACAGCCGCCTGCTGTTCGGCGAGACGCTGTTCCCGGTGGCTTCGCCCGGTTTCGCCGCCGAGTCGGGGCTCGCCGCCGGCGCCGGCAGGATCGCGGGCGTGCCGCTGCTGCACGACTCGGACACCGGCCAATGGCGCACTTGGCTGCGCGCGGCGGGAACCGAGTTCCGGGCCAAGGCGTCGGACCGCCGCTTCGAGGACTACGACCTGGTGCTGGCGGCCGCGCGCGCCGGGCTGGGGGTCGCCCTGCTTCGCTCGCCGCTGGTCGAGGACGCGCTCGCCGACGGCCGGCTCGTGCGCATCGCCGGCCCGTCGATCGGCAACGTCGCCGGGCATTTCCTCGCGACCGCGCCCGGCGAGTCGCGGGCGCCGGTGTGCCGGCTCGCCGACCGGCTGCTGGCGCTCACGGCGGGGATGCGGCGCTGAGGCCCTGCTCGACGCTGCTGCTGCACGGCGCCGGCGGGGCAGGCTGGGAGTGGAACGTCTGGCGCGGCATGCTGGAGTCGAGCGGGATCGCAGTGCATGCGCCCGATCTGCATCCGGCAGGCCGGCGGCCCGATCCACCCCCCGCTCGGCGAGTACGCGATGCAGGCCGCGCGGGCACTGCTCGGGCTGCCGCGCCCGCGCGTCGCGCGGCGGGTGCCGGCATGGATGTCGGTTGAGCCGCGTCCGGGCCGCGCCGGCCCGCGATTGCCGGTATCGCTGCCGGCCGGCATAGTGGCCGCTTTCGGACACGGGAAACCCGCATGCGCCGCACCCTTGCCGCCTTCGTCCTCGTCGTCTGCTTCGCCGCGGCGACCGCACATGCCGCGGGCGAACGCCTGCTGACCGCTGCACGGATCCACAGCGCCGACCCCGCGACGGCGCCGGCGGATGCGATGGTCTGGGACGGCGGCGGGCGGATCCTGGCGGTCGGGCGCGCCGATGCGCTGCGCGGCGAGTACCCCGACGCCGAGGTGCTGGACCTCGGCGATGCGGTGGTCGTGCCCGGCCTGATCGACGCGCACGCGCACCTGATGAATCTCGGCCAGGCCCTGCTCAGCGCCGACCTGGCCGGCGCACGCAGCAAGGACGAGGTGATCGAGCGGCTGCAGGCCTATGCCGCGGACCTGCCGGAGGGCGCCTGGCTGCTCGGTCGCGGCTGGGACCAGAACCTGTGGCCGGACAAGGCGTTCCCGACCGCGGCCGACCTGGACGCGGCGTTCCCGGATCGGCCGGTGTGGCTGGACCGCGTGGACGGCCACGCCGGCTGGGCCAACAGCGCCGCGCTGCGCGCCGCCGCCGCGCAAGAGGGCGCCCGCGAACTGCGCGGCGACTGGCAGCTGGACGGCGGCCGCATCGTCCGCGAGGGCGACGAGCCGACCGGCGTCTTCGTCGACGCGGCGATGGCGCTGGTGGAAGCCGCGATCCCGCCCGGCGGCGGCGCTAGCGCCGAGGAAGCGCTGGAGCGCGCGCTGGCGGCGGCGGTGCGCAACGGCCTGACCGGCGTGCACGACATGGGCGTCTCCCGCGAGGAGCTCGCCCTGTTCCGGCGCTTCGCCGATGCCGGCCGCCTGCCGCTGCGCATCTCCGCCTACGCCGACGGCGATGGCCGCGCGCTGGACGATCTGTGCACGGGCGGCCTGTACCGGCACCCGCAGGGGCGGCTGCGTATGGAAGGGGTGAAGCTGTACATGGACGGCGCGCTCGGCAGCCGCGGCGCGGCACTGCTGGAGGAGTACAGCGACGAGCCCGGCAACGACGGCCTGCTGCTCACCGAGCCGGACGCCCTCGCCGCGGCGGTACGCAAGGCGCGCGACTGCGACGTGCAGGTGGCCACCCACGCGATCGGCGACCGCGGCAACCGCATCGTCCTGGATACCTATGCCGAGGCCCTGGACGATCGGGCCGACGGCGATCATCGCTGGCGCGTCGAACACGCCCAGGTGGTGGCGCCTGCGGACATCCCGCGCTTCGCCGCGCTCGGCCTGATCGCCTCGATGCAGCCGACCCACGCCACCTCCGACATGCCGTGGGCGGAAGACCGCGTCGGTGCGGACCGCCTGGCCGGCGCCTACGCCTGGCGGCGGTTCCTGGATGCCGGCGTGCCGCTGGCGCTGGGCTCGGACTTCCCGGTCGAGTCGGTCGACCCGCGTCTGGGCCTGTACGCGGCCGTGACCCGCCAGGACCGCGACGGGCGCCCGCCCGGCGGCTGGCTGGCCGACCAGAAGCTCAGTGCCGCCGAGGCCCTGCACGGCTTCACCGCCGCTGCCGCGCACGCGGGCCGCGCCGAGGACGCGGTCGGTCGCCTCGTTCCGGGCCTGCGCGCCGATTTCGTGGTGCTGGCCGCCGATCCGCTGGCGCTCCCTGCCGCGGAACTGGATGAGGTGAGGATCCTCTCCACCTGGGTGGACGGCGTCGCGGTCTACGAAGCCGAGTAGCGCGGGCGTCGCTGCACGCGGCGTAGCGGTAGCCAACGATGCTAGGGCTTCGGTAGGAGCGGCCCATGGCCGCGAAGGCCGCGGGAGGCTCCGGTGGGGGTGGCGGCAATACCGGGGGCTGTCCCCCGCGCCGGCCTTCGCGCGCATGGCGCGCTCCTACAGAGAACGCGCTCCTACGGAGAATGTGTGCGCACGGCGCTCGTAGGAACGGCCCCGTGGCCGAGGTCGTGGGAGGTTCCGGTCGGGCACGCGGTGATCGCGGGGGTTGCCGCGCGCGTCGCTCCTGCGGATGCGGCGGATCCGCTGACGGCCTACCAGTCGATCTCGCCGTGCACCACGCTGACCGCGTGTCCGCCCGACCAGATTTCGCCGTCGGCGTCGACCTGCAGTTCCAGGGTGGCGTCGTAGCCGACCTCGCGGCCCTGGCTGGCGCGGTAGCGCCCGCCGCTGCCGGGCAGCGCATCGCGCGCGGCCAGCCAGGCGGCGAGGGTGGCGTTGGCTGCGCCCGAGGCGGCGTCCTCGAAGCGCGCGGGCGCGCCGACCCAGGCGCGCACCGCGAGATCGTGGGCGCCGCCCTCGTCGGCACGCGCGAAGACGCACAACCCCATGCTCTCGGTGGACTCGGCGAGCAGGCCGATCGCGTCCCAGTCCGGGGTCGCGCCGCGCAGGGTCGACTCGTCGGCCAGCTCCGCCAGCCACCAGCGCCGCCCGCCGTCCATCAGCGCGGGCGGCAGCCGTCCCGGCAGCAGTCCGTCGAGGACGTGGCGCAGGCGCGGATCTCCGCGGCTGCTGGTTTCTAGCACCCGCGCGCGGGGGGTGCGCACTGCGATCGTGCGCGCCGCGCCGTCGCGGGCGACGCGCAGCGGCAGCACCCCGGCGACGCCTTCCTGATGCACCAGACCATCGTGGGGGGCGATGCGCCCGGCCTCGAGCAGGGCATGCGCGGTGCCGACGCTGGGATGTCCGGCGAACGGCACCTCGCGGCGCGGGCTGAACATGCGGATGCGGTAATCGGCTTCCGCGGTGGTCGGCGCGAACACGAAGGTGGTCTCGGGCAGGCGCGTCCAGCGCGCGATGGCCTGCATGGTGTCGTCGTCCATGCCGTCGGCATCGAACACGACCGCGAGCGGATTGCCGGCGCCCGGACGGTCGGCGAACACGTCGAGCTGCACGAAGCGGCGTGAGGTCATGGGGGGCGGATCGCATTGGGGGTGGGGATCGCGCAGCTTACCAATCGAGGTTGCCGTGGATCACTGCCTCCAGAGGAGCGCACCATCCGCGCGAAGGCCGGTGCGGTTGGATGCCTGCAATTGCCACCAACCCGGGCGGAACACTCCGTGGCGAGGGGCCGGTTCCGGGGAAGCAGCGCGCTTGGGGCTCCCTGTAGGAGCGCGCCATGCGCGCGAAGGCCGGCGTGGTTGACAACGCCCGGAGTCACCGCCAACCCGATCGGAACCTCCCGCGGCCTTCGCGGCCATGGCCGCTTCTACGGCGACGCGCGCCTGGACGTCGGTCGGATGCCCGGCAGCCGATTTCTCCGAAGCCCACCGACGTCAAGAAGCGGGAGACGCGCCGGGGGTTTTGCGGAGAGCAGACCATGGATGGTCTGCGGCCCTGAGTCCGGCCATGGATGGCCGGACCGAAGGGCGGAGCAACACCCCCGGCGCGGCTCACGCCCCGCGCGGTCGACCGAAGTCGCTCTTCCAAGGAGTAAACCGCCAGTCGTGGCTATTCACTGGCGCCGCCCCGTGGCGACGGTGATGCAGCACCGCAACGGACGCGGCCGCCTGGCGCGCGTGCGTCTACAATGCGCAGCTTCGTGCGTCCATTCCGGGCGCGCCTGGACAGAACCGCGCCGATGACCCTCCAAGACTCGCCGGAACACCGCTGGATCGTCCTCAAGTTCGGCGGCACCAGCGTGTCGCAGCGAAGCCGCTGGGACACCATCGGCAGGCTCGCCAAGGCCCGGGCCGACCAGCACGGCGCGCGCGTGCTGGTGGTGGTCTCGGCCCTCTCCGGGGCGACCAATGCGCTCCAGGCGATCACCGAAGGCGTCGAGGATCTGCCGGAGCGGATCGAGACCCTGGTGCGACGTCACCACGACTTCGCCGCCGAACTCGGTCTCGACCCGGAGGCCGTACTGCACGAGCGCTCGGCGGCGCTCCGATCGCTCGCCGCGGACGCCCGCGCCGCCGCCCGACCGCTCGACTGGCAGGCCGAGGTGCTCGCCCAGGGAGAGTTGCTGTCCTCGACCCTCGGCGCCGCTTACCTGCGCAGCCAGGGCCTCGACTTCTGCTGGTGCGACGCCCGCGACTGGCTCGACGCCGTGGAACTGCCGAACCAGAGCGACTGGTCTCGGCGCCTATCGGCCAGCTGCCGGCGCGAGGCCGACGAGGGTTGGCGCGCACGCTTCGCCGCGCAACCGCCGCGGCTGCTGCTCACCCAAGGCTTCATCGCCCGCCACGGCGACCGCGGCACCGCGGTGCTCGGCCGCGGCGGCTCCGACACCTCCGCCGCCCTGTTCGGCGCGCTGCTGCGCGCGCGCCGCGTGGAGATCTGGACCGACGTACCCGGCATGTTCAGCGCCAACCCGCGCGAGGTGCCGGACGCCCGCCTGCTCACCCGCCTCGACTACGCCGAGGCCCAGGAGATCGCCACCACCGGTGCCAAGGTGCTGCACCCGCGCGCGCTCGGCCCCTGCCGCGACGCCGGCGTCCCGCTGGCGATCCTCGATACCGCCCGCCCCGACTTCCCCGGAACCAGCATCGACGCCAGCGCCGCCGCAGTGCCCGGCGTCAAGGCGATCAGCCGCCGCAACGGCATCGTCCTGGTGTCGATGGAAACCGTGGGCATGTGGCAGCAGGTCGGTTTCCTGGCCGACGTCTTCGACCGCTTCCGCGCCCACGGCCTGTCGGTGGACCTGATCGGCTCGTCCGAGACCAACATCACCGTCTCGCTCGACCCGAGCGACAACCTGGTCAGCACCGACGTGCTCGCGCGTCTTTCCGAGGACCTGGCGCGGTTCTGTCGGGTCAAGGTGATCGCCCCCTGCGCGGCGGTCACCCTGGTCGGCTGCGGCATGCGCTCGCTGCTGCACCGGCTCTCGGACATCTGGGCCGCCTTCGGGCGCGAGCGCGTGCACCTGATCTCGCAGTCCTCCAACGATCTCAACCTCACCTTCGTCATCGACGAGGCCGATGCCGAAGGCCTGCTGCCGCAGCTGCATGCGCTACTGATCGCCAGCGGCGCGATGCCGGTGGGCAACGTCGACGTGTTCGGCCCGCGCTGGCGCGAGATCGCCGGCGCCGTGCGTCCGCGCGAGACGCCCTGGTGGCGCGGCGAGCGGGCGCGGCTGCTGGCGCTGGCCGCGCCCGGCGCGCCGCGTTACGTCTACCACCTGCCCACGGTGCGCGCCCGCGCCCGCGCGCTGGCCGCGATCGCCCCGGTCGACAGGCGCTTCTACGCGATCAAGGCCAATTCGCATCCGGCGATCCTGCGCGCGCTGGTCGAGGAGGGCTTCGGCCTGGAGTGCGTCTCGCTGGCCGAACTGCACCTGGTATTCGAAGCGGTCGACGGACTGCAGCCGGGGCAGGTGCTGTTCACCCCGAGCTTCGCGCCCCGCGCCGAGTACGAGGCGGCGCTGGCGCTCGGCGTCACCGTTACCCTGGACAACGTCGAGGCGCTGCAGCGCTGGCCGGAGGTCTTCCGTGGCCGCGCGCTGTGGCTGCGCGTGGACCTCGGCCGCGGCGAGGGCCACCACGAGAAGGTGCGCACCGGCGGTCTCGCCTCCAAGTTCGGGCTGGCGGTGGCGCGCATCGAGGAATTCCTCGCCGCCGCGCGCGCGCTCGACGTGCGCATCGCCGGGCTGCACGCGCACCTGGGCAGCGGCGTGGAGACCGCGCAGCACTGGCGCTCGGTCTGCGACGAACTCGGCGGCATCGCCGAGCGCATCGGCAGCATCGACACCATCGACATCGGCGGCGGCCTGCCGATCCCCTACCAGGACGACGACGAGCCGTTCGACCTCGACGCCTGGAGCGCCGGCCTGGCCGAAGTGAAGGCCGCCTATCCCGCCTACCGCCTGGCGATCGAGCCGGGCCGCTTCCTGGTGGCCGAGTCCGGGGTCCTGCTGATGACCGCCACCCAGGTGGTGGAAAAGGGCGGCATCCGCCGCGTCGGCGCCGATGCCGGCATGAACGCGCTGATGCGTCCGACCCTGTACGACGCCTTCCACGGCATCCACAACCTCAGCCGCCTGGACGAGGCGGCCGACGCCGCGTTCGACGTGGTCGGCCCGATCTGCGAGTCCGGCGACGTGTTCGGCAAGCAGCGCCGCCTGCCCGCCGCGACCGCCGAGGGCGACGTGCTGCTGGTGGCCGATGCCGGCGCCTACGGCTTCGTCATGGCCAACCGCTACAACCAGCGCGCGCTCCCGGAAGAGGAGGTGCTGGCATGAGCGCATGGCGCTTCTCCCGCGACGCGATCCGCGCGTTCCGCTTCGTGCGCTGCGATTTCGATGCCGATAGCGGCGTGGCGCGGCTGATCTACGCCTTCGACGACGGCCCGGAGCTGGTGGAGACGGTGACGGTGCCAGGCGCGCCGTTCGCGGTCGACGGCGACCGCGCAGCGGCCGCCACGCGCGTGCTGAGGCTGCTGCATCTGGTCGCCGGGGTGAGCTACTACAAGGCCGCGGTGCCGGCGGAGATCCGCATCGACGGCTACGCCATCGATGCGGACACGGCGGCGCTGCTGGAGGAGATCTACGTCCATGGCCTGGGCGAGTTCGCCTACCGCAACGGGCTGGACCTGCATGGACGGATCCGCTTTCCGGTCGCGGACGCGTCCTCGCTCCAGCGCTCCCTCGCAAGCGAGAGCGGGCGCAGCGACGCCAAAGCTTCCGAACCCAGCCCCCGCGCGCTTGCGAGCGCGGGCCGGGGAGAGCCAGCCCCTGAGGGAGAGGGCGAAGCAGGGCACGGCCCCATCGGGACGGGTGGACGCGCGCTCGTCGCCATCGGCGGCGGCAAGGACTCGCTGGTGTCGATCGAGGCGCTGCGCGCCGCCGGGGTGGCGCAGACCGTCACCTGGATCGGCGGCTCCCAGCTGATCCGCGCCTGCGCCGAGCGCACCGGACTGCCCACCCTGAACATCGGCCGCCAGCTGGCGCCGGAACTGTTCGAGTACAACCGCCAGGGCGCCTGGAACGGCCATATCCCGGTGACCGCGATCAATTCGGCGATCCTCGCCTTCGCCGCGGTGCTGCTCGGCGCCGGCCAGGTGGTGTTCTCCAACGAGCGTTCCGCCAGCTACGGCAGCCTGATCGAAGGCGCCGGCGAGGTGAACCACCAGTGGTCCAAGGGCTGGGCGTTCGAGCGCGATTTCGGCGCCTGGCTGGAGCGCCACGCCGCCGCCGATCCCGGGTCGGATCCGCGGCGGACCCTGCACTACTACTCGTTGCTGCGTCCGTTCTCGGAGCTGGCGGTGGCGCGGCAGTTCGCCGGGACCGACCGCTACGACGCCCACTTCTCCAGCTGCAACCGCAACTTCCACCTGCTCGGCGAGCGGCCGGTCAACCGCTGGTGCGGGATCTGCCCGAAGTGCCACTTCGTGTTCCTGGCGCTGGCGCCGTTCATGCCCAAGCCGCGGCTGGTGGCGATCTTCGGCCGCAACCTGCTCGACGATGCCGCGCAGATCCCCGGCTACGACGCGCTGCTCGAATACCGCGACCACAAGCCGTTCGAATGCGTCGGCGAGGGCCGCGAATCGCGCGCAGCGATGGCCGCCCTGGCGCGGCGCCCGGAATGGCGCGAGGACGCGGTCGTGCGGCGTTTCGCGCGCGAGATCGCCCCGCAGCTCGATCCGGCCGGGCTGTCGCTCGAGCCGCTGCTGCGTATCGACGGCGAGCACCGCATTCCGGCGCCGCTGTGGGAACGCCTGCATGCGCATTTCGGAGCTTGACGGCTCGCGCGTCGCGCTGTGGGGCTGGGGCCGCGAAGGCCAGGCGGCCTGGCGCGCGCTGCGGAATCGGGAATCGGCGCATGGCGCATCGATGCCGTTGACGCTGTTCTGCCGGCCCGACGAGGCGGAGCAGGTGCGGGCACTCGGCGACGCCTACCTGACCGTCGAGACGGAAGCCAGAGCCGCACGGCTGTCGGCGTTCGACGTGGTGATCAAGTCTCCCGGGATCAGCCCTTACTCGACCGAGGCGCAGGCGGCCGCGGCCGGGGGAACGCGCTTCGTCGGTGGGACGGCGCTGTGGTTCGCCGAACGGGCCGACGCGCGCACCCTCTGCGTCACCGGCACCAAGGGCAAGAGCACGACCAGCGCGCTGACCGCGCACCTGCTGCGCGCCGGCGGCCTGCGCACGGCGCTGGCCGGGAACATCGGCCTGCCCATGCTCGAGTTGCTGGGAGCGCAGGCCGAAGCCTGGGTGATCGAGCTGTCGAGCTACCAGACACGCGACGTGGCCGCGGCGGGCGTGCCGCCGCACGTGGCCGTGGTCACCAACGTCCATCCGGAGCACCTCGACTGGCACGGCGGCGAGACCCGCTACGTCGAGGACAAACTGGCGCTGCTGACCCAGGCGCGGCCGAGGATCGCCGTGCTCGACGCGCTCGACGCGCGGCTCGCTGCGCTGGAGCTCCCGCACAGCGAGGTGCGCTGGTTCAATCGCCCCGACGGCTGGCACCTGCGTGGCGAGGTGCTGCACCGTGGCGAGGCCGCCGTGCTCGACACCGCCGTGCTGCCGCTGCCAGGGGCGCACAATCGCCGAAACCTTTGCGCTGCGCTGGCCGCGATCGACGCCCTGGGCGTGGACGCCGCGCCGCTGGCGGCGCACGCGGCTGGGTTCGTGCCGCTCCCGCACCGGCTGCAGACGCTCGGCGATCGCGACGGCCTGGTCTGGGTGAACGATTCGATCAGTACCACGCCGCAGGCGGCGATCGCCGCGCTGGATGCGTTCGCCGCGTCCCGGGTGGCCATCCTGGTCGGCGGGCACGACCGCGGCCTGGACTGGGCCGCGTTCGCCGCGCGCATGCGCGCCGCCGCCCCGCGCGCGGTGGTCACCATGGGCAGCAGCGGGCCGCGCATCCACGCCGCGCTTGCCGGCATCGCCGCCGCCGGCGGATTCGCGCTACGCGCGGCGACGGACCTGCCGGCCGCCGTCGCCGCCGCGCGAGACGCGCTGGGCGAGGCGGGAGGCGTGGTGCTGCTTTCGCCCGGGGCGCCGAGCTTCGGCCCGTACCGCGACTACACCGAGCGGGGGCGCCATTTCGCCGCGCTGGCGGGGTTCGACCCGGAGCGGATCACGGCGATCCCGGGGCTGGGCATCGCCTGAGCGGGGTCGGCGGGACCGGCCACCCTCCCGCGCCGGTCCCGGGTCATCTCCGCGCGCATCGCTGCACATCAGTCGCGTCTCCCCAGGAGCCGTCGCGGCGCTAGGCTTGCGGCTCTACTCTTGCGAGGGCCCGGCCCATGATCCGATTCGAACTGGCGGCGCTGGTATTGCTGCTCCCGGTTGCCACCGTTGCGCAGGCAGCGCCCAGGAGCGATCCGGTCGAATGGGAGGTCGACGGCCGCACCTTCAGCGGCGTCGTGGTGTACGACGACGCCGGTGGTCCGGATCCGCGCCCCGGCGTGGTGATGGTGCCGAACTGGATGGGGGTGGGCGAGCATGCGCTGGCGCGCGCGCGCACCCTGGCCGGCGACGGGCGCGTGGTGCTGGTGGCCGATGTCTACGGCAAGGGGGTCCGCCCGGCGAACCGGGACGAGGCCCGGCAGCAGGTCATGCAGGTGTACTCGGACGGCGGCACGGCCCTGCGCAGGCGCGTGGCGGCCGCGGTGCAGGCGCTGTCGGGACAGGCGGGCCGGGTGCCGGTGGATCCCGCCAGGATCGCCGCGATCGGGTTCTGCTTCGGAGGTTCGGCGGTGCTCGAGCTGGCGCGGTCCGGCGCCGACGTCGCCGGCGTCGTCAGTGTGCACGGCGGCCTGGAGACCCATCTGCCGACGGAGGACAACCGGATCATGGCCCCGGTTCTGGCGCTCAACGGCGCCGAGGATGCCTCCGTCACCGACGCGCACATCGCCGCCTTCGGCCAGGAGATGCGCGCTGCCGGCGCCGACTGGCGGTTCGTCGACTTCGGCGGCGCGCGGCACTGCTTCAGCCAGGAAGAGGATGCCGGTGCGGACCCGGAGGACAACTGCCGCTACGACGAGCGCGCCTCCCGCCGTGCCTTCGTCATGATCGACGCGTTCTTCGAGGAGATCTTCGCCGCCGACCCGCGCTGACGGCTCGCGGTTCCCGGAGCGCGCGGTCAGGGGGAGGCGCCCACGCGCGTCGCGGCCCGAGCTTCGCCGCCTGCGCAGTCGCTGCCGTCTACCGGGTCAGCTGCCGCGCTCGACCGCGTGGCGGGCGAGGCCGCGCAGCGCGGCGACCGCCGCGTTGTCCGGCAAGCGGTCGAGGGCCGCCACGGCGGCGGCGGCGAACTCGTGCGCCCGCGCGCGGCTGTAGTCCAGTCCCCGGCTGGCCTGGATCGCCGCCATCACCTCGTCCATCGCCCCGGCGTCGCCCTGTTCGACGATGCCGCGCAGGCGTTCGCGGGTGGGCGCATCGGCATGGGCCATGGCGTGGATCAGCGGCAGCGTCGCCTTGCCCTCGGCCAGGTCGTCGCCGAGGTGCTTGCCCAGTTCGTCGGCATCCGCGCTGTAGTCGAGCACGTCGTCGGCGATCTGGAACGCGTAGCCCAGTTGCAGGCCGTACTCGTGCAGCGCCTGCTGGGTCGCCGCATCGGCGCCGGCGGCCAGCGCCCCGAGCCGGGTGCCGGCGGCGAACAGCACCGCGGTCTTGCGCTCGATCACCCGCAGGTAGGCCCCCTCGTCGACGTCCGGGTTGCGCACGTGCAGCAGCTGCAGCACCTCGCCCTCGGCGATGCGGTTGGTGGTGTCGGCGAGGATCCGCATCACCTCCATGCGGCCCAGCTCGACCATCAGCTGGAAGCTGCGCGAGTAGAGGAAGTCGCCGACCAGCACGCTGGCGGCATTGCCCCAGATCGCGTTGGCGGTGCTGCGGCCGCGGCGCAGGTCGGACTCGTCCACCACGTCGTCGTGGAGCAGGGTGGAGGTGTGGATGAACTCGACGATCGCGGCGAGCTGGTGGTGCTCCGCCCCGCCGCCGCCGCAAGCCCGGCCGGCCAGCGCCACCAGCATCGGCCGCAGCCGCTTGCCGCCGGCCGAGACGATGTGCTCGGCCACCTGGTTGATCAGCACCACGTCGGAAGCCAGGCGCCGGCGGATCAGGGCGTCGATCGCGGCCATGTCGGGGGCGGCGAGAGCCTGGATGGCCGCCAGGTCGGGGATCGTCGCGGGCAGGGCCTGGTCCATTGCGTCGCCGTGGCTGGGGAAACGGGATTATACGGGGCCCCTGCCGGGGGGCCGACACGGCGACGCGGCATCTTCCGACACCGCGGGGCGGTCGGCTCGGACAGCCGGCCGGCGCCCGCTATAATCCAATGATCCCCTGCCGCTTCCGGCAAGCAATCCCAAGGAATCCTTCATGGCCCGTGGCATCAACAAGGCGATCCTGGTCGGCAATCTCGGCAACGACCCGGAGACCAAATACACCCAGGGCGGCATGGCCATCACCAAGATCAGCCTCGCCACCACCAGCGTCCGCAAGGACCGCGACGGCAACCCGCAGGAGAACACCCAGTGGCACCGGGTCACCTTCTTCGGCAAGCTCGGCGAGATCGCCGCCGAGTACCTGCGCAAGGGATCGCAGGTGTACGTCGAGGGCGAGATCCGCTACGACAAGTACACCGGCCAGGACGGGGTGGAGAAGTACTTCACCGAGATCGTCGCCAATGAGATGCAGATGCTCGGCGGCCGCGGCGAGGGCGGTGGCGGTGGCGGGGGCGACCGCCCCTCGCGACCACCGCGCCAGGAATCGGCCGCGCCGCGGCGGCAGCCGTCCTCGCAGTCGGCGCCGCCACCGGCCGACGATTTCTCCGACGACGACATCCCGTTCTGAGACTCGACGTTTCGCCCTGGTCCCGGTACCGGATCCGTTCAACCCGAGGTGGCAATGTCGACTTGGCTGGTGACAGGCGGCGCCGGATTCATCGGTGCCAATTTCGTACTGCAGGCGGTCGCATCCGGGGTCAGGGTGGTGAACCTCGACCTGCTGACCTATGCGGGCAATCCCGACACGCTCGCTACCCTGCAGGGAAATCCCGATCACGTCTTCGTTCAGGGCGATATCGGCGACCGCCAGCTGGTCGACACCCTGCTGCGGCGGCACCGACCGGACGCGGTGATCAATTTCGCCGCCGAGAGCCATGTCGACCGGTCGATCGACGGGCCTGCCGCATTCGTGCAGACCAATGTCGTCGGCACCCTGGTGCTGCTCGAGGCGGTGCGCGACCACTGGCGTGCGCTCGAGGACGATGCTCGTAGCGCCTTCCGCTTTCTCCACGTCTCCACGGACGAAGTCTACGGGTCGCTCGGGGACACGGGTAAGTTCACCGAGAGCACGCCCTATGCGCCCAATTCGCCGTACTCGGCCTCGAAGGCGGCATCGGACCACCTGGTCCGGGCGTTCCATCACACCTATGGCCTCCCGACGCTGACCACCAACTGCTCGAACAACTACGGCCCCTACCAGTTTCCCGAGAAGCTGATCCCGCTGGTGATCGCCAAGGCCCTGGCGGGCGAGGCGCTGCCGGTCTACGGGGACGGCCGCAACGTGCGCGACTGGCTGTACGTCGAGGACCATTGCAAGGCGATCAGGACGGTCCTCGACAGCGGCGTCGTGGGGGAGACCTACAACGTCGGCGGGGACGCCGAGCGCGAGAACATCGAGGTGGTCAAGACCATCTGCGCGCTGCTCGACCGTCGCCGTCCCCTCGAGGACGGACGCCGGCGCGAGGAGCTGATCGCCTTCGTCGCGGACCGGCCGGGCCACGACCGGCGCTACGCCATCGATGCGTCCCGGATCAGGGATGGACTCGGCTGGCGTCCCGCCGTCACTTTCGAGGAGGGCATCGCGCGTACGGTGGACTGGTATCTCGACCACCAGCCGTGGGTGCGGCGGGTGCTCGACGGCAGCTACCGCCTGGAGCGGATCGGGAGCGCGGCATGACGCAGCGGCGCGGCATCGTCCTGGCCGGCGGGTCCGGCACGCGGCTCTATCCCATCACCCAGGGGATCAGCAAGCAGCTGCTGCCGGTGTACGACAAGCCGATGATCTACTACCCCCTCAGCGTGTTGATGCTGGCCGGCATCCGCGAGGTGCTGGTGATCAACACTCCGCACGAGCAGGCCCTGTTCAAGGCCCTGCTGGGCGACGGCTCGCAGTGGGGCATGCGGATCGAGTACGCCGCGCAGCCGAGTCCGGACGGCCTGGCGCAGGCCTACCTGATCGGACGCGACTTCCTCGACGGGCGGCCGAGCTGCCTGGTGCTGGGGGACAACATCTTCCATGGTCCCGGGCTCAGCGGGTTGCTGCACCGTGCGGACGAGCGCGAGCGAGGCGCATCGGTCTTCGGCTACTGGGTGAACGATCCCGAGCGCTACGGCGTGGCCGAATTCGATGCCGACGGGCGCGTGATCGGCCTCGAGGAGAAGCCCGTCGCGCCGCGGTCCAACTACGCCGTTACCGGACTGTACTTCTACGACGGACGCGCGAGCGATTTCGCGGCCACGCTGGAGCCCTCCGCGCGCGGGGAACTGGAGATCACCGACCTGAGCCGCTGCTATCTGCAGGAAGGCTCGCTGCACCTGGAAAAGCTGGGGCGCGGCTATGCGTGGCTGGATACCGGCACGCATCAGTCCCTGCTGGAGGCGGCGAACTACATCGGCACGATCGAGGCGCGGCAGGGCCTGCGCGTGTGCGCGCCCGAAGAGATCGCCTGGCGCAACGGCTGGATCGACGCCGACCAGCTGCGGACCCTCGCCGCGCCGTTGGCGAAGAACGGATACGGCAAGTACCTTCTCGCGCTGGCCGACAGCCGGATCGTAATGTGAAGATCGTCCGGACGGACCTGCCGGAGTGTCTCGTCGTCGAGCCCCGGGTGTTCGAGGACGAGAGGGGCTTCTTTTTCGAAGCTTTCAGCCAGTGGGCGCTGGCGAGCGAGGGACTCTCGCCGGCATTCGCGCAGGGGAACGTGTCCCTGTCCAGGCGAGGCGTCCTGAGAGGCCTGCACTACCAGTGGCCGAAGCCCCAGGGAAAGTACATTTCGGTGCTGGAAGGCGAGGCCTGGGACGTCGCCGTCGATGTTCGAGCCGGATCGCCGACCTTCGGTCGTTGGACCGCGGTCCTGCTCACCGCGGACAACCGCCGCCAGTTCTGGGTCCCGGAAGGCTTCGCACACGGGTTCGTCGCGCTCAGCGACCGGGTGCTTGTGACGTACCTGTGCACATCGGCCTACGATGCCGCGGCCGATGCAGCGATCCGCTGGAACGACCCCGACCTGGCGATCGACTGGCCCATCGCCCGGCCGCTGCTCTCGGACAAGGACGCGGGGGCGCCGTTGCTCGCGGAGATCGGCGAGGAGCGCCTGCCGCACTACGACGCGCCCAGCGCCAGGGTGCCGCCCGGCTTGATGGGCGCCGGGGGCGCGGGGCGCTGATGCGGATCCTGCTGCTCGGCGCCAACGGGCAGTTGGGTACCGAGCTGCGCCGCAGCCTGGCACCTCTGGGCCAGGTCGCCTGCGCGACGCGCGACGGCACGCTCGCGGGCGACGCTCCCTGCGAGCGCGTGGACCTCGAGGACGCCGCCGGCGCCGCGGAGCTCGTCGCCAGGCTGGCGCCGGATGCGGTCGTCAACGCCGCGGCGTTCACGGCGGTCGACCGCGCCGAAACGGCTGCCGAGACCGCCTTCCGCGTCAACGCCGCGGCGCCTGCCGCGCTGGCCGCTGCGTGCCGTGGGCGCGACGCCCTGCTGATCCACTACTCCACGGACTACGTCTTCGACGGCGAAACCGGCGGCGCCTGGCGCGAGGACGATCCCGTCGCACCGCTCAACGTCTATGGCGCCAGCAAGCTCGCCGGCGAGCGGGCGGTGCGCGCCAGCGGCGCACGCCACCTCGTGCTGCGTACCTCGTGGGTGTACGCGCCGCACGGCCACAACTTCCTGCGCACGATGCTGCGGCTGGCGGGCGAGGGCAGGCCGCTGCGCGTGGTCGACGACCAGTTCGGCGCGCCGACGCCGGCGGGCTGGCTGGCCGACGTCACCGCGCGGCTGCTCGGCTCGCCGCCCGCGCGCTCGGGTCTCTGGCATGCCGCCGCCACCGGCTGCACCAGTTGGCATGGCTTCGCCGCGGCGATCTTCGAGCTGGCGCTGGCGCGCGGACTGCTGGCGCGGCCGCCGGAGCTGCAGACGGTGGCCACCACGGAATACGCAGCGGCCGCGCGGCGCCCGGCGCGCTCCTGCCTGGATTCCTCGCGCCTGGCAGCCGATTTCGGCATCCAGCCGCTGCCGTGGCGCGAGGGGCTGGCGGCAGTCCTGGACGCGATCGCCGCCGCGCCGGATCGCCGGCCCGGATGAATGCGCCGGGAACCCTTCGCAACCGCGGCGCTGGGGCCCGCCCGCCGAGGGCGCTTGCTTCCGCCGGCGACCGCTGACATACACTAGGCCCCTTTCAAGGGTCCAGGACAGGAGGGAAGCATGAGATTCCAGCGAATCGCACTGGCGGTCGCATTGACGGTCTGCATCGGCGGTGCCGCCGCCCAGCAGCCGCAGCAAGCGCAGCAGCAGCAGGCGCAGCAGCAGCAGCAGCAGCAGCCGACGCAGCAGCTCACACCCGAGCAGCAGCAGCAGCTGCAGCGCCAGGACGCGGAGATGACCCGTGCGGCGCAGCAGATCGTGCAGATGATCGACGCCAACCGCACCGGCGAGGTCTGGGAGATGGCGACGGAAGAGGTCAAGCGCATGGTCCCGCGCGACAGCTTCGTGCAGCAGATCACCACCGATCGCGCGCGCCTGGGCGCGCCCGGCAGCCGCGGCAACGCGGTGGTCTCGCGCTCGCAGTTCCAGGCCGGCGGCGAGGTCCCGGAGGGGCTGTACATCAACGTCGCCTTCCCGACCACGTTCGCCAACAACGCCGAGCCGGTGCGCGAACTGGTCTCGTTCCGGCTCGACGAGGACAAGGTCTGGCGCGTCTCCGGCTACAGCCTGCGCTGAGCGCCGGGCGCCCGGTCCACAGGTGACGGGATCCGCCAGGATCCCGTCGTCGTGTCCAGGCCGGGATCGCGCCGCGTGAGCCGCGCCGGCCGCGTCCGGAAGGCACTCCCGCGCGGGCGACCCGACTGCCACGGCCCCTGCCGCCCGGCGGCGCCATCGATCGAGATTCCCGAACCACGATCCCCGAGAGCCGATGACAGACACGCCCGCAGCCCCCCGCAAGTCCGCGATCGACCGTTTCCTCAACGTCGTCGAGGCCGGCGGCAATGCGCTGCCGCATCCGGCCACGCTGTTCGCGATCCTCGCGATGGTGGTGGTGGTGCTGTCGTGGGTATTCTCGCAGTTCGATCTCTCGGTGCAGCATCCGACCACCGGCGAACTGATCACGCCGGTCAACCTGGTGAGCGTGGCGGGACTCCACCGCATCCTCACCGGGCTGGTCACCAACTTCACCAGTTTCGCGCCGCTGGGTACCGTGCTGGTCTCGCTGATCGGCATCGGCGTGGCCGAGCATTCGGGCCTGATCGGCGCGGCGCTGCGGCAGCTGGTGCTGGCCGCGCCGCGTTTCCTGCTGACGCCGGTGATGGTGTTCGCCGGCGTCATGTCCAACATGGCCAGCGAGATCGGTTACGTCTTGCTGGTGCCGCTGGCGGGCCTGGTGTTCCTGGCTGCCGGCCGCCACCCGATCCTCGGCATGGCCGCGGCCTTCGCCGGCGTATCCGGAGGCTATTCGGCCAACCTACTGCTGGGCACCATCGACCCGCTGCTGGCGGGGCTGTCGCAGGAGGCCGCGCAGATCATCGATCCCGCCTACACGGTCAGCCCGGCGGCCAATTGGTACTTCATGATCGTCTCCACCTTCCTGGTCACCGGGCTGGGCTGGTGGGTGACCGAGCGCATCGTCGCGCGGCGTTTTCCCGATGCCCCGAAGGAGGACGGCGGCGGCAGGATCGAGCCGATGACGCGCGAGGAGCGGCGCGGCCTGCTGTTCGCGCTGCTGGCATCGGCGGTGCTCACCGCGCTGGTGGTCTGGGGTACGGTGCCGGCCGACGGGTTCCTGCGCAACCCCGAGGACGGCGACCTGCTCAATTCGCCGTTCCTGCAGGGCATCGTCGCGCTGATCTTCGCCTACGGCGTGGTGGCGGGCGTGGCCTACGGCATCGGCGCGGGCACCATCAAGAGCGACGCCGACGTGATCAAGGGCATGGGCCAGAGCATGAGCACGCTCGGGGTCTACCTGGTGCTGGTGTTCTTCGCGGCGCAGTTCGTGGCGTTCTTCAACTGGACCCAGCTGGGCCTGATCTTCGCCGTCAACGGCGCCGGCCTGCTGGCGCAGATGCAGCTGCCGGGGATCGTGCTGTTCGCCGGCTTCATCCTGCTCACCGCTACCGCGAACCTGTTCATGGGGTCGGCCTCGGCAAAATGGGCGCTGATGGCGCCGGTGTTCGTGCCGATGTTCATGCTGCTGGGCTATTCGCCCGAGCTCACCCAGATCGGGTATCGCATCGGCGATTCCACCACCAACATCATCTCGCCGATGATGAGCTACTTCGCGCTGATCATCGCCTTCCTGCAGCGCTACGAGCCCAAGGCCGGCATCGGCACCGTGGTCGCGGTGATGCTGCCGTACTCGGTGACGTTCCTGATCGGCTGGACCATCCTGTTCTCGATCTGGATGGCGATCGGCGCGCCGATCGGCCCCGGGTCGCCGCTGCAGTACATCCCGGCGGGCTGACCCACGCGACGGCGCGGATGCCGTGCGGCCGCCCCGTCCGACGCGCCGGAACAGCCGATGCCCACCGACCAGCGCCCGTCCGCCATCGCCCTGATGGGCCCCACCGCCTCCGGCAAGACCGCGCTGGCGCTGGCGTGGGCGGAGCGCCTCGGCGGCGAGATCGTGAGCGTCGACTCGGCGCTGGTCTATCGCGGCCTCGACATCGGCGCGGCCAAGCCCGACGCCGCGGAACGGGCGCGGGTCGCGCACCACATGCTCGACCTGCGCCAACCATGGCAGGCCTATTCGGCGGCCGAGTTCGCCGACGACGCGCGCGCGGCGATCGCCGGCGTGCTGGCGCGCGGCCGCATGCCGATCCTCGCCGGCGGCACCGGGTTGTACTACCGCGCCCTGCTGCAGGGCCTGTCGCCGATGCCGCCCGCCGATCCCGGCGTGCGCGCCGACATCTCCGCCGAGGCGCGTGCGCACGGCTGGCAGGCGCTGCATGCACGGCTGGCCGAAGTCGACCCGCAGGCGGCGGCGCGGATCCGCCCCGGCGATGCCCAGCGCATCCAGCGCGCGCTGGAGGTCCATCGCCTCAGCGGCCGCGGCATCAGTGAATGGCAGCGCCGGCCGCCGCTGCAGGCGCGGCTCCCCTGCCGGGTGTTGAAGCTCGCCATCGCCCCGCGCGATCGGAGCCTGCTGCATGCGCGCATCGCGCGGCGCCTCGACGCCATGCTGGCCGCGGGCTTCCTCGATGAGGTGCGGCGCCTGCGCGCGCTGCCGCAGCTGCAGGCGCATCCCGCGCCGCTGGAACTGCCGGCGCTACGCGCGGTCGGCTACCGACAGGCCTGGGAACACCTGGCCAGCGGTACCGGCGTCGCCGACTTCCGCGACCGCGCGATCTTCGCCACCCGCCAGCTGGCCAGACGCCAGCTGACCTGGCTGCGCGGGCAGCTCGACCTGCGCTGGTTCGACCCGGAACAGGACGCCGGGCGCCTGCAGCGGGCCGTCGAGGACTTCCTGGGGCCCGGCGTCCGCGGCTGATTTCGGGGCGGAAACGCGACGCGGCCATGGTTTTTCCGCATCGCCCGCGCAGCGCAGCGCCACGATTTGTGTACCATCGGGAGGTCGCCGCCACGGGGAAAGCGGGTCGGGCGACGCGGCCTGCGGGCCGCCCACAACAATAACCAAGCTGGGGAAACACGATGTCCAAGGGGCAGTCCTTGCAGGATCCTTTCCTGAATGCGTTGCGGCGCGAGCGTGTGCCGGTTTCGATCTACCTGGTCAACGGCATCAAGCTGCAGGGAACCATCGAGTCCTTCGACCAGTTCGTGGTGCTGCTGCGCAATACCGTCAGCCAGATGGTCTACAAGCACGCCATTTCCACCGTGGTTCCGGCGCGCAACGTGCGCGTGGGGCCGGGCGGCGGCCACGTGCAGGCGACGCCGGCCAACGGCGAACCGGCCGAACAGGACGAGGAAGCGGACGCCTGAGCGCGTCCGCCGGCGCCTGACCCCGGCGCCGGCCTGTCCGGCGCAGCAGTGCTTGATAACCCCGCCGGCGGCCCGCATGTCGGGGGTTCACATCGTGCCGCAGGAGGCGCCGCCGCGTGTTCGAACGCAGCCGCAAGGGCGAACACGCCCTGCTGATCCAACCCCACGCCGGTGGTCCGCCCGACCAGGATGCGCTGGAGGAGTTCGCCGATCTCGCGCGCTCGGCCGGCGCCGCCGTGGCGACGCTGATGACCGCGCGCATCGACAAGCCCAACCCCGCCACTCTGATCGGCAGCGGCAAGCTCGAGGAAGTGAAGGCCGCGGCCGACGCCAGCGGCGCCGACCTGATCCTCATCAACCACCCGCTCAGTCCGGTGCAGGAGCGCAACCTGGAGAAGGCGCTGGAGCGCCGGGTGGTGGACCGCACCGGCCTGATCCTCGACATCTTCGCGATGCGCGCGCGCAGCCACGAGGGCAAGCTGCAGGTGGAGCTGGCGCAGCTGCGCCACATGTCCACGCGCCTGGTGCGCGGCTGGACCCACCTGGAGCGCCAGCGAGGTGGTTCGATCGGCCTGCGCGGGCCCGGCGAGACCCAGCTCGAGACCGACCGCCGGCTGCTGCAGAAGCGCGTGGAGCAACTGCAGCGGCGGCTGGACAAGGTCGAGGTGCAGCGTACCCAGATGCGCCGCGCACGGGTGCGCAGCGAAATGCCGCGCGTGGCCCTGGTCGGATACACCAATGCCGGCAAGTCCACGCTCTTCAACGCGCTGACCGGTGCCGGCGCCTACGCCGCGGACCAGCTGTTCGCCACGCTCGACCCGACCGTGCGCAAGATCGTGCTGCCCGGCGGCAACGCGGTGCTGGCCGACACCGTCGGCTTCGTCCGCGACCTGCCGCACGAGCTGGTGGCGGCTTTCCGCTCCACGCTGTCGGAGGCGCGCGAGGCCGACCTGCTGCTGCACGTGGTCGATGCCGCCGACCCGCTGCGCTCCGAGCGCATCGGCCAGGTCGACGCGGTGCTGGCCGAGATCGGCGCGGGCGAGATCCCCCAGTTGCTGGTCTACAACAAGATCGACCGCCTGCCCGCGGCGCGCGCCGCCGCCGATCCCGCGACCGGTTCGCCCGGAGACGCCACTCCCTGGGACGGGCCCGCCGCAGAGCGTTCGCCGCCTCGGTCCATCCTCCCTTCCGGCGAAGACCGTACGCCGGGCGCCCCCGGGGGCCCGGATCCGCGAGCACACGCTTCCGACGACGCTCGCGGCGACGGCGCCTCCATGGCCCCCCGCCACGACCGCCCCCGGGGCGCCGCCGCCGACGAACCGGGCCGCGAGCGGGTGTGGATCTCGGCCCGCGACGGCGCCGGTCTGGAGTTGCTGCGCGACGCCCTGACCGCGCATCTCGGACTGCGCAGGATCGTCGCCGACCTGGCGCTGCCGTCCAGCGCCGGGCGGTTGCGAGCCCGCCTGCACGAACTCGACGCGGTGCGCGGCGAGACCCAGGACGAAGGCGGCTGGCAGTTGCGCATCGACCTGCCGCATGCCGACGCGGCGCGCCTGGCCGCGCAGTCCGACGGCGCACCGCTCCGCTCCCTCCTCGGGGAAGTGCCCGGACGCGGCTGAGCGGGCCATCGCGCGGCCGGTCGCCGCCGGCGGGCGAGCCCACGGCCGCAGGTCCCGGCCGGTGCCGGTCGCGGGCTTCGGCCCATCGGCCGTCCTGCGCTGGGCCCGCCGCGGTGCTGTTCCGCCCGGCGCAGACAGGTGCGCGCCTGGCGCACGGAGGCCGCCGCGCTTGTCTTCGGGCACGGCGGCCCGCACCTTGTAGAATGTGCGTCCCCGCACCGCCTCCGGCTGCGTGCGGGGCGATTCCCAGACTGGAGCAGGCATGGCCTGGAACATTCCCGGCAAGAAGAACAATGGCGGGTCGGGCGGCAACGGCCGCAGCCCCTGGAAGCCGACCGGCGGTGGTCGCGGCGGCGGCGGGGGAGGTGCCTTCGACGGCATCCTCGACGCGCTTCGGCGCCTGCCTGGCGGCGGCGGTGGCGGACCGCTGCGCTGGATCGCCATCGCCCTGGTGGTCTGGCTGCTTTTCAGCTCGTTCGTGCTGATCGGCGAGCAGCAGCGCGGCGTGGTGCTGCGCTTCGGCCAGGCCGCGCGGGTGATGCAGCCGGGTCCCAACTTCAAGATCCCGTGGCCGATCGAGCGGGTGATCAAGGTCAACGCCACCAGCATCCGCACCTTCAGCAATACCGTGCCGGTGCTGACCCGCGACGAGAACATCGTGGTGGTCTCGCTCAACGTGCAGTACCGGGTCGGCGATCCCGAGCTGTACCTGTTCGGCACCCGCGACGCCGAGCGCGTGCTCGAGCAGGTGGCCCAGGGCGTGGTGCGCGAGCAGGTCGGCCGCTCCGACCTGGACACCGTGCTCGGCGCCCGCGGCCCGCTGTCGGCGATCGCCGGCAAGCAGCTGCAGGATTCGCTGGACATCTACCGCACCGGCCTGATCGTCACCGAGCTCAACCTGCAGGATGCGCGCCCGCCGGAGGAGGTGAAGCCCGCCTTCGACGCGGTCAACAGCGCCCAGCAGGTGCAGGAGAGCCTGGTCAACGAGGCACGCGCCTATGCCGCCAAGATCGTGCCCGAGGCGCGAGGCGAGGCGTCGCGCACCAGGACGGTCGCCGAGGGCTACAAGACCGCCTCGATCGCCCGTGCCACGGGTGACGCGATGCGCTTCTCGCTGCTGCTCGACGAGTACCGCAATGCGCCGGAGGTGACCCGCAAGCGCCTGTGGCTGCAGACGCTGGAGGAGGTCCTGGCCGACAACCGCAAGGTGATCGGCGGCGACGGCCGCCAGCTGATCTACGTGCCGATGGGCGGGCAGGGCTCTGGCGGCGGCAGCGGTCCGCCGGTGCTGCCGGCCGAGGTGATCTCGCCCAGCGTCGGCGCCACCCGCGAGCAGCCCGCCCGCACCCAGACCACTCCGCGGCCCACCCGTGGCGAAGGAGGTACGCGATGAGACCCGCCACCCTGGTTCCGGCCCTGATCGTCCTGCTGCTGCTGGGCCTGATGGGCTCGGTGTACGTGGTGCGCGAGGGCCAGGTCGGCCTGGTGCTGCACCTGGGCCGCGTCGCCCGCACCGACATCGGCCCCGGCCTGCACTTCAAGTGGCCGCTGGTCGAGACCGCACGCGTGTTCGACCGCCGCTTCAACGCCCTCGACTTCTCGCCAGAGCGCTACCTGACCTCGGAGCGCAAGGACGTCAGTGTCGACTTCGTGGCGATCGTCTACATCGAGGACGTCGGCGACTTCTACCGCGCCACCGCCGGCGACGAGGCCAACGCCAGCGACCGCCTGGCGCCGATCATCAAGGATTCGCTGCGCAACGAGATCAACGCCCGCACCCTGACCCAGCTGGTGTCCGGAGACCGCAGCGAGGTGATCGCCCGGCAGCTGGAATCGATCAACAAGGGCGCGCAGAACCTCGGCATGCGCATCATCGACATCCGCCTCAAGCAGATCGACCTGCCGACCGACAGCGAAGTGATCAGCCAGGTCTACAACCGCATGCGCGCCGAGCGGAACCAGGTGGCGGCGCGCCTGCGCGCCGAGGGCGAGGAGCAGGCGCGGCAGATCCGCGCCACCGCCGACCGCGACCAGGCGGTGATCCTGGCCGAGGCCGAGCGCGACGCGCAGACCCTGCGCGGCGAGGGCGATGCCGAGGCGACCCGTCTCTACGGCGTGGCCGCCAACCGCGATCCGGCGTTCTTCGCCTTCCAGCGCAGTCTGGAGGCGTACCGCGCCTCGTTCGAGGACGGCAATGCGGTGATCGTGCTCGAACGCGACGATCCGTTCCTGCAATACATGCGCAGCGATCGATGAGCGATCTGTGGGCGGCCCTCTGCCTGGTGGCAGTGCTGGAGGGCCTGGTGCTGTTCGTCGCCCCCCGCGGCTGGAAGCGCGCCGCCGAACAGATGCTGGCGATGCCGGACCGCCAGTTGCGCATCGTTGGCGGCATCGTCCTGGGCGCCGGCGCGCTGGCCCTGTTCCTGGTCCGGGGCGCCTGATCCGGAGCGCCTGAGCCGCGCAGCGGCCGCGACCAAGCGCGCCTGCCGATCCCACCAGGAGCGGCGCCCCCCCGCCCCCCGCGGGAGCGTGCCATGCGCGCGAAAGCCGGCGCGGTCGACTGCTCCCGGGAATCGCCGCCTCGCGGCCGGAGCCACCCGCGGCGCAGCGGCGCACGCAAGGCTGGCATTCCACCGGCAATCCCGGATAATGCACAAAAGCCGGACGGGCGCTTTGCCCGCCGGCTTTTTCCGTGCCGGTCATCCGCGATCCCGCCACTGCGGAGCGCCCCATGGCCGCGAACCCGCGAGCCGCCCGCGCCTCGCGTTCACGCCGTCGCCGGCATGGTCCGCAACTATCGCCAGCCAGGAGTTTCCCCATGGGTCAGTCAGTCGTCGTTCTCGGTGCCCAGTGGGGCGATGAGGGCAAGGGCAAGATCGTCGATCTGCTCACCGAGCGGATCGGCGCGGTGGTGCGCTTCCAGGGCGGCCACAACGCCGGCCATACCCTGGTGATCGGCGGCAAGAAGACCGTGCTGCACCTGATCCCGTCCGGGATCCTGCGCAAGGACGCCCTTTGCCTGATCGGCAACGGCGTGGTGCTCAGCCCGGCGGCGCTGCGCAAGGAGATCGACGAGCTCGAGGCCGAAGGCGTGGACGTGCGCTCGCGGCTGAAGATCAGTCCGGCGACGCCGCTGATCATGCCGTACCACATCGCCCTGGACCAGGCGCGCGAGAAGGCCGCCGGCGGCGCCGCGATCGGCACCACCGGGCGCGGCATCGGTCCCGCCTACGAGGACAAGGCCGCGCGCCGCGGCATCCGCGTGGCCGACCTGCACTACCCGGAGCAGCTGGCCGAGAAGCTGCGCAGCACCATGGACTACCACAACTTCGTGCTGACGAAGTTCCTCGGCGTCGAGGCCGTGGACTACCAGCGGACCCTGGACGAGGCGCTCGAATTCGGCGAGTACGTGCAGCCGATGAAGTCCGACGTGGCCGGCATCCTCCACGATCTGCGCAAGCAGGGCCAGCGCGTGTTGTTCGAGGGCGCCCAGGGCTCGCTGCTCGACATCGACCACGGCACCTATCCCTACGTCACCTCGTCCAACACCACCATCGGCGGCGCGCTGGCCGGCAGCGGCGTGGGCGCGGACGCGATCGACTACGTGCTCGGCATCGCCAAGGCCTACGCCACCCGCGTCGGCGGCGGCCCGTTCCCGACCGAGCTGCACGACGACATCGGCAAGACGATCGCCGAACGCGGCCAGGAGTTCGGCGCCACCACCGGCCGGCCGCGCCGCTGCGGCTGGATCGACCTGGTCGCGCTCAAGCGCGCGGTCGCCATCAACGGCATCAGCGGCCTGTGCATCACCAAGCTCGACGTGCTCGACGGCCTGCCCAGCCTGAAGGTCTGCATCGCCTACCGCTACCGCGGAAAGGAAACCGAGTACGCGCCGCTCGACGCCGGCGGCTGGGACGAGTGCGAGCCGGTGTATCTGGAGTTCCCCGGCTGGCAGGAAAGCACCCACGGCATCACCGAGTGGGGCAAGCTGCCGCCCGCCGCGCGCGCCTATCTGCGCGCGCTGGAGGAGCTGTCGGGCAGCCCGCTGGCGATGGTCAGCACCGGGCCCGATCGCGACGCCAACATCGTGCTGCAGGATCCGTTTGCGTGAGCATGCGCTGGACCGTGCTGGTCCTGTTGCTGGTTCCGGCGGCGGCCGCCGCCGCGGACCCGTTCCATCCGCACGTGGACTATCCGGTCGTCGCCGAACGTGCCGGGGACGCGGAGGGCTTCGTGCCCGCCGGCTGGCGCCTGGAACAGCGACACGCGGGCGATCTGGACGGCGACGGCCGCGACGACCTGGTGCTGCTGCTGAAGATGGACGATCCCGGCAATCGGATCCCGAACGAGGCGCTGGGGCCGCCCGTCTTCGATACCAATCCGAGGATGCTGGTCGCCGCCTTCGCCGAGCGGCCGGGCGGCTATCGGCGCGTGCTGGCCGACCATGCGCTGATTCCCAGGCCGTACTCGCCGACGCTGGACGACTTCCTCTCCGAGAACGGAGGGGTCGGCATCGTCGACGGCGCGTTGCGGATCGGCCTGCACCTGTGGGCGAGTGCGGGAACCTGGTCCACCAGCCGGAGCGGATTCACGTTCCGCTGGCGGGAGGGCTGCTTCCGCCTGGTGGGCCACGACCATCGCCACCTGCACCGCGGCAGCGGCGCGGTGCAGGAGACCAGCGCCAACTACCTCACGCGCAGGGCATGGAGGGCGGAAGGGTCGATCGAGGACGACGCCATGGAAAAGACCTGGCTGCGCCTGCCCGCGCAGCCGCTGCGCTGCCTGGAGGACATCGGCGACGGCTTCGCGTTCGATCCCGGCGTGCCGCCGACCGATCCGTGAGCGCCGTCTGGATCGTCCAGCGGACCGGGGACGTCCGCTTCCCCTACCGCATCGCCATCGAGCAGGCCGGCCGCGTGCTGTTCGCCGTTCGCGCGAAAGCCGCCTGGCCGGGGGCGGGAACGCAGGTGTTCTGCCTGCGCGAGCGCGAGCCGGACGCCGGCGGACCCCTGGACGACCTGGAGCGCGCGCCGGTCCTGCACCTTTCGCGCCTGGGCCGCAAGCTTTCCGTCGCCCTCGACCGCCCCCGGCGCAAACGCTGCGAGTTCCTGATCCTGGAGAAGCCGCGCCGCGACGGCGGCAGCTACGAGCAGGTCTTCTTCCGCACCGAGGCCGCGGTGCGCGCGCACAAGACCAGCAAGCGTGCCGAGCTGTCCGCGCGGTCCGGCGAGGCTCTCGACATCGTCGTCGACAGCCTCGAGCGCTACCCGTGGTCCTTCCCGGGCGCGAACGTGCAGCGCCGCAGGCTGCCGGTGGGCGACTACGCTCTGGCCCACGACGAGCGTCCGCTGGCGATCGTGGAGCGCAAGACGCTCGACAATCTGCTCGGCGACCTGTCCGAGCTCAAGGGCCTGCACCAGCAGCTCTCCGAGCTGGCCGCCTGGCCCCACGCCGCCCTGGTGATCGAGGCCCAGTACGCCGACTTCGGCAACCCCGCGAAGGTCGGCCGCTGGCCCACCGCCCACCTGTTGCGCGTGCTGGGCGAACTGCCGGCGCTGTTTCCGCGAGTGCAATGCATCTTCGCCGGCAACCGCAAGCTGGCCAACGTCTGGGCGCAACGCTGGTTCGGCGCCGTGCACGCGGCCATGCAGCAGCCGCGCCTGCCGCAGGTCGCCGAAGCCGCCGCACGCTACCGCGCGCAACCGGCCGACGGCGGCCTCGACGCCCGAATCCGCATCGCCGCCTTGCGCGACCTGCCCGATCGCTTCGAAGTCGCGCTGTTGCGGATGCAGTTTCCGGAAGCCCCGCCCGCGCGCGTCAAGTGCGTGCTCGACCAGCTCCGCGCGGAGGGATGCCTGCGCACCGAGGGTCGCGGTCGCGGCACTCGCTGGTGCCGGGCGGCGGCTGGCTGAAGGGACGCCACCGTTTCGCCATGGCGCCTGGCCGCGATCGTGCGAAGGCACTTCCCGCACCTCACCGAACAGCGGCCCCTCGATGCGCGGCTCGCGTGCGTTTCGAATCGCCTCGCCGGACGTCGCTTCCGGAAGATGAACACATTCCCGTACGGTTGCGCGCATCTCCACGCGACCTTGCAGCGCCCGCCGATACGGTGAGTCCGTCTATCGGAGGCGCGTCGGCGCCGCGGAGCAGGAATGGATGGCTCGAATGCAGCACCCGGGCATCGCCCCGGCGGTTGTCCGCTGGAGGCCGGCGGGCCGCCGGCCGCGCACGACGGCGGCGCGCGCGCCGACCCGCGCAGGGACTTCATGGAGTTCGTCGGCAGCGACCGTTTTCCCTGCGTGGGGTCGCGGCTGGCCCTGGTGCAGGACACCATCCGCATGCTCGAACTCGAATCGCTGGGCAGCCCGCGCAACGATGCGCCGCTGCTCGGCCGCCTGGAGCGCTTCGCGGCGATGGTGGATGCCAGCGACGCTGACGATCCGGCCGTGCACTCGCTGGCGGCGCTGTTCCGCGGCCCCGCCGGCATCGACGAGGCGCGCTTCGAATCGCTGCTGTGGGCCCAGCTGCAGCGCCTGCACGATCTCGACGCGCGGCGCGGCCGCCGCTGGGCGTCCGACGTCGACAGCGATCCCGACAGCCCGGATTTCAGCATGAGCCTGGCCGGCCATCCGTTCTTCGTGATCGGGTTGCACCCGGGTGCGTCGCGGATCGCCCGGCGCTTCGCCTGGCCGACGCTGGTGTTCAACTCGCATCGCCAGTTCGAGCGGCTTCGCGCCGACGGGAGGTTCGCGAAGATGCAGGCCGCCACCCGCGCCCGCGACCGCGAGCTGCAGGGCTCGATCAATCCCAACCTGAGCGACTACGGCGAGGCTTCCGAAGCGCGCCAGTACGGTGGCCGCGCCGTGGAAGCGGATTGGTGCTGTCCGCTCCAGGTCAGGAAGGCGGCATGAGCGGCGCGCGGGCCGTCGAGCGCATCCCGCCGTGCTCGGCGCGAGCGGTAGAACTGGAACGCGGCGACGAGCTGATCGTCATCGATCCGGAAGGCCAGCAGGTCAGCGACCTCGTCGCCTTCTCCCGCGACGACCTCGACGAGTACCTGTCCTCGGGGCGGTCGATCGACTATGCGTCGAAACTCTGGCTCAGCACCGGCGACCTGCTGTACTCCAACCGCAGCAGGCCGATGCTCGCCATCGTCGAGGACAGTTGCGGTCGCCACGACTTCACCCTGACGCCGTGCTCGAAGGACACCTTCGCCATCCTCTACGGGGAAACCGAGGGCCGTCCCGGCTGCGAGGGCAACCTGGCGCAGGCGCTGGCGCCGTACGGCATCGGCGTGGACCGCATCCCCATCGCCTTCAACGTGTTCATGCACGTGTCGGTGGACGCGGACACCGGCAGGATCGCGGTGCTGCCGCCGCGCAGCAGGCCGGGCGACAGCATCCGCCTGCGCGCGGAGATGCCGCTGGTGGTTGCCATGACCGCGTGTTCCGCCGGGCAGTCCAACAACTTCCGCTACAAGCCCATCGACTTCGGTATCGAACGCCTGGGCAAGCCCTGATTCCGGCAGCCGCTGCCGCCGGATCCTGCATCGCTTCGGGCAGCCGGTTCCGCGACGCGCGCATTTCGTCCCGACGGCGGCGTGACCGAGAACCCGGGAGAACGGCTTCCCTGGAACGATACGCACACGCCACGCACGCATCGCCATGACCGTCGCCGGTCTACCCTGTTGACGTACCCAGTCTGGAGCCGCTCATGACCGCAGAACGCGAACGCGTCGAACCCAACGAGCCCAAGGGCAATCCCCAGCGCAAGAGCTAACGAGACCGACGGCCAGCCGGGTCCCACCTCAGGCGTGCGCCCCGACCTGGAAAAGCGCCGCGACGGCCAGAAGGACGATACGGCCGGCGGCGTCGGCAAGGGCTACTGACCCGCGCGGGCATGGCCCGCTCCTGCCTGGGCCGCGCGCCTCGCATACCTGCAGGAGCGACCCATGGTCGCGAAAGCCGGCGCGGTCCCTGATCGGGCGGCAGCCACGCAGGGCGTTTCCCGTCGATCGAACTCCGCGACGCGGCCGGCTGCGGTCGAGCCTCCTCCAGCGGCGGGGACGCTGAACAGGTTCATCCGCGGATCGCACCTCCGCTGGCACCGCGCCCCCCGTGCCCCCATCTGCAGCGCATGGACCTGTTCGCTTCGCCACCGCAGACCCTGATCGAAGATGCCGACGGCGGCGTGCGCTACTGGCCGGCCTTCGCCGCGCCCGCCGAGGCCGATGCCTGGTTCGCCGCCCTGCAGCGCCAGGCGGCGTGGAAGAGCGAGCGCCGCAAGATGTACGACCGGGTGGTGGACGTGCCGCGCCTGCTCGCGGCCTACCGCACGGCCGCGCTTCCCGATGGGTTGCCGCTCGGGGAGATCTTCGCGCGCGTCCGGGCCGCGGTGCCGGCCCCGTACAACGCCGTCGGCCTCAACCTCTATCGCGACGGTGCCGACAGCGTGGCCATGCACAACGACAAGCTGCACACCATCGTGCCCGGCCATCCCATCACCCTGCTCAGCCTCGGCGACTCCCGGCGCATGCTGATTCGCGCCAAGGGCGGCGATCGCCGGCGCATCGCCGTCGAGCTCGCCCACGGCAGCCTGCTCAGCATGAGCCACGCTTCGCAGCTCACCCACGAGCACGGCATCCCGAAGACCGCGAGGCCGGTCGGAGCGCGCATGAGCATCGTGTTCCGGGTGCGGCCGGAGGCGCACGCCGCGAGTCCGTGATCGCTCCCCTTTCACGGCGCCCGCGCGAGGCTGAAAACCGTTCCCACAGTGGAGGGTTTGGCGATGATGGGCGATGGACGGTCGGATCAGGCCGCACCGGAAGACGAGCCGCGCGACGAGGGCGCCGCGGGCGAAGAGCCAACGCAAGAAGATGGACCCGTGTCGCAGAAGGGCGGCCGCGACGACGACGGCGAGGCGCGGGAAGACGCCGAAGACATCCGCAGGAAGGCCCCGACCGGCCTGCCGGGCGCGGCCGGTGGCGGCCTGATCGGCGGGTGAGGCGAGGGGGCCTGCCTAGGCGCGCCGCGCTCGCTGCTGGCGCCGGGTATTCGCGCCCACGGCGCGGCTCACGGGCGCGAGGCCGGCGGCGATGACCGCGTCGACGTCGCGCACCGCCCGCTGCGCATCGAACGCCGGCCAGGCGCCTGACCACCACGGCGTCCATGCCGCGCGTATCGCGCGGGCGAATTCGCGCTGCTGAAGCTCCAGCAGCGCCGTGCCCATCGCCGTCCAGCCTTCCTGGGCGGCGGCCAGCTTTTCCATGCCCATGCGGCGATGGTCGCGCCGTTGCGCCGCGCTGGGCGGGCCGGTCGTCGTGGCCATGTCGTACAGGCGCGTTGCGGCCACCGCGGGAGCGGCGAGCGACAGTGCGACGAGCTGGTGCAGGGTGGAGTGGGGGCGGCGAGGCATCGGCGGCTCGGTCGGGGCGATCGGCGCGAGCGTGGAGTACCGCAGTGGGAGGCGACGTGACGGACGAGGCGCCCCGCGACGTATCGCGTTCCGCGCCACGGACTGGCGCGGTGGACAGGGTCGCGGCGGGGATGGGCGACAATGGCGCACCCGCCACCACGCATCGAACGCCCGTCTTGAGACCCGAACGCCTGCTGCCGCTGATCGTCGCCACCGCGCTGTTCATCGAGAACATGGACTCCACCGCGATCGCGACCTCGCTGCCGCAGATCGCCTCGGACCTGGGCGTGGAGCCGGTGGCGCTGAAGCTGGCGCTGACCACCTACATGCTGGCCCTGGCGGTATTCATCCCGGTCAGCGGCTGGGTGGCGGACCGCTTCGGGGCGCGGCCGACCTTCATGGCGGCGATCGGCGTGTTCCTGATCGGCTCGCTGGGCTGCGCCGCGTCCGGGTCGCTGGGCGAGCTGGTGGCGGCGCGGTTCCTGCAGGGCACCGGCGGGGCGATGATGGTGCCCGTGGGGCGGCTGGTGCTGCTGCGCAGCGTGCCCAAGGCCGAGTTGGTGCGCGCGCTCAGCTGGCTGACCATTCCGGCACTGCTGGGGCCGATGCTGGGCCCGGTGCTGGGCGGGCTGATCACCACCTACGGCCACTGGCGTTTCATCTTCCTCATCAACATCCCGATGGGGCTGCTGGGGATCTGGCTGGCGTGGCGCCACATCCCGATGCTGCGTTCGGCGGTGGGGCCGCTGGACTGGCGCGGGTTCGCGCTGACCAGCGCTGGGCTCGGCCTGACCATCTTCGGCTTCGCCTCGATGGGCCGGCACCTGGTGAGCACGCCGTTGGCGGTGGGCTGCACGCTGCTGGGAATGGTGCTGCTGGCGCTGTACTGGCCGCATTCGCGGCGGCATGCGCATCCGTTGCTGCAGCTGGACCTGTTCCGGCTGTCCACCTTCCGCAACGGCGTGATCGGCGGTTCGCTGTTCCGCATCGGCATCGGCGCCACCCCGTTCCTGCTGCCGCTGATGCTGCAGATGGGGTTCGGGCTCAATCCGCTGCAGTCGGGACTGATCACCTTCACCTCGGCGGCCGGCGCGATGTTCATGAAGACGCTGGCGGCCGGGATCCTGAAACGGTTCGGGTTCCGCCGGGTGTTGATCGTCAACGCGCTGATCGCGTCGGCGCTGCTGTGCGGATTCGGACTGTTCCGTGCCGACACGCCGTATCCGCTGATGGTGGGCGTGCTGCTGGTGAGCGGTTGCTTCCGTTCGCTGCAGTTCACCAGCCTCAATGCGATCGTCTACGCGGACGTGGACCCGGCGCGGATGAGCCAGGCCAGCAGCCTGGCGGCGATGGCCCAGCAGGTGTCGCTGGCGATGGGCATCACCATCGGCGGCTATGCGCTCAGCATGGCGAGCGCGGCGACGGGCGACCCGATGGGCGCGGCGACGAACTTCGGCTTCGCGTTCCTCACGGTGGGCCTGATCTCGGCCACCTCGGTGGCGGCGATGTGGCGGCTGTCGCCGCACGCTGGCGCGGAGATGGCCGGTCGCGCGCAGCCCGGCGAAGAGATGTCCGAACCCAAGTCGATGGCGCGGCCGGGGACCTGAGGCGCGGGTCGCCCCCGCGGGAGCGGCGCATGGCCGCGAGGGCAACGGGAGTTTCGGGCGGTCCGGGTCGAGCACCCTGGCGTCGGCTGGAAGAGTGGCGGCATTGTCGGACGTTGGGCGACGCGCCGGCTTTCGCGGCCATGGGGCGCCCCTACGAAGCGCCGCTTGCCGCCGGTCGGGCGGGTTTCGACTTCGCCGCGCGTTTCGATGCCGCGGTCCCGGCCGCGGTGCGGCGCAGCTTGATCCACACCGGGGCATGGTCGCTGGCCTTCTCCAGGCCGCGGACCCAGCGATCGACGCCGGCATCGGCCAGGCGCGGCTGTAGCTGCGGATTGAGCAGGAGATGATCGATGCGCAGCCCCGCGTCGCGCTGCCAGTGCTGCCGGAAGTAGTCCCAGAAGGTGTAGATCCGCGCGTCCGGATGCACCGCGCGCAGTGCGTCGATCCAGCCCTGCGCCAGCAGGCGCCGGTAGCAGTCGCGCGTCTCCGGCTGCAGCAGCGCATCCTTGCGCCAGTGCTTCGGGTCGTAGATGTCCTCGTCTGTCGGCACCACGTTGAAATCGCCGGCGAGCACCACCGGGTGGCCGCTGTCGTACAGCCCGCGCGCGTGGCGGATCAGGCGTTCGAACCAGCGCAGCTTGTAGTCGAACTTCGGTCCGGGCTGCGGATTGCCGTTGGGCAGGTACAGGCAGCCGACCATCACCCCGTGCGCGGCCACCTCCAGGTAGCGGCTCTGCGCGTCGGCGCGGTCGCCGGGCAGGGCGCGGCGGCTTTCCACTGGATCGGCGCCGCGCGCCAGCACTGCCACGCCGTTCCAGGAGCGCTGGCCGACCCACAGCGCGCCGTAGCCTGCGCGCTCCACCTCCTCCCTGGGGAAACCCTCGTCGGCTGCCTTGAGTTCCTGCAGGCAGGCGACGTCCGGCTTCTCCTGCGCCAGCCACTGCAGCAGGTGCGGCAGCCGGGTACGGATGCCGTTGACGTTGAAGGTCGCGATCTTCAGGTGCCGGGGCATGGCTTCATCGGAGTGCGCTGCGGTTGCCGCACCCAGCCTGCCGCGCTGGGGACGGGAGGCGCGCGCGTGCCGTCGCGCTCAGGACTTCTTTCCCGCGCGCTTCTTGGCGGCGGTCTTGCGTCCGCTCCCCTTTGCGGCCGACTTGCGGGCGGTCTTGCGGCCTCCCTTCTTTGCCCCCGCCTTTCTCGCGGCTGTGCCGGATGACTTCTTCGCGGTCTTCTTCGTCGTCTTGCGTGTGGACTTTCTCGCGGCCTTCTTCGCGCTCTTGCCGGCAGTCGTCTTCGTCGCCTTGTTCGCGGCCTTCTTCCCCGAGGTCGTGGCTGCCTTCTTGGTGCTCTTCCCGGCGGCCTTCTTCGTCGTCTTCTTCGTGGCCTTCTTTCCCGACTTCTTGGCGGCCTTCTTGGTGGACTTCTTCTTCGCCTTCTTTCCGCCCTTGGCGCCGCCGTCCTGTTTGTTCACGGTGGCCCAGGCGATGCGCTCGGCGGCCGCGTCGCTGCGGCCGCGCTGCTTCTCGTTTTCCTCGATGTGCTCGGCCTTGCGCTTCTGCTTGCCCGAGTAGCTGGACTTGTCGCCACGCGGCATGGCTCGCTCCTGTACGGGGGCGTTCCACGAGCAGACTGCGTCGCCGGTCATGCCGGCGTGAAGAAAAGGCGGCGCGAGCGCGCTCGACTCGAGCGTCCCGATGCGAAGCGCATGCGGTTTCGATCAGGACGCGTGCGCGCGCACCCAGGCGACGTAGCGGTCCATCCAACCCTGGAGGAACTCGCGGCTGTCCTTGCCGATACCGCCGTCATCGTCGAACAACCCGTCCTTCGCCTGCAGGAACACCTCCGGCTGGCCCAGCGTGGGCATGTCGAGGTAGGCGAGCATGGTGCGCAAGTGCTGCTGCGCGCAGGCGGTGCCGATGGCGCCGATCGAGATCCCGAGCACACCGGCCGGTTTGCCGGCGAAGGCGCTCTGACCGTAGGGGCGCGAGGCGTGGTCGATGGCGTTCTTCAGTACGCCGGGGATCGAGCGATTGTATTCCGGGGTGACGAACAGCACGCCGTCGGCGGCGGAGATCGCCTGCTTGAGGCGCCGTGCAGGCTCCGGCTGGTCGTCGTCGTCGTCCTGGTTGTAGAGCGGCAGGTCGTCGAGGCGCTGGCGCTGGAATTCGATGTCGTGCGGGGCCAGCCGGGTCAGCGCTTCGGCCAGGCGGAGATTGAAGGATTCCCGGCGCAGGCTGCCGACGAGAACGGCGATGGTGAGGCTGGCCATGAGGACCTCCGAGACTGGCGGGTGGAACCGCATCCTCGCGCCGGGGGCGTTAACGGCCGGTGGCGGCGCGCCGTTTGCGCCGGGATCACGCCGACCGTGGCATCCCTGGCGACCCCGTGATCGAGACCCGACGATGAAGGCGCTCACCTGGCAAGGCACCCACGACGTGCGCGTGGAAAACGTTCCCGATCCGGTATTGCGGGACGACGACGACATCCTGCTGCGGGTCACCGCGACCGCGATCTGCGGCTCCGACCTGCACCTGTACCGGGGCAAGATTCCGGGCATGAACGACGGCGATATCCTCGGTCACGAATTCATGGGGGTGGTGGAGGAAGCCGGTGCGGGTGTCACCCGGCTCGAGCGCGGCGACCGTGTGGTGATCCCGTTCGTGATCGCGTGCGGGCGGTGCTTCCACTGCCAGCTGTCCGAGTACTCCGCCTGCGAGTCCACCAATACCGGCCCGGGCGCAGCGATGAACCGCAAGGGCATGAAGCCGCCGGCGGCGCTGTTCGGCTACAGCGCGCTGTACGGCGGCGTGCCCGGCGGGCAGGCCGAGTACGTGCGCGTGCCCAAGGCCAACGTGGGCCCGATCGTGGTGCCCGATGCGCTGCCCGACGAGCAGGTGCTGTTCCTCTCGGACATCCTCCCCACCGGCTATCAGGCGGTGGTCGACGCCGGCGTCGGCGAGGGCTCGACGGTCGCGATCTTCGGCGCCGGTCCGGTGGGGCTGATGGCGGCGGCCTGCTGCCGCATGCTCGGCGCGTCGAACATCTACATGGTCGACCACCACCCGTACCGGCTGGAGTTCGCGCGCCAGGCCTACGGCGTGGTGCCGATCGACTTCGACGAGCACGACGATCCGGCCCAGATGATCGTCGAGCAGACCCGCGGGCGCGGCGTCGACGCCAGCATCGATGCCGTGGGGTTCGAGGCCAAGGGCAGCGCGGTGGAAACGGTGATGACCAACCTCAAGCTCGAGGGCAGCAGCGGCAAGGCGCTGCGCCAGTGCATCGCCGCCACCCGCCGCTGCGGTACGGTGAGCGTTCCCGGTGTGTATGCCGGTTTCATCCACGCCTTCATGTTCGGCGACGCCTTCGACAAGGGCCTGACCTTCAAGATGGGGCAGACCCACGTGCAGAAGTACATGCCGGAACTACTTGAGCGCATCGGCGAGGGCCGCCTGGACCCCGCCGCGATCATCAGCCACCGGATGAAGCTGAGCGAAGCCGCGGAAGGCTACCGGATCTTCGACGAAAAGGAGCAGGACTGCCGCAAGGTGGTGCTCACCCCGGACTGACCGTCGCCCGCCCGCGACGGCGAACCCGGCCGCGGCCGTGCGGTCGTCGCCGGCCATGCGGGCGATGTCGCCGCCGGTCAGTCGGGACCTGGCCGAGGCGACGCTCGCGGTGGGAACGCGGCCGCAGCCGTCGGCCGTCGGCCGTAGTTCGGCAGTGGCCGCAGCCGGTCAGCCGGCCTGTCCGGCCTGGCTCCAGGTCTTCTGGAACGCCTCGCGCTGCTGGAAGCGGTCGGTCCAGTCCTTGAGGTTGCGATGGCCGTCCAATGGCACGCCGCAATAGCTGCTGTAGATCACCACGCTGGCGACGATCAGGTCGGCCAGCGAGAAGTCGTCGCCGAGCAGCCACCGACGATCGGCCAGGCGCGCGTCCAGGGTCGCGAGCATGGCGTCCATCTCGCGCAGGCAGTATTCGGCCATCGGCGCATGGCGTACCGCCGGGTCGACGCGGTCGCTCTGCGACAGGTTGAGGCGCTGCACCGCGCCGCCGTAGGTCACGTAGGCCCAGGTGGTCCAGGACAGCGCCTGCAGCCGATCGGGGGTGCCGGCCGCCGGCCACAGGCCGCGCTCGACGCCGTAGGTCTCGCCGAGCCACTGCATGATCGCCACCGCCTCGAACATCGGGGTGCCGTCGACCACCAGGGTGGGTACCACGCCATTGGGGTTGATCGCCAGGTACTCCGGCTGCTTCTGCTCGCCTGCGGACAGGTCCAGCATCACCAGCTCGTGCAGGACACCGAGTTCGGCCATCGCGTGGACCACCGGGGTGGCGCTGGACATCGGGGCGGCGTAGAGGGTCAGGGACATGGTTCGGACTCCTTCTGGGTAGGGTTCGGTCCGGGCGGGATGCGCCGGAACCGTGGAAAACAGGCTACGCGCCATCGAGGACAACTTCTGTCCTCGATCTGCGGCATCATGGCCGCCATGCTCGAGACCTCCGCCCGCCTGCTGCGCCTGCTCGCCCTGCTGCAGGCGCGCCGCTTCTGGACCGGCGCCGAACTGGCCGAACGCCTGCAGGTCACCCCGCGCACGGTGCGCCGCGACGCCGACAAGCTGCGCAGCCTCGGCTACCCGGTGCGCTCGAGCAGCGGCGTGGCCGGCGGCTACCAGCTCGGCGCCGGCAGCACGCTGCCGCCGCTGCTGCTCGAGGACGACGAGGCGCTGGCGGTGGCGCTGGGCCTGCGCATGGCCACCACCGGCAGCGTGGCGGGGATGGAGGAGAGCGCGGTCGGCGCGCTGGCCAAGCTGGAGCAGGTGCTGCCCGCGCGGCTGCGCAGGCGCGTGCGCGCGCTGCACGCGGCGGTGTCGCCGCTCGGGTTGAGCGGGCCGCTGGTGCAGCCCGAGGTGCTGACCACCCTGGGTGGCGCCTGCCGCGGCGAGCAGCGGGCGAGGTTCCGCTATCGCGACCGCGAAGGCCGCGGCAGCGAGCGCGAGGTGGAACCGCACGGCCTGGTGTGCGCCACGGGGCACTGGTACCTGGTCGGCTGGGACCTGCAGCGGCAGGACTGGCGCACCTTCCGGGTCGACCGGATCGACGCGCGCATCCTCACCGGGCAGCGCTTCATGCCACGGCCGATTCCCGGCGGCGACCTGGCGGCCTACGTCTCGCGCAACATCGCCTCGGCCCCCTATCCGGTGCGCGCGCGGGTGGTGCTGCACGCGCCGCACGCGCGGATGGCAGCGAAGATTCCGCCGCTGGTGGCGCGGCTGGAGCCGCTAGACGAATACCGCTGCCTGCTCGAAGCCGGCGCGCAGTCGCCGGAGACCCTGGCGTACCACCTGTCGATGATCGGGGTGGAGTTCGAGGTGCTGGAGCCGCCGGAGCTGGTGGCGCAGGTAGCCGCCATGGCCGGCCGGCTCACCCGCGCCGCCGTACGTGGTTCCCGTGCACCGTAGGAGCGCGCCATGCGCGCGAAGGCCGGCGCGGTACGCAACGCCGCGGATCGCCGCCGCGCCGGCCGGAGTTTGCCGCGGTTTCGCGGCCATGGGCCGCCCCTAGGGGCGGTGACCTCGATGGCGCGGCCTTCAGGCCTGGGCGTCCTCCTCGCGGTAGGCATCGACCGGGATGCAGGCGCACATGACGTTCTTGTCGCCGTACACGTTGTCCACCCGCGCGACAGGTGGCCAGTACTTGACCTGCCTGAGCACCGCCAGCGGGAAGGCCGCCAGCTCGCGCGGATAGGCGTGCGTCCACTCGCTGCCCGCCACCATGGCGGCGGTGTGCGGGGCGTGCTTGAGCGGGTTGTCGTCGCGGTCCAGGCGGCCGTCCTCGATCGCGCGGATCTCCTCGCGGATCTCGATCATCGCATCGCAGAAGCGGTCCAGTTCGTGCAGCGACTCGCTCTCGGTCGGTTCCACCATCAGCGTGCCGGCCACCGGGAAGCTGAGCGTGGGCGCGTGGAAGCCGAAGTCGATCAGGCGCTTGGCGACATCCTCGGCGCTGATGCCGGTGGCGTCCTTGATCGGGCGCAGGTCGAGAATGCACTCGTGCGCCACCAGGCCGTTGCGGCCGCTGTAGAGGGTCGGGTAGTGGTCGGCCAGGCGCCGCGACACGTAGTTGGCGTTGAGCATCGCCACCTGGCTGGCCTTGCGCAGGCCGTCGCGGCCCATGAGGGTGATGTACATCCAGCTGATCGGCAGGATGCTGGCGCTGCCGTAGGTGGCGGCGCTGACCATGCCGCCCTGGCCGACGCCGGCGGTAGGGTCGGGGTTGATGTCGCGGGGCTCCGGAATGCCGGCGTTCTGGCGCACCCCCCGCTCCGCCTGCGGACCAGGTCCGGTGCCGACTCCTTCGGCATCCCCATCCGCCGAGGGCGGACGCGGGCGGCCGTCATGACCATCGCCCATAGCCGGGGAAAGAGGGAAGGCGCCGGGCAGGTACGGGGCGAGGTGCGATTTCACCGCGCAGGGGCCTACGCCGGGGCCGCCGCCGCCATGCGGGATGCAGAAGGTCTTGTGCAGGTTGAGATGGCTGACGTCCGAGCCCCATCTGCCCGGCTGCGCCAGCCCCAGGATGGCGTTGAGGTTGGCGCCGTCGGTGTAGACCTGGCCGCCGTGCCGGTGCACGACCTCGCAGATCTCCACCACGTCCTCCTCGAACACGCCGTGGGTGGACGGGTAGGTCATCATGATCGCCGCCAGCCGCTCCGAGTACTGCTCGGCCTTGGCGCGGATGTCGGCCACGTCGACGTTGCCGTCCTTGTCGCAGCGGGTCACCACCACCTTCATGCCGCACAGCTGCGCAGAGGCGGGATTGGTGCCGTGGGCGGACTCGGGGATCAGGCAGATGTCGCGCTGGTCCTCGCCGCGGGCGCGGTGCCAGGCGCGGATCGCCAGCAGCCCGGCGTATTCGCCCTGGGCGCCGGAGTTGGGCTGCAGGCTGACGTTGTCGTAGCCGGTGCAGGCCGCCAGCATCGCCTCCAGCCCCTCGATCAGCTCGCGGTAGCCCTGCGCCTGCCCGGCCGGTGCCAGCGGGTGGATGTTGGCGAACTCCGGCCAGGTGACCGGGATCATCTCGGCGGTGGCGTTGAGCTTCATCGTGCACGAGCCCAGCGGGATCATGGTGCGGTCCAGCGCCAGGTCGCGGTCGGCCAGCATGCGCAGGTAGCGCAGCAGCTCGTGTTCGGAATGATGGGTGTTGAACACCGGGTGGGCGAGGAAGGCCGAGGTGCGCAGCAGCGCCGCCGGCAGCGCGTCGGCCGTGGCCGCGTCCAGCGCGTCCAGGTCGCCCAGCTCGATCCCGAACAGCCCGGCCAGGCGGATGACGTCCTCGCGGGTGGTGGTCTCGTCCAGGCTGATGCCCAGGCTGCCGGCGTCGATGTGGCGCAGGTTGATGCGGGCCTCGGCGGCGCGCGCGTGCAACCGGCCGGCGTCGATGCCGGTCACGTGCAGGGTGTCGAAGAAGTCGCCGCCCACGTCCACGCCGGCCTCGCGCAGGGCCGCGGCCAGGATGGCGGCGAAGCGGTGGGTGCGGCGGGCGATGCGCAGCAGCCCCTCCGGACCGTGGTAGACCGCGTACATCGAGGCCATCACCGCCAGCAGCACCTGCGCGGTGCAGATATTGGAGGTGGCCTTCTCGCGGCGGATGTGCTGCTCGCGGGTCTGCAGGGCGAGGCGGTAGGCGGGGTTGCCCTCGGCGTCGATCGACACGCCGATCAGCCGGCCCGGCATCGAGCGCTTGTAGGCGTCGCGGCAGGCCATGAACGCCGCGTGCGGCCCGCCGAAACCGAACGGCACGCCGAAGCGCTGGGTGTTGCCCACCACGATGTCGGCGCCCCATTCGCCGGGGGCCTTGAGCAGGGTGAGCGCCAGCAGGTCCACCGCCACGCACACCACGCCCTGGCGCGCGTGCACCGCCTCGGCCAGCGCGGCATGGTCCTTGGCGCGGCCGAAGGTGTCCGGATACTGCAGCAGCACGCCGAAGGCGTCCGCCTCCGCGGCCCTGTCGTCGTCGCCGACCAGCAGCTCGATGCCGAGCGGCTCGGCACGGGTGCGCAGCACCTCGATGGTCTGCGGGTGCACGCCGGCCGAGACGAAGAACGCCTGCGACTTCGCCTTCGACATGCGCCGCGCCAGGGTCATCGCCTCGGCCGCCGCGGTGGCCTCGTCCAGCAGCGAGGCGTTGGCGATCTCCATGCCGGTCAGGTCCGCGCACATGGTCTGGAAATTGATCAGCGCCTCCAGCCGGCCCTGCGAGATCTCCGCCTGGTAGGGGGTGTATGCGGTGTACCAGGCCGGGTTCTCGAGGATGTTGCGCAGGATGACGTTGGGGGTATGGGTGCCGTGATAGCCCTGGCCGATGAAGCTGCGGAACACCCGGTTGCGATCGGCTACCTGGCGGATGCGCGCCAGCGCCTCCTCCTCGGTCACCGACTCGGGCAGGTCCAGCGGATCGCGGGTGCGGATCGAGCCGGGCACGATGGCGTCGGTGAGCGACTCCAGCGAATCGAAGCCGACCGCCTCGAGCATCCGCGCGATCTCGGCGTCGTTGGGGCCGATGTGGCGGGCGATGAACGCGTCGTGCTGCTCGAGCGAGCGGAGGGACGTGGACTGGGACATGGCTTCGGACTCTGGCGGGCGCGGAAGGGCCGCGTGCGGCTGCACGCAGGGCGCCCCTCTGTCCTTTTGCCTGAGAGTTCGGGGGCGGGCCGCAGCCTGTCCCATGCACCTTCGGCGCCGGATCGAACCGGTCTCTCCAGAGTTGTCCCCGCCGGCGGTACGTGAGCCTGAGCGATTACGGGCGTTGCGCCTTCGGCAGCGGGCGCCCGGTGGGCCGGGGCCTGCTTCTCCCGTCGGGGGGTGTTGCGGGATCGATTATAGCGGGCGGGCGTCCGCCGCGTGGCACCGTACCCCTCGTTCAGGCAGCGGGTGCCGCCGGCCAGGCCCCGCCGGGAAGGTAGTCCTCCAGCCAGACCGGCGCGAGGGTGTCGGCTTCCCGCATCCATTCGACCACCAGGGTGTGGTGCAGCAGGGTGTCCGTCCAGCTCCGCGCGCGCGGCCAGCGGGTCAGGTCGGCGCCGTGCCTGCACAGCCGGATCACCGTGGGCACGTGCATGAAATCGGCCAGTGAGATCGCGCCGAACAGGAACGGCCCCGAATAGCGCGCCAGCAGCGCTTCGTAGTGCGAGAACAGCCGTTCGCAGCCGGCGCGCTCCGTTGGCGAGAACGCGCGCTTGACCGGGTAGAACGCGCTCTCGAACGAGATCCGGTGGCAGATCGACGACAGCCCGGCATGCTGCCACGCCGCTACCGAGCGCGCATGCGCCCGCGCCTCGGCATCCGTCGGGAGCAGGGCGCCGTTGCAGACGTCGTTGGCGAACTCCATGATGGCGATGGAGTCGTAGATCACGGTGCGGCCGGTATCGAGCACGGGCACGGACGCCGCGGGGGAGAGCTTCCCTATCCGCGCGAGATTGCCGAAACGCTGGGGTTTGCGGATGTCGACCAGTTCCTCGTCGAACTCGTACCCGGCGGCCCGCAGGGCGAGCCACGCGCGCATCGCCCAGCTGGAGGCGTTCATGGTGCCCGTGTAGAGCTTCGCCCGAGCCACCGCCGACTCCGACCGATTCAACTATTAAAAACATAGCAAACCCGCGGGCGCGGGCGCAAGAGGAAGCGGCGCATGACCAAGATCCCCGTACCCGGCACGCCGGTCCGAGGCTCGAAATCCGGAAGCGCGATCATGGCGCTGTTCGATCTTCTGGGCCGGCGCTGGGCCATGGGCGTGCTGTGGACGTTGAGCGAACGCGGGCCGAGCACCTTCGGCGAGCTGGAGGCTGCGTGCGAGAGCATCTCGCCCGCTGTCCTCAATACGCGGCTCAAGGAACTGGCGATGGCCGGCCTGGTGGCGAAGGGCGCGCACGGCTACACCGCCACCGGGCTGGGCCGGGAGATCTATCGGGGCCTGCTGCCGCTGTCGGCCACCTCGAAGAAATGGGCGCGGCAGGTCGAGACCAGGCTGAAAGCCGACAAGTGACGCCGGGCGCGCCACTGGCGATGCGGAGCAATCCGGTGGCGCACTTGCACGGATGCCGCCAGCAGCGCCAGGCATCGAGGGCCGGTGCGCAAGCGGCGAACCGATGGACCCGGCTGCGGCCTTCGGGCCGCCATCGTTGCGATCCGTCATCGCATCCGCGGCTTTCGTCGCCCGCCGATGGCGCCGTACGGATGGAACATGGCAGGCTGCAGTCCGCGAATCCCAATCCAGAGGCCGCCGACTTGAAATCAGGAATTCTCCCGACAGGCGCATGGCTGCGTGCCGTTGCTCTCGCAGGTGCGCTGCTCGCCGGGCAGGTGGCGGCATCGGACCAGTCGCCGCCGTGCGAGGTCGGCAGCTACCGGCTGGACAACGGCGACACGCTCGACATCGGCCCCGGCGCCGCCGGCCAGCTGCGGTGGCGCGCGACGGACGGCAGTACCGGCGCGCTCGCGTCGGAGGACGATGGCACCTGGACCAGCACCCTGGGCTGGACGGAGCGGCCGGACGGGCACCGCGTGTCGTTCGACGATTGCGGGCGCGGCGGCATCCGTTTCGACCGGACGGCCGGGCAGCGCGTACCGCTGCAGCAGATCGACACCCGCTTTCAGGGCAGCGGCGTCACGCTCGCCGGGCGCTTGACGCTTCCGCCCGGCAACGACCCGGTACCGCTGGTGGTGCTGGTTCACGGTGCCGAACGCGACTCCGCGCTGGAGCGGTATTCGCTGCAGCGCGAGTTCGCCGGCGCCGGCATCGGCGTGTTCGCCTACGACAAGCGCGGCACCGGGGCATCGGGTGGTCGCTACACCCAGGACTACCTGACGCTGGCGATCGACGCCATCCACGCCATGCGCGAGGCGCGGCGCCTGGCCGGCGCGCGCGCCGGACGCGTCGGCTACCAGGGCGGCAGCCAGGGCGGCTGGGTGGCGCCGCTGGCGGCGCGCATCGAACCGGTGGACTTCGTCATCGTCAGCTTCGGGCTGGCGGTCTCGCCGCTGGAGGAGGACCGCGAGGCGATCGCCTTCGACATGCAGCGCGGCGGCTTCGGCCCGGAGGCCGCCGCCGGCGCCATGGCGATCGCCGACGCCACAGCGCGGGTGATCGAGAGCGGCTTCATCGAAGGCTACGCGCAGCTGGAGTCGGTGAAGGCGAAATACGGCGACGAACCCTGGTATCCCTCGGTGCGCGGCAACTTTACCTGGTACCTGCTCGGCAACGACGAAGCGACCGTGCGCAAGGAGGCCCCGCACCTGGTGTACGGCATCCCCGCGCACTACGACCCCATGCCGGTGCTGGAGACGCTGGACGTTCCGCAGCTCTGGGCGCTGGGCGGCCAGGACCGCGATGCGCCGCCGGGCGAGACGCTACGCCGCCTGGCCGCGCTGCAGCGCGACGGCAGGCCGATCGTGACCGCGCTGTTCCCCGGCGCCGACCACGGCATGTACGAGTTCGAGACCGGACCCGACGGAGAGCGCGTCTCCACCCGCCAGCCCGAGGGGTACTTCCGGGTGATGGCCGATTTCATTCTCGGCGGGCCGCTGGAGCCGGGCTATGGGACAGCTGAGCTGTCTTCGCACCCGTAGAGCGACCCCAATCTCCTCCGTTCCCTCGTCTCCGCGCCGGGCCGCATCAACGGCCCTGGAACAGCCGGATCGGGCGGATCCCGTGCTCGCGTTCGGCCGCATCGGCGAGCAGCGCCAGTTCGGCCAGCTCGCGCCGGTACAGGTCGAGAAAGGCGTCCTCCACGGGTGCCGTGACGTGGACGAACGCGAACGGGTCGCCGCCGGCCGACGACATGCGGCCACAGCGGCTGCGCAGACGCCGGCCGAGGCTCGATCCACCCGCCAGCATGACCGCGTCGAATTTCGACAGCGCACCCTCGAAGTCCCGCCGGTACTGCTCTGCCATCGCGTAGACGCGCGCGCGCAGTTCATCCGCGTCGCGCGTCATGCCTCCGTGCAGGCGCAGGCAGACGCGGCCTTCGGACAGCAGGCGCTCGACCTTCGGCCAGGCGTCGTGCAACTGCTGCAGCAGCGCCAGCTTGGCCTGCGCCTGCGAGCGCTCTGGCTCGGCCAGCGCGGCGACCGCGAGTTGGAAACGGCGCGCGAACAGCCCGAGGATGCGCACCGCAAGCTTGCGGTCGGCCGAGTTGCGGTCGCGGCAGGCACCCAGTTGTCCGCGTAGCGCGGCCGGGTCGGGATCGGAGCCGTCGGGCATGGTGAAATCCACGTCCAGGTCCACCAGGCGCACCCACAGCTCCAGTTCGTCGCCCCGCGTGCGTGTGCGTTCGAGCCGCGGCCACAGGTCGGCGGCGTCCGGGCCCAGCCGGCGCAGCTCGTCGACGCAGCCCTGCCAGTCGAAGCCGGCCGCCGGCAGCAGCCCGCCCTCGGAGGGGTCCAGCAGCGGCACCGGGCCGAGCATGCCGTTGGCGAAGCGCTTCCAGCCCTGCGCGAGATCCTCCGGCAGCTCGCCCATGCCAAGAAGCTGGGCCGGCTCGACCAGGTTGCGCGCGCCGAACTCCAGCGCCATCTCGCGGTAGTAGTGCTCGGTCACGCGCCGGCTCAGCGCTGGGAAATCGGCGAACAGCGCCGCCGCCGGGCGTTCGTCCAGGAACATGCCTTCCACCGGTCGCGAGACCGCGTTGGCGATCCGCGCCTGGTCGGCCGGGTGCGAAGCCCAGAAGCGGGTCTCGTCGTCGTTGTCGAGCTGGCGCTCGATCGCCTGCCAGTCCTCCGCGCGCCACTGCCCCAGCCGCAACGCTGCGGCGGCGGGCAGGTCCCGCACCAGGCTTCCCTCGCGCCAGGCCTTGCCGTTGGCAGCCTCGACCTCGTGCATGGCCTGCGACAGCGCACGCAGGCGCAGCGCCGTGGCGGCGAAGTTGTCGCTGCCGGCCACCGCGACCTCGTAGCGGTCGGCGTCGAATTCCATCTCCTGCGACAGGCGCCGGCTCATCCGGAAGCTGATTTGGAACAGCGCGCGCAGGAACACCCGCGTCAGACCCAGGCAGGCCAGGGTGGCCACGCACATCAGCTGGAACAGGTTGCCGCCATCGTCGTCGCCATCGCCTTCGACCCAGCGCTGCAGCCGGTCGTCCCACTCGTCGCGGTGGTAGGCGCGCGATTCCAGCCAGCGGTTGACATGGTTGATCACGTGCGCCGCGCGCATGCCGCCGCGCTGCGCGAAGTGGCCGAACTCGTGCGCGAGCACGCCCACCAACTGGCGCGCCGTCATGCCGGCCACCAGCGGCAGGCCGATGGTCAGCGTCCTGGCGCCGCCCACCAGCCCGGCCGGGCCGGCGCTGAACTGCACCCATGCATTGACGCTGTGGCTGAGGAAGATCTCGCGCGGCGGCGCCACGCCGACCGCGCCGCACAGCGCCACCACCGCGTCGCGGAATGCCGACTCCTCGCCCGGCAGCCGCACCGCGTCGGGCACCTTGGTCCGCGGCGCAAACAACGGCTTGAGCAGGAACAGCACCAGCACGCCGATGACGAAGCCGGGCACCACCCAGGCCAGCACGGTCCACAGTCCACTCATGCCGCGCGGTGCCCACTCGGCGTAGTAGGCGTAGCCCAGCCACGCCAGCCCGGCAACGAGGCCGAAGTAGACCACCGGCAGCAGGCGCGACAACAGCGCCACCAGCCAGAGCAGGATCGAGTACAGCGGGCGCCGCGGCGGGCGCGGCACGGAGCCGGGCGCCATCGCGCGCATCAGTCCGGCCGGCGATTCCGCCGGGGCGGTCGGAGCGGGCATTACCATCGTGTCCATCAGCATCCCTGCGCGCGCGGGGGGCCGGGCACGATTCGGCGTTGATCCATCCCCGTCGGCGGCGCGCTGGACGCGGCTCGCAGGCGCGACGCTCCACAGCCCCCTGCGAGTCGTCGCGCCGCCGAGCATACAAAATCCTCCCGCGCGTTCACAGTGATGCTGACCGGGCTGATCATCCTGGTGTCCTTGGCCGCGCTGTCCGTGGTGGAGGGCGACCACCAGCCCGAGGCCTTCTTCGGCAGCATCCCGCCTTCGCGAGAGCCCGTGCGCGCGGCGAGGACAGCGGGAAGAGGGCATGAGGTTTCGCCGACGCATCACCATCGCTCCCGGGCTTCGCCTGAACGTGTCGGGCAGCGGCCTGAGCCTACTGGATGGCCCGCGCGGCGCGTGGTGACCTGCGAGCCTCGCTGAGCGATCAGGTCGAGGCTCGCTGCGCTAGCGTGCGTGAGGGCTTGCCGCAGTTCCCGGTTGCGGGGATAGCGCAGCGGGCGCAGCCACGGCCGCCGCGCCAGGCCCGGGTGGCCGGCCGGTGCGGCCCGGTTGACCGCTGGGCATCCACAGGCATATGCTCCGGCATATGTCAGGTTGGAGTGGCCCCGTGAAGGCCGAACGCCATGTCCGTCTTTTCCGCAACGGCCGTAATCAGGCCGTGCGCATTCCGCGCGAGTTCGAGCTGCCGGGCGACGAGGCCATCATGCGCCAGGAGGGCGAGCGGCTGGTGATCGAGCCGATCAAACCCAGGCGCGATCTGCTGGAGATACTGGCGACGCTCGAGCCGATCGACGAGGCATTTCCTGACGTCGACGAGGGCCTGCTGCCGCTCGACGATCCCAGGCTGTGAGCGCCCCGCGCTATCTGCTGGACACCAACGTGGTGTCCGATCTCATGCGCCACCCCCAGGGCCCGGTAGCGCGGCGCATGGCGCGGGTGGGGCTGGAACAGATCGCGCTCGGCATCGTGGTCGCCGCGGAGTTGCGTTTCGGCGTGACGCGGGTACCAGGGCATCGCCTGGCGGAGCGGCTGGACTTGATCCTGAGCCAGGTACCGGTCCTGCCCCTGGAGCCGCCGTCGGAGATCCACTATGCAGACATCCGCAGCACGCTCGAAGGCGCAGGCACACCGATCGGGCCGAACGATCTGCTGATCGCCGCCCAGGCGCGCGCGCTCGGAGCCGTGCTGGTGACGGACAACGTGCGCGAGTTCGCGCGTGTCCCGGGGCTGCAGCTGGAAAACTGGCTGACGCCGGCCGACGGCTGATCGGCCCACGACGCTCCCCTTCGTTCCCGCGGCACCAACATTGCGCGCCCCAGGCCGCCGAACATACCGATCGCCACCATGTCCCAGCCCCCACCCGCCCTGTTCGAGCTGATCCCCGGCGGCCTGTTCGGCCCGCTGGCGTCGGCCAACCGCGAGCACTACTGGCAGCTGCTGTGCCGGCTGTTCGACGAGTTCTTCGGCCCCGATGCGCCGGTGCCGCCCAGCCACGGCATCCCGCGCCGCGAGATCACCGCGGCGGTGGAGCGCTACCTGCTCAGCGACGACCCCTGGGAGGACGAGGACGGCGAGGCGCCCGATGCGCCGCTCAACGTGCGCGCCAACGGCATCTACGAGCGTTTCCGCGCCGCGGGCTGGCTGCGCCAGGAGCGCCTGGGCGCGCGCGAGATGGTGTCCATGCCGCCGGTGGCGGCGCAGCTGCTGTCGACGCTGATCGGCTTCTGCGAGCTGGGGCCGACCTTCGTCTCGGCGAAAGTGCGCTCGATCGAGCTGCAGCTGCAGCAGGTGGTGCAGGGCAAGGCCGGCGGCGAGGCGCTGGAGGAGGCCGCCGACCAGGCGCGGCGGCTGCTGGTTTCGCTGTCCTCGATGAGCCTGCAGGTGCGCGACCTGATGCCCGAGCTCAGCCGCGCCGAAACCACCGCGCAGTTCGCGCGCGCGTGGTTCGAGCGCTACGTCGGCGAGTTCTTCATCGGCGACTACGCCGAGCTGCACCGCGCCGACCATCCGCTGGCGCGGCGCAGCGCGATCCTGGCGATGGCGCGCGAGGTGGAGGGCACGGAGCTTCGAGGGCGGCTGCTGGCCTGGTATCGCGCCCACGTCGCGGCGGGCGACGCGGTGCGCGCGGAGTCGCGCCTGAACCGCAGTCTGCGGCGGCTGTACGAGCTCGATCGCATCGACGACTACCTGGCGCGGCTGGACGACGACATCCGCCAGGCCAACCGGCGCGCGCTGGCCTTTCTCGACTACCGCCTGCGCGCGCCGGACCGGCTCGACGTGCTGCTGCGGCGGGCGTTCCAGGGCGTGCAGCGCGCGCCGGAGGAGGCGCTGCGGCTGCCGGTCGGCCCGGGAGGGCTGATGGACGCGGACCGGCTGCGCCCGCCACGGCGCCGGCCGCGGCCGATCCCGCGCTCGGCGAACGCCACCACCCCGCCCACGCCCGAGCAATTGGCGCGCCTGGCCCTGCTGCGGCGGATGAAGCGGTCGCGCCTGGTCACCGCCGAGGACCTGGCGGGCTACGTCGGCCGCCATCTGCCGACCGAGGGCCGCGTCGAGTCCACCCGCCTGGACATCGCCTCGATCGCGGACCTGCGCGCCTACCAGGTGCTGGTCACCCTGGCGCTGCGCGGCCATCGCCTGGGCGGCCTGCGCCGCGAGGATCCGCTGTCGCGGCTGCAGCGCGGCTTCCGGGTCGAACTGCTCGACGGCGGCGACGATAATGGGCCGGGCTCGGCCGGGCGCTACCTGCGCGCGCCGCGCTTCGTCGTCGAACGCATCCGGAATTCCGCATGAAGCGCAGTTGGAACACGCTCAGCCAGTCCTCCAACGGCATGTATTCGGTGCAGGATTTCGAGCGCGCCGCCTACCGCCTGGTGACCGAGCAGGTGCTGTACGCCGCCGACCGCGGCTCGAAGGTGGCCTACCACCTGGTCGAGGCGCACCTGGAGGATTTCGCGACGGCGCTGCAGCCGCTGGGCATCCGCCTGCAGCGCAACGCCCAGCACCGCTACCTGGTGGCACTGCCCGCGCATGCCGAGGGCACCCCGGTCACGCTGGAGGAAACCCTGCTGTTGCTGGTGCTGCGCCAGCGCTACGACGAGGCCTTCCGCCAGGGCAGGATCGAGGAGCACGGCGAGGTGGTGGCCGAGCTGCCCGAACTGCAGGAGGCCTACCAGGCGCTGGCCGGGCGCGCCATGCCCGAGGTCGGCGCGCTACGCCAGCTGGCGCGGGCGCTGCGGCGCTGGGGCGTGTGCCGGCTGGTGGAGTCGGAGGGCGACGACCCGCAGCCGTTCCATCTGCTGGTGCGGCCGGCGATCGTCGAGATCGTCGGCGAGCAGTGGCTGCAGCGGCTGGACCAGCACAACGCCGATGACGCGGACGACGGCGACGACGCGACCGCGGAGGACGACGATGCAGCTGCTTGAGCGCGTGCACCTGGTGCAGTTCTTCCTGTTCGAGGCGCAGACCCTGCGACTCGACACCACTACCGCCATCATCGCTCCCAACGGCGCCGGCAAGAGCGCGCTGCTCGACGCGCTGCAGATCGTGCTGCTCGGCGGCGACCGCGGGCGCATCCGCTTCAACGCCCAGGCCGGCGGCAGCCACCGCGCGCGCACCATCCGCGACTACTGCCTGGGTACCTACCGCAGCGGCGAGGACGGTCGCAAGCGCCGCACCGCCACCACCTACATCAGCCTGGTATTCCGCGACCAGGCCAGCGGCATGCCGCTGACGGCGGGCATCGCCCTGGGCGCGTCGGCCGACGAGCCCGAGCACCGGGTGCACGGCATGTACCTGCTGCCAGGGGTGGCGCTGGAGCTGGACGAACACCTGGAGCGCGCAGGCGGCAAGGAACTGCCCCTGGCCTGGGCCTCGTTCCGCGAACTGGCGGTGCGCCGCTGCCGCGAGGCCGGCACCGGCATCGAGCTGCACACCACCAGCGAACGCTTCGTCAGGGACCTGCTGCTGCGCCTGCGTGCGGCGCCGGGCCTGCACCCGGACGTCAACGCCTACCGCAAGGCGTCCCAGAACGCGCTCAACCTGCAGAAGCAGGACGACATCGACCTATGGGTGCGCACCCTGGTGGCCGAGGACCGGCCGACCGACGTCGCGCGCTTCCGCGGGCTGCTCGACACCTTCCGCCAGATCAAGGAGCGCATCGAGCAGCTGGCGCAGCGCATCGAGGCGGCCGAGGGCGTGGAGCGGCAGTACGCCAGGGTCGCCGCGCATGCGGTGCGGGCGGCGTCGTATCGGGCGCTGGGCGCCGAGTACGCGCGCGATCTGCTGGAGGAACAGGTGGCGACCGCCGAGGAGGCGCTAGAGGCGGCGCGCGCGCGCGAGGCCGCGGTGGGGCGCGAGCTGGAAGGGGTGCGCGCCGACCGCGACCTGGCCCGCGAGGACTACGAACGCACCAACGCCCGGCTGCAGGGCAGCGCCGGCTACGGCGAGCAGGCGCGGTTCGACGAACTGGCCGGGCGCGATCGCGAGCAGCTGCAGCGGCTGCAGCGCGAGCTGCTGGCCGAGATCTCGTTCGTGCGCGAGCGCCTGCGCGACATCGGCCGGCTCGAACTGCCCACCGTCGACGCCACCGCGCTGCGCAACGCCGCTGCTGCCTGGGAGGCGTGGTACGACCTGCTGGTCGGCCTGCCCGGCGACGCAGCGCTGCCGTGGACGCCGGAGGCGTTGCACGCCCAGGCGCAGCAGGCACTGGCCGCGGCCGTTCCGCTGGTGGCGGCGGTGGAAGGCCATGCCCGCGAGAGCCGCGCCGCGTTCGAGAAGGCCCGCGAGCGGCTCGCGACCGCGCGACTCAACCAGAAGCGGTTGGCCGCGGGGCAGGCCGAACTGCATCCAGACGTCGGGCGGCTGATGGGTTACCTGCAGGACGCGGGCATCGTCGCGCGCCCGGTGTGCGACCTGGTGCGGGTGACCGATACGGCGTGGCAGGGGGCGATCGAGGCCTACCTGCGCAGCAACGTCGAGGCGCTGCTGGTGCCGCTGGAGGACGAGGAGCGCGCGGTGAAGCTGTACCGCTCGCTGCAGGGCGGCCGCGCGGTGTACGGCGTCAAGCTGGCCCTGCCGAGCCAGGCACGCGCGATGCGCGAACGCGGCGAGCCCGCGTCCGACAGCGTCGCGGCGCTGCTCGACGGCACCGACGCCGACGCGGTGGCGTTCCTGCGCCGCCAGCTCGGCGACCTGTGTCGCGTGGAGACCGAGGTCGAGCTGATCCGGAGCCGCCGCGGTCTGAGCCGCGACGGCGTGCTGGCCAAGGGCGGCAGCATTGAGCGGCTGCGCCCGGTGGCGGCGGCGGAATGGAAGATCGGCGCGTCCGACAACCGCGCGCGCGCCCGCGCCCAGCGCGAGGAACTCGCTGCCGCCGAAGCGGAGGTGCGCCGCATGGAGCCCGGGGTGCAGCATGCGGAAGCCTGCCAGCGCGGGCTGGCGCGTCTGGCCGCGGACGGCGGGTTCGCCCAGGCGCTGCACGATCGCGCGCTGGAGCATCGCAAGCTGGAGCAGCGCTATCGCAGCGCGCGCGAGGGCCACGACGCGGCCGCCGATCCCGACCTGGTGCGCATGGGCGAGGCGGTGCGGGAGCTGCAGGCGCGGATCGCGGCCGGCGAGATGCGCATCGAGCAGCTTGCCGGCGATGCGCGCGAAACGGCGAACGTGGCGAAGCAGTCGGCCGAACGGCTCGCCTGGCTCGGCGCGCAGGTGGAACTCGCGGCGCGGCGCGCGGTGGAGGCCTTCGGCGATCCGGACGTCGACCCCAACCGGGTGGAGCGGCAGCGCGAGGAACTCGACGGCAAGCATCCCGCACTCGAGGAGCGCAAGCAGCGCTGCGAGGAGCGCGCGGCCGACGCCCTGGCCCAGCTGCAGCGTGCGCTGCCCGACGCCTGGAGCGCGCTGTCGCAGTACGCGAAGGACCATGGCGTCGAACCGGAGTTCGAGCCGGACCAGTGGCGGCCGGCGCACGCGCTGATGGAGCGCGAGCTCGAGTACCTGCGCGGCACCGAACTGGTGCGCTACCAGGGCCAGGCTGCGCAAGCCTACGACACCGCGGTGGAGACGTTCCGCGCCAACGTGGCCTCGGCGCTGTACGACAATTTCAGCCGCCTGCGCGAGCAGATCACCACCCTCAACCGTACCCTGCGCAACAGCCCGGCGTTCTCCAACAACGAGCGCTACCGGTTCCACTTCGAGGTGCTGCCCGAGTTCCGCGAGCTGCACGGCTTCATCAAGCGCGCCACAGACCTGGGCGCCGAGGACGGCCTGTTCGGCAGCGCCGGCGAGGTACCGCCGGCGTTCCGCGACCTGATCGAGGACAGCGCCGCGCTGCGCGGCGCCGCGGCCTCGCCGCTGGACGACTACCGGCGCTTCTTCCGCTTCGAGGTGCAGATCCAGCAGGACGACCGGGTGATCGGCACGCTGAGCGAGCGCATGCGCTCGGGCTCGGGCGGCGAGCACCGCGCGCCGCTGTACGTGATCGCCGGCGCCGCGCTGGCCGCGGCCTACGGCAAGAGCGATGTGCATCCCGGCGGGCTGGGGCTGATCCTGCTCGACGAGTTCGGCGACAAGATCGACGCGCAGAACGCCCGCGCCACCACCAACTACCTGCGCTCGCTCGGGCTGCAGCTGGTGCTGGCGGCCCCCGACACCGCCCAGGGCACGCTGAGCGGCGTGCTCGACGGCTACATCGAGCTGTTCCGCGACGACGACCTGGTGCAGGTGGAGCACGTCGAGGTGACCGAGGCGGCCCGGGAGCTGCTGCGCAGCGACCAGTTCGACCTGCATCCGGAGCTGCTTGCCGACGAGGCCGCGCGGATCGCGCGCGAACGGTCGTCGGCGTGAGTCCGGCCCGGCGCGTGCTGGAGCGGTTGCTGCAGCGCGCCGAGCGCGCGCGGCTGCGCGGGGCGGCCGGCGCCGCGTCGCTGCCGATGGGCAGCCAGGCCAGTGCGGGGGAATACCTCGGTCTGCGCACGCTGGAGGAACTGGAGACCTTCCATGCCGAGATCGCGCTGGCAGAGCGTGCCGGCGCGATCGGGGTGCAGCGCGCGAGGTCGGGCGATGGCTCGAAACTGCAGCGGCTCACCGTGACCGACCCGGGGGCGCTGGCGCGCCACCTGGGCGTGCGGCTGCTGGACGAGCGGACGGGTGAGGCGCGGCAGCGGCTGGAGGCGTGGGTGGCGCGGTTCCCGGTGATCGCCGAGGTGCTGGAGCGCTGGGGCCGGGGCCGCAGGGTGCGCGGCCAGGATGCGGAGGCCGCGGCCGACCTGGCCGATGCCGCCCTCGCCGCCGCGGCGCTCGACGAGGAACCCGGCCGCGAACGCATCCTGCGTCGCGAGAGCGTGCGGCTGTTCCGCGACAGCAAGCGGTTGGAGCGGTTGACGCCCTGGCTGGAGATCCTGGTGACCGGCGAGCTGGCTGCAAGCGGGCTGCCGCGCGAGGACGTGTGGGCGGAACTCGGGCTGAAGCGCGAACCCCAGCCGCTGCTGCTGGCGGGCGAGGGCGAGGTGGTGGCGGGCGGCGTCGCCGTTCCGATTCTCCGGCCGTTCCTCGGCGTCGCGCCGCAGGCGATCGAGCGCCTCGGCACGCCGGCCCGCTACCTGCTGAGCATCGAGAATCTGGCCAGCTTCCATGACGCCGCCGTGCGCGCGCCGGGCGCCGGGGCGCTGCTGGTCTATACCGGCGGCATGCCGTCGCCGGCGTGGCGCGTCGCCTATCGGCGTCTGCTGGCGGGGCTGCCGGCGGGCGCTCCGGCCTGGCATTGGGGCGATATCGACGAAGGCGGCTTCCGCATCGCGGCGGTGCTGTCCCGGGAAGCGACGGCCAGCGGCCGGGAGTTCAGGCCCTGGCAGATGTCGCCAGACGACCTGGAGGGCGCGGCGCTCTCCGCCGCCGCACGGCCGACGGACGCCGCTCTGGCGCGGATGTGCCGATGGGCCGCGCGCGCCGGTTGGCCCGAAGTGGCCGCGGCGCTCGCCCGCCATCCCCTGACGTTGGAGCAGGAGGCCCTCGGCGCGATGCGCTGGCCCGGCGAATGAACTTCGCATCCCCGGATCCCGGAATGCTCGGCATCCCGGTAGGAGTCGGCATCCCGGTAGGAGAGAGCCACGCACGCGAAAGCCGGCGCGGAGGCCATGTCTGGAATCACCGCCGACCCGGCCGGAGTTCCCGCGGCCTTCGCGGCCAAGGGCCGCTCCTACGGGTGTCGCGTGCCGCCGATCGTTCGGCGGCCGCCGAACGGTCCGTTCCTGCCGCAAGGCTTAAACTGCCCGTCTACCGCCCGCAGGATGGATCCACCGCCATGACCGCACCGCCGTTCCGCCCCCTTCGACTCGACCACATCGTGTTGCGCGTGCGCGACGTGGCGCGCATCCAGGCGTTCTACTGCGACGTGCTCGGCTGTGCGGTGGAGAACCGGCAGGAAGCGATCGGCCTGCTGCAGTTGCGCGCCGGCGATTCGCTGATCGACCTGGTCGATATCGACGGCGAGCTCGGCCGCGCCGGCGGGGCGGCGCCTGGCGCCGAGGGCCGCAACATGGACCACCTGTGCCTGCGCGTGGACCCGTTCGATCGCGAAGCCATCGTCGCCCACCTGCGGGCGCACGGCGTCGAGGTCGGCGAGTTCGGCTCGCGCTACGGCGCCGAGGGCGAGGGCCCGTCGCAATACCTGCTCGACCCGGAAGGCAACGCGGTCGAGTTGAAAGGGCCGCCCGACCCGCCGCGGCCGGCGGCGTGACCGGCGCCGCGTCGAAGCCCGCGCCGCCCGGCCGCCGCCTGGCCTGGCTGCTGGCCGGGTTGGCGATGTTCGGGCCGTTCTCGATCGACACGATCTTTCCGGCGTTCGCGCAGATCGGCGGGGACTTCGGCGCCGACAAGCTGGCGATGCAGCAGACCATCAGCGTGTATCTGGTGGCGTATGCGCTGATGAGCATCGTGCATGGGCCGCTGTCGGATGCGATCGGCCGGCGCAGCGTCATCCTCGGCGGGCTGGTGGTGTTCGCCGGCGCCTCGGTGGGCTGCGCGCTGGCGCCGGACCTGGGCACGCTGCTGGCGTTCCGCGCGCTGCAGGGGCTGTCGGCGGGGGTGGGGCTGATCGTCGGGCGGGCGGTGATCCGCGACGTCTACCAGGGCGACGACGCGCAGCGGCTGATGAGCCAGGTGATGATGATCTTCAGCATCGCCCCGGCGATCGCGCCGGTGATCGGCGGCTGGATCCTGGGCTGGGAACGCTGGCCGGCGATCTTCTGGTTCCTGGTGCTGTTCTCGCTGGCGCTGCTGGTGGCGACCTGGACCTGGCTGCCCGAGACGCATCCGCGCGAGGCGCGCGGCTCGCTGGTGCCCGGCCGCCTGCTGCGCGACTACGTGGCCATCTTCACCAATCCGCGCTTCCAGCGGCTGGCGGCGGCAGGGGCGTTCAACTTCTCGGCGCTTTTCCTGTTCATCGCCTCGGCGCCGGCGTTCGTGATGGACCTGCTGGGGCTGCGCGAGGACCAGTTCGGCTGGTTCTTCATCCCGATGATCAGCGGCATGCTGGTGGGGTCTTGGGTGGCGGGGCGGGCGGCCGGCCGCATCAGCGGGACGCGGCTGGCCAACATCGGCTTCGCCTGCAGCGGCGTGGCGATCGCCGGCAACATCGGCTACTACCTGCTGGTCGACGCCCCGACGGTGCCGTGGGCGGTGCTGCCGATGGTGCTCAATTCCTTCGGCATCGCCCTGGTGTTCCCGATCGTGACCCTGGCGATCCTGGACATGTACCCGCGCCAGCGCGGCTCCGCCTCGTCGCTGCAGGCGTTCACCGGGCTGGTGCTCAATGCGATCGTCGCCGGGGTGCTGTCGCCGCTGGTGAGCGGCAGCGGCATGTCGCTGGCGCTGACCGCGGCGCTGTTCCTTGCGGTGGGCTGGCTGTTCTGGCGCTGGGAGGTCCGCCGCGACCGCACCCGCCCGGCCTGCGCGAAGTCCCCCGCTGGCCTGGAGCCGACCGACCACATGTAGGCCGCGCGAGTCGCGCCCGGCCCGCGCCCATGCGGCGCCGGTCGTTCGTGATGCCTCGGCCGCATGCCCGTAGGAGCGTGCCATGCACGCGAAAGCCGGCGCGGTGGACCATGCCGGGAATCGCCGCCCGGCCCGCCGGAGCCGCCCGCGGCCTTTGCGGCCATGGGCCGCTCCCGCGATTCGCGGGCGTCGATGGTGCGCCGCGCCTACGGGGTTTTCGCGGCGACCGGCGCCGGGGCCGGCCAGCCGCAGGCCTGGCCTTCGTTCTGCGATTCCAGCCAGTCCTGCAGCGGCGCGAAATACTCCAGCACCGCGGCGGCATCCATGGTGCCCGCGCCGGTCAGTTCCTCGAGGGTCTGCTGCCACGGCTGGCTGGCGCCCTTGCCCAGCATCGCCCAGAACTTCTCGCCGGCGGCCTCGTTGCCGTAGAAGCTGCATTCGTACAGCGGGCCGTCGTAGCCGGAGGCGTCGCACAGCGCCTTGTAGAACTGGAACTGCAGGATGTGCGAGAGGAAGTAGCGCGTGTACGGGGTGTTGCCGGGGACGTGGTACTTGGCGCCCGGGTCGAAGAAGTCCTCGCCGCGCGCGTCGGCCGGGGCCACGCCCTGGTACTGCGCCTTGAGGTTCCACCACGCGCTGTTGTAGTTCTCCGGGGCGATCGAGCCGCCGAACACGCCCCAGCGCCAGCGATCGATCATCAGCCCGAACGGCAGGAACGCCACCTTCGACAGCGCCATGCGCATCTGCGAGTTGATCAGCGCGGCCTGGCTCTGCTGTTGTTCCTCGACCAGGCCGATCGTCGACATGTACTGCGGCGTCATCGCCAGCACGATGGTGTCGCCGATGGCCTCGTGGAAGCCGTCGTGGGCGCCGGCCTGGAACAGCGGCGGCTGGTCCTTGTAGGCCATGTAGTAGTAGATGTGGCCCAGCTCGTGGTAGACCGTGGTGAAGTCCTCCTCGCTCGGCTGGATGCACATCTTGATGCGCACGTCGTCGGCCATGTCCATCGGCCAGGCGCTGGCGTGGCAGACCACGTCGCGGTCGCGCGGCTTGATCAGCTGGCTCTTCCGCCAGAAGGACTCCGGCAGCTCCGGCATGCCCAGGGAGGTGTAGAAGTCCTCGGCGCGGCGGGTCATCGATTCGGCGATGTCGGCCTCGGCGCGGCGCTCGATCTCGACGCGGCCGACGGCGTCGGGCAATCCCCGGGCCGCCGCCAGGCGCTTGTTCAGGCCTTCGCGGAACTGCGTCTCCAGCGCGGCGCTCACGTCGAGCGTGCCGGCGCTGCCGTAGGGCTGCAGGATGTCCCAGAGGTTGCTCCAGTCCTGCTGCCACATGTTGCCCATCAGGTGCGCGGGCAGCAGGCCGTCGACCGAGCCGCGGTCGGGGTACTTGGCCTCCAGGCGGGTTCTGGCATAGCAGTGCAGCTGCTCGTAGAGCGGCTTCACCTGGCCCCAGAGACGGTCGGTCTCGGCAGCGATCTCGCCCGGACTCATGTCGTAACCGGAGCGCCACATCTCGCCGGCGTCGGCGAAGCCCATGTCGCGCGCGCCCTCGTTGACCAGCTCGACGAAGCGCACGTAGTCCTTGCGCATCGGCTGCGCGATCGAGTGCCAGCCCTGCCAGGCGTCCAGCTGCTCGTCGTGGTCGCGGCTCTTGCGCAGCACCTCCTCGAGCTCGCCGAGCTGGCGGCAGCTCTGATTCTCGCCTTCGCCCACGCAATAGGCGCCGGCGCCGTACATGCCCTCCATGCGGGTGGCGATGCGGGTCAGCTCGGCCAGCCGCTGCGGGTCGCGCGGCGCCGGCATCGCGGTGCTGAGCTTGAGCAGACCGATCGCGCGTGCGGTGGCCGGCGACATGTCCTGGCCCTCGAAGCGCCGCGCCTGCTCGATCCAGCCGTTGAGCGCGGTCAGCCAGCGCTCGTTGGCCTTGGCGGCCAGCAGCTGGCTGTCGTCGTTGATATAGGTGGAGGAGAGCCACTGTGCGGCGCTCAGCTCGGGGTACATCGCGCGCAGCTCGTCGTCGACCCGGGCGATGAACTCGTCCGCGGTCTCGTTCTCGGGGATCGCCGGGTCGGTGGCGGTGGCGGCGTCGCGCTTGCAGGCGGACAGCGCGAGGCAGGCGGCGATGGCAAGGACCCAGAGTCTGCGATGATTCACGGCGATTTCCTGAATGGGGGCGTCGACAGGCGGAACGGGCAGGCTAGAGCGGCGTCGGGGCGCCCGCAAGTGCGGATCGGCGGGCCCGCGCGGCCGTCGCCCGGAACGGTCCGTCGGCGGTCCTCGCGCCCTTGCGGGCGCTCAGGCGCCCGCGGGCAGCAGGCCGCGCTGCTGCAGCCACAGGTGCGCGTCCCCGGCGTCGTGCTCGAACCAGGCGCGGGTGCTGCCCAGCCGGAAGCTGTAGCCCCAGGCATCCATGTCGGCCATCAGCCGCTCGCGGCCGACGCCGGGCAGGACGTCGGCCAGCAGGACCTGCAGGTAGCAGGCGGCGTCCTCCTCGGCGACCGAGTCGGTGGCGTCGGTGTGCACCATGGCGCGGCGATCTGGCGGGAGCACGATCAGGTGGCAGGCCTCGTGCAGCAGCGAATGCACCGGGGTATCGGCGCGCGCGTGGACGGCGCTGCCGATCACGCCGGCCTCCGGCTCGCCCCAGTAGCTGCCCGGAATCGGCGCGCCGTCGGCGACGCCGTGCAGCACCAGGCCGTGGCGCGCCAGGAGTCCGGCGGCAGCCGCGAAGCCGATGTCGCGCAGGCACAGCACGGCGGGGGAGGGGGCGCTCGCGGACGGCGCCCCATCGGCTTGCGCGGGACGGCCCGGCGCGGGCGGGGCGTCGGCCGCTGGCGGCGGCGTCGGGGCGATGGAGGCGCGGGCCGTCATGGTCGGGGCGCCGAGGGGGCCGGCAGGGCCGCCCCGGCGATGCGCTCAGGCGGCCGAGGGGCGCTCGTCCGGCAGCGACACCGAGATGTCGAGCACGTCGTGGGCGCCGTCCTTCACCAGGTCCACCTTCACCGCCTCGGCATCGACGCTGACGTACTTGCGGATCACCTCGAGCAGCTCGCGCTGCAGCATGGGCAGGTAGTCGGGCGCACCGCGGCTGCTGCGTTCCTGGGCGACGATGATGCGCAGCCGCTCCTTGGCGATCGACGCGGTGTTCTTCTTGGTCTTGAGGAAATCGAACAGCCCCATGCCTCAACCCCCGAAGATCTTGGTGAAGAAGCCCTTCTTCTCCACCTGGGTGAAGCGCATCGGACGCTCCTCGCCCATCAGCCGGGCGACGGCGTCGTCGTAGGCCTGGCCGGCGCTGGATTCCATGTCCAGGATCACCGGCTCGCCCTTGTTGGAAGCGTTGAGCACATCCGGGGATTCCGGAATGACGCCGATCGTCTTCAGGCCCAGCACCTCCTCGACGTCGCCGATCGACAGCATCTCGCCGGTGCCCACCCGCGACGGGCTGTAGCGGGTCAGCAGCAGGAATTCCTTGACCCGCTCGCCGTTCTCGGCGCGGCGCGTCTTCGACGCCAGCAGGCCGAGGATGCGGTCGGAGTCGCGCACCGAGGACACTTCCGGGTTGACCACCACCACCGCCTGGTCGGCGAAGTACATCGCCAGGAACGCGCCCTTCTCGATGCCGGCCGGCGAGTCGCAGACGATGTAGTCGAAGCCGTCGTCGGCCAGCTCCTTGAGCACCCGCTCGACGCCTTCCCGGGTCAGGGCGTCCTTGTCGCGGGTCTGCGAGGCGGCCAGCACGTGCAGGCTGTCGAAGCGCTTGTCGCGGATCAGCGCCTGCTTGAGCGACGCCTCGCCGGTGACCACGTTGACGAAGTCGTAGACCACCCGGCGCTCGCACCCCATGATCAGGTCGAGGTTGCGCAGGCCGACGTCGAAGTCGATCACCGCGACCCTCTTGCCGCGGCGCGCCAGGCCGCTGGCGAGGCTGGCGCTGGTGGTGGTCTTGCCGACGCCGCCCTTGCCGGACGTGACTACGATGATTTCGGCCAATTTCGTTCTCCGGGATTCGTTGATTCGTTGATTCGTGATTTGGTGATTGGTGATTCGCAGCTGGAGCTCGGAGTCGACGATTCGTGGCGCAGGCTGGGCTTCTATCAGATCACGAATCGCCAATCGCGAATCACGTACCTTCGAATCACGGGCCTCATTCCAACGCGGCGATCCTGAGTTCTTCGTCTTCCAGCCAGACCTGTACGGCCTTGCCCTGCAGGTCCTTGGGGATGTCGTCGAGCACCTTGTAGTGGCCGGCCACGGCTACCAGCTCGGCCTGGAACACGCGGCAGAAGATCCGCGCCTTCGGGTTGCCCTGGGCGCCGGCCAGGGCGCGGCCGCGCAGCGGGCCGTAGATATGGATCGAGCCGTCCGCCAGGACCTCGGCGCCGGCGCCGACGGCGCCGAGCACGGTCAGGTCGCGGTTGTCTGCGTAGATCTGCTGGCCGGAGCGGACCGCGCCGGCCTGCACCAGGCCGGGCTGCGGGGCGCCCGCAGGGGCGGGGGCGGCCGGCCTGGCGGGCGCCGGTGCGGCGGGGGTGGGACCGGAGGGCGCGGGCGCCGGGGCGCCGGCTCCGCCGTCGCGCTCGTACTGGGCACGGAACTTGGCCAGCAGGGGCAGGCCGATCTCCTCGGCCAGGCGGCCGTTGTCGCTGCTGCCCCAGGCCAGCGCGACCGGCAGCACGCCGGCCCCACGCAGGGCATCGAGCAGGGCGCGGGCGCCGGCCGCGTCGGGAGTGGCGGCGAGGCCGCCGAAGTCGACCACCACCGCCGCACGCGCGAACAGGTTGGGTGCGCGCCGGACCCGGTCGCGCATCTCCTCGGCCAAGCGCTCGGGATCGAGCGTGCGCACCCGCAGGTTGGCGATGCCGACCTGGCCGAACTTCAGCTCGCCTGCGGGTTCGTAGTCGGGACTGGCCGCCACGCTCAGGTTCCCGTCGAGCGCTGCGCCGGCCCGGGCAGGTGCCGGGAGCGCTGCAGCCAGGCGGCGTCCGGCAGGGTGTCGCCGTAACGCTCGCGGACCCAGGCGTAGCTGCACAGCTCCTTGGTCAGCATCGAGGCGCGCACGCCGGTTTCGGGCATGACGTGCTGGCCGACTTCGTGGAACCCGAAGGCGCCGTGGAACAGCCGCGCCGGGTCGTTGTCGTGCTCGATGAACACCTCGCAGGCCAGCAGCGGGTAGCGCACCTCGGCATAGCTCTGCACGTCGGCGTAGAACGCTCGCCCGACGCCGCCGCCGCGGCGGCGGCTGGCGACGACGATGCGGTCGATATAGAAGAACGGTCCGTACTGCCCGGCGAACCAGCGGAAATTGCTGCTGTCGTGGCCGGAATCCGAACCGAAGCCGACCAGGAAGCCGGCGAGGTTGCCGTCGCGCTCGGCGACACGGAAGTACTCGGCGGTGTCGAAGAAGCGCTTCAGGCGGGAAGCGTCCAGCGGCAGGATGGTCGGGCCAGCGGCGTTGTTGAGGGCGAGGATGGAATCCAGCTCGTGCTCGCGCACGTCGCGGATGACGATCGACATTGCCTGACTTCCTCGCTGCTTCGACACGGATTGGCCGCGGCATGGCGCCGCCGGGCCGCCGCGGCGCGCCGGGCGCGCGTGCGGAACGGGGATTATCGCATGACGGGCAGGCCCCGGCGACTCGCCGCCATGACTTCTGGTGGGCCCGCGGCGACGCGTTTGCGCCTACCATCGGCACGGCGCACGGCACCCTGCCGCGCCGGGCCCCCGCCGGCCCGTTCTGCGGCCACGCCGCCAAGGCAGCCATCCGCCCGGACATGATCGCGCACCTGAACCACAACCGTCTGCTGCGCTACGCCGGCATGTTCACCTGGGGGGTGATCGGCCTGCCGCTGGTCATGCTGACCCTGATGCCGGTCGAGCAGGTCACGATGGCCCAGGAGCCGGCGCTGGCGATCGGGCGCTGGCGGGTATGGGTGGCCTGGGCGATGTTCGGCTTCTGCTATGCCTGGCTGACCCGCAGCCTGGGCGAACGCCGGATCACTGCGGTCGACCACGGCCTGGTGCTGCTGCTGGCCGCCAGCGCGATCGCCATCAGCTACTACAGCCAGAGCGGGCTGGGCAGCATCCTGCTGATGGTCGTGGCCTGCGTGCTGCCGTGGCTGCTGCCGCTGTGGGCCGGAGTGGCGCTGCTGGTGCTGTGCGAACTGGTGATCGTGCCGGTCTACGTGCGCGGTTTCGATTTTTCCTGGGGCGAGGCGGTGCTGCAGGCCGGGCTGTACGTGGGCTTCACCGGCTTCGCCTTCGTCACCGGGCTGGTGGCGCGACAGCAGACCCAGGCCCGCGACGAGCAGCGCCGGCTCAACTCCGAGCTGCGCGCCACCCGCGCGCTGCTGGCCGAGAGCGTGCGCGTCAACGAGCGCACCCGGATCTCGCGCGAGCTGCACGACCTGCTGGGCCATCACCTCACCGCGCTCAGCCTCAATCTCGAGGTGGCCAATCACTTGACCAGCGGGCCGGCGCAGGAGCACGTGAGCCAGGCGCACACGCTGGCCAAGCTGCTGCTCAGCGACGTGCGCGAAGCGGTCAGCCAGCTGCGCGACGACGATGCCATCGACATGGTGGCCACGCTGCGCCCGCTGGCCGAGAACGTGCCGGGCCTGCGGGTGGACATGGAGATGCCGGAACCGTTCCTGATCGACGATGCCGAGCGCGCCCACGTGCTGCTGCGCTGCACCCAGGAGATCATCACCAACGCGGTCCGCCACGCCGAGGCCGGCAGGCTGCGGCTCGGCTACAGTGTGCGCCGCGGGGTGCTGCAGCTGGACGCGCGGGACGACGGGCGCGGCGCGGAGATCGCCGCGGTCGGCAACGGGCTGCGCGGGATGCGCGAGCGGCTCGCGGCGTACGGCGGCACCGTGGAGATCGAGACCGCGCCGGGCGCGGGGTTCGCGCTGCACATCCGGCTGCCGCTGTGCGAGCCGGCCGAGCCGCTGGCCGCGGCGGCCGGGCAATGAACGAACGCCGCGAGGCGAGTGACGAGCAACGGGAGAAGGCGATGATCCGCGTATGTCTGGTGGACGACCAAACGCTGGTGCGGCAGGGCATCCGCTCGCTGCTGGCGCTCGACGGCGGCATCGAGGTGGTGGCGGAGGCGAGCGACGGCAAGCAGGCGATGGAGGTCGTGCCGCAGGCCGCCCCCGACGTGGTGCTGATGGACATGCGCATGCCGGTGATGTCGGGGCTGGAGGCGCTGCAGAACCTGTCGCGCCTGGGGCAGCTGCCGCCGACCATCATCCTGACCACCTTCGACGACGACCAGCTGGTGCTGGCCGGGCTGAAGGCGGGCGCCAAGGGCTATCTGCTCAAGGACGTGTCGCTGGAGCAACTGGTCGGGGCGATCCGCACGGTGGCCGGGGGCGGCTCGCTGGTGCAGCCGGCGATGACCCAGCGGCTGCTTTCCGGTCTGGAGCACATGCGCAACGATTTCGTCAGCCTGGACCGCCCGGATCCGCTGACCGACCGCGAGACCGAGATCCTGCGGCTGATGGCGGGGGGCTTCTCGAACAAGGAGATCGCGAACTCGCTGGGCGTGGCCGAGGGGACCATCAAGAACCACGTCTCCAACATTCTTTCGAAGCTCGGCGTCCGCGACCGCACCCGCGCGGTCCTCAAGGCCTTCGAACTCAAGCTGGTCTGAGGCGGCCCGCGCAGCCGAGCGAGCTCGGCTCTACGGGGGGCGGAGCCCGCGCAGCCGAGCAGGCCCGGCTCTGCGGCGTCACGGCGCCGGCCGTTCCCGCGGATCGCGGCCGGGGCATGCGCGCCGTTGCCGCGGCCCGGCGGCAGGCGGGGATGGGCGCTGCGCACGCGGCGTGGTACCGTTCGCGGCTTGCTCGCCCGTGACGACACAAGTTGCTACGATTGCCGACCTGCGCCCGGCAAGGTCGGGTCCGGTCCTGGAGAACCCTGAATGACCCGTTTGCTTGAGATCCTGATTTCGCTGGTGATTGTGGCCGTGCTGTTCCTGGTGGTCGGCGTGCTGCTGCCGTCCGAGCGCAACCTGATGGAGCAGGTGGAGACCAACCGCCGCCAGACGATCGTCTTCGACACGATCAACAGCTTTCGGCGTTTCGACGACTGGCATCCCATGGTGCTGCAGGACCCGCGCATCGAGCTCAACCGCGCCGGCCCCGAGGAAGGCGTCGGCGCCCGCATCGACTACAGCTCCGACAACCGCAACGTGGGCACCGGCAGCTGGGAGATCGTCGCGTCCGAGCCGCGCGAGCGCGTCGAATTCGCGATTCAGGACAGCCACCGCGGCACCGACAAGAAGTCCGTATTCACCCTGCGGCCCACCGGCCGCGGCGGCCGCAACATCGAGATCACCCAGACCTATCACGTGAAGTACGGCTGGGACCTGATCGGCCGCTACGCCGGTCTGTACGTGAGCCGCAACGTCGGCGACAACATGCAGCTGGGCCTGCGCCGGCTGAGCAACATGCTCGCCTCCGTGCCGAACGTTGACTACGCCGTCGACGGGACCACCCTGCGCGGGATGACCACCGAGGAGCGGCCCGCCGAGGACCTGCTGGTGGTCAAGGCCGGCGCGATCGAACGCAACAACCAGGTCATCCAGAAGTCGATGGAAAGCAACATGGAGTGGATCAACCGCACCATGGCCGCCAACGACCTCGAAGCGGCCGGCCCGATGCGGATCGTCTCCACCGAGCTGGGACGCGAGACCTATACCTTCGACGTGGTGCAGCCGGTCCGGCGCCAGCGCAACGGCAACGGCAACGGCAGCGACGACGCCGAGGATGCCGAGGACGCTCAGGAGGACGAGGGCGAGAACGGCGATGCCGCGGGCGAGCGCGTCCTCGACAACACCCCGGTGCCGGTGGTGGCCGCCGAGGGCGAGGAGCTGCAGGACCTGGAACTGCTCGGCCCGGTCGAGTACGTCCGCAGCGCGCCGAGCAGGGTGGCCAAGGGCCGCTACACCGGCTACATGGCCGAGCTGGAGAACGTGCGCAACGCGCTGCGCGCCTGGGCGATGACCCAGGGCTTCGAGGCGGTCGGCCGCCCGTATGAGATCTACATCAACGGGATCGACGGGGCGTTCACCCCGGAGGGCGAGTACGAGGTGTTCTGGAACCTCAAGCAGTAGCGGGTCGGCGCTTGCCGTCGCATCCGCTCCAGACCACGACACACCGCATCCTCAGGGTGCGGCGTGTCGCGTTTTGCGTCCGGGCGCCATGAACCGCACGTCGGCGGCGTGGCCGCCGCTGGCCGCTGCCGGGGCCTTCGCGGCTGCCGCGGCCGTCGGCCTGGCGGCCTGGGCGGCGCACGGCCTGGAGGGCACCGACCAGGCGCGAATGCAGACCGCCGCGGTGTACGCGTTCGGCCACGGCGTCGCGCTTGCCGTGCTGGCGCCGCAGCCGCGCGGGCGCGCCGGCCGCGCCGCGTTGGCGCTGCTGCTGGCCGGCATGCTGCTGTTCTGCGGCAACCTGGCCGGTGCCGTGCTGTTCGGCTGGGCGACCCCCGCCGCCCCGCTCGGCGGGTTGCTGACGATCGCCGGCTGGATGCTGCTGGCGGCGGATTTCCTGCGCATGCGGAGCCGGGACTGATGCCGCGTCATCGCCGCGGATTCGATACCGCGGCCGCGCATGCCCACCTGTCGGCGCGCGATCGCCGCCTCGGCCGCTGGGTGGAGCGGGTCGGCTACCTGCCGCCCGAGCCGCGCTGGCGCCGGCGCTTCGATCCGGTCGACGCGCTGGCGCGCGCGATCCTCTACCAGCAGCTCAGCGGCAAGGCCGCGGCGACCATCGTCGGCAGGGTGGAGGCGGCGATCGGCAGCCGGCGCCTGCATGCCGAGACCCTGGCCGGGGTCGACGACGCCGCGCTGCGGGCCTGCGGCGTATCGGGGAACAAGACCCTGGCGTTGCGCGACCTGGCGGCGCGGGAGCGGCGCGGCGAGATCCCGACGCTGCGGCAGATGGCGACCCTGCACCAGGACGAAATCGTCGCCGCGCTCGTGCCGGTGCGCGGGATCGGCCGCTGGACGGTGGAGATGATGCTGATGTTCCGCCTCGGCCGCCCCGACGTGCTGCCGGTGGACGACCTGGGCGTGCGCAAGGGCGCGCAGATCGTCGATCGCCTGGCAACGATGCCGACGCCGAAGCAGCTGCTGGCCCGCGGCGAGCGCTGGGGGCCGTATCGCACCTACGCCAGTCTGTACTTGTGGAAGATCGCCGATCTGGCGGTGGACGCGAAGGCGCCGACCAAACGTTCGCAGGACTGACGCGCCGCGCACCGTCGGTCGGCGCCCCGGGAGGGTAGGCGGCTTCAACCCGGACCGTTCCCGGGGCCGGTCAGGTACCGGTCCCACAGCCGGTTGCGGAAGCGCCGGCCGGGGTCGACCCGGTCGCGGATGCGGGCGAACTCCGCGGCCCGCGGATACCCCCGGAGGAATTGCGCGCGGCTGGCGTGCAGCCGGTACGGCAGGTAGTGGCGGCCGCCGTGGGCGAGCGCGGCGGCGATCAGCTCCCGGCTCCAGGCGCCGGCGGCGCGGTCGGCTTCGGGGCTGTTGCGCTGCTTGTAATAAAGCACGAAACAGAAGACCTCGGTGGCGGCCCAGCGCAGCAGGGTGATGGTGTCGGCCGGCGAGTGCCGGATCGAGACGTTCAGGGCATTGACCCGGTGGCTGCGGAGAATCGTGGTCATGTCCCGGGCGAAGGAAGCGAAGCCGGCGACGGGAACGAAGTATTCCTGCAGCAGGTAGGTGGAGAACGCGCGGGTCCGCGGTTCCAACGACGCGACGTCGAGGCTGGCCTCGTAGTTGCGCCGCTGCACGGGATGCTCGCGCAGCAGGCGTTCTGTCATGTGACGCTCGCGCAGGCGCTCGCCGTTCGGCAGTTCGGACGCCGCCCAGATCAGACCTCGTTCGCGGCCGTAGTCCAGGTTGCGTGGCACCAGGCGTCGCTGCTCGGTCAAGGCCGCATCGCTGTGCGCCCAGCTGATGGCGAGCGGCCGGTCGAAGTCGGGCGGTACGAGGTCGGCGTTGTGCAGGACCATGTCCGGGTCGCGCAGGATCCGCTCCTGGAAATACGCGGGATAGTCGGCCAGCGCGACGCGTTCGGCGCTGCGCGCCATGGTGCAGTTCGCGGCGAGGTCGAGTTCGACTTCGGTGATCACCCCGAGTCCGCCGTATCCGCCGACAACGGCGGCGAACAGTTCCGGCCGGCTGTCGCGGCTCAGCTCGTGTACCGCACCATCGGCCGTGACCAGCTGCAGCGCGCGGATCGAATTGACGATGGGGCCGGTGCCGACATAGCGGCCATGGCAGTTGACCGAGACCGAGCCGCCGACGGTGAAGTTGCTGTAGCTCTGCATGATCTTCACCGCGAGATCGTGCGGGTCCAGGATGTCCTGCAGGTCGCGCCAGCGCATGCCGGCCTGTACCCGCGCCGCCGGGATGCCCGGGTCCAACCACAGCAGCCGGTGCATGCCTCGCATGTCCAGGTGCAGCGAGCCGTCGGCGGCGGTCTGCCCCCCCATGCTGTAGCGGCCGCCGCCGATCGAGATGATCGCCGGGGAACCGCCGAGGTGGTGCAGCACCCCGGCCGTGCTGTCGGGCCGGACGATCCCGGCCACCGGAGTCCGTTCCAGGCTGCCGATGTCATCGACGAAGAGGCCGCGGTCGGGTTGCCGGTGGCAGCCGGCCGGGGCGATCGCCGCCGACGCGGCGATCGCCCCCAGGATGCGCCTGCGCTTCGGGTCCATCGTCTGCGCGCTCAGGCGCGCCCGGCCGCCGGCCGGTAGCGCCAGTGCCACGGCTCGTAGACGATGCCGTGCGGGTTGCCGCGCGGGTAGCTCATGGCGAACCCGTGTTCGCCGGCGTGGCCCGTCAGCCAGGCGAAGGCGGCGGTGGCGTCGAACGACTCCTCCGCGGGCGGCTCGCCCGGTGCACCGATGTCGAGCGCCAGGCCGGAATGATGCTCGCTGTAGCCCGGCGCGGCGTTGACCGCGAGGATTTCGTCGAGCGCGAGGCCGCGCGCGCGCTTTCGTTCGAAGATGCCGAGCTGGTAGTCGTGGCTGCGGTAGCCGGAGATCGCTTCCAGCACCACGCCGTCGCGGTGCGCGGCGGCGCGCAGGCGGGCCCAGGCGCGCGCAGCGTCGACGTGCAGCCACAGCGGGCGCCGGTAGCGGTCGAATCCCGCCAGCGCGAGCCGGTCGGGTTCGGCGACCAGCGGCAACCCGGTGCGCCGGGCATAGGCGTCCGCGTCGACGCCGAGCGTCCGCATGCGCTCGTGCAGGCGGTGCAGCGGCAGCGTGCCGACCTGGAGGCCGGAGCGGGCATGCGCGGGCACCGCGTCGAGCGCGTCCAGCGCCGCGTCGATGCCGGGTTCTCGCCTCCAGCGCGGCAGCAGCGGCATCAGGCCTTCGGGCAGTTCCGCGACGAGATAACGGCCGTCGCGCTTGCGCCGCAGCACCCGGTGCGCGCGTGCGAGGGTGCGCGCGTCGCGGTTGCCGCGGGCGCGCAGCAGGTAGGCCGGCCACAGCTCGACGTCGGGAGTGTTGACCAGGATGCCCGGCTGGTTGCGCATGCCGGCAGCCTATCGCCGTGCGTCGTCCGGAGCCAGCTCGCGCAGCCGCTGCAGCAGCGCCCGGGGCTGTCGCGGCTGCAGCAGCAGGGCATGCCCGCGGGTGGTGGGGACGAACAGCACCCGGCGCCCGCCGGCACGCGCCACGAACGCCTTCTCGCGATTGCGCAGGCGGAACCAGCCGCTCTGGAAGCCGGGCAGGGCGGTGCCGTTGGTCTTGAGCATCGGCCTGAATTCGCCGCGCTCGTCCAGGTCGACGATGCGCGCCTGCTCCAGCCTCAGCTCCGCCAGGGCGAGCCGCTGCCGATAGAACGTGGTGACGATCTCCAGGCCGCCCGCGTCCAGGAGCAGATGGTGGCGGCCCAGCTTCCGTCCGATGCCCCACCAGATCGCCACGGTCGCCAGCGCCGCCCCGCCGCCGACCAGCGTGGCGGTGAGCGGGACGCTGCCGGCGATCAGCCGCTCGGGCGGATTGCCGGTCAAGGCCAGGCCCACCGCTACGGCGATCGCCACCAGCGGCAGGGCCAGGGCCAGCGTGTTCCACCATTGCCGCGTGCGCGCCGACGGCGGTTCCAGTTGCAGCGAGGCGTCCATCATCGGGCTCCGTTCGTCGCCAGCACCAGCCCGGCGACGAGCGCCAGCGAGGAGAGCGACAACAGCGCCACGACGATGCCGCGGCCGTGACGGGAGAAGCGTCGTTCGATCGAGGCGACGATGTGCAGCATGACGGGATCTCCTCTTCGGGGGCGGTCTACGGAAGACGCTCGCCGATCCAGTCGGCGATGTCGGCGATGAGGGCGGCATCGACCGTGCCGGACCGCATGTAGTCGGCCGGCGAGCCGGGGCCCTCGCCGGCGATGCCGAGATGGCTCAACGCCGCGTGGCGCTTCAGGGTGGCGCGCGGGTCGGCACCGAATGCCGCGCGCCAGCCCTGCCAGTCCGTGTCGGTCACCTGGATGTCGCGGCCGCCGTGCAGCAGCAGCACCGGGATCTCCAGCGCCCGGATATCGGCCGCGGCGTCGATTGCATCGACGCTGCGCCAGTAGCCGGCCGGGAGCCCGAGCGGCGACGCCGCGGCCGGGAGGTCCTCGCCGGCGCGCAGGCGCGCGATCGACCGCTCCAGCTGGTCCAGCCCGGACGCGCCGGTGGCGGCGTTGCGCCGCAACTGTTCCTGCAGCACGTCGAGCAGGGGACGCGACGGCGCCGCCAGCAGGATCACCCCGGCGACGTCGCCGGAGCGCCGGGCGATGCGCGGCGCCAGCATGCCTCCCTGGCTGTGGCCCAGCACGAACAGCCCTGCGGGATCGATCTCGGGCAGCTTGCGCATCGCCGCCACCGCGGCCACGGCGTCGTCGGTGGTCTCGTCGTCGATGGTGAACCCTTCCAGCGCCCCCGGCTGCGGATGCGCATGAGTGCGCTTGTCGTAGCGCAGCACGGCGATGCCGCGGGCGGCGAGGCCGCGGGCGATGTCGCGGAACGGGCGGTTGGGGCCGATGCGCTGGTCGCGGTCCTGGGGTCCCGAGCCGTGCACCAGCACCACCGCTGGGAACGGCCCCGCGCCGTCCGGCAGCGCCAGCGTGCCCGGCAGCTCCAGCCCGGCGCTGCGGAAAACGAACTCGCGTTCGGCGTAGCCGGCGCCGGGCCCGGCGGGTGCGGTGGCCGCTTCGGGCGCCGGGGCCGGCTGCAGCAGCAGGGTGGCGATGCGCCCTTCCGCGTCGACCGCGACGAACGCATTCAGCGTCCCGTGCTCGAAACGCAGCGGGATGGCGAACCGGCGCACCCCTCCGGCCTGCCCAGCGACGGGTTCCCCGCGCGACCGCAGCGGGCCGAGCTGCAGCGGCAGCGCGTTCCACACCCGTTCGAGCTGGTCGGCGCTGACCGCGGCCTGGCCCTGCGGGGCCAGGGTCCGCCACACCTCGTCGAACCGTCCGGCTTCCAGCCGATCGAGCGCCTGCAGGGCGAGCGCGCGGTCGCGCGCTTCGTCCGCGCGGGCCGCGGGCATGTCCCCGAGCAGGACCAGCGTCGCCAGCAGCAATGCCGCGCGCATGGCTCAGCCCCGCGCCTTCCGGAAAACCGCCACCATGCTCAGTACCGGCATCTGGGTGAGGCTCACCAGCTCCCAGCCGCGCGCATCGTGCTGCTCGAACTGCTTTTCCATCTCGGCGGGGTCGGTGCTCTCCACCACCGCTACCTTGTAGTTCCAGTGCGTCATGTCGGGTTTCTTCCTCCGGGTTGGCGGGACATTACGGAGCGCCGCCGCCCCCCGGAAGACCGGAAGGCGGGCGCGACGGAACTACTCACCGGCCGCCGCGGGCTGCAGCAGCAGGCCGGCCAGGCGGGATTCCGCGTCGAAGCTGATGACGGCGTCGACGGCCGCACGCTCGTACTGCAGCGGCACGACCACCACGTCGTACGGTCCCTGCCGGGCCTCGACCGGCGCGCCGCGCGACTGCAGCGCTCCCACCTGCTGCGGCAGCGAGGTCCATGCCTGGCGCAGGCGGTCGGCGTCGATCGCGGCGCGCATCTGCGGGTCGAAGGTTTCCGCGATCGCTTCGTACTCGCCGGCCTCCAGCTGGTCGAGCACCCGCGTGGCGCGTTCGCCCGGGCTCTGCGCCCAGGCGGCGGAAACGGCCATCGCGGCCAGGAGTGCGAGTGCATATCGGAACGAGCGGTGGTGCATGTCGATCTCCTTTCGGTCGGAACGGGGCGGCCGATGGCCGCGGGGGCCGGCGCCTGCCGGCGGGGTTGACTGGTTCGATCGCATCGGCGGACAGGGCGGCACCGGCTCAGGGGCCCTGGTCGGCCTGGTCTCCAGGTTCCGGCGTTCGCGGCAGGCGCCCCTCCCTGCGCAGCGCCTCGCGCAGCACGTATTCGATCTGGGCGTTGAGGCTGCGCAACTCGTCGTCGGACCAGCGCTGCACCGCCGCCAGGATCCCGGCGTTGATGCGCAGCGGGTAGCTCTTCTTGAGGCTCATCGCCGCCGGCCCCCGGCGCGGGCGCGCAGCGCATCGAGCAGCACCGCCAATCCGAGACCGTTGACCGCCAGCGCCAGCACCACCGCGACCGCCACGATCCGGTCGCGGTCGTCGCCGGCCCAGGCCAAGCCGGCCGCTCCGGCGAGGATCGCCACCGCGACCAGCCGCATCAGCCTGGCCAGCCGCGGCCGGTCGGCGGCGAAGGCGCGCGCGGCCAGCAACGCCGGCAGGCTGCTGGCGGCGACGATCAGCGGCAGGACCAGGCCGTCGGTCACGTCCGCCTCAGTACAGCGATCCGGCATTGACCACCGGCTGGGTGCCGCGATCGCCGCACAGCACCACCAGCAGGTTGCTGACCATCGCCGCCTTGCGCTCCTCGTCCAGCGCCACCACGCCGCTCTTCTGCAGCTCGGCCAGGGCCATCTCGACCATGCCGCAGGCGCCGGCGACGATCCGCGCACGCGCCGCGACCACGGCGTTGGCCTGCTGCCGCTGCAGCATGGCGTGGGCGATCTCGGCCGCGTAGGCGAGGTGGCTGATGCGCGCCTCCAGCACGTCGACGCCCGCCGAGGTCAGGCGCTCGTCGAGATGCTCCTTGAGCCGGTCGGAGATCTCGGCGGGGTGGCTGCGCAGCGAGATCTGGCCGTCCTCGTGCTGGTCGTAGGGGTAGGTGGTCGCCATCGCCCGCAGCGCCGCCTCTGACTGGATGTGCACGAAGCTCTCGTAGTCGTCGACGTTGAATACCGCCTCGGCCGAGTCCACCACCCGCCACACGATCACCGCGGCGATCTCGATCGGGCTGCCGTCGAGCTCGTTGACCTTGAGCCTGCCGCTCTCGAAGTTGCGCACCCGCAGCGACACCTTGCGCTTGGTGAAGAACGGGTTGTTCCAGCGCAGGCCGTTGTCGTGCACGGTGCCGACGTACTTGCCGAACAGGCTGAGCACCGCGGACTGGTTGGGCTCGACCATGTACAGACCGATCAGGGACAGCGCCGCCACCGCGCCGACCAGCAGGGCGCCGCCGATCAGCACGGAATCGTTGCCGTCCAGGCCGCGCACGAAGACGTAGCCGCAGACCAGCAGCAGCGCCAGCATCGCCAGCAGCATCGGGATGCCCGGCAGCGAGCGGATCGGATTCTCTTTCATCGGATGTCTCCCCTGCCCCCAATGGGCGTCGAGGAATTGATATCAGAATGATATCTATCTGTAAAGCGGCTCGGCCCCCGGCGGTCCCGCTCGCTCGCGGTGCCGGGAGGGCGGCGGACCGCGAATACAATGGCGGCCCATTCGCGATGGAGCCCCGCATGGTCGCCCTCGGCACCCCGCTGTCCCCCCGCGCCACCCGCGTGCTGCTGCTGGGTTCGGGCGAACTGGGCAAGGAGGTGGCGATCGAGCTGCAGCGCCTCGGCGTGGAGGTGATCGCCGCCGACCGCTACGCCGATGCCCCGGCGATGCAGGTGGCGCACCGCAGCCACGTGATCGACATGCTCGACGGCGCCGCGCTGCGCGCGCTGGTGGCGGAGGAGCGGCCGGCCCTGGTGGTGCCGGAGATCGAGGCGATCCATACCCCCACCCTGGTCGAGTTGGAGCGGGAGCTGGCCGCCGCCGGCAGCGCCACGCGGGTGATCCCCACGGCGCGGGCGGCATGGCTGACCATGGACCGCGAAGGCATCCGCCGCCTGGCCGCCGAGACCCTGGGCCTGCCGACCTCGCCCTACCGCTTCGTCGACACCCGCGACGAGTACCGCGCCGCGGTGGCGGAGATCGGCCTGCCCTGCGTGGTCAAGCCGGTGATGTCGTCCTCGGGCAAGGGCCAGTCGCTGGTGCGCGACGAGGCCGACATCGACCGCGCCTGGGACACCGCCCAGACCGGCGGCCGCGCCGGCGCCGGGCGCGCGATCGTCGAGGGCTTCGTCGACTTCGAGTACGAGATCACCCTGCTCACCCTGCGCCATGCCGGCGGCACCGACTTCTGCGCGCCGGTCGGCCACCTGCAGCGCGACGGCGACTACCGCGAGAGCTGGCAGCCGCAGCCGATGTCCGCCACGGCGCTGGCGCGCGCGCAGGACATCGCGCGGCGCATCACCGACGATCTCGGCGGCTGGGGCCTGTTCGGCGTCGAACTGTTCGTCGACGGCGACGAGGTCTGGTTCTCGGAGGTCTCGCCGCGCCCGCACGATACCGGCCTGGTCACCCTGGCCTCGCAGGAGCTCAGCCAGTTCGCGCTGCACGCGCGCGCCATCCTCGGGCTGCCGGTGCCGGCGATCCGCCAGCTCGGTCCCTCGGCGTCCTGCGCGCTGCTGGCCGAGGGCACGGGCGTGCCGGTGTTCGGCAACGTCGAGGCGGCGCTGCGCGTGCCGGATTCGGCGCTGCGCCTGTTCGGCAAGCCCCGCGTCGAGGGCCAGCGCCGGGTGGGCGTGACACTGGCGCGCGGCGGCGACGTCGACGAGGCGCGCCGCATCGCCCGCGAGGCCGCAGCGGCGATCTCGATCGCGCTGGTCTAGGCGCGCCGCGGTCGCGGCTCGCGCGACGGTCCGCACGCAACATCCGGCCGATCGCGCGGCGGCGCGGCAGCCGCCCCGCAGAACATCCAGGAGATCCCGCATGAACGCACACCACGGCTACGCCGTGTTCTTCCATCCGCAGGCGCTCGAGGTGCTGGGCGAGGCGATCAAGCCCTACCTGCGCGAGAGCGAGATGGGCGCGCACGTCGCCTGCGACGAGATCGACACCGGCGGGGCGATGATCGAGATGACCCTGCGCGGCCGCACCGAGCAGGGCGGCGAGGTGACCGTCGAGCTGATGGTGCCCGGCGCCATGGTGCGGATGATCGTCTCCACCCAGAGCGACGGCAGCTTCGGCTTCGGGCCGCGCAGCGCTGCGCCCGCGCCCGCCGCCGTCGAGGCGTCGTCCTCCGAAGGGTCGTAGCGGGACGGCCGCTCTGCCGGCGTACCCGCCGCCGGCCACGGCGCTGCCGCTAGTCGGCCCCGGTCGTCGGCACGCGCACGTCCACCCACACCAGGCGGTGGTCGGTACCGTCGACGATCGCCGCGGCGGGGTCGCCGGGCGCCGGCCAGAACACTCCGTTGGCCAGCATCGCGAAGCCCGTCGAGGGCAGCACGTAGTCGAGCCGCAGCGGCCCGACCGGGCCGAAATCGCCGGTGGCGTGGGCGGGGTTGCCGCGGCGCCGCCCGGCGACCGCCGGGGCGTGCAGCGCGGCCGCCGCGGCGCCCGCGCTGGACGGCGTGGCGTGGCGCAGTACCCGCGGATGCTCCAGCAGTTCCAGGATCGCCTCGTGGCGGCCATCGCCGTCGACCGGATCGTTGTTGAGATCGCCGAGGATCACGAAGCGCGCGCCGGCATCCAGTCCGCCGCAGCGGCCGGCGTCGTCGCATAGCCACGGCCGCTCGCCCGTCGAGACGTACTCCCTCCACAGCCGGATCTCGTCGGCATTGCGCGCGCCGTTGCGGTCCTCGGGGCCGTCGAACACCGGCGGGGTAGGGTGCGAGGCGAGCACGTGCAGCATGCCCGCCGGGGTGCGTACCGGCACGTCCCAGTGCGACTTCGAAGACAGCCGCAGCCGCGTCCACACCGCGTCCGGATGCCAGGGCGCGCCGGATGCCGGGTCGACGGGGCGGCGCGCGCCGGGCATCGCGCTCCAGCGCAGGTGCTGGAAGGTGCGCGCCGCGGCGCGGTCGATCGGATGCTTCGAAAGCAGCAGCATCCCGTACTGGCCCGGGTGCAGTCCGTAGCCCCAGGCGTCGTTGCCGCGGGCGCGCCCTTCGCCGCCGACGCTGCCGTCGCCGTCCAGGTCGAGGCCGCTGGGCACGCCGGTATTGACCGGGGCGAAGTACCGGTAGCGGTAGTGCAGCGCCTCGCCGCCGCCGGGCTGCGGCACCTCCAGGTACCGGCGCTGAAACAGATCGGCGGCGCGGCCGTCGGCGTCGTGGTCGAACTCGTTGAGCAGCACCACGTCCGGACGTACGCGCTGCAGCACCGCGGCCACCTTGCCTGCATCGGCGTCGCCCCCCTGCAGGCGCCGGACCAGGCCGCCGGCCTGGTCGGAGTAGAGCGAGACGTTGTAGGTGGCCAGGCGCAGGTCGGAGTCGGACATGGCTTCGCGGTAAGCGTGGGGATCGCCGTGCACGTTGACGCGCAGGCAGCCGGCGCTGGCCAGAAGACCCGTGCAGGCGAGCAGGGCGGCGAACATGCGAGTGGATCGGGTCATGGCAGCGGGCCGGTCGGTGGGGGAACGGCACGGGCCGGGCGGGCGCCCGCGCCCGCGGGGATCGCGCCTGCGAGGATCGCGCCTACGAAGATCGGGGCACATGTCTACGGCGAGGTCCCCAGCGGCGCCCAGCGCCGGCCGTCGAAGGCCTCGAGCGGCCGGAACCTGCGCTTGTAGTCCATCTTGCCGTGGCCGTCGATCCAGTAGCCGAGATAGAGGTGGTGGCGGCCCTCGCGCTGCGCCCACTGGATCTGCTGCAGGATCGCCAGGGTACCGGGGCTGCGTGCCGCTTCGTCCGGGTCGTAGAAGGTATAGACCGCCGACAGCGCGTGCTCGGTGAGGTCGGTGGCGGCCAGCGCCAGCAGCCGCCCGTGCAGGCGCAGTTCCAGGAAGCGGCCGCTGGTCCAGCTGCCGAGCAGGAACTGGTCGAACTCGGCGGCGCCGTGGTCGTCCATGCCGCCCTGGGGGTGGCGCGCGCGCAGGTAGCGCCGGTACAGCGCCAGGCGCTCGTCGCTGCGTTCGGCCGGCGTCACGCGCGCCTCGACATCGGCGTTGCGGGCCAGGCAGCGGCGCTGGCTGCGATCGGGACGGAAGCGCGCCACCGGGATGCGCACGGCCACGCAGGCGCGGCAGCCCTGGCAGTGCGGCCGGTAGACGATGTCGCCGGAGCGGCGGAAGCCCCACTGCAGGGCCTGCGGGTAGAACTGCGGCAGGCGCGGATCGCGCGGGTCGAGCACCAGGTCGCGTGCGACACGGTCGGGCCAGTAGCCGCACGGATGCAGCCCGGTGTGGAACAGCCGCAGGGAGTCGGAGTCGCCGACGCTCATGGCGCCGGCCACTGCGGCACGAGGGGCCAGGACAGCGCCGCCGCCGCGGCGCCGGCGGCGATTCCCGCGAACAGGTCACGCGGACGGTGCCGCGCCAGCGCCAGCCGCGACCACAACACGGCGGTGGCGAACGCCAGGGCCGCGGCACCGGCCCAGGCCGACCAGCGCAGCAGCATCAGCGCGCAGAACACCGCGAAGGCCGCGTGCAGCGACAGCTTGCACCAGCGCGAGGACAGCACCGCCGCGGCGACGATCAGCGCCGACAGCGCAAGGTAGGCGGACACGCCGGGTGTTGCGCGCAGGGCCAGTATCGCGGCCGCCGCCAGCACCGGCAGCAGGAACCGGTGCAGCGAACGCCGCTCGTCGGCGGCGCTGGCGTCGACATGGGCCCAGCGGCCGGTCCGCACCCTGCGCCACGACCAGCCCATGACCAGTGCGGCGGCGGCGGCGAAGGCGACCGCGGTGGGTGCCGTCCCCGGCATGCCCCCGACCGCCGCCGGCAGCAGCAGCGCCAGCGGCAGCATCAGCAGCGGATGGCCGAGGATCGACACGGAACGGGCGAGAGCGCGCTTCACGCCGACAGCATACCCGCGCGGATCGCAGGCGCCGCGACTGTCCGCGCCCTGAACGCGGCAGCCCGGGTGTCAACGCCGGCGCCGGCCGCGGCGTTGTCCAGTGCACGGGCGGCGCATGGCCGCAGCTACGGAGACCGCAATGAAGTCCAGGATCCTGTTCACCGCCACGCTGGTAGCGCTCGGCGCGCTCGGCGCCGCCGCCGCTGCGCAGAACGGCGGCGCCGAATCCCGCCACGGGCGGATGCAGCTCGACGGCAACGGCGACGGCGCGATCGACCGCGCCGAGGCGGCGGCGCACCCGCGCCTTGCCGCGCGTTTCGACCAGCTCGATCGCAATGGCGATGGCCGTCTGGACGCCGACGAGCGTCCCGCCCGCCGGGGCAAGGGCATGCATGGCGGCCGCGGCCACACGGGCGGCATGGGCCACGGCGGGATCGCACGCCTGGATGCCGATGGCGACGGCCGCATCAGCCGCGCCGAACTCGAAGCGGGTGCCGGGACCGATAGCGGCCGTGGTCGCGGCGGACAGCGTGGGCTGCTGCAGCATTTCGATGCCATCGACGCCAACGGCGATGGCCACATCGTCCGCGCCGAGCTGCGCGCCTGGCACCAGGCCCGGCGCCCGCAACGCCAGGCGGAGATGGCCAAGCGTTTCGAGGAGCGCTTCGCCGCCGCCGACCTCAACGGCGACGGCCGGCTGAGCCGGGTCGAGGTCGGGGAGAAGATGCCGCGACTGGTCGCGGGCTTCGCCTGGATGGACGAGAACGGCGACGGCGTCCTCTCCCGCGAGGAGTTGCGGCCGCAGCCGATGCGCTGAATCAGGGAGCGTGGCAGAAAAGGGGCAGGCCGAAAGTCGGTAGTCTCCGCCCGCGTGTTCGTCGCACGCGGGCATTTTTTCGTCCCGCGCTCAGGGGTCGGCGCTCTCGTAGCGGCCGCGCATGAAGCTGACGTAGAGGAAGCCGAAGCGCCCGTACCAGTCGCGCTCGCCGAAATGTTCCGCCTCGCATTCGCCGAGCTGGCGCATCGCGCTCTCGAGGTTGTCGAGGTATTCGCGCGACTTGTTGCGGTAGGTGTTGCGCAGGCTGCCGGTGGCCTTCTCGATCTCCGGCTTGCCGCCCAGCTGCCAGGCCAGGCCCGACATGCCATGGAAACCGGAGGCGCTGTCGCCGAAGGCGGTGGCCTTCTTCGCCATCACCAGGTGCGAGTGGGTGATCGACCAGGCGCGGTGCAGCCAGAAGCGGTTGAAGTCGATGCGCTCCACGGCGCGCGCGTAGCAGGCGCTGCACTCGTCCGATTCGGCGCAGGCCGAAGGGACGGTGGGGCCGTCGCCGAGGTCGGGGTCGTAAGCGTCGTCGCCATCGTCCAGCGCATCGAACGCGCGCCGGAAGTCGACATAGGAGTTGTAGGTATTGAGCCCCCACAGGGCGTTGCGGACGCCGGCCTGCACGCCCTTGTCCACCGCCGTGCGGTATTCGGCTTCCCTGGTGCGGCGCCGCGCCGCATCCGTCTCGCGCTGGGCGCGGGTGTCGCGCTCCAGATCGTTGCGGTCGTTCATGCGCCGCCATTCGCGCCAGTCCTCGACGTCGCTGGCGCCCAGCCCTGCGGGCGAGGTCGGGCCGTTGGCAGCGGCCGCGGCGCAGCAGAACGCAGCGGCCAGCAGCAGGGGCAGGCGTACCCATCGCGATGCGTTCATGCGCGCTTCCTCCGCAGGACCAGCAGTGCCAGCACCGCGGCCGCCAGGCCGGCCAGCGCCAGTGCGCCGAGCCACAGGCCCCAGCGCCGGCCGGACGCCGGGGCGTACTCGCTCGCCGGCACCACTACCGGGCGCAGCTGCGCCTCGACTTCCTCGCCGACCCAGACCACCAGCTGGTAAGGCGTGCCGGCGGTGGCGGCGCGCACCGTCGCCTGGAACTCGCCCTCGGTCCGGAACCGGAAGTTGACCAGCCCTTCGCCGTCGTCGCCGGTGCGGCCGCGCCGCAGCGGCCGATCCCAGGCGTACTTGGTGAGCAGCAGTTCGACCGGGGCGTCGTCGTCGACGCTCATCAGCGTGACCGACACCGGGGTCAGCACGTTCAGCCCGTCGAGGAAGAAGCGGTGGCCCTCCGGGGCGGCCTCGCCGCGGACCACCTCGACGCGGCCCCGATCGACGCCGCGCATCTGCTCGGGCTGCAGGCGGAAGACCTGGGGCGCGCTGCCCTGGGCCAGGGCGGGCGCGGCGGCGGCCAGCAGGCACGCCAGCAGGAGCATCGGTAGGAGTACCGGCAGGAGCGGGCGGAGCGCTCCCCTGCGAAGCGGGCGGACGGGCATGGGGCCTCCTGGCAGCGGGGTCTCCCAGGCATACGCGGTTGCGGGCGCGGAAAGGCCAGCTGCCCGCGCGCGACCCGGCTCAGGCCGTCTGCAGGTGCATGATCGCCAACAGGCCGAGCACGCCGATGTTGCTGATCAGCACGCCGCTGGGCCCGAAGATCAGCCGGTAGGCCAGCTCCCGCTTCCGGGCGCCGGCGGGGTTGCGTCCGGAGTCGCGGCGAATCAGCGGATCCATCAGCCGTGCCATCGGACCGAGCAGCTGGTAGCTGAGCACCGCCAGGGCGGCCACGACCGCCGCGTACGCCGGCATGCGGCTGGTGAACGCCAGGGCCAGGATTCCCGCGCCGGCGAGCATCGCAAGGCAGGTCCACAGGTAGATGTTGTAGCAGCGCAGGATCGCCCGGCGTTCCTGTTCGTTGTCGGCGTACCGGGCCAGGTACCTGCGGCACAGCCATGCGGTGACCAGGCCGCTCAGCAGTCCGCCGCCGGCGGCCGCGGCGCTGCCGCCCAGCAGCAGCTTGCCGAGGATGCCGCCGGCCACGGTGGAGCCGGCGGCGCCGAGCCCGGCGGCGGCGGCCGGTTTGCTGAAGCTGCCCAGCGCGGTGACCACGGCGAGCGCGAACGCAGTGCCCGGGGCGCTGCTGCTGGCGAACTCGCGGAAGCGCTCGACCAGCTCGACGCGCAGGCAGCGCCGTGCCCGCGACAGGCGCTTGCGCACGGCGGCATCGGACAGGCCCAGCAGGGCGGCCACCTGGCGCGAGTTCTGGCCCTCGCGGTAGTACAGCAGCAGCACCTCGCGGCTGTCCTCGGGCAGCTCGGAGATCAGTTCCGCGGCGACCGCCTGGCGTTCGGCGTCGATCAACTGGTGCACCGGAGTGCCGGCCGGGTCGGCGGCACGCGAGATCGCCAGCTCGGCGACCTCGCCGTCGAGCGGCCGTCGCCGGGTGGCCCGCAGGTGGTCGTGGGCCAGGTTGCGGGTGATCTGCCGTAGCCAGGGCAGGAAGCTGGTCGGGCTGTGGAGCCGGCCCAGTTGCTGCCAGGCCTTGAGGAACGCCTCCTGGGCGATGTCCTCGCTGGCCGGCACGTCGCGGGTGATCGCCAGCGCCACCGCGGTCACGGTGTTCTGGCTGGCGGCGACGATGCGGCCGTAGGCGTGGGGGCAGCCGGAGGCCGCGGCGGGCAGTTCGCGGCTGATCAGCTGCTCGACCGGCGCTTCCAGGGCATCGACGGGGACTGCGGACATGGCGGCATCCGGTGCGGGTCTATCGGCCAGGACGCTCCCGGGCGGTGGATGTGACCGCGACCGCGACGGAGGGCCCCGCGCTCGAGCCTACCCCTGTTCCGGCGGGAATGCGCGCGCCAGCCCAGGGGGCACGCCTGCAGACGGGACCGCGTCCTGCGGTCCGGCTTCAGAAGGAGCGCGCCAGCACCAGCGCCACCAGCACCGCGATGCCGACCAGCAGCATCCGCCGGTAGCGCACGATCTTCTGCTGGGTGGGCGCCGGCGCGGCGCGGCCACCGCCCATCCGGCCGGGCGTATGGGCGGTGGCGAGATAGCTGTCGGCCACGGGACGCGTGGTCGGCCCGCTCAGGCCGGTCGCACGCATGAGTTCGCGCGCGCGCGGCTGATCCTCGGAATGGGTGACCCAGACCGCGGGCTGCGGGCCGTTGTTGGCGCCCTCGCGATAGCTGAAGGTGCGCCGGCGGCCGCTCTTGTAGGAGCGGCCGTTGGTGATGCGCACCTCGATGCCCTCGTCGCGCAGCAACTGCGCGACCTTCTCGACGTTTTCCAGCCGGGGACTGCTGAAGATCTGCCTCATTGCGTTCGCTCCACCGGTGCCGGCGTCGCTGCGCCGGAGGGCGCGGCGCCGGTGCGGATCAGGCCCTCCTGGCAGGTGCTGGCCACCAGCCGGCCTTCGCTGTCGTAGATCAGCCCGCGCGCCAGGCCGCGCGCGGCGTGCGCGCTGGGACTGTCGATGGCGTACAGCAGCCAGTCGTCGGCGCGGAACGGGCGATGGAACCACAGGCCGTGGTCGAGCGATGCCATCTGCACCTCCGGCTGGTAGTAGCTGATCCCGTGCGGGAAGGTGGCGGTGCCGAGCAGGTGGAAGTCCGAGGCGTAGGCCAGCAGCGCACGATGCAGCTCGGGCGCATCGCCGACGCGCTCGGCCAGCCGGAACCACACCTGCTGCAGCGGGGGGCGGCGCGGCGGGTGCAGCTTGTCGCGCCAGTCGCTGCCGGCGCTGCCGACGTGGCGGAATTCGAACGGGCCGGTGCGGTCGAGCCAGCGCCGGATCTTGGTCGGCAGCGTCGCCAGCACCTCCGCCGGCACGGGCGCCGCCGGGGGGGTGTCGTCGGGCCCCGGCACCTCCGGCATCGGCAGCTGGTGCTCGGCGCCGGATTCGGCCTGCTGGAACGAGGCCGCGCAGAAGAAGATCACCTTGCCGTGCTGGATCGCGGTGACTCGGCGCACCGAGAAGGTGCCGCCGTCGCGGGTGCGGTCGACCTCGTAGACGATCGGGTGGTCGACGTCGCCGGCGCGCAGGAAGTAGGCGTGCAGCGAATGCGCCGCACGCGGATGGCTCATGGTCGCCTGCGCCGCCGACAGCGCCTGACCCAGCACCTGGCCGCCGAACACGTAGCGGGTGCCGATGTCGCGGCTCTGGCCGCGGAACAGGTCGTGTTCCAGCCGCTCCAGCGACAGCAGTTCGATCAGTTCGGACACGGGGGATTGCATGCGGGCGGGACGCTGCGAGGGAACAGCCGATTATAGCCGCTGCCGGCCGCCGTCCCGGCGCGGCGCCGGCTCTTGCGTAGGAGCGTGCCATGCACGCGAAAGCCGGCGCGGCGGGCAGCACCCGGGATCGCCGCCATCCCGGCCGGAGCCGCCGCCCCGCGAGGCGAGGTCGCCGGCCTACGCCCCGTGGGCGTTCAGGGCCGGAGCCGTGTCAGCGGTACCGCGGCGAGGATCCGCGCCCACGGGAACAGCGGCCCGGGATCGCGCTTGCGCGGCACTTCCAGCGCCGGGTCGTCGCTGGCAGCGACCCGGTCGGTGTCGAGGTCCTCGTGTCCGGCGATCAGCCGCAACGCCGGCAACACGGTCCGCAGGTGCAGCAGCAGCGCGACCAGGGCGTCGATCTGGGCCGCGGCATAGGGCTCGTCCATCGCCTGGTGCCGCGAGTCGTACCACTGCGGGAAGCGGCCGCGGTTGACCAGTTCGATGCCCACCGAGCGCGGGTTCCAGCCGCGCACGTGGTGGGCGATGCGCTCGGCCGGCACGTATTCGACGATCGCGCCGTCGCGGTCGACGTACCAGTGCCCGCTCGCTCCGGTTCCGGCCTCCGGATAGAGCATGCGTTCGCCGTATTCGCGCGCCATCGCCATGTCCGGCAGTTCGGTGCAGTGCACGACCGCCAGGTCGATGTCGGACAGCGGGCGCAACGGCAGCCGGTCGACGTAGGGCAGCGGCTGCGGGGCGATCGCGAGTGCGGAAGCGGGACCGGGCGGCATGCGGCGGATGCTAGCATTCGCGGATGAGCAGGCCGCTGCCCGGATCCGCGCCCCCGTCCGCCCGCATACGCGGCGTGCCGGCATGAGCGCGCGCGGGCACTGCATCCTCTCGCACGGCTTCGAGAGCGGCCCCGACGCCAACAAGGTCACCGCACTGGCGGAGGCCGCCGAGCGCCTGGGCTGGACCCACGAGCGCCCCGACTACACCGATCTGGATGCGCGTCGCGAGATCAGCGACCACGGCGACGTGCCCGCGCGGGTGCAGCGCCTGCTCGCACGCGCCCGCGATGCCGCGGCGCGCGGGCCGCTGGTGCTGGCGGGCTCCAGCCTCGGGGCGTGGATCTCCGGGCACGTCTCGCTGCAGCTGCCGGTGGCGGGCCTGTTCCTGATGGCGCCGCCCACGCGCATGCGCGGTGCGCCGCCGCTGGAGGCGGCGCAGGTGCCGATCTCGCTGGTGCACGGCTGGGACGACGAGCTGATTCCCGCCGCCGAAGTGGTGGCGTGGGCGCAGCCGCGGCGAGCGCGGTTGCTGCTGGTCGACGACTCGCACCGGCTCTCCCGCCATGCCGGGGCGTCCGCGCAGGCGTTCGCCCAGCTGCTGGAAAGCCTCTGAGCCGCCCGGCTCCGGGCCGCGCATGAAGTTCTTCGTCTCCTGCGCCAAGGGCCTGGAATACCTGCTCGCCGACGAACTCGTCGCGCTCGGCTGCGCGCGCGCCACTGCAGCGGTGGCCGGGGTAAATGCCGAGGGCGGGATGCGCGACGCGCTGTGCGCGGTGCTGTGGTCGCGGCTGGCCAGCCGCGTGCTGTGGCCGCTGGCCGACTACGACTGCCCGGACGAGCACGCGCTGTACGCCGGCGCGCGCGAGATTCCGTGGCCGGAGCATCTCGATCCGTCCATGACCCTGGCCGTCGATGCGCATGTTTCGGGCGCTGCCGTCACCCACGCGCGCTACGCCGCGCAGCGCATCAAGGACGCGGTGGTCGATGCGATGCGGGCGGCCGATGGCAGCCGTCCCGATGTCGATCTCGCCGCGCCCGATCTGCGCCTCAACCTGGTGGTGCGCAAGGGCAGGGCGCTGTTGGCGGCCGACCTGGGCGGCGGGCCGCTCCACCGGCGCGGCTGGCGCCGCGCGCAGGGCGAGGCGCCGCTCAAGGAGACCCTGGCCGCGGCGGTGCTGCTGCGCGGTGGCTGGCCGCAGCGCCATGCCGAAGGCGGTGCGCTGTGGGACCCGATGTGCGGCAGCGGCACCTTGCTGATCGAGGGGGCGCTGATGGCGGCCGACGTCGCCCCCGGGCTGCAGCGCCTGCGCGGCGCCCTGCCCGGAGAGCGGGCAGCGGAGTCGGATGCCGCCGATGAATCGGTACCGGCACCGACGCGCTGGCGCGGCTTCGACGGCGCAGCCTGGGCCGCGCTGTGGACCGAGGCCCGCGAGCGCGAGCGACGCGGTCGCGACGCGCTCGCCCCGGTCTTCTTCGGCAGCGACCGGGATCCGCGGGCGATCGACGCGGCGCGCGTCAATGCCGCCGCGGCCGGCGTAGCCGACGCGATGCTGCTGGAAGTGGCGGACCTCGCGGCGTTGCGCGCGGCCCCGGGGCGGCGTGCGGTATCCGCACCAGGAGCCGGGCCGACGCCGGAGGTGCCGGCCGGGCCCTGGGCACGTGCCGCCGGGAAACTGCGCGCGGCGGCAACGGCCGGCTCCGCCGTTGCTGCCCACGCGTCCGCCGGTGGTGGCGGCGAGGGCACGGTGCCGCCGCCCGGGCTGGTGGTCTGCAATCCGCCGTACGATGCCCGCCTGGCGGCCGATCCGGCGCTGTACCGCGCGCTCGGCGCGATGCTGAAGGCCACGGTCGCGGACTGGCGCGCCAGTCTGCTGTGCGGCGACGACGAACTCGCATTCGCTACCGGCCTGCGCGCGCGCAAGCGCTACAAGGTCTTCAACGGCGCCCTGGATTGCGCGCTGATCGTCTGCGATCCGGTCGCTCCTGCCCGCGCCGCGGGTACGGCGGAGGCGCCCGCGCCGGCGCTGTCGGAAGGCGCACGGATGGTGGCCAACCGTCTGCGCCGCAATCTGCGCGCACTCAAGGCCTGGCGCGCGCGCGAGGGCGTTGAATGCTTCCGCGTCTACGACGCCGACCTGCCGGAGTACGCCGCCGCGATCGACGTCTACGCGGAGGCCGACGCCCCGGAGCGCCGCTGGCTGCACGTGCAGGAGTACGCGGCCCCGGCGGAAATCCCGGAAGCCACGACCCGGCGCCGCCTCGGCGATCTGCTCGCCGCCGCGCGCGAGGTGTTCGAGCTGCCGCAGGAGCGCATCGCCACCAAGACCCGTACGCGCGGCAAGGGCGGCAGCAAGTACGGGCGCTTCGCCACGCGCGGCGAGTTCCTGGTGGTGCGCGAGGGCGAAGCGCGGCTGCGGGTCAACCTGTTCGACTATCTCGACACCGGCCTGTTCCTCGATCACCGGCCGTTGCGGGCGCGCATGGCCGCCGAGGCGCGCGACGCGCGCTTCCTCAACCTGTTCTGCTACACCGGGGCCGCCACCGTGCTCGCCGCGGTCGGCGGCGCGGCGCATACCACCAGCGTGGACTTGTCGGCGACGTACCTGCAATGGCTGGTCGACAACCTGCGCGAGAATGCGATCGGCGGCAGCGCTCATCGCCTGGTGCAGGCGGACGCGCTGCAGTGGCTCGAGGCCGAGCGCGGCCACTACGACGTAGTCTTCTGCGATCCGCCGACGTTCTCCAATTCGGCGCGGGCGAAGGACTTCGACCTGCAACGCGAGCACGTGCGCCTACTGCGCGCCGCGGTTGCGCGGCTGACGCCCGGTGGCGTGCTGTACTTCAGCAACAACTTCCGGCGCTTCCGCCTGGATGCCGATGCCGTGGCGACGTTTGCGCGCTGCGAGGACATCGGCGCCGAGACCATTCCCCCCGATTTCGCCCGCAACCCCCGCATCCACCGCGCCTGGCGGCTGCTGGCTTGAGAATGGGGCGCAAAAATGGGGTCCGCAAAAATGGGGTCAGGTTCTGAGGTTTCCCCACGTTCTTCTCTGTCAGGTCAGCCGCTTAGCGGCGCTCTGACTGGAAACAAGTGCGCGCATGGCGCAGTCTTCAAGGTGACTAAGCCAAAGAAGGACTGACGACCATGCGCGCCAGCCGAGTATTGCAGAAGTGCCTGCCGGAATCACTGGAGCCGATGCACGCGCTGCGTGAGCATGCTCTGCTAAACGCCGTGGAAGCCGTGCTTCAAGGACGCAGGTTGACGCTGATGGACGTGGCCCGCTCCTGGCCCGGTGCCGAGCGTGTCCGGCCGCCGCTCAAGGCGTTCGACAGGCTGCTGGGCAACCCGCACCTGCACGCCGAACGCGAAGGGATCCATGCGGATATGGCGCGCTGGCTACTACGCAGCCCTCGGCCGGTGATCGTGATCGACTGGACGGATTTGAAGGCCGACAAGTCGTGGTGCCTGTTGCGTGCAGCGGTGCCGGTGGGAGGGCGAACACTGACGCTGCTGGACATGGTGTTCCCTGGCAAGAAGCAAGGCTCGCCCGCTGCGGAGAAGCGATTCCTGCAACGGCTGCGTGCACTGGTGCCGGAAGGCGCTCGCCCGGTCCTGATCACCGATGCGGGCTTCCGCACGCCCTGGTTCCGCGCCGTCTCGGCGCTAGGTTGGGACTGGGTGGGCCGCTTGCGCGGCCGCACGCAGGTCAAGCCAGTAGAGGTCGAAAATCGTATCGAGCAATGGGTGGACTGCCGACAGCTGCATGTGCTGGCCACTCGAACGCCGCGGGAGCTGCCGGTGATGCAGACCAATCGCGGCGATCCCCTGTCCTGCCGTCTGGTCGTGTACGCCAAGGCGCGGCAAGGCCGCAAGCACTGCAATCGGCGGCGTCGCACGGAAGTGGCACGCAGCTCGTCCAGTCGCAAGGCTGCGGCGCGCGAGCGCGAGCCTTGGCTGATCATCGCCTCGCCCAGTCTGGCCGAGGCCAGCGCCCGGCAGTTGGTGAGCCTGTACGCGCGCAGAATGCAGATCGAATGCTCCTTCCGCGACCTGAAGTCGCACCGGTACGGACAAGGCTTCGAAGATAGCCTGACGCGCAGTGACGCCCGTCTGCAGATCCTCCTACTGGTCGGCACGTTGGCGGCCTTCGCCAGCTGGTTGGCAGGCGTGGGATGCGAGAAGACCGGCATCGCCCAATGGCTATTGCCGATCCGCACCAAGCGCAAGCTGTACTCGACCTTGCGCGTAGGGCGGGAGGCCTTGGTCCGAGGCTGGCCGATGGAGCCCGTCTCCCAATGGCTGGATCGCTTACGATCACTACCCCCTGCGGTGATCGACCAGATGGTGCTGGGGGCATGAAAACGCGGGGAAACCTCAGGGTCAGGTTCA
>NZ_JACCKA010000053.1 GCF_013425525.1 Luteimonas salinisoli | reverse complement strand
CGCAGGTTAACAAAGTAAGTGCAACACCCACACCGCCCGAAGATGGAGAGGTGAGCTGGCAGACTGGAGGGGATCACTCCGGCAAGAGACGATCCCTCATGTACCACCAGCTCACCGAGCAAGAACGATACACCCTGTCCGTGCTCCACCGCGACGGGCAGTCACTGCGGACCATCGCCCGGATCCTGGACCGATCGCCCAGCACGATTAGCCGCGAGATCCAGCGCAACCGCTGCCATCGTACCGACGGTGCCTACCGGCCCAGCAAGGCCCAGCAGCGCACCAACGGCCGGCGACGGCGGACCCGGCAGGTCAGGCAGCACGACGCCGACATCTATGGACGCATCGAGGCCCTACTGCGCTATGCGCAGTGGAGTCCAGAGCAGATCGCCCGATGGTTGGCGCTCCACGGCGTCGTGCGGATCAGCCATATGACGATCTACCGGCATGTTCATCGCGACCGGCTCGCGGGAGGCCAGCTGCGCTCCTGCCTGCGCCAGGGCGGCAAGCGAAGACGCAAGCGCACCTTTGGCCCGGAACGCCGGGGAAAGCTCCATGGCAAGCCAATGATCGACAGTCGCCCCGCGGAAGTCGAAGGCCGGCAAGAGGTCGGCCACTGGGAAGGCGACACCGTGGTTGGCACGGCCAGCGAGCGCGTGTGCCTGTTGACGCTGGTCGAGCGCTGCACCGGCGTGGCCCTGGTGGTCAGATTGCCCCACCGGACGGTCAAAGCGGTCAACCGTGCAGCGTTGGATGCGATCCAGCGCAGCGGCCTGCCGTTCAAGACCATCACCTGGGACAACGGTACCGAGTTCCACGGCTACCGCGCGCTCGAACAAGCAACAGGCGTTCTCTGCTACTTCGCCTATCCACACCGCCCCTGGGAGCGCGGCAGCAACGAGAACTTCAACGGCCTGCTACGCCAGTACCTGCCCAAGGGGAGGAGCCTGGCAAGAACCACACAAGCCGACTGCAACCGAATTGCGCATAAACTCAACACGAGGCCGAGGAAACGACATGGCTACAAGACCCCGATCGAACGAATGCAGGAACTCTCAGGGGTGTTGCACTTGGGGTGTTAATTCACCCGGCTGCCCCGTGCCCAGCACGTGCCGCCCGCCAGCCAAGATACACGCAAAGCAGACCAAACAAAGCCGTAAGAATCATGGCGAAATGTACCTGGCGGCAGCGCAGATACTCTGCGAAGAGCGAAAACTTAGAGCCGCAGAAGCCTGAAGCCAGACTTGCGGCAGAGAAGATCCACAGAAAACAGTAGAGCGACGCCAGCGCGCTGAGAATTGAGCCTGCAATGAACCAAGGGCGCGATCTAGCTTTCATAGCCGCCTAACGCCTGAGTTAAGCCGAGCCGCGAAGCGGCTTCGGCTTGAATGAATTGTTAGCCGCCATCGCGCAGCACCGACAGCCCAGACTCTTTGTCAGTCGCGACGCCCGTCCGGGAGCACAAGCTGGCAGTAAGTACGCCATCTTGTCGCTTAGCGTAGACCACGTACTCTTCGCCGGCCACAAACTCGACGCCGCACATCGCTCCGTACAGCTCTGTCTGTAGAGTCTCTACAGACCCGGTGCCTTTGAAGTTCTCCGAGACCATGAACGTGGCAAGCTTGATGGGGAAGCTGTGCTCTTCGCCTGATGGTGAAGTACAGACGATCTCGACCCCTTGCCCGGGCTTTCGTATGAAGGGCTTAGTGTTGGGATGGTCACATCGCAGCTCAACAGTTGTAGCTGCTCCGAGAAATACGCGATCGCTCGCAGCTAGCGCTTCTTCCGGTGTTCCAAGCGGAGAGCAGCTACATGCCTCGGAGGCTCCGGGAGCAAGGGCCAAACATGCCAGAAGTAGGGTCAATCTCGCCATGGCGGCTAACGCCTGAATTAAGCCGAGCCGCGAAGCGGCTTCGGCTTGAATGAATTGTTAGGCGGCGGCCCCACTATGGGAACGTTACCGAAATTGACGATGTAGCCCCGAGACTCGTGGTGCAGGGGAAAATTCCGTCTAGAGGAATCCAATCTTGCCTTGCTAGACTGCAAGACTGACGAAACTCCGATATGTCCAGGGAACGCCCGGTGAAGCCTGCAAGTGCTGCCAGATCGCCGTCGAACTGGATTACCAGCGTCTTATCCTCCGGTCCGCCACCATCGAGGTCCGACGTGACGACCCGCCACTTGACTGGCCCACGCTCCATTTGTGTTCCAAGTATCACAGCTGGCATATATCCCTCCGATTTAGCCGCCTAACGCCTGAGTTAAGCCGCGCCGCGTAGTGAAGCAAAGCACATGGCAAGCTGTACCTGCCATGTGCTTTGTGTAACGAAGCGGCGTCGGCTTGAACGAACTGTTAGGCGACACGCTACGACGAAAATCGGGGTGCGACAAGCTCTTGGCTTGGGATGGGTCCGGAGCCCTTGGCACCCGGGCGCGTCGGCCGGGAATCTGTCCCCGGACTGGCCGAAGCCAGCGATGGACGGTCTGGTTGCCACGCCTGGTCCGAGGTACGGAAGGCGGCCGCGACGAATGGTTCCGGCGCGCTTGCGACGGACTGCCCGAAGCCAAGGAATGCTGGAAGCACATCGGCCGATCCGATTGCCACGACACTCAGTGACACGACATTGCAGTGTGCCGCCTAACACCTGAGTTAAGCCGACCCGCGAAGCGGGTTCGGCTTGAACGAATTGTTAGGCGGCGCACTCGCCCTACGCGGCTTGCCATAGCGCCTCCCAGGAACACCAACGTATTGATCCACGGATTGGCGGCCGTCAGTAGTCTCAACAGTGACAAGGAAGTGCGTGCCTTCAACTGGATCAGTACCAAACCTAGCCGTCATAACGGCAATTTCAGCGGAGTCTATGCCATGGCGGCGAGCTAGCTCCGGCAAGTGTTGATTGTAACGCTCGATAGCAAAGCGCAGATCTGATGAGACCGGGCTACCGGAGACAGTACCTCTGAGGAAGTCCACGGTTATGTGGCCCTCAGGCGAGGCAGCAGCCTCTCCGTGGATATCGACTCCGAGCATGCCGACCATGAAGCAAATCCCGCTCGCTAGAGCGTGTTATGAACTTTGATGCGCCAAGGCTATGGTATGCGGATGACGCCCCGCAAGCCGTATCCGACCAATGTATCCGACGAGGAATGGGCCTTCGCCGCGCCCTACCTGACCCTGATGACCGAACAGGCGCCGCAGCGTAAGTACGAGCTGCGCGCGATGTTCAATGCGCTGCGCTGGATGGCGCGGGCGGGCGCGCCCTGGCGCCTGCTTCCCAACGACTTCCCGCCTTGGGAGGCGGTCTACCAGCAGACCCAGCGCTGGCTGCAAGCCGGGTGCTTCGAAGCGATGGTCAGCGACCTGCGTTCGATCCTTCGCGTTGCACAGGGTAAGCAAGGTCAGCCCAGTGCCGCCATCTTCGACGGGCGTACGCTGCAATCGACCTGTGAAAGCGGGCCACGTGCGGGTTATGACGGGTACAAGCGAAAGAAGGGCAGCAAGGTGCACATGGCGGTCGATACGTTGGGCTATCTGCTGGCAGCCCAAGTTACGCCAGCGAACGAGCAGGAGCGTGCACAGGTACGTTCGTTGGCGCAGGACGTGCAGCATGTGACGGGCGAAACAGTGAAGTTGGCCTTCGTGGATCAGGGCTACACCGGAGAAGAGCCGGCTGAAGCAGCGAAAGAAGAAGGCATCGACCTACAGGTGGTCAAGTTGCCGGAAGCAAAGAAGGGTTTCGTGCTCCTGCCCCGGCGCTGGGTGGTCGAGCGCAGCTTCGGCTGGATCAACCGCTTCCGGCGACTGGCCCGCGACTACGAGCGATTGCCAGAAACCTTGGCCGGGCTGCACTTCGTTGTCTTCACTATCCTCATGCTCGGTAATGCTGCAGCGATCCTTCAAAGTTCATAACACGCTCTAG
>NZ_JACCKA010000052.1 GCF_013425525.1 Luteimonas salinisoli | reverse complement strand
GCGACCACCTACGCGATGGTGCCGGGCAGCTCGAACCTGGGGGTGACGTCGGTGATGCTGAACACCCCGTGCGGATCGCAGTACCGGGTGCAGGCCTGCAACACCTACGGCTGCTCGCCGTGGACGGAGCCGGTGGGGCCGATGGGGATGATGGCAGAGGATGAGGACGTGACCGGGCAGGAGGACGCCGCGGACGAGGCCGCCGCCCCGGATGAGGACGCGACCGGGGAGGACTCGCCATGAAGGGGCTGCAGCTCTGGGCGCTGTGCCTGCTGTGCTGGCTGGCGCAGGCGTCGCATGCGGCGGAGACGGTGCGCTACATCCACACCGACGCGCTGGGCAGCGTGGTGGCGGTGACCGACGCCAACGGGGCGGTGATCGAGCGGCGGGAGTACGAGCCATACGGGGCGCAGCTGACCCCGGCGGTGGCGGACGGGCCGGGGTATACCGGGCACGTGCAGGATGCGGCGACTGAGCTGATTTACATGCAGCAGCGGTATTACGATGCGGGGATTGGGGCGTTCTTGTCCGTTGATCCGGTGACGGCGCTCAGCAGCCCGGTGGGGCAGTTCCATCGTTACCGCTACGCCAACAGCAATCCGTATCGGTTTTACGATCCGGATGGGCGGTGTACGGGTTCGCGTATCACGAACGACGATGGCACCTGTAGAAGCACCGGAGGAGCCACGACGCAATCTGCTCCTATGCGGAGCATTCCCAGCAAAGCATATGCTTTCGATGGTGCTGGCGGGGCAAATAGCGGAGACAATGCCGCGTTCCGAAACGAAACGTCTAGGCGATACAGCGCAAAGCAGTACGATAGTTCAGCTTGGGGCGATAACAGCCAAGTGTCGGCGGCTGTTAGTGACGCTTCGAGCTTCATCTCTGACCACAAGAACGGCAGAATATACTCAATCGGATACAGCGCTGGAGGCCATGACGCCATTACTTTTGTTAATTTGCTGTCAGCAAAAGGGATAAGAGTTCAGGGTCTAGTCTTGTTCGACGCGCATAATAAGTATGTTCCAGGTATATTTAACTTCGGGGTTGGTTATAATGTTGGCGTGGTATTGAATTTTTATCAACAGAACAAATGGGAAATTAGATTCAATACATTTCGTGGCGGTCTCGTTTTTGGGGAGTCTACGTTCAACGTGAACATGGGGGTTGATGCTGATGTTGGTCATTCAAATATCGTGCAAAAGGCCTTTCTTTCTTATGGGGATCAAATCGATGCGGTCATGGGTCGCTAGCGGTTTGCTGTTGGCTGCAGTGACTTTTACGGGCTGCGCACAGGACAGGCCTTTGGAGATTGCGGGTACAGTGCGCTATTTGGAAACAGGTCAAGTCCTCGAGGGTGCGGAAATTCATCTGTTGCTGGTGGGAGATCAAATGCCGCCGCAGCTTCCGGAAATGACAACTATCTCTGTTGCCTTCAGTGATAAGGAAGGCAGATATTCCTTTCAGGCAGATGAAAATCATGGGTTCATGATTCAGCTGGTCCCATCCACATGTCAATGGTTAGGAGATAGAGTGCCGGTAAGGAATGAGGCTGGAGAAGAGGCTGAGGGGGTGACGAGAATAACGGTTGACTTGAATACAAGAGTAGATAATGCCCATGATTGCGAAGGAGAATAGTGGAGAACAGAGGTGGCGAGAAGAAGAACGGGGTCAGAGTGGAGTGACCCCGGTTCTTCGGACAGTGGACTTAGGGCACATACCCTAGAGCGTGTTATGAACTTTGATGCGCCAAGGCTATGGTATGCGGATGACGCCCCGCAAGCCGTATCCGACCAATGTATCCGACGAGGAATGGGCCTTCGCCGCGCCCTACCTGACCCTGATGACCGAACAGGCGCCGCAGCGTAAGTACGAGCTGCGCGCGATGTTCAATGCGCTGCGCTGGATGGCGCGGGCGGGCGCGCCCTGGCGCCTGCTTCCCAACGACTTCCCGCCTTGGGAGGCGGTCTACCAGCAGACCCAGCGCTGGCTGCAAGCCGGGTGCTTCGAAGCGATGGTCAGCGACCTGCGTTCGATCCTTCGCGTTGCACAGGGTAAGCAAGGTCAGCCCAGTGCCGCCATCTTCGACGGGCGTACGCTGCAATCGACCTGTGAAAGCGGGCCACGTGCGGGTTATGACGGGTACAAGCGAAAGAAGGGCAGCAAGGTGCACATGGCGGTCGATACGTTGGGCTATCTGCTGGCAGCCCAAGTTACGCCAGCGAACGAGCAGGAGCGTGCACAGGTACGTTCGTTGGCGCAGGACGTGCAGCATGTGACGGGCGAAACAGTGAAGTTGGCCTTCGTGGATCAGGGCTACACCGGAGAAGAGCCGGCTGAAGCAGCGAAAGAAGAAGGCATCGACCTACAGGTGGTCAAGTTGCCGGAAGCAAAGAAGGGTTTCGTGCTCCTGCCCCGGCGCTGGGTGGTCGAGCGCAGCTTCGGCTGGATCAACCGCTTCCGGCGACTGGCCCGCGACTACGAGCGATTGCCAGAAACCTTGGCCGGGCTGCACTTCGTTGTCTTCACTATCCTCATGCTCGGTAATGCTGCAGCGATCCTTCAAAGTTCATAACACGCTCTAG
>NZ_JACCKA010000051.1:94042-119219 GCF_013425525.1 Luteimonas salinisoli | reverse complement strand
CAGACCATGGATGGTCTGCGGCCCTGAGTCCGGCCATGGATGGCCGGACCGAAGGGCGGAGCAACACCCCCGGCGCGGCTCACGCCCCGCGCGGTGAATCGAAGGCGCTCTTCCAAGGAATCATCTGTCAGACACGGCTATTCGTTGGCGCCGCCCCGTGGCGACGGTGATGGATCCTCGCAACGGATGGAGCTGCCTGGCGCGGCCGGACCGAAAGGCGGAGCAATACCCCCGGCGCGGCTCACCCCCGCGCAGCCAACCGAAGGCGCTCTTCCAACGAACCAACTGCCAGACACGGCTATTCATTGGCGCAACACCGTGGCGACGGTGATGGATCCTCGCAACGGATGGGACTGCCTGGCGCGGATCCCCGCAACGGATAGCACTGCCTGGCGCCCCCGCCGCTGCTCACTCCCGCGGTCAACCGAAGCTGCTCTTGAAAGCACCGACCATCTGAAGCAGCTCTTCGCTCCGGCACCGCCCCCCGGGACGGATCGGTCGCTCAGCCGTGCCCGTGCGCTTCCGGCGGCTCCGGGACGGCGGGCGGCGGCGGAACGGTGCCGTCGAGGCGGTCGAGGAAATCCACCGCCCGGCGCATGTGCGGGATCACGATCGAACCGCCCACCACCAGGCCGACCGAGAACGCCTCGAACATCTCCTCGCGGCTCACCCCGGCCTCGCGGCACTGCGCGACGTGGTAGCCGATGCAGTCGTCGCAGCGCAGCACCAGCGAGGCCACCAGGCCGAGCAGCTCCTTGGTCTTCACGTCGAGCGCACCCGACCGGTAGGTCTGGGTGTCGAGCGCGAAGAAGCGCCGCACCACCTGGTTGGGCTCGGCCAGGATCCGCTCGTTCATGCGCCGGCGGTAGGCGTTGAAACCGGCGACCGGACCCTCGGGATCGGCACCGCTCATTCGGCCGCCCCCGAGATCAGGCGCTCGAACCCGCCGGCGCGGTGCAGCGCCATCATGTCGTCGTAGCCGCCGACGTGGGTTTCGCCGACGAAAATCTGCGGCACGCTGGTGCGCCGGGTCCGCGCCACCATTCGCTCGCGCGCCTGCGGATCGAGGTCGATCCGGACCTCCTTCCATTCCAGCCCGCGGCTCTTCAGGAAATTCTTGGCGGCCACGCAGTAGCCGCAGACGGCGCTGGTGTACACGATGATCTCGGGGGGCTGGGCGGGTTGGGCTGGGGCGTTCAAGCGGGTCTCCGGAAACTTGCGGCTGGCAGGATGGTCCTACAGTGGGTCCGCCCCCGCGGCATTTCCAGCCCGCCTCCGGATCCCGGCGGCCCAGACAGGAGCACCCGTGAGCGACGATGCGAATTAACGCCGGGTTCACGCCATGGATCGCCGTGGGCGGCATGCTGCGCCTGTCGTTTCCCACTCCCCTGCGGGCCGCAATGCGCTCCTTCCTGGTCGCCCTCGTCCTCTGCCTGGCCGTCGCCGGCGGCCACGCCGCGGCGCAGGACAACCGCCTGCCCGACATCGGCTCCTCCGCCGGCACCGTGCTCAGCCCGGCGCGGCAGGCCGAGTACGGAGAGATGCTGCTGGCGCAGCTGCGCCACTACGACATGGTTATGGAGGATCCCCTGGTCGACCAGTGGCTGCGCTCGACCGGCAACCGCCTGGCCTCGGCCAGCGACCAGCCGCGGCAGTCCTTCACCTTCTTCATGATGAAGGACCGCAGCATCAACGCCTTCGCCACCCTCGGCGGCTACATCGGCCTCAACGTCGGCCTGGTACTGACCGCGCAGAGCGAGGACGAAGTGGCCGCGGTCCTGGCGCACGAGATCGCCCACGTCACCCAGAACCACGTGCTGCGCGGCGCCGAGCGCGCCCAGCGCGACAGCATCCCGCTGCTGCTGGCGATGCTCGGCGCGATCGCGATCGCCTCGAGCAGCGACAGCAGCTCGTCCGGGGACGCGGCGATGGCGGCGGTCGCTTCCGCCCAGGGGCTGGCGATGCAGCGCCAGATCGACTACACCCGCTCCAACGAGTCGGAAGCCGATCGTCTCGGCATGCGCACCCTGGCGCGCAGCGGCTTCGACGTCGACGGCATGGCCGACATGTTCGAGCGCATGCAGGCCGCATCGCGCACCAACCAGGGCGGCGAGCGCGAGCGCATCCCCGACTACCTGCGCACCCACCCGGTCACCACCACCCGCATCGGCGAAGCCCGCCAGCGCGCGGAGCAGCTGCGCGGCAACGACAGCGTGCTGGCGACCACCGCCACGCCCGAAGCGATCCTCACCGAACGCGTTCCGCTGCCGGGGGGCAGCACCGCGGCCGCCGCCGCAGCGGCCGCCGGCACCTTCAACCCGCTGCTGCCCGGATCGCTGCGCGTGACCACCACCGGCCTGGGCTACGGCGACAGCGTGCAGTTCGGCTGGGCGCGCGAGCGCATGCGGGTGCTCAGCGCCAGCACCACCGGCGCGGCGGTCCGCGAATACGAGGGCATGCGCCGCTCCGGCGACTTCGACGACGCGAAGCGCTACGGCATGGCCCTTGCCCGCCTGCAGGCGGGCGAAGCGGCAGCGGCCGCCAGCCAGTTCGCCGCCCTGCTCGAGGACTACCCCGAGGACACCTGGCTGTCGCTGGGCCTGGCGGAGGCCGAGGCCCGCTCCGGGCGCCAGCGCGATGCCGATGCCCGCTTCGAGGCCCTGCTGCGGCGCATGCCCAACCACCGCGCCGTCGCCCTCACCTATGCCGGCGTGCTGGCCGAGCGCAATACCCCGGAGTCCGGGCGCCGCGCGCAGGAGCTGCTGCGCCCGATGCTGCGCTCGGCGTCGGACGATCCGCTGTTCCAGCGCACCTTCGCCCGGATCAGCGAGATCGCCGGCGACCCGGTGCGCGCCGGCGAAGCCTACGCCGAGGCGGACTTCCTCAGCGGTCGTGCCGAGCGCGCTCTGGTCCAGCTCAACACCCTGCGCAAGCGCGACGACCTCGACTACTACGCCCGCGCCCGCATCGATGCGCGGATCGCCGCGATCACCCCCACCGTGCTGGAGCTGCGGCGCCAGGGCGTGCGCGACGAGGACCTGCGCCGGCGGCGCTGACGGCGGGATCGTGGCGCCGCGGCGCCATGTCACGTACCGGTCACAAATCTGTCGTCTAATGCCCTCGACCGGCCAAGGCGACCCTTCATGCAGAAACGGATCCTGATCGTCGACGACGAGCCCGCCATCCGCGAGATGGTGGCCTTCGCGCTGCGCAAGGGCGACTTCGAGCCGGCCCACGCCGCGGACGCGCGCGAAGCGCAGTCGGCGATCGCCGACCGGGTCCCCGACCTGATCCTGCTCGACTGGATGCTGCCCGGGGTCAGCGGCCTGGAGCTGGCCCGCCGCTGGCGCCGCGAGGATCTCACCCGCGAGGTGCCGATCATCATGCTCACCGCTCGCGGCGAGGAGAACGACCGCGTCGGCGGCCTGGAAGCCGGCGTCGACGATTACGTGGTCAAGCCGTTCTCGGCGCGCGAGCTGCTGGCCCGGATCCGCGCGGTGATGCGGCGCTCGCGCGAGGACGACGAGGACGGCAGCATCAACGTCGGCCGCCTGCGCATCGACGGCGCCGCACACCGGGTCTTCGCCGGCGACGAGCCGGTCACCATCGGCCCCACCGAGTACCGGCTGCTGCATTTCTTCATGACCCACCCCGAACGCGTGTACTCGCGTTCGCAGCTGCTCGACCACGTCTGGGGCGGCAGCGTCTACGTCGAGGAACGCACGGTGGACGTGCACATCCGCCGCCTGCGCAAGACCCTCGAGCCGGTGCAGCTCGACGGGATGGTCCAGACGGTGCGGGGCTCCGGGTACCGGTTCTCGGCAGCGATGTGAAAGGGCGGGAATCGGGAATGGGGAATCGAAAAGGTACGGGCTGACGCTGCCGGCGCGGCTGCGTCGAGGCGAGCGAACGACAGGACGCTTATGATCCGCCTTGCCGATTCCCCTTTCACCAGTACCGGTTGCCGTCCCTGACCATGTCGCCCCGCCCCTCCTCAGGCTGGACCAGGACCCTGGGCCTGCTCGCCCTGATCCTGCTGGGCGCGCTCGCGCTGGGGCTGCTGGCCGGGCAGGTCTGGCCGGTGCTGACCGCGACGGCGCTGGGCGTGGTCGCCTGGCACTATTGGCGCCTGCGCAAGCTGCTGCTGCGGCTCACCTCGCACCGCCGGCTGCCGCCGGCCAGGGGCGAAGGCGTGTGGAACGAAGTCGACCGCCTGCTCCACCGCAGCCAGGACGACACCCGCAACCGCAAGCGCCGGCTGGTGCAGATGCTGCGCGCGTACCGCGCGGCCGCCGCGGCGCTGCCGGACGCGGTGGTGGTGCTGGAGCGCAACACCCAGCGCGTGCAATGGTTCAACGAGGCCTCCGCGGGGCTGCTCGGGCTGAACTACCCCGCGGACATCGACGCCCCCCTCGGCGAGCGCCTGCGGCCGCTGCCGATCGCGCACTGGCTGGCCAGCGGCCGTCACGCCGAACCGCTGCTGGACGTGCCTTCGCCCGTCGACCCTGCGCTGCGCCTGAGCATGCGCCTGATCCCCTACTCCCAGGAACTGTGGCTGCTGGTCGCGCGCGACGTCAGCAAGCTCATGCACCTCGAGCAGGTGCGCCGCGACTTCGTGGCGAACGTGTCGCACGAGCTGCGCACGCCGCTGACCGTGGTGCACGGCTACCTCGACATGCTCGACCCGGCCGACCAGCCGGAGTGGGCGCCGATCCTGGAGGAGATGCGGCGCCAATCGCAGCGCATGACCCAGCTGGTCGAGGACCTGCTGACGCTGTCGCGGCTGGAGGCCCAGGACACGGTCAGCGACGAGAGCGTCGGCATGACCTCGATGCTGGCCACCCTGCGGCGCGAGGCCGAGGCGCTGAGCAAGGGTCGCCACGCCATCGCCGTGCGCGACGAGGCCCAACTGGACCTGTGGGGCTCGACGCGCGAGCTGCACAGCGCGTTCTCGAACCTGGTGGCCAACGCGGTACGCTACACGCCGGCGCAGGGGCGCATCTCCATCGTCTTCGCGCGCCGCGAGGACGGCGTGGCGCTCTCGGTCGAGGACACCGGCTACGGCATCCCCGCCTCGCACCTGCCGCGGATCACCGAGCGCTTCTACCGGGTCTCGACCAGCCGCTCGCGCGAACTCGGCGGCACCGGCCTGGGCCTTGCGATCGTCAAGCACGTGCTGCAGTTGCACCAGGCGCGGCTGGAGATCGAGAGCGAGGTCGGCCGCGGCAGTATCTTTACCTGTGTCTTCTCCGCCGACCGCGCGCATCCGCGCGACGGCACCCGTTCTGGAGCAGGAAGTGAGCGCACGCAGCAATCCTCCACCCGCCAGGCGTAAGCCCGAGACGCCGCCGCTGCCGCGCGGCCCGCACGCGGCAGCGTCGCGGGCGGACGACCAGGCCCCGGGCGATCCGCTGTCCGACCCGGCGCTGTACTTCAACCGCGAGCTGTCGCAGCTCGACTTCAACTTCCGGGTGCTGGCCCAGGCCCAGGACGAGGCGGTGCCGCTGCTGGAGCGGCTGCGCTACCTGTGCATCTCCTGCACCAACCTGGACGAGTTCTTCGAGATCCGCGCCGCCACCGTGCGCCATGCGCAGGACTTCGGCATGCCCGGCGCCCCGGACGGCCTGGCGCCGTCGACGGTGCTGCGCCGCATCCACGAGCGCGCGGCCAGCCTGGTCGAGGCGCAATACCGCTGCTGGAACGAACTGCTGCGCCCCGCCCTCAACGACGCGGGGGTGCGCATCCTCGGCCGCGAGAAATGGAACGCACGGCAGAAGCGCTGGCTGCGCACCTACTTCCGCGACGAGATCATGCCGGTGCTGTCGCCGCTCGGCCTCGATCCGGCGCACCCGTTCCCGAAGATCCTCAACAAGTCGCTGAACATCGTGGTGGTGCTCAAGGGCAAGGACGCCTTCGGCCGCAGCGGCCACCTGGCCATCGTGCGCGCGCCGCGCTCGCTGCCGCGGATCATCCAGCTGCCGGAGCGGGTGTCCGGCGGCGAGCACGACTTCGTGTTCCTGTCCTCGGTGCTGTCCGAATTCGTCGACGAGCTGTTCCCGGGGATGCGGGTCAAGGGCGCGTACCAGTTCCGGGTGACGCGCAACTCCGAGCTGATCGTCGACGAGGAGGAGGTCGAGAACCTGGCGCTGGCGCTGCGCGACGAGCTGATCGGGCGCGGCTACCTGCGGGCGATGCGGCTGGAGATCGCCGCCGACTGCCCCAGGCCGATCGTGCGCACGCTGCTGGAGAACTTCGAGCTGCCGGAGAACGCCGTCTACCGCATCGACGGCGCCGTCAACCTCAACCGGGTGATCCAGGTCTACGACCTGGTGCAGCGGCCCGACCTCAAGTTTCCGCCGTTCCAGCCGCGCCAGCTGCCCGGCAGCGACGCGATGTTCGAACTGCTGTCCGAGCGCGACGTGCTGCTGCACCACCCGTTCGATGCGTTCACGCCGGTGCTGGAGCTGATCCGCCAGGCCGCCGAGGACCCCAACGTCCTGGCGATCAAGCAGACCCTGTACCGCACCGGCAAGGACTCGGCGATCGTCGAGCACCTGGTGCAGGCGGCGCGCAACGGCAAGGACGTCACCGTGGTGGTGGAGCTGCGCGCGCGCTTCGACGAGGAGGCCAACCTCGGCCTGGCCGACCGCCTGCAGGAGGCTGGCGTCCAGGTGGTGTACGGGGTGGTCGGCTACAAGACCCACGCCAAGATGCTGCTGATCGTGCGCCGCGAGGGGCGCCGCCTGTGCCGCTACGTGCATCTGGGCACCGGCAACTACCATTCCGGCACGGCGCGCGCCTACACCGACCTGGGCCTGCTGACCTCCGATCCGCAGATCGGCGAGGACGTGCACCAGATCTTCCAGCAGCTCTCCGGCCTGGCACCGCTGATCCGGCTCCACCACCTGCTGCAGTCGCCGTTCACCCTGCATCCCGGGCTGCTCGAACGAATCGCGCGCGAGGCGCAGCACGCCCGCGACGGCCGCCCGGCGCGGATCATCGCCAAGATGAACGCGCTCAACGAGCCGCAGGTGATCCGCGCGCTCTACGCCGCCTCCCAGGCGGGGGTCCGGATCGACCTGATCGTGCGCGGCGCCTGCACCCTGCGCCCGGGCGTGGAGGGCATCTCCGACAACATCCGCGTGGTCTCGATCGTCGGCCGTTTCCTCGAGCACCATCGCGTGTACTGGTTCACCAACGACGGGCAGCAGGAGCTGTACTGCGCCAGCGCCGACTGGCTGGAGCGCAACCTGCTGCACCGGGTCGAAACCTGCTTTCCGGTGCTGGACGCGGCGCTGGCCGGACGCGTGCGCGAGGAAGCGCTCAACAACTACCTGGCCGACAATCTCAACGCCTGGGAACTGCAGGCCGACGGCGCCTACCGCAAGCTCGCCCCCGCCGACGATGCGATGCCGCACTCGGCGCAATCCTGGCTGCTGGCGAAACTCTGCGGATGACCGGCCCGCACACCCTGACGATGGCCGGTTCGCTGGCCGACCCGCTCGAGGACGGCGACCTGCTGGCCGCCATCGACCTCGGCTCCAACAGCTTCCACATGGTGGTGGCCCGCTACACGCTCGGGCACCTGCGCATCGTCGACCGCCTCCGCGAGACCGTGCGCCTGGGCGAGGGCCTGGACGGCAAGGGCGACCTGCAGCCGGAGGCGCGGCAGCGCGCGCTCGGCTGCCTGTCGCGCTTCGGCCAGCGCATCCGCGACATCCCGCCGCAGCGGGTGCGCGCGCTGGCCACCAATGCGGTGCGCCAGCTGGCCGCGCCGCAGGCTTTCCTGGTGCCGGCCGAGGACGCACTCGGCCATGCCATCGAAGTGATCTCCGGCCGGGAGGAGGCGCGCCTGGTCTATCTCGGCGTGGCCCATGCCCAGCCACCCAGGCCCGGCCACCGCCGGCTGGTGATCGACATCGGCGGCGGCTCCACCGAATGCATCATCGGCGCAGGCTTCGACACGATCGAGCGCGAGAGCCTGCAGGTCGGCTGCATCTCCACCACCAGGCGCTTCTTCGGCAGCGGCAAGCTGTCGCGCCGACGCTGGCGCGAGGCGCTGGCCGAGGTGTCGGTGGAGTTCCAGCAGTTCGCCGCCGCCTACCGCGAACTGGGCTGGCAGGAGGCGCTGGGGGCCTCCGGCACCAACAAGGCGATCGGGCAAATCATCGCGGCGATGAAGCTCACCAAGGGCGCGGTGATCGCCGAGGCGCTGCCCCAGGTGCGCGACCGGCTGCTCGCCGCCGACCGAATCGACGCGATCGAGCTGCCGGGGCTTTCGGCGGAACGGCGGCCGGTGATCGCCGGCGGACTGCTGGTGCTGGAGGCGGCGTTCCAGACGCTCGGCCTGCAGCGCATGGCGGTGAGCAAGGCCGCGCTGCGCGAAGGCGTGCTCTACGACATGCTTGGCCGCGGCGGCGAGGACGACCCGCGCGAGACCGCGATCGCCGCGGTCACGCTGCGCTACGGCATCGATGCCGCGCAGGCCGCGCGCGTGGAGCAGACCGCGATCCGCCTGTTCGAGCAGGTCGCGCGCGCCTGGCAGCTCGGCGCGGACGACCTGCTGATGCTGGGCTGGGCCGCGCGCCTGCACGAGCTCGGCCTCACCATCGCCCACAGCCAGTACCACGTCCATGGCGGCTACGTGCTCGAGCACTCCGACATCCCCGGCTTCTCCCGCCAGGAGCAGCAGTTCCTCGCTGCGCTGGTACGCACCCACCGGCGCAAGGTGCCCAGGAGCGCCTTCGACGCCCTGCCCGAGCGCCTGCTGGCGCCGGCGCGCCGGGTCAGCGTGCTGCTGCGGCTGGCGGTGCTGCTCAACCGCGCGCAGGAGCCGCAGCCGATTCCGCGCCTGGATGCCATGGCCGCCGGCGAACGGCTGACCCTGCGCATGGACCGCCGCTGGCTGGAAGCCCGGCCGCTGCTGAGCACCGACCTGGCGGGCGAACCGGCGGACATCGCCGCGCTGGGCATCGACCTGCGCATCGAGGCGACCGACTGACCGCCGCAGGCGGCGCGCGCGCGGGCTCCACGGGCCGTCTTCGCGCCGGCATCGCGGATGCCGTGCCGCAGCGATCGGGTATCCTGCCGGCAGACAATCCTGGAGCTTCGGCATGGTCCGTTCGCACACCTTCCTGGCCTGGATCGCCTGCCTGCTGCTGGTCGCCTGCAGCAGCGGACCGGTCCGCCGCATCTCCGAGCCGGCAGCCAGCATCCAGCAGCTCAGCGTCGACGCCGACGGCGGCTGGTCGGTGGACCTGCGCGTGCAGAACTACAGCAGCATCGCGATGCGCTTCGACACCCTGCGGCTGGAGCTCACCGCCGGAGATACCGCCGCCGGCACGCTGGAAGCCGCGCCGCAGCTGTCGATCGCCGGCGCGTCGGCGGACGTGGTCACCCTGCAGCTGACGCCGACGGCGGAAGCGCGAATCCTGCTCGCCGACGCGCTCGCCGGCGGCCGCACCCTGCCCTACGCACTGCGCGGCGAACTGGGCGCGGCGCCCGCCGACCGCGGCCGGGCGCGCGACTACCGCATCGACCGCAACGGGGTGCTCAGCCCGGTCCCCGGCCTGCCCGGCGTGCTGCGCTGAAGCAGCCCGGACGAGAACGGCGCCTCGCCGCCGACGGCGCGATCGCCCGTATCGCGCACCACGCTTCCTGCCTGCCCATCCGACGAAGCCCACCGCCATGAGCACCTACAAAGCCCCCCTTGCCGACATCCGCTTCGCTCTGTTCGACGTGCTGCAGGCCGAAACGCTGTTCTCCCGGCTCGGCCGCTCCGAGGCCACGCGCGATGTGATCGACGCGGTGCTGGAGGAAGGCGCGCGCTTCAACGAGACCGTGCTGGCGCCGCTCAACCGCATCGGCGACGAGATCGGCTGCAGCTACGACAAGGCCACCGGCGCGGTGACCACGCCGCCGGGGTTCCGCGAAGCCTACGCGCAGTACGTCGAGGGCGGCTGGGCCGGACTCACCGCGCCCGAGCGCTTCGGCGGCCAGGGCCTGCCGCATGCGCTCGGCACCGCGCTCAAGGAGATGATCGACGCCGCCAACCTCGCCTGGGGCAACTTCCCGCTGCTCTCGCACGGCGCCACCGAGGCGCTGCTGCAACACGGCGAGCCCTGGCAGCAGGAGGTGTTTCTCAAGCCGCTGGTGGACGGCCGCTGGACCGGCACCATGTGCCTGACCGAGCCGCACTGCGGCACCGACCTCGGCCTGCTGCGCACCCGCGCCGCGCCGGCCGAAGACGGGAGCTACGCCGTCTCCGGCACCAAGATCTTCATCACCGCCGGCGAGCACGACCTCACCGACAACATCGTCCACCTGGTGCTGGCGCGGCTGCCCGATGCGCCGACCGGCAGCCGCGGCATCTCGATGTTCATCGTGCCCAAGCTGCGCGTCGATCGCGACGGCAACGTCGGTGGCGCCAACGGCGTGCGCTGCGGCGCGATCGAACACAAGATGGGCATCCATGGCTCGTCGACCTGCGTGCTCAACCTCGACGACGCCCAGGGCTGGCTGATCGGCCAGCCCCACAAGGGCCTCGCCGCCATGTTCACCATGATGAACACCGCGCGGCTGGCGGTCGGGCTGCAGGGCCTCGGGCTGTCCGACCGCGCCTACCAGAACGCATTGCGCTACGCCCGCGAGCGCCTGCAGATGCGCTCGCTGTCCGGGCCCAAGTTTCCCGACAGGCCGGCCGACCCGATCATCGTCCACCCCGACGTGCGCCGCATGCTGCTGACCTGCAAGGCGCTGATCGAGGGCGGGCGCCTGCTCGGCTACCACGCCTCGAGCCTGCTCGATGTCATCGAGCACGGCGGCGACGACGACGAGCGCGCGCAGGCCGACGCCCTGCTCGGCTTCCTCACCCCGATCGTCAAGGCCTGCCTGACCGAGTGGGGCGTGGAGTGCACCTACCACGCACTGCAGTGCTTCGGCGGCCACGGCTACATCGCCGAGCACGGCATGGAGCAGCTGGCGCGCGATGCCCGCATCACCACCCTCTACGAGGGCACCACCGGCATCCAGGCGCTGGACCTGGTGGGCCGCAAGATCATGCAGCTGCAGGGCGCCGGCCTGAAGGCGTTCCTGGAGCTGATCGAGGGGTTCTGCAGCGAACACGAGGGCAATCCGGACCTGGCCGAGTTCGTCGCCCCGCTGCGCGACAAGGCCGGCGAATGGCAGCGGATGACCCAGGAGATCGGCGGCCGGGCGATGGCCGATCCCGAAGAAATCGGCGCGGCCAGCGTCGACTACCTGTTCTACTCCGGGTACGTCGCCCTGGCCTACTGGTGGGCGCGCAGCGTCGCCGCGGCGCAGACCTCGTCGCAGCCGGACGCGTTCAAGGACGCCAAGCTGCAGACCGCGCGCTTCTACTACGCCCGCATCCTGCCGCGCACCCTCGCCCACAAGGCCGCGATCGACAGCGGCGCGGCGCCGCTGATGGCGCTGCAGGCGGACCGTTTCGACGCCTGACCGGCCGGTGACGCCGCGACTGCCGGCCGGGCTCGGATCCGCAAGCTCCGGCCGGCCGGCCGGGAGGGAGTGAGGCCGGACCCGGCGCCCGCCGGTCGCGCCCCCGGCCGCCGGGCCGACCGCACTACCGGTTGGCGAGCAGATCGTTCATCGCCGCATGGCGCCCGGCCGCGCCGAACAGCCGGCCGTCCCAGGTGCCGGTCAGCACGTCCCGTGCGAGCTTGCCGGCGAGGTCGTACGCGGCCTCGGCGATCCATGCACCGGCACTGAGCCGGCGCACGCCCAGCGCGCGCAACTCGTCCAGGGGCGGCAGACCGGGGAGCAGCATCAGGTTCAGGGGCAGCGGCGCGATGCCCTTCGCGACCGTCGCGATGGCGGCGGCTTCGACCAGCCCCGGCACGAACAGCCCGTCGGCACCGGCGGCGCGATAGCCTTCGGCGCGGCGCAGGACCTCCTCCACCGCGGCCGGGCCGCTCGCGAGACCGCGCAGGTACACGTCGGTGCGCGCGTTGACGAAGACGGCCACGCCGTCGCGGCTCGCGCGCGCCCGGACCGCTTCGATCTTGGCCGCCAGCCGCTCGGGCGTGCCGAGACCGTCCTCGAGATTGATTCCGGCGGCCCCCGCACCGGCGATGCGCGCGACGGTCGCGGCGACGGCGGCGGGGTCGTCGGCGTAGCCGCCCTCCATGTCCACGGTCAGCGGCACCGCAACCACCCGGGCGATGGCCTCGACCGCCGCCGCCAGCCTGTCTGGGGGCAGCAGGTCGCCATCGGGGTAGCCATTGGCCCAGGCCATGCCGGCGCTGGTGGTCGCGATCGCCCTGGCGCCCAGGCTCTCGACCAGCCTGGCGCTGCCGGCGTCCCAGGCATTGGCCAGCATCAGCGGCTCCGGGCCCTGGTGCAGGACGTGGAAGGGGGAATCGTTCATGGCCGTGCTCCTGGACGGGATGGGAAACGGCATGCTCGGCCGTGCAGGTAGCGGTTTCAATGCCGCGTCTGGTCATGCCGTGATGACCTCCGAGGTCATCGTCGCGACGACCACGTCCGCGTACCATCCCGCCATGCGAACCCAGCCCGTTCCGGCCCATCCGCAGGCGCCCGCGATCGGCGCCCTGTTGCGCGAGTGGCGCGCGGCGCGGCGGCTGAGCCAGCTCGATCTCGCGCTCGAGGTCGGGGTCTCGGCGCGCCACCTCAGCTGCGTCGAGACCGGCAAGGCGCAGCCGGGGCGGGAGCTGGTCGCGCGGCTCGCCGACACGCTCGACATGCCGCTGCGCGAGCGCAACGCGCTGATGGTCGCCGCCGGCTACGCGCCCCGCTATCCGGAATCCTCGCTGGCCACCGGCGAACTGGCGCAGGTGCGGCGCGCAGTCGAGTTCATCCTCGCCCAGCAGGAGCCGTACCCGGCCTTCGTCGTCAACCGCCGCTGGGACGTGCTGCAGTCCAACGCCGCCGCCGCGCGCGTCAACCGCTTCGTCCTCGGCGGCCGCGACAGTGCGCACGACAACATGATCCGGCAGTTCTTCGATCCCGGCGACCTGCGCCCGGCGGTCGTCAACTGGAACGAGGTGGCCGGTGACCTGATCCGCCACCTGCACGACCGGGTAGCGACGGTCCCCACCGATCTCGGAGCGCGCGCACTGCTCGAAGAGGCGCTGGCGTATCCCGGGGTGCCGCGCAGCTGGCACACGCGCCAGCTCGACTCCGCTCCCTCGCCGCTGCTGACCACGGTGTTCAGGCGCGGGACGCAGGAACTGCGCTTCTTCTCCGCGATCACCGTCTTCGCTACTCCGCGCGACATCACCCTGGACGAGATGCACATCGAGTGCTGCTTCCCGGTCGATGAGGCCACCGCTGCGCTGTGCCGCCACCTGGCCGGGGACCAGCTGGAGCGGCGCGGCTGATCCGCTTCGTCGGCCGGAAGTGGCGGCGTCCGCCGTTCCCGCGCTCGTCCGCGCGACCGGCACCACGCAACCCGCCGTCCAGCCGTCGGCGCGGAATACACAAAACATCAACGTTCGGGTATAAGCTGTCGCCCCAATGAAGGGCGACAGAGCGAAGCTCCAGCTGCTCACCGCCGGTTCCGGCCGCGGCCCGGCCGACGCTTGCGCCGCCGCCCTCGTCCGGCCCCCGCCCCTCGCCCGGCTCGATAGCGTCCGCCTGCTGTCGCTCGACGCCCACGGCCGCGTGCTCGACTGGATGAGCTGGCAGGACGCGGCCTGCCTGTACGCGCGCGAGGCGGTGGCCTGGACCCTCGGCGATCCCTGCCTGCACGTGCGCGGCGGGATCAGCCGCAGCAGCGGCGAGCGCAGCGTGATGCCGCTGCACCCGATCATCGCCGCACGCGGCCATGCCCGCGCCAAGGCGCTCGACCCGACCCCGGCGCTCACCAACGCGGCGCTGTTCGCGCGCGACCAGTTCCTGTGCCTGTACTGCGGCAACCACTGCCACCGCCAGCAGCTCACCCGCGACCACGTCATGCCGCTCTCGCAGGGCGGACGCGACCACTGGGAGAACGTGGTATCGGCCTGCTTCCAGTGCAACTCGCGCAAGGGCGGCCGAACCCCGGCGCAGGCCTCCATGCCCCTGCTCGCAGTGCCTTACCGGCCCAGCTGGATCGAGCACCTGATCCTCTCCAACCGCAACATCCTCGCCGACCAGATGGCCTTCCTGACCTCGCAGCTGCCGAAGAAGAAGCGCCGCTCCGGTTGACGCTCTGGCCCCGCCTCGACCCACCGGCTCACCGGGCGTCCGCCACGCCCGGCGACGCGCGGAGCCGGCACCCTCTCCGCACGGGCCGCGCGCGGACTGCCCGCGGCCGCGTCTCAGGCTAAACTCGCCGTTTCCCGATCCGCGAGCGCCGCAGCATGGCTTTGACCATCGGCTTCACCAGCATGGACCAGGCAACCGAGACCGCGCTGCGCGCGGCCTTCGCCGATGCCAATGCGGAACTCCACGCGCATTTCTCGCTGGTGCCGGAAACCACCGCCGACTACGTGGTCATCGACATGGACAGCATGTACGGCCCGATGGGGTGGCTGCGCCTGCATGCGGCCGGCAAACAGGTGGTCGGCCTGACCGCCGCCCCACGCACCCAGGCCGACTTCCGCCTCGGGCGTCCCTTCGACACGGTGATGGTGATCGGCCTGCTGCGCGAGATCGCGGCGAAGGCCGGCATCGACCTCGCCGCGGAACCGACCGCGACGGAGACGGAGACGGCGCCGCCGCCCATGGCGGAACCCCGGCAGCCGCAGCCTCCGCCGCCTTCGGATGCCGCCCCGGCACCGTCTGCGGAGGAACCGGAGGCCGGCGCCGCCGCCGCGTCGGAAGCGCCCGGGCAGCCGTCGCCGGACCTGCCGGAATCGGGAGGCTCGACCGCGGAACCGGCCGCACCGCCATCCCCGCTGCCGCTGCGCCATGCCGCCCCCGCCCCGACCCCGGCCCCCGCCCTCGCCCGCGACCCGGTGCTGGCCGACTGGCTGCAGCCGGGTGCCCTGTCCGGCCGCCGCCGGTATCGGCGCGGCAGCGGCCCGGAGCTGTGGATCGACCTCGGCACCCGCGAGTACCACGGCCCCGCGCTGCTCAAGCCGCTGGCGGGGTACTTCGAAGGCACCGTGCGCGAAGAGGATCTGGAACGGGTCGACGACCAGGCCTGGGCCACCGGCATCGCGGCGGCGGGCGATGCGCAGCCGCTGTCGCGGCTGGTCTGGCTGGGCGGCCTGTCCGCCGGCAAGGGCGAGCTGCTGCCCGGCAACGACCCCGACGGGCGCTACCGGCTCACCAAGTGGTCGCAGACCGAGCGCGAGTACCCGCGGCATTTCCGCATCGCCACCGCGATGATGCGCGGTCCGGCGACCCTCGCCGAGATCGCCGAGGCCAGCAGCACCCCGCTGCCCGAGGTCGCCGACTTCATCAACGCCAACCTCGCCACCGGCTTCGCCGAACTCGTGCCCGAGCCGGAGCCGGAGCCGGAGAGCCCGGCGCGCTCCGGCGGCTTCTTCGGCCGCCTGCGCCGCAAACCCTGAACCGTGCCGGCGCGGAGCCTCGCCGCCGCGCCGGCTTTCCTTGCCCGTCACGGCGGCGGGGGCGAAAATGGCCGGATGATCGATTCCACGCGCTATCCGCGCCTGTCCCGCATCGACTCCCCGGCCGAACTGCGCGCCTTCGAGGAAAGCGAACTCCCGGCGATCGCCGAGGAGCTGCGCGCCTACCTGATCGAATCGGTCGGCCGCAGCGGCGGGCATTTCGGTGCCGGCCTGGGCGTGATCGAGCTGACCACGGCCCTGCACTACCTCTACGACACCCCCGAGGACCGCATCGTCTGGGACGTCGGCCACCAGTGCTATCCGCACAAGATCCTCACCGGCCGCCGCGACGCCATCCACACGGTCAAGCAGAAGGACGGCGTGGCGCCGTTCCCCAAGCGCGAGGAATCCGGCTACGACGTCTTCGGCGTCGGCCATTCCAGCACCTCGATCTCGGCCGCGCTGGGCATGGCGATCGCCAATGCCCGGGCCGGCAACCAGCGCAGGGTGGTGGCGGTGATCGGCGACGGCGCGATGACCGCGGGCATGGCCTACGAGGCGCTCAACCACGCCGGCGGCATGGAGCCCGAACCCGACCTGCTGGTGGTGCTCAACGACAACCGCATGTCGATCAGCGAGAACGTCGGCGGCCTGACCCGCATGCTCGGCAGGATGACCGGCAGCAAGACCCTCAACGCCCTGCGCGAGGGCGGCAAGAAGCTGCTCGGCGACAAGAACAGCCCCCCGGCCCGGTTCGTGCGCCGCTGGGAGGAGCACTGGAAGGGCATGTTCGTGCCGTCCACGCTGTTCGAGGAAATGGGCTTCCACTACACCGGCCCGATCGACGGCCACGACGTCAAGGCGCTGGTCGGCGCGCTGAAGACACTGCGCACCCTCAAGGGCCCGCAACTGCTGCACGTCATCACCACCAAGGGCAAGGGCTACGAACTCGCCGAGGGCGACCAGATCGGCTACCACGCGGTCTCGCCGTTCGATCCCTCGCAAGGCGTGGTCGCCAAGGCGGGCAGGAAGAAGCCGACCTATACCGACGTCTTCGGCGACTGGATCTGCGACATGGCCGCGGCCGACGAAGGCCTCCTGGGGATCACCCCGGCGATGCGCGAAGGCTCCGGCCTGGTGCGCTTCAGCCGCGAATACCCGGAGCGCTATTTCGACGTCGCCATCGCCGAGCAGCATGCCGTCACCCTGGCGGCGGGCATGGCCTGCGAGGGCGCCAAGCCGGTGGTGGCGATCTACTCCACCTTCCTGCAGCGCGGCTACGACCAATTGGTCCACGACGTGGCGATCCAGAAACTCGACGTGCTGTTCGCGATCGACCGCGGCGGCGTGGTCGGCCCGGACGGCGCCACCCACGCCGGCAACCTCGATCTCTCCTTCCTGCGCTGCGTGCCCAACATGGTGGTGATGGCGCCGGCCGACGAGGACGAATGCCGGCGCATGCTCTCCACCGGCTATCGGCATGAAGGCCCGGCCGCGGTGCGCTACCCGCGTGGCGCCGGCCCCGGTGTCCCGGTCCAGGCATCGCTCGACACTCTGCCCATCGGCAAGGCGCAGGTGCGCAGGCGCGGCTCGCGCATCGCCCTGCTCGCCTTCGGCGCGATCGTGCCGGCCGCCGAGGCGGTCGGCGAGGAGTTGGGGCTGACGGTGGTCAACATGCGCTTCGTCAAGCCGCTGGACCGGGCGCTGGTGCTGGAACTGGCGCGCTCGCACGAAGGCTTCGTCACCCTCGAGGACAACGTGATCATGGGCGGCGCAGGCTCGGCCGTGGCCGAGTGCCTCAACGCCGAAGGCATCGTGCTGCCGGTGCTGCACCTGGGCCTGCCCGACGCGTTCCAGCACCACGCCAGCCGCGAGGACCTGCTGGCCGAGGCAGGACTGGACGCCGCCGGGATCCGCGCCGCGGTGCTGGAACGCTGGCCGGACCTCGCAGGCGACAGCGGGACGCGCGCTGCGATCGGCTGAACGGTCCGCGGCCCGGCTCGCGGCCCGGCCGGACCGGCGGGCCCTTCGGTCATGGCTCCTCGACCGCGTAGCCCCGGGCCTGCAGGCGCGCCAGCAGCCCGTCCTCGCGCACCAGCGTCGACACCGGCAGGCTGGCGAAGGTGGACGCGTTCCTGGCCAGCGCCGCTTCGGCCGCTTCCAGCCACAGGTCGCCCAGCTGCCTGCGGAAGTTTTCCATGCCCAGCCGCCGCGCCAGCCCGGTCTCGGTGATGGCGCGGATGCACACCACGTACTGTTCGTCGTACGGCGCGGCACGCAGCGCCGCGATGTCGCCCAGCGCCCAGGCATTGGCGCGCTCGCGCATCGCGTCCAGGTCGGTCTCGATGCGCGCCAGCGTTCGCTCGAAGCAGTCGGTGTCGGCCAGCGGGCCCTCGTTGAATTCGCGGATCGCGTCCTTCGGATCGTCGACGACGATCGCCAGCTGCACGGGCGTGCGCGGCACGCGGTGGCGTTTCGCGGCGCGCTCGACCACCGGCGCGACCACGCCGTCCAGGGTCATTCCCGAGCGGCGGATGGCCGCCTCGTAGAGCTCCTGCGCGGCGAAGAGCGGACGCCAGCGTTCCACGCCACGGTTGCGGCCCAGGTAGCGCGCCTTGAGCGGCACCCAGCGCGCGTAGATCTCGGCCGGAACGCTTTCCTCCAGGCTGAGCCCGTCCGGATTGCGCCGCGCCTTGAGCAGCGACGGCACCAGCAGCAGGCTGCGGAACGTGCCGAGTCCCGAACGCATCGCCATCGAGGGCGGATCCAACACCTCCTGCGAGGCCGCGACGATCCCCTCCACCTCGTCCGACATCCACTGCATGCGGCGTGGCAGCGGCGCCACGGTGCCGAGGATCCACAGCACCCGGCCGTCGCGCGAGACCTTCCACAGCCCCGGCCCCGGCTGGATCCCGGAGACGACCAGTGCCTCCATGTCGACGATACCGTCGTCGGCGGCTGCGGGCTGTTCGGGCTGTTCGGGCTGTTCGGCCGGTTCAGCCGGTGCGGCTGGTGCGGCCGATGCGGCACCGTCCGCGACCTGCGCGGACGCGCCCAGGGAGAAGACCAGGAGCAGGCACAGCAGCACTGTGGGCATGATCGGTCTCCTTGGGCGACGGGCTTTCAATGGAACGCGTCCAGACGGCGAAGTTCCCCGCTCACGGGGTGGCCCTCGCCGGCAAGTTCGAAACCCGCCCAGGCGAACCCGGGCGAGACCGTGCACAGCGCCAGCGCGTACCGGCCCAGCGGGCGCGCCGCCTGCCAGATGCCGGCGGGCACCACCGCCACCCGTCGCATTCCCGCGCCCGCGCCAAGCCGCTGGCGAAGCAGCCCGGCGCCGGCCGGGTCGAAGCGGAGCAGTTCCAGGGCGTCACCGCCATGCCAGTGCCACACTTCCTCGGCGTCGATGCGATGCCAGAGGCTGCGCTGGCCCGCGGCGAGCAGGTAACGGATGGCGCTCAGCGCCGGACGGCCGCCTTGCGGATCGCCCGCACCGGCCGCGGAGGTGTAGACGCGCCGGTAGTGCCCTCCCTCCGGATGGGGCTGCAGCCCCAGGGAGCGGATGAGTTCAGCCGTGTCCACCGCAGACGCGATCACGGCCGCCTGGCATCCCGGGCCGCTGCGGAAACGCGACGGCCCGCACATGGCGGGCCGTGATGGAATTGGTCGGGGTGGCCGGATTCGAACCGACGACCACCTGTCCCCCAGACAGGTGCGCTACCAGGCTGCGCTACACCCCGACATGTGTCGTGTCCGCACTGGGCGGACGCCGATTGTAGCGGGATTGACCCGCCTTTGTAGAGCGGAGCTTGCTCCGCTGCTCCCGGCGCCGGAGCCCGTTCCCGAACTGCGACCGAAGCCGGCGCAGGAACCAGAGCCCGACCACCGCAGCCGAGCGAGCCCGGATCCATGGAGCGGGCCGCCAGGCGCGCGGCCCGGGTCAGCGCCGCAGGAGCTGCAGGATGTCCTCCAGCTCCATCCGCACCTGGCGCACGATCTGGCTGCTCAGCGCCGACTCCTGCTTGGCGCCGTCGCCCTCCAGGCGCAGCCGCGCGCCACCGATGGTATAGCCCTGTTCGTACAGCAGCGCGCGGATCTGCCGCACCATCAGCACGTCGTGACGCTGGTAGTAGCGGCGGTTGCCGCGGCGCTTGACCGGGCTCAGGCCGGGGAACTCGGTCTCCCAGTAGCGCAGCACGTGCGGCTTGACGTCGCACAGCTCGCTCACCTCGCCGATGGTGAAATAGCGCTTGGCCGGGATCGGCGGAAGCTCGCGGTTGCTACCGGGATCAAGCATGCGCCGCCCCGCCGTAGGCCTCTACGCGTTCCTTCAGCTTCTGGCCGGGGCGGAAGGTGACCACGGTGCGCGCGGAGATCGGAATCTCCTCGCCGGTCTTGGGATTGCGCCCCGGGCGTTCGTTCTTGCGCCGCAGGTCGAAGTTGCCGAAGCCCGAGAGCTTGACCTGACGCCCGCTCTGCAGCGCCTCGCGCAGCGCGTCGAAGAACGCGTCGACGAATTCCTTCGCCTCGCGCTTGTTGAGGCCGACCTCCTCGTAGAGTCGCTCGGCCATTTCCGCCTTGGTCAATGCCATGCTGCTCCCCGGGGCACCATCAGCTTCGGATACTCGCACCGTACTCGTCCCGCAGCGCGGCGATGACGCGTTCCGTCACGGCCTCCGCGTCGCGGTCGGTCAGAGTGCGCGATTTGTCCTGCAGAATCAAGCCGATGGCCAGGCTCTTGCAACCGCTTTCGACCCCCTTGCCCTGGTAACGGTCGAACAGGCGCAGCCCGGCCAGCAATGGCCCCGCAGCCTTGCGGACACAGGCGTCCAACGCCGCCCACGGCACCTGCTGCGGGGCGACGAACGCGAGGTCCCGGCGGACGGACGGGAACCGCGCCGGCGCCTCGGCCACCGGCAGCGCGCGCTGCTGCAGCGGCGCGAGATCGAGCTCGAAGGCCACCGCGCGATGGTCGAGACCCAGCTCGGCCAGCAGCCGCGGATGCAGTTCGCCGATCCAGCCGACCGCAACGCCGTCGCGGAATACGTCGGCCGAACGCCCCGGGTGCCCGTAAGGGCGCTGCGAGGGGCGGAACTCCAGCGCCGCACCGGCACAGGCGGCCAGGCTCTCCAGATCCCCGCGAAGGTCGTGGAAATCCACTTCGCGCGCTTCGCTGCCCCACTGCTCGGCGGCGGCAGCGCCCATCGCCACCGCCGCGATCCGCGCGATCTCCACCGGCGCCGTGGTTTCCGCGGTACCCGATTGCCGATTCCCGATTCCCGATTCCCGGCTCCCGAACACCTTGCCGATCTCGAACAGCCGCACCCGCGCCTGCTGCCGCGCGGCGTTGCGCGCCAGCGCATCCACCAGCCCGGGAAGCAGCATCGTGCGCATCGCCCCGAGTTCGGCGCTGAGCGGATTGGCCAGCGCGACCGCTCCCTCGGCCGCGTTCCAACGCGCGAGCAGCGCCGCGTCGACGAAGGCATAGTTCACCGCCTCCAGGTAGTCGCGCGCCACCAGCTGGCGGCGCAGGTCCGCCTCCGGCGCCAGGCCCTCGCCCGGGCCTGCCAGCCGCGTGGCCCCGCCCGGCAGGGTCGCGGGAATGCGATCGTAGCCGTGGATGCGCGCGATCTCCTCGATCAGGTCCTCCTCGATCGCCAGGTCGAAGCGGCGCGCCGGCGCGGTCACCCGCCAGCCGTCGGTCTCGGCTTCCACGGCCAGGCCGAGCGCGCGCAGGATGCGCTCGGCCTCGGCATCGGCGATCCCCAGTCCCAGCACCCGCGCCAGCCGCGCGCGCCGCAGCGCGATCGTGCGCGGCGGCGGCAGATGCCCGGGCAGCACCGCCTCGGTGACCGGCCCCGGGCGGCCGCCGGCGGCCTCCAGGATCAGCCGGGTAGCCATCTCGATCGCCTGGCGCGGCAGCTCGGGATCCACCCCGCGCTCGAAGCGATGTGCGGCGTCGGTCTGCATGCCGAGCCGGCGGGCGCGGCCGATCACGGCGGCGGGCGCGAAGTGCGCAGCCTCAAGGAACACGCTGCGGGTGGCGTCGCCGACGCGGGTATCGTCGCCGCCCATCACCCCGGCCAGGGCCACGGCGCGCCCGGCGTCGGTGACCACCAGGAAACCATCGTCGAGGACCACGTCGCGGCCGTCGAGCAGCCGCAGCGCCTCGCCGGCGCGGGCGCGACGCACGCCGACCGGACCCTGCAGGCGGTCGCGGTCGAAGGCATGCATCGGCTGCCCCAGCGCGAGCATCACGTACTGGGTCACGTCGACCAGGAAGCTGACCGGGCGCACGCCGCTGCGGCGCAGGCGCTCGGCCATCCACGGCGGGGTGGCGCGGGTGGCGTCGACGTCGCAGATCACCCGGCCGAGGTAGCGCGGCGCGTCGGCGCCCGCATCGAGGCGGACCTCGAGCTCGGCATCGGTCTGCGCAGGGACCGGGTCGATGCCGTCTTCGACGATCTCGCTGCCGCAGGCGGCGGCGACGTCGAAGGCGATGCCGCGGATACCGAAACAGTCGGCGCGGTTGGGGGTGAGCTTGAGTTCGAAGGTGGCGTCCGGCAGCCCGAGGTGCTCCGCCAGCGGCATGCCGGGGCGGGCGTCGTCCGGCAGTTCCATCAGCCCGGACCCGTCTCCGTCCAGGCCCAGCTCGCGCGCCGAGCACAGCATGCCGTTCGACTCGACGCCGCGCAGTTTCGCCGCTTCGATGGTGAGTTCGCCGATGCGGCTGCCGACCATCGCCAGCGGCGCCGCCAGGCCCACGCGCGCATTGGGCGCGCCGCAGACGATCTGCAACGGCGCGTCCAGTCCGGCATCGACCTGGCAGACCTGCAGGCGGTCCGCCTGGGGGTGCTTCTCCGCGGCGACGATGCGCGCGACCAGCACTCCCTCCAGGGCCTCTCCCAGCGGCACGACCTCCTCGACCTCCAGGCCGATCGCGGTCAGCGTGGCGGCGAGCTCCTCGCGCGTTGCATCGATGCCGACGTGTTGGCGGAGCCAGTTTTCGCTGAATTTCATGTTGAAGAGCCGGGAATCGGGAATCGGAAATCGGGAATCGGGAGGCTGGAGTCGGGGCGGCTTGCGCCATTCCCGATTCTCCATTCCCGGTTCCCGGCCGTCAGGCGAACTGCCTGAGGAACCGCACGTCGTTGTCGAAGAACGCGCGCAGGTCGCCGACGCCGTAGCGCAGCATCGCCAGGCGCTCGACGCCCATGCCGAAGGCGAAGCCGGTGTGGCGCTCCGGGTCGATGCCGACGTTGCGCAGCACGTTCGGATGCACCATGCCGCAGCCGAGCACCTCGAGCCAGCGGGTCGAGCCGTCCGGCTGCTGCCAGGCGATGTCGACCTCCGCGGAGGGCTCGGTGAAGGGGAAGTAGCTCGGACGGAAGCGCATCTCGAAGTCGCGCTCGAAGAACGCCCGCACGAACTCGACGAGGGTGCCCTTGAGGTCGGCGAAGCTCGCCCGGTCGTCGACCAGCAGGCCCTCGCACTGGTGGAACATCGGGGTGTGGGTCTGGTCGGAGTCGGAGCGGTACACCTTGCCCAGGGCGATCATCCGCAGCGGCGGCGCGTGATCGGCCATGTAGCGCACCTGCACGCCCGAGGTGTGGGTGCGCAGCAGCCGGGCGACGCCGCTGCCGTCGTCGGTCGTGTAGAAGGTGTCGTGCATCGCCCGCGCCGGATGGTGCGGCGGGAAGTTCAGCGCCTCGAAGTTGTGCCAGTCGTCCTCGATCTCGGGGCCGTCGGCGAGTTCGTAGCCCAGGCGGCCGAAGATGTCGGCGATCCGTTCGATGGTGCGGCTGACCGGGTGCAGCCCGCCGCGCGTGGCGTCGCGCCCCGGCAGGGTGACGTCGATCGTTTCCTCGGCGAGCCTGGCGTCGAGCGCCGCGCTGTCCAGCGCCCGGCGCCGCTCGGCCAGTGCCTGGCCGACGGCATCGCGGACACGGTTGATCCCGGCACCGGCGGCCTTGCGCTCCTCGGCAGGCAGGGCGCCCAGCGATTTCAGTTGCGCGGTGATGCTGCCGCTCTTGCCGAGCAGCGCCACCCGCAGCGCCTCGAGCGCCTCGGGGGTCCGCGCCGCGGCGATGTCGGCCAGCGCCTGTGTCTCGATCTGCTCGATCCCGCTCATCCGCCGATGTTCCTTCGTTCCCCGTCGGCGCGCGGCCTGCCCGTTGCGGGAAGGCGTCGGCCCGGCCGGTAGCGCAAAAAACAATGGGGAAGGACCTGCGCCCTTCCCCACCTGTCCCGACGGCGAGCCGTCGATACCGCTGTGCGTGGAGACGGCGGCCTCAGGCCGCCAAAGCGCCCTTCGCCTTCTCGGCCAGGGCCGCAAACCCGGTCGCGTCGTGCACGGCGATGTCCGCCAGCACCTTGCGGTCCAGGGTGATGCCGGCCTTGGACAGGCCGTTCATGAAGCGGCTGTAGCTCATGCCGTTGATCCGGGCCGCGGCGTTGATCCGGGTGATCCACAGCGAGCGGAAATTGCGTTTCTTCTGCTTGCGGCCGATGTAGGCGTACTGCTGGGCCTTGATCACCGCCTGCTTGGCGACGCGGAAGACCTTGCGGCGCGCGTTGTAGTAGCCCTTGGCGAGCTTCAGGACCTTCTTGTGACGACGGCGTGCGGTGACGCCCCGTTTTACTCGTGCCATGGTTCAGCCTCCTCAGAGATAGGGCAACATGCGGTCCAGACGGCCGGCATCCTCGGCGCGGACGTGGTTCGTCTGCCGGAGGTTGCGCTTCCGCTTGGTCGCCATCTTGGTGAGGATATGGCTGCGATTGGCGTGGCCCGCCTTGTACTTGCCGGAAGCGGTCTTCCGGAAACGCTTGGCCGCGCCCCGATGGGTCTTGATCTTGGGCATTGCGATGTCCTTGTGGGTCTTGCTGCGACTGGCGCGGGCGGCGGCCTGGCGGCCACGCTTTCCATCCTGCCCTGGCCGGTGGTAAGCCTTTGATCCCCAAGGGAATCGCGGCGGGTCCTGGGTGTTGCGCACGACAACCCGGCGAACCGGGCCGGCCATTATGCAGGCCAGGGGTTTCGCTTGCAAATCAGCCGGTTGGAGCTCGGCCCCGGCGCAGGCCCCGCTCGCTTCGACAGGGCCTGTGAGTCGCGACGCTACGCCATAGAGCGACTTCGGTCTGGTGTGCGGGGCGTGAGCCGCGCCCGGGTGTTGCTCCGCCCTTCGGTCCAGCCGCGCCAGGTAGTTCCATCCGTTGCGGGGATACGTCACCGTCGCCACGGGGCGGCGTCAGTGAATCGCCGTATCTGGCGGTTAGCTCGTTCAAGAGCGGCTCCGGTCGACCGCGCCAGGCAGCCCCATCCGCTGCGGGGATCCATCACCGTCGCCACGGTTCTGCGCCAATGAGTAGCTACGTCTGGCAACTGGTTCTTTGGAAGAGCGCCTTCGGTTGGCCGCGCGGGGCGAGAGCCGCGCCGGGGGTGTTACTCCGCCCTTCGGTCCGGCCATCCATGGCCGGACTCAGGGCCGCTGCACATCCATGTGCAGCTCTCCGCAACACCCCCGGCGCGACTCCCGCTTGACCGATAGTCGGCATCGGGTGGGTGGGCTGCCGGAGATCCGAAAGGGAATGACCGGTGCGGCGCCCGGCGCTCTGTCGGAAGCTCCCGCGCAGCGTCCAGGGCCGGTGCGGCGTCCCGGTGCGGGACCGTCGACGCC
>NZ_JACCKA010000051.1:0-93925 GCF_013425525.1 Luteimonas salinisoli | reverse complement strand
GCGCGCCGTCGGCGCGCTCTTCTCGACCCTCCCGCCAGGCAGCCGGCTCTGCGGCCCGGCCGCCGGCGTCACTTCTTCTTCGGCGCGATCATCATCACCATCTGGCGGCCTTCCAGGCGCGGGCGCGACTCGATCACGATGTCCTCGCCCAGGTCCGCCTCGATGCGTGCGGCCATCTCGCGGCCCAGCTCCTGGTGACTCATCTCGCGGCCGCGGAAGCGGATGTTGACCTTGATCTTGTCGCCTTCGTCGAGGAAGCCCCGCATCTTGCGCAGCTTGATCTGGTAGTCGCCCTCGTCGGTGACCGGCCGGAACTTCACTTCCTTGATCTCGACCTGCTTCTGTTTCTTCTTGGCCGCGTTGGCCTTCTTCTGCAGGTCGAACTTGTACTTGCCGTAATCCATGATCCGGCAGACCGGTGGATCGGCATTGGGCTGGATCTCGACCAGGTCGAGGCCTTCGCTCTCGGCCTGCTGCAGGGCCTCGTCGCGCGACAGGACGCCGATCATCTCGCCGTCCGAACCGATCACGCGTACCCGGGGTACGCGGATGTCGCTGTTCCTGCGGTTCTGCTTTTCAGGGGTGCTGATATTGCGATCTCCGTTTTCGATTGTGCCGGCCGCTCGTCAGCGTCCGGGGCTCCCGGCGCGGCCCCGCGGGCCCCACCGGATCACGCATCATGCTACCGCGTGCCCGCCGCGCAGGCGTGAAACGAAGTCGGAAACCGGCATGCTCCCCAGGTCCTCCCCCGCCCGCGTGCGCACGGCGACCGTCCCGTTGTCCCTTTCGCGGTCCCCCGCCACGAGCAGGTACGGCACCCGCTGCAGCGTGTGCTCGCGGATCTTATAGCCGATTTTCTCGTTCCGCAAATCCGCCTCCACCCGTACCCCTTGATTCGCAAGGGTTTTCCGCAGGTCGGCGACATAATCCGCCTGGGCGTCGGTGATGTTCATCGCCACCGCCTGCACCGGCGCCAGCCAGGCCGGGAAGGCCCCGGCGTGGTGCTCGATCAGGATCCCGATGAAGCGCTCCATCGAGCCGACGATGGCCCGGTGCAACATGACGGGGGTCCGCTTCTGGCTGTGCTCGTCGACGTATTCGGCCCCGAGGCGCCCCGGCATCATGAAGTCGACCTGCATCGTGCCCAGCTGCCAGGTGCGGCCGATCGCGTCCTTCAGGTGGTACTCGATCTTCGGCCCGTAGAAGGCGCCCTCGCCCGGCAGCTCCTGCCATTCCACCCCGCAGGCCGACAGCGCGCCACGCAGCGCGGCTTCAGCCTTGTCCCAGGTGGCGTCGTCGCCCAGCCGCGGCTCCGGGCGCAGGGCCAGCTTCAGCTGCACGTCCTCGAAACCGAACTCGGCGTAGACGCGCATCGCCTGTTCATGGAAGGCGGCGACCTCGGCCTCCACCTGGTCCTCGGTGCAGAACACGTGGCCGTCGTCCTGGGTGAAGCCGCGTACCCGCAGGATCCCGTGCAGCGCGCCCGAGGGCTCGTTGCGGTGGCAGGAGCCGAATTCGCCGTAGCGGATCGGCAGGTCGCGGTAGCTGTGCAGGCCCTGGTTGAACACCTGCACGTGGCCGGGGCAGTTCATCGGCTTGAGGGCGTAGGTGCGCTTCTCGGACTCGGTGAAGAACATGTTCTCCTTGTAGTTGTCCCAGTGGCCGGACTTCTTCCACAGCGAGACGTCGAGGATCTGCGGGCAGCGCACCTCGCCGTAGCCGCTGTCGCGGTAGACCCCACGCATGGTCTGCTCGACCACCTGCCACAGCGCCCAGCCCTTCGGATGCCAGAAGATCAGCCCGGGCGCCTCCTCCTGCAGGTGGAACAGCTCCTGCTGCTTGCCGATGCGGCGATGGTCGCGCTTCTCGGCTTCCTCGATGCGCTGTACGTAGGCCTTGAGCTGCTTGGCGTCGGCCCAGGCGGTACCGTAGATCCGCTGCAGCTGCTCGTTCTTGGCATCGCCGCGCCAGTAGGCGCCGGAGATGCGCAGCAGCTTGAACGCCTTCAGAAACCGCGTGTTGGGCACGTGCGGGCCGCGGCACATGTCCACGTATTCCTGGTGGTGGTACAGACCCATCTGCGTCTCGTCGGGCATGTCCTCGATCAGTCGCAGCTTGTAGTCCTCGCCGCGCGCGCGGAAGGTGGCGATCACCTCCTCGCGCGGGGTCATCTGCTTAATGACGTCGTAGCCGGTGTCGATCAGCTCCGCCATGCGCTGCTCGATCGCCGCCAAGTCGTCGGGGGTGAACGGGCGCTCGTGCCAGATGTCGTAGTAGAAGCCGTCCTCGATCACCGGGCCGATCACCATCTTGGCGTCCGGGTAGAGCTGCTTGACGGCGTGACCGACCAGGTGCGCGCAGGAGTGGCGGATGATCTCCACGCCCTCGGGATCCTTCGGGGTGATGATCTGCAGGCTGGCGTCGCGGTCGATGGAGTCGCTGGCATCGACCAGGCGGCCGTCGATCCTGCCGGCCACGGTGGCCTTGGCCAGGCCCGGGCCGATCGACTGCGCCACGTCCATGACGCTGACGGGGGATTCGAACTCGCGACGGCTGCCGTCGGGGAGGGTGATGGTGATCATTGGAAGGCCGTGATTGGTGATTCGTGATTGGTGATTCGTGGCAGCGATGGGTGTCTTGGCTGTTTCGAATCACCAATCACCCATCACCGATCACGCATCCACAAAAAAAGCGCCCGAGGGCGCCTTCGTGTGGGCCTCGGAACGTGTCAGCGGTGGCGGGTGGTAGTGCTCATGTCGCACGCTCGGCCGGCGTTGCCGCGGGCCACCTGTTCCTGCGAGTTTCCGGTCCGGCCGATTCTAGCAGCTGCGCGGGCCGCTGCAGCGCGGCGGGCCCTGGCCGCCGCCGGCATGGCATGATGCGGCCGGCCCGCCCGCCGCGGCCGACCGGCCGCACGCCCCATGACGATCAAAGGCAAGCCCACCTCGCTCGACATCGCCCATCTGGCCGGGGTGTCGCAGCCGACCGTCTCGCGCGCCCTGCGCGGCAGCCCGATGGTCAGCCCCGAGACCCGGCGCCGGATCCTGGCGATCGCCCGGGAGCTCAACTACAAGGTCGACAAGAACGCCTCCAACCTGCGCTGCCAGCAGTCCGGCACCCTGGCGCTGTTGTTCTTCGAGGAGCCGGCGCCGGACGACGCCTCGATCAACCCGTTCTTCCTGTCGATGCTCGGCTCGATCACCCGGGCCTGCGCGCAGCGCGGCTTCGACCTGCTGATCTCGTTCCAGCAGCTGTCCAGCGACTGGCACGCCGACTACGAGGACAGCCACAAGGCCGACGGCATCATCCTGCTCGGCTACGGCGACTACCTGGAGGCGCGCACGCGCCTGCAGCAACTGGTCGAACAGGGCACCCGCTTCGTGCGCTGGGGCGCGGCCCTGCCGGGGCAGCCGGGGGTCTCGATCGGCTGCGACAACTACCAGGGCGGGCTGGACGTCGGCCACCACCTGCTGGCGCGCGGTTGCCGCCGGATCGCCTTCCTCGGCGACGCCTCCGAGCACTACCCGGAGTTCCAGGAGCGCTACCGCGGCCTGGCCGCCGCGCTGACTGCGGCCGGCCTGGCCGCGGACCCGGACCTGCAGGTGGACGCCGTCACCACCGAGCAGGCCGGATTCGAGGCCGCCACCGCCCTGCTCCAGGGTGGCGCCGAGTTCGATGCGGTATTCGCGGCCAGCGATCTGATCGCGATCGGCGCGATGAAGGCACTGCACGAGCACGGGCTGCGCGTGCCGGAAGACGTGGCGGTCGCCGGCTTCGACGACATTCCGCTGGCGAGCTTCGTCACTCCCGGTCTCACCACCGTGCAGCAGGACACCCGCCAGGCCGGCACCATCCTGGTCGAAAGCCTGCTTGCGCTGATCGCCGGCGAGGCGGCCGGCAGCCGCACCATCCCCGCGCGGCTGGTGTTGCGAGGCTCGACCGGGGCCTAGTTCGCGTTCAGCGTCTCCGGCCCGCCCAGGCGGCGTGCCATCAGTTCCGCCAGCCGCGCGCGCAGGTCGGCGCGCCTGGGCGGGCCGTCGTGCAGGAACACCCGCACGCCGTGCGCCGGCACCTCGGCGAGCAGCCGCTCTTTCACCGTCAGCGCGCCGCCGCCGAAGCCATCGCGCCACTCGCCGGGCTGCAGAAGTTCGGTCACCTCGATCTCGCGCGCCGCATCGCCCTTGTTGAGCAGCACCAGCGCGATCTGGGCGCCGTCGCCATGCTCGTACACGCGGTAGAAGACCGCCTCGTCCCCATCCATCCGTAGGTCGAGCTGCAGCCCGCGCTGCAGCGCCGGCGACACCCTGCGCAGGTTGGCGATGCGGCGCAGCCCGGCGTGGATCGGGCTCCGCGGCGCGGCGTCGATGCGCGCCTGGCCGAAGTAGTTGCGATTGCCGGCATGCTCGGCGCGGCCGCGCATGAAGCCGGTCTCGGAGCCGTAGTAGATGACCGGGATCCCGCGCGCGGTGAACAGCCAGTTGTGGGCGTCGATGAAGCCCTCGTCGGTGGCGTCCATCCGCGCCATGTCGTGGTTGTCGTAGAAGGTGGCCAGCTCGTAGGGATTGGCGTAGGGGCTGTCCTGCAGGTGCAGGGCCTCGGCCAGGCGTTCGTACCCGGCGCCGCCCGCGAACACCTCGTCCATGGCCTGCTTCATCGGGAAGTCGAGCACGCTGACGCCGCCGTTCTCCGTCCAGGTGTGCGGCGCGATCTTGGCGGCGTCGTAGTCGAAGGCCTCGGCGAACATGAAGAAGCCGGGGTGCACCGCGCGGATGCGGTCGCTGAAGCGCTTCCAGAACGCGTGCGGCATGTGGCGGATGGTGTCGATGCGGAACGCGTCCGCGCCCTGCGCAATCCATTGCAGGTAGGCGCCGACCAGGTAGTCCATGACCTCCGGGTTGTCGGGATCGAAATCGCCGAGTTGCGCCAGATCGGGGGCGGTGGCGTAGAAGCGGTGCAGCGGGTCGCCCGCCGGATCGAGCTGGTCGGGCGGCAGGTTCTGGTGATCGGCCACCAGCCGCTCGCGCGCGTCGAACACCTGGCCGAAGCCGGGCTGCGGCTCCGGCATGCTCCAGGCCGGCGAGGAATGGTTGGCGACGATGTCGAGCACGGTCTTCAGCCCATGCGCGCGCATGCCGGCGGTGAAGGCGGCGAAGTCGAGACCCGCGCTCGGCAGGTGCTCGTCCACCCGGTAGAAGTTCATGCCCCAGTAGCCGTGGTAGGCGGCCTTGCCGCGGTCGCTGAGGAAGCTGCTGCAGGTGATCGGGTCGCCGCCGGTGAAGGCCTGGTCCGGGTTCTCGACGATCGGCGTGATCCACACCGCGCCGAAACCCATCTCGCGGATGTAGCCGGCGTTGTCCAGCAGGCCGCGGAAATCGCCGCCCTGGTAGCCGACGTTGGCGATCACGCCGTCGCACGCGGGCAGCGGGATGTCGAAGCTCGGATGGTCGCCGCCCTGCTCGCGCTGGTCGTTGGACGGATCGCCGTTGACGAAGCGGTCGGTGACCACGAAGTACACCGCGTGCTCGGCGAACGGCTCGAGCGTGCCGTAGAAGCCCTGCCCCGCGTCCGCCTCCTGCGCGATCGCGGACTCCGCCGCGACGGGCGACGCACCCGCGTCCGCCCCCGCCGGGTCGGACCGGGAACACCCGGCAACCGCGAGCAGCGCCGCCGCAAGCAGCCATGCCCGCCTCATGCCGGCTGCTCCGTCGCCGCCGGCTCGCGCACCCTCAGCACGCACAGGCCCGCCACCACCAGGCTGGCCGCCCCGACCGCCAGCGCCATGATCGGCTGGCCGCCGAGGAAGGTCTTGAGCAGGAAACCGAGGATGCTGGCGGCGACCAGCTGCGGGATGACGATGAAGAAGTTGAAGATGCCCATGTAGATGCCCATCTTTTCCGCGGGAAGGCTGTCGGACAGCAGCGCGTAGGGCAGCGACAGGATCGAGGCCCAGGCGAACCCGACCCCGACCATCGACAGCAGCAGCCACTGCGGATCGCGGATCACCAGGAACGACAGCAGGCCCGCCGCACCGAGCCAGACGTTGATCAGATGGCTGGCGCGCAGGCCCCAGCGGCGCACCATCCACGGAATCACGATCGCGGCCAGCGCGGCGAAGCCGTTGTAGGCGGCGAACAGCACGCCGACCCAGTTGGCGCCGTCGTTGTACGCCTCCGACTGCGCATCGACCGCGCCGTAGTGGACCCCGGTCACCGCGGCGGTGGTGTAGATCCACATCGCGAACAGCGCGAACCAGGAGAAGAACTGCACCACCGCCAACCGCCGCATCGCGTCCGGCATGGCCTGCAGATCGGCCATGATGGTGGTGAACATGTTGCGGCTGCGCACGTTCGCGGTCAGCAGCAGCGCCACGCCGTACGCGACCAGCACGCCGGACAGGACGTACAGCTGCTGGTCGAGCCCGAACCAGAGGATCGACGCGATGCCCATGGCACCGGCCAGCAGCCAGGCCAGGCCGGTGCGACTCGTCCGGGCACGATCGAGCGGCGCGTGCGGCAGCGGCGGCGCGGTGTCCTGCGCCTTGAGCACCTCGGGCGGATACTCGCGGGTGCGCAGCACGGTCCAGCCCACCGCCAGGAACAGCACCGCGCCGCCGAGGTAGAAGGCGTATTTCACGGTGTCGGGGATCGCCCCCGGGGCGGCTGTGTTGGCCACCCCCGCCTTGGCCAGCAGCCACGGCAGCATGCTGGCGACGATAGAGCCCACGCCGATGAAGAAGCTCTGCATCGCAAACCCCGCCGGACGCTGCGGCGGAGGCATCTGGTCGCCGACGAAGGCGCGGAACGGCTCCATCGACACGTTGATCGAGGCATCGAGGATCCACAGCGTGCCCGCCGCGATCCACAGCGCCGGCGAGTTCGGCATCACCAGCAGCGCGAGCGAGGCGAACACCGCGCCGTAGAGAAAGTACGGCCGCCGTCTGCCGAGCCGGGTCCAGGTCCGGTCCGAGAAGTACCCGACGATCGGCTGCACGATCAGCCCGGTCAGCGGCGCGGCGATCCACAGCATCGGGATCTGCTCCATCTCCGCGCCGAGGGTCTGGAAGATCCGGCTGACGTTGGCGTTCTGCAGCGCGAAGCCGAACTGGATGCCGAGGAACCCGAAGCACATGTTCCAGATCTGCCAGAACGTCAGTTGCGGTTTCGCGCTCATCGGTGCTCCAGTCCGGATGCGGGGATGTTGCCATGGCCGCGATGGGCTTCGGCGGCCGCTGACGGCTGCCCTGCCGCACCGGGCGGCCGCATCGCAGAACGTGCGGCAGGCGCCATGGTAGGTTCGGGTGCGGCCGCAGCACGGCCCCTGCATACGTATTCATCGCACGGGCGGCAGCGCTGGCGTCGCCCGTGCCACGGGGTTCGTGGAATAGTGGCCGCCCGCGCGCCGGCCGTGCGCGCAGCGATGCCGAGGCAGTGGATGACGAGCAGCCCGTGGTGGCGCGGCGCGGTGATCTACCAGATCTATCCGCGCAGCTTCATGGATACCGACGGCGACGGCGTGGGCGATCTGCCGGGCATCGTCGCGCGCCTGGACCACGTCGCCTCGCTCGGGGTCGATGCGATCTGGGTGGCGCCGTTCTTCCGCTCGCCGATGCACGACTTCGGCTACGACATCGCCGACTATCGCGACGTCGATCCGCTGTTCGGCACCCTGGTCGACTTCGACGCCCTGCTGGAGAAGGCGCACGCCCTGGGCATCCGGGTGATGATCGACCAGGTGCTCAGCCATACCTCGTCCGAGCACCCCTGGTTCCGCGAGAGCCGCGGGAGCCGCGACAACCCGAAGGCGGACTGGTACGTCTGGGCCGATGCGCGCCCCGACGGCACCCCGCCCAACAACTGGATGTCGCTGTTCGGCGGCGTCGCCTGGAAATGGGAACCGCGCCGCGGCCAGTACTACCTGCACAATTTCCTGTCCTCGCAGCCGGACCTGAACTTCCACAATCCCGAGGTGCGCGCGGCCGCGCTCGACAACGTGCGCTTCTGGCTCGAGCGCGGTGTGGACGGGCTGCGCCTGGACGCGATCAATTTCTGCTTCCACGACCGCCGGCTGCGCGACAACCCGCCCAAGCCGGCCGAGCTGCGCGTCGGCCGTGGCTTCAGCCCGGACAACCCCTACGCCTTCCAGTACCACCACCACAACAACACCCAGCCCGAGAACATCGGCTTTCTCGAGGAGCTGCGCACGCTGATGGACCGCTACGCGGACGCCGCCGCGCTTGGCGAGATCTCCTCCGAGGATTCGCTCGCCACCACCGCCGAGTACACCCGCGCCGGACGGCTGCACATGGGCTACAGCTTCGAGCTGCTGACCGACGATTTCAGCGCCGCCCACATTCGCGGCACGGTGGAGCGCCTGGAGGCGGCGATGCGCGAGGGCTGGCCGTGCTGGGCGATCTCCAACCACGACGTGCAGCGCGCGGTGACGCGCTGGGGAGGTGCGGAGGCCGGCGACGACTTCGCCCGGCAGATGGTGGCGCTGGTGTGCTCGCTGCGCGGCTCGGTCTGCCTGTACCAGGGCGAGGAGCTGGGACTGCCCGAGGCCGACGTGCCGTTCGAGGCGCTGCAGGACCCCTACGGCATCGCCTTCTGGCCGAGTTTCAAGGGCCGCGACGGCAGCCGTACGCCGATGCCGTGGAACGGCGACGCCGGCGCCGGCTTCACCGCCGGGCGGCCATGGCTGCCGATCCCCGCCGCGCACCGCGCGCGCAGTGTAGCCAAGCAGGAGGAAGACCCGGCCTCGGTACTCAACGCGGTGCGCCGCTTCCTGCGCTGGCGCGGCGCGCATCCGGCCCTGGTGGAGGGCGGGATCCGCTTCCTCGACGCACCGGAACCGCTGCTGGCCTTCGTGCGCGACCACGGGGCCGACACCGTGCTGGTCGCCTTCAACCTCTCGTCGGCCGCGATCGAGTGGCCGCTGCCCGCTGACCTGTCGGCGCGGACGCTGGACGACCATGGCCTGCTTTCCGGGCGGACCGAGGCCGGGGTGCTCCGGATCCCCGGCCGCGGCGTGTTCTTCGGCCGCCTGGAATGAACGCCACCCGGTAACCGCCCGGCGCACCCTGCCGTCGCCGGCGCCGGCGCACCCATCGGCGCGGAATCCCGTGCACGGAGGAGCCGCAATGGCGGATCTGCTCGATGCAGGCGTCGCCGCCAGCGACGGGCCGGCAGCCGCGCGCCCTTCTGCGCGGCTATCATCGCCGCGTCGCGGACGAGAGCCGATGGAAGCCACCCTGCACGAAGAACGCCTCGACCTGGTGACCGGGCTGCTGTTGCAGTCCGGTGCCACCAGCGTGCTGGACCTCGGCTGCGGCGCCGGGCGGCTGCTGGCCAGGCTGCTGCCCCATCCCCAGTTCCACCGCATCACCGGGGTCGACATGTGCACCAGCGCGCTGGCGGTGGCGCGCGCCGGCCTCGGCAGGGGCGGCGAGGCCGACCCGCGGCTGCGGCTGGTGCACGGCGACTGCACGCGCCCGCTGGAGGGCCTGGAAACCCACGATGCGGCCGCACTGGTGGAAACCATCGAGCACCTCGATCCGGGGCTGCTGTCCGGCGCCGAGCGTGCGCTGTTCGGCCACCACCGCCCGCGCCTGGCGATCGTCACCACTCCCAACCGCGAATACAACGTGCTGTACGGCCTGGGCCAGGACGACGTGCGCGATCCCGACCACCGCTTCGAATGGGACCGGACCCGGTTCCGCGCCTGGGCCGGCGGCGTGGCGCGCCGCAACGGCTACGCGGTGCGCTTCGGCGGCATCGGCCAGCCGCACCTCGAGCTGGGCGCGCCCGGCCAGTACGCCTGGTTCACCCGCAAGGACTGAGCGCGGCGCCCGGCTTGCGGAACAGCGCCACGTGCGGCGCCGGGCATTCCAGCGACCAGCCCTGCCGCTGCGCGATCCACTGCAGGGTCCGGCGCTGGTAGAAGCAGACGTGGGTGGGATCGCGGGCGTAGCCCCAGCTCGCGAACGGCCGCTCGGGCAGCCGCCACTGGGTCATCAGGCCCAGCCAGCCGCCATCCCGCAGCAGGCCGTCCAGGCGCGCGAACTCCGCGGCCGGATCGTGGAAGTGCTCGGCGGTCTCGCTGCAGGCGATGAAATCGTAGCGTTGCCGCAGCAGGCGCGCGTCGGCGGCATACAGCGGATCCCAGGCAGCGGTGGGAAACCCATGTGCGGCCAGCATCGCCGGCAACGCCGCGCCCGGGCCCGCCCCGTAGTCCAGCCCGCGCATGCCCGGCCGCAGGCGCGCGATCAGCGGGGCGGACAGGCGCTCGAGGAAGGCGCGATAGCCGGGATCGGCCGGGTCGTTGCGATGCAGGTCGTAGACCGCGCGTTCCTGCGCGGCGGAAGGGCGATCTGCCGGCAGCATGAAGGTCAGTCCGCAGGCGTCGCAGGCGGCGTAGCGGCGGCCCAGCACCGGCGATTCCGGGCGGCAGCTTCCGCCGCCGCAGAGCGGACAGGCGCTCATCCGCGGTGCGACGCGTGGACTGCATCGAGGTCCGGCAGGCGCTGCAGGATCGCCGGATCCACGCCGAGCCGCGCGCAGGCGCGCGGCGCCACCCCATCGTCCAGGGCGGTGCGGAACAGTGGCGCCAGCCCGGCCAGGGTGCGCGCCGCGAACGCGTCGCGGATCCGCCTGCCGGTGGAGCGCTCCAGCATGTCCCGCGCCCAGTCGGGCAGCAGCGCCGCGCCGGCACCGAGGAACAGTTCGCGCGAGAGCCCGGCGGCGGGCACCGGCAGGCGGATCCGCTCGAGCACGGCCAGCACCTCGCGCGAGCGCGCGTCGCAGGCCAGCTCGTCGCGGGCACGCGCGAAGTAGTCGGCGACCCCGGCCTCCGAGGCAGGCACGTCGCGCGCGCCGAGCGTTTCGGCGACCCGCCGCGCCTCGTCGTAGTAGCGGTCCGCGGCGGCGGCGGGCAGGTCGCGGCGACAGTAGCGGCGGTAGCCCTGGAGAAAGCCGTAGCTCTCGGTGACGTGCACCCAGGTCAGCAGGTCCGGCGCATCGGCGGCATAGGCGCGCCCGTCCGGCAGCGTGCCCTGCACGCGGGCGTGGATGGCGGCGACGCGGGCGATCAGCCGTGAGGCCTGTTCGTGGCCGGCATAGGTGGTGCCGGCGACGAAGGCGGTGGTCCGGCGCAGTCGCCCGACCAGGTCGTCGCGGAAGTTGGAGTGGTCCCAGACCCCGGCCAGCGCACGCGGATGCAGGGTCTGCAGCATCAGCGCGCACAGCCCGCCGGAGAGCATGCCGGGGAAGTCGGCGTGGATGCGCCAGGTGACGCTGTCGGGGCCGAACAGGCCGGGATCGCCCGGGGGATGGTCGTAGTCGATCCCGCTCCGCCCGCGCGGGAACGCGCTCAAGACCCAGCGGCGGATGCGGGAGGTGGCGATCGCTGCCAGGGGATTGCGGTGCGGCGGCATGCGTCCATGCTAGCCGCCGCGGCGGCAACGCGGACTGACGGCCGGCGCCGCACGCCCCGCGGAAGCATGAACCGGGCGGCACGCCATGAATACGTATGCAGGGCGGCTTGCGCGGCGAACGCGGGGACTACCATGGCCCGCGACATCCGTCACATCCCGTTTTCCCGCCGGACAGATCCGCATGGACGCCGCCGGGAGCCGGTTCCGCGATCCGCACGACACCTTTTGGGAGGGGAGATGTTGAAGCTCGAACGCAACCTGCTGAGCGCTGCCCTGGCATCGGCGATGCTGATGCTGGCCGCCAACGTCCATGCGCAGGACACCGGCGAGGAAGACGCCGCGGCCCAGCCCGCGACGCAGGCCGAAAGCCAAGCCGATGCGATGGACCTGGACACCGTCACCGTGACCGGCATCCGCCGGGGCATCGAGAGCGCGATCTCGGTCAAGCGCGAATCCACCTCCATCGTCGAGGCGATCTCCGCCGAGGACATCGGCAAGCTCCCCGACGTCAGCATCGCCGAGTCGCTGGCGCGACTGCCGGGCGTGTCGGCGCAGCGGGTGGCGGGCCGTGCGCAGGTGATCAGCGTGCGCGGCCTGTCGCCGGACTTCTCGACCACGCTCCTCAATGGCCGCGAAATGGTCAGCACCGGCGACAACCGCAGCGTCGAGTTCGACCAGTACCCGTCCGAGCTGATCAACGGCGTCACCGTCTACAAGACGCCCGACGCCGCCCTGGTCGGCCAGGGGCTCACCGGCACCCTGGACATGCGCACGGTGCGCCCGCTGAGCTTCGGCGAACCGGCCGGCGTCGTCAGCGTGCGCGGCCAACGCAACTCGCTCGGCTCCGCCGCGGATGCTTCCGCCCACGGCGAGCGCATCAACGCCAGCTACATCACCCGCTCCGAGGACCGTCGCTTCGGCTTCTCGATCGGCTATTCGCATTCGGACACGCCGATCCAGGAGAACCAGGTCGGCCTGTACGAGCCCTGGCAGGCCATCGGCGACGGCTGGCGGCCGGGCGTGCCCGCCGGCACGTTCTATTCCGACGGCATCAAGGCGCTACGCCGCACCGGCAACACCGAGCGCGACGGCATCATGGCGACGCTGCAGTTCCGTCCCTCGAACGCGTGGACGAGCACTCTCGACCTGTTCTACTCCGAGGCCACCCAGGTCAGCACCGCCAACCAGTTCGAGGTCCACATCGGCGACTACAACGGCGGCTACGGGCGGCTCGAGGTCACCGACCCGGTGATCAACGACGATGGCACCTTCACCGGCGGCGTCGCCAACAACGTCTATCCGCTGGTGCGCGGCATGTACAACCACCGCGAGGACAAGATCAGGGCGTTCGGCTGGAACAACGAGTTCACGCTCGGCGGCGTGGAGCTGATGGCGGACGTGAGCTATTCGGAGACCGAGCGCGACGAGGTCGTCCTGGAGAACAACACCCAGCTGCTGCCCGCTCCGCAGCTGGATTCGGTGGCGCTGGACTTCCGCAGCGGCGACTTCTCGCAGCTGGTCCCCGGCCGCGACTACTCCGACCCGGGCTCGCTCTACCTGACCAACACCATCTATGGTTCCGGGTACGGCAAGACCCCGCGGGTGGAGGACGAACTGCTCGCGTTCCGCCTCGACGCGTCCGTGCCGACTCCGCAGTCGATAGCATGGCTGGTCGACATCGACCTCGGCGTCAACTACGCCGACCGCCAAAAGAGCAAGTGGCAGCCCGAGGGCAACATCAACCTCGGTGCCCAGGGCGACACCGCGATCGGCGACGACCTGCAGTACGGCCTGGTCGACCTCGGCTTCGCCGGCGCCGGCCTGATCCCGTCCTGGAACGTGCCCGCCGCCGTCGATCGCTACATGAGCTTCATCCCGGTCGACGACCTGTCGTATCTGATCCCCAAGGCCTGGCGGGTCGACGAGCAGATCACCACCGCCTACGCGCGGGCGAATATCGATACCCAGTGGGGCAGCGTGCCCGTGCGCGGCAACTTCGGCGTGCAGGTGCAGCGCGTCGACCAGTCCTCGACCTCCCGCTACTGGGATTCGAACCGGCCGGACGGCGACAACGTGCAGCCGATCACCCGCGGCAAGCAGTACACCGACGTCCTGCCGAGCCTGAACCTCGCCTTCTCGCTGACCGACGACCAGACCCTGCGCGTGGGGCTAGCCGAACAGGTGGCCCGTCCGCGCGTCGACGAACTGCGCGCATCGCTGGACTTCGGCGTCAACGAATCCAACGGAGAGCCGGGCGGCTCCGGCGGCAACCCGGAACTCGATCCCTGGCGCGCCTATGCCTTCGACCTCTCGTACGAGAAGTATTTTGGCGAACGCGCCTACCTGGCCGCGGCGTTCTACTACAAGGATCTGCGGACCTACATCTACACCGAGGCCCGGGACGGCTACGACTTCAGCGATCTCCTGGTCGACTATCCGTGGGACGACGATCTTCCGCCCCTGCAGAGCACTGGCAGGTACACCGCCCCCTACAACGGCGACGGCGGCTCGCTGCGCGGCATCGAGCTGACCGCATCGCTGCCCCTGGACCTCTTCTCGGACGCGCTGACCGGCTTCGGCATCGTCGCCAGCGCCAGCTTCAACGACAGCGACATCACCATCCCGCCGCCGCCGAACGCCCAGAGCAGCGTCGGCAACGAGGAAATCACCCTGCCGGGCCTTTCCAAGCGTGTATACAACTTCACCGCCTACTACGAGCGCAGCGGCTTCGAGGCGCGTATCAGCCAGCGCAAGCGTTCGGACTTCGTCGGCGAGATCGGCAACTTCGACGGCGACCGCACCCTGCGCTACGTGGTGGGCGAGGACATCACCGACGCACAAATCAGTTATGCGTTCGGCGACCACACCGCCCTCGCCGGCCTGAGCCTGCTGTTCCAGGCCAGCAACATCACCGACGAGTCCTACCGCACCTATGCGGGCACCAAAGACCGGCCGCTCGAGCACATCGAGTGGGGCCGCACCTACCTGCTCGGGTTGAACTACCGCTTCTGACCTGCTGACACATCGCGCGCCCCGGGGGCTCCCGGCGCCACCACCCACTGGGGCGTCAAGAAAAAGCGCCGTCACGTGCTGGACCGCCGAACCGCCGGGGCCCGGAAGCGACCGTCACCTCACCGAAAGCACCCGCGCAGCATCCAGCCGGTGCGGTGCCCCGGTGCGGGACCGTCGACGCCATGGATGGCGTCGACGAGCCTCCATGGATGGATTCACGGCGTGTCCCGCACCGGGGCGCCGCACCGGCTGCCCGCGAAGGCCTTCTGCACCAGCCTGTGTCGTCGAGTGGCGACTTCCGTCACCCCCAGATGGGGGCGGTTTGCCTGGGCAGGGAGAAAAAACGCGAGAAAACCCGGCCGGGCGAGCCGGCTTCTCTTCAGTCCCGTGCCTCAGGGTCGGCGCTCCGGACTGCACCGTTCGCGTCACCGATCACCGCCGCCGAGTCCTGGCCCAGGCCGGGCGCTGCGAACGGCGCCGGCCCGGGCGTGCGTCCGAACTTGATCGGCCGGGTCACGCCGCGGTAGCTGCCGAGCCCGGGATGGGCGATCGGCGCGACGATCTCCTCGGCGAGCACCTGGGGATGGTCGAACATGTCCTCGACGCGGCGCGCCGCGGCGCAGGGCACGGCATCGCCGAATGCCTCTTCCCACTCCTGCGCGGTGCGCGCGGCAAGGGCCGCGCGCAGCCGCGGCACGATCTCCGCCGCGAGACGCGCGCGCTTGCGCACCGTGTCGTAGCGCGGATCGGCGGCCAGCGCGTCCAGGCCGGTGCGCTCGCACAGCGCCTGCCAGAAGCGCGGCGTATTGGCGGAAATGTACAGATGCCCCTCGCGCGCCGGGTGGATGCCGGTGACCCCGCCCGAGCGCATGTCGCGCCAGATGTCGAGCGCCTCGCCCTCGGCCCAGATCATCCTCGCCGACTGCATGGTCAGCGCGCTACGCAGCAGCGACACCCCGACGAACTGTCCTTCTCCGCTGCGCTCGCGTTCGTACAGCGCCGAGGCCACGCCCGCGGCCAGCAGTGCGGCGGCATAGTAGTCGACCACCGACCCGTAGACGATCTCGGGCGGGCCGGAAGGCGGGCCCTGCAGGGTGCAGATGCCGGTCATGGTCTGCAGCACCTGGTCGTAGCCTGCCTTGTCCTTCATCGGTCCGGTCTCGCCGTAGCCGGTGACCGCGCAGTAGATCAGCCGCGGGTTGATCAGCGCCAGGCGGGCATGGTCGATGCCGAGACGCTCGGGCACGCCGGGACGAAAGTTGTGCACCAGCACGTCGGCCATCCGCACCAGCCGCAGCAGCACCGCGAGCTGATCGGTCCGCTTCAGGTCCAGCACCACACCGCGCTTGCTGCGGTTGACGCCGAGGAAGGCCCGGCTTTCCTCGGCCAGGGTGGAGGGGTAGTTGCGCAGGTTGTCGCCTGCCGGCGGCTCGACCTTGATCACCTCTGCGCCCTGGTCGGCGAGCAGGGTGCAGCCGTAGGGGCCGGCGATGTAGGCGCTCAGATCGAGCACGCGCACCCCGCTGAGTGGACCAGGCGGGCCGGAGCGCTGCGGAGCGGCGAAGACTGAGGAATCGGCCATGGGGAAATCCGGGTCCTGTACTGCGTGCGGGTCAGCCTGGCGCATCCGGACGCACGGAACCAGCGCGTCCGCCTACGTTCTGGCGCCAGGAATTCTTGCGTCGGGACCGGACGGCGCTCAGGGTGCGTCGTCCGGCGGCAGCGAAAGCCAGGTCAGCCGCCAGCTGCCGTCGCGCCGCGCGCCGGTCGCGTACCAGGGCGAGAACAGCAGCGGGGCCCTGCCCTGCGGCGACAGCCGGATCGCGGGCGCCGCGCCCGGCGCTTCGGGCGCCAGCGTTTCCAGCCAGGTCCGCTCCGGTGCGTCGGGCAGGCGCACCGTCTCCTGCACGCGGAATCCGTCGATCAGCCCGGTGGCGTAGACCAGCGGGCCGCGGGTGATGGCGCACCAGTCGAAACGCAGCACCTGCTGGCGCACCGGGCTGCCATCGGGAGCGCGCGATTCCTGGACGTTGCGGTGGGTTCGCCGGTGCAGGCGCGGCGGCATCGGGAACTCCAGCGCGATCTCGTCGCCGTCCTGCCAGGTCTTCTCCAGGACCAGGAATTCCCCCGGCACGGGTGCGGCTTCGGGCGCCGCGCCGTTGACCGCGGCGCGCGCGTCCTGCACCCACGACGGGATCCGCACCCGGATCGGGAAGCGCGCGGAACGCTGCGGCGATACCCGGATCCGCACGCTCCCGTCGAACGGATAGCCGGTGTCCTGGCGCAGCGCCACCCTGCCCGCCTGCGGCAGCGCGAGCGTGGCCGAGGACGGTCCGTACAGGTTGACCGACACCCCCGCGGCCGCCGCGCCGCCGGCGCCCGCCGGCAGGTCCGCCTGGAACAGGCCATAGGCCAGCGCCGGCAGCTCCTCCAGCGCCATCGCCCCGCTCGACTTGCAGCAGCGCCAGTAGGTGGTATGGACGCGGCGGCCGTTGGCGAAGACGTAATAGCACCAGTCCTCGCCGTCCGGCGCCTGAGCGCCGAGCAGGTCGTTGCAGGCGCTGCGTTCCACTTCCTCGACGAAGCATGCCCGCCCGGTGATCGCGTACAGCTCGCGGTTGAGCTGGATCCACGAGAGGGTCGAGCAGGTCTCGACGTAGCCGGTGGGATCGAACACGCCCGCCGGGTTGAACACTTCGCGCGAGCGGTGCGCCACCCCGCCCCAGGGTCCGCCGCCGAGGCTCAGGTGATGGTCGCGCACGTTCCGCCACATCGTCTCGACGGCGCGCAGGAAGCGCGGCTCGCCGGTGGCGCGGTGCAGCTTGGCCAGGCCGACCAGGTTCCACAGCAGCTGGTAGGCCTTGCCGGTGCCGATCTCGGAGGCGTCGGCGCCGGCCAGCGCGCGGGTCAGCAATGCCAGCCGCGGATTGGCTTCGGCCTGTTCCAGCACCCGCAGGGCGAGGTCGAGATGGCGGCGCTCGCCGGTGGCGAAGTGCAGCTCCACCGCCGCATCGAGCAGCACGGTCGCCGACATCCCGTGGTGGTTGCCGAGCCCGGTGATGTCGATGTCGCCGTCGGTCAGCGCCCGAGCACACAGGTCGCCGATCCGGGCCGCGGCATCCAGGTAGCGGGCGGCGGGGAAATGCCGGTGCACTTCGAGCAGGCCCAGCACCAGGTAGCTGTGCGTCCAGACGTCCCAGGTGCGCAGCGCCGGCGCCCCGTCCCAGCTTTCCGGCTTCGGCCGCTGCGGCACCGGGAAGCGCCGCTCCGGCGCGTAGTTGCCGAGGTAGCCGTCCGCGCCCTGCAACGCGACCAGGTGATCGGCGACCCGCTCCAGGTTCGCGCGCAGCGCATCGTCGCCGCTGCGCGCGGCGGCCTTCGCGGCGGCGTACAGCCACTTGCCGGCATGCTCGCCGTACCAGTCGCCCTCGTGATTGCAGGCCACCTGCGCGGGACCGAAAATCGCGATGGCGGGGCTGCGCTCGTCGACGATGAAGCGCGACAGCCGGCCGCGCAGGTTGGCCTCCAGGGCCGCGCCCAGCGGACCTTCGAGCACTACATCGGCAGGCGCCGGCGCGACGGCGCGCGGCGAAACGGCGCCCTGAAGTCTGCTCATGACGCGTCCACCACGCAGCGGAAGCCGACGCAGCCGGAACGGTCCTTGGATGGCGCCATCAGCAGGTACTTGCCGTGCTGGTCGAGCCGATACGCCTGCGGGAAGTACCAGTGCGAAGCGCGCGGGCGGTAGCCGCTGCCGCCGCGGAGGATCGCGGCCCGGGTGTGCTCGTCGCGGTACTCGTCGGTCCATTGCCAGACGTTGCCGACCAGATCCAGCACTCCGAACGGACTCGCCCCGGCGGGATGGGCGTCGACATCGTCTGGCGCACCTAGGGTCCGGCCGCGGTTCGGGTGCGGTACCGCATCTTCGCGCCACTCGTCACCCCAGGGATAGCGTCGGCCATCGCCGCCTTGCGCCGCGTACTGCCACTCCCACTCCCGCGGCAGGCGCTTGCCGGCCCATTGTGCGTAGGCGCGCGCGTCTTCCAGCGCCACCCAGGTCACCGGCTTGCCGTCCCAGCCCGCCGGCGGCGCGCCGTTCTGCCAGTGGCGCAGGAAATTGTGCGGATCGCTTGGACGCCAGCCGCTGTCGGCCAAAAACGCCTGGAACTGCGCGTTGGTGACCGGATGGCGATCGATATGGAACGCCCGCATGCGCATGCGCCGGCGGTGGTTGCGGCGCGCGCTGTCCTCCCATGGGTACTGCACGTCGACGCCGTCCCAATGGTTGCCCTCGATCTCGATGCCGCCGACCGCGAAGTCGAAGTCGCCGGCCGGAATGGTCACCATGCCCTCGGGCGCCGCGGGAGCGGCCGCGGTCGGGGCGATTTCCACCAGCCGCTGCGGCAGCGAGCGCCAGCGGTCCGACAGCGACTGCAGCGAAGTGGCGGCGCGCTCGCGGGCGGCAGCGAGGAAGGCGTCCAGACCGGTCGATGCGGGATCCGCATCCAGCGCCAGGAGTGCGCCGAAACCGCGCGGCTCCAGCGCGAACGCCAGCACCGCGCGCGCGCCATCGATCCGCGGCGACAACTCGACGCCGTTCCACAGGTCGTAGTAGCGCCGCCCCTCGGCGTGCGTCACTGTGATCTGCTCGCCGTCGAGCGCGGATTCGTGACGGTTGACGATCGTCCACAGCACCGAACCCGCGCCCGGGAAGCGGCTGGCGAACACGCCGGACTGCAGCGTCGGCGCATAGGGCCGCCAGTCCATGCTCACCAGCAGCGGTGCGAATTGCCGATAGATCGCCGCGATCCGGCGCAGGATCTCTGCGTCGCGCGCGGTGAACTGGTTCCAGATCCCCCAGACATTCTCCCAGGCGTTGTAGCCGATGCCGTTGAAGAACACGTACTGCAGGTCGTGGGTCCGGTCGCGGCCCCAGCGGTTCTCGTAGTTGATCATGTGGCGCGGTTCGAGCCACTTGAACTTCGCCACCGGCGGCACCGGTCCGTCCGGGGCCTTCTTGCCCCAGCTCTGCACGTTCCAGATCAGCGCCTCCTCGGCGCTGATGGTCGACTCCGGCTGCAGCACCAGAGGATGGCCCAAGGCCTCGCCGGCGTCGAAGAACGCGCGCGGCACGCCGTTGTAGGTGTCGCCGTTGACCCCGTCGGCGCCCACCGCCTTCGCCAGCGCGGCGACCGCGTCCCAGTCGCTCCGCTCCGGCGGCCGGGTGCCGTGGTCCCAGGGCATGGTGGGCAGGAACACGCGCACGCCGCGGCGGTGGAAGTCCGCGACCGCGCCGCGCAACCCTTCCAGGCCGCCCGGCAGGTCGTGCGCTAGGTCGGTCTTGTTGCGGTCGTCGATGCCGATATTCGGGTACACGAACCAGACCAGCACGCTGTCGACGCCGCCGAAGCGCGCCTCGAGATCGTCGAGATAGCGGTCGACGGTGTATCGGCCGGCGTCCGCATCGTAGAAGTAGCGGTCCTCCACCATCATCTGCGCGTGCACGAAGTTGCGCTGCGCCCACTGCAGCTCGGGGCGCCGGTAGTTGGCGTCGTCGTAGCCGATCCGCACCAGGTGCTCGCGGCGCCAGTCCACCAGCTCGGCGATCCAGTCGTCGGCGCTGGCGCCGGCGTCGATCATCCACAGGCCGATGTCGGCGAAGGGCCATCCCGGCGCCTTGCCCGGCGTGGGCAGGTAGCGGCCGGTGGTGACGTGCGAGAACTTGTATTCCACCCGCGGCGGCGCGCGACCGGCGTCGTCCTCGGGGGTCATGTGGCGGGGAACGGTGGAGTCCGGGGGGGAGGTCATGGAATCTCGGGTCGGCGGAGCGGAAGAGGCGCGCGCGGGGATCGGCGCGCCGCTGCATCGTACGTCGCGCCCGGCGGAGCCGCGAACGGTGCACGTCGGCTCGGGGTCACCGCTGCAGGCTCCCGTAGACGAGACGGTAGAAGCAGTCGCCGAGTCGCGGCAGGTCGTCGCCGCTGTCGCGCGGCAGGTGCTGCAGCAGCAGGATCGCGATCAAGCGCTGCTCCGGGTCGACGACGTAGCTGGTGGAGGCCGCGCCCGCCCAGCCGAACTGGCCTGCGGAGCCGGGGCGGGTGCGGCGCCCGGGATCGAGCACCACGTAGCCGCCGAAGCCGAAGCCTTCGGCGTCGCTGAACTGAGTCACCGGCGGATCCAGCATGGTCAGCTGGTTGCGCATCATCGCTTCGACGGTGGCGCGGGCGAGGATGCGCACCCCATCGAGTTCGCCGCCGCCGAGCAGCATCTGGCAGAAACGCGCGTAGTCGCCGGCAGTCGAGTACAGGCCGCCCGCAGCGCTGGGGTAGGCGTTGAGCGGCTCGCCAGGATCGAGCGAGCCCCGACCATCGTGGCGCACCAGGCGGCCGCCCTCGCCCATCGCGGTGATGTCGGCGAGACGATGGAGCTTGTCCCCGGGGACGCGGAAAGCGGTGTCCTCCATCCTCAGCGGCACGAGGATCCGCGCCTGCAGGAAGTCGTCGAACGGTTGGCCGCCCACCACTTCGACCACCCGCGCCAGCACTTCGGTGGCCGCGCCGTCGTAGCCGAAGCGGGTACCGGGATCGGCCGCCAGCGGCGCCCGCCCCAGGCGTTCGACGAAACCCGCGAGGTCCACGGCCGCGTGCGGGTCGGCGCGCTCCAGCAGCGCCACGGCCGCCGCGTCGCCCTCCAGCCCGGCGGGGAAGCCGGCGGTGTGGGTGAGCAGCATGCGGAGGGTGATCGCGCCGCGGGCCGGGCGCAGCCGTGGCGCGTCGGCATCGCCGCCGACCAGCACCTGCGGCTCGCGCAGCTCCGGCAGATGGCGCGACACCGGATCGTCCAGCCCCACCCGCCCCTCCTCCACCAGCATCAGCACCGCGACCGAGGCGATGGTCTTGGTCATCGAGTAGATGCGGAAGATCGCATCGCGCGGCATCGGCGCGGTGCGTTCGAGGTCGCGGTGGCCGTATGCGCGCCAATCGACGATCCTGCCGTCGCGCGCCAGCAGCGTCACCCCGCCGGTGTAACCCTCGGGCCCGGTCGCCTCCTCCATGAATCCGTGCAGCCGCGCCAGCGCCTGCGGCGACAGCGCCGCCTCCGCGGGCTCCATCGTCGGCAGCGGCGCCGCGGCCTGCACCGCGGCGGCGGCCCAGGCCAGGCCGGCCGCCGCGAGGCGACGCCATCGGCGACCGCCGCGGCATTGCCGCGATGGTACGCACGCGGGCGTGGCGGCACTGCGCATCGGGCGCCGGTCAGAACGTGATGGTATGGGTGAGCGAGACCATCCGCCCGCGGCCGGCGAAGTAGTTCTTCCAGAAGTCGATCTGCGACCAGCTGAGGATGTACTGCTTGTTGGTGAGGTTCTCGATGCCCACCGAGAGCCTCCCGTAGCGCTCGAAGTCGTAGTTGGCGCTCAGGTCGAACAGGGTGTAGCCGCTGGTGTGCTCCTCGGCCGAGGTGCCCTCGTTGATGTCGCGGTCGAGCAGCATGGTCGCACCGAGGGTCACGTCGCCGCGGGCGTTGAAGGCCCAGGTCGCGGCGGCTGACAGCTTGTCCGGGCTGATGTCGTTGATGCCCATTTCGCGATCCAGCGGGCCGGTGTTGCCGAACGTGGTCTTACCGCGAATCCGCGAATACAGCGCGGTCAGGCGCCAGTCGTCGGACGGACGCCATTCCCCGCTCGCCTCGAAGCCCTCGATCTCGACCGGCACGCGGCTGAGGATGAAGTCCTCGGTTTCCGGATCGACCACCAGCGACGAGCCGAAGTCCGAACTCGTCTCGTAGTACGAGGCGCCGAAACTGCCGCGCCGCCCGCGCCAGTTGAAGCCGACCTCGCGGTTGTCTACCACGATCGCCTGCAGGTCGACGAACCCCTCCACGGTCTGGCCCGGCTGATTGATGTTGCGCAGCGGGATGCCGACGTTGGGCAGGCTGAAACCCTTGCCGTACGAGGCGTACACCGACCAGTCGTCGGCAATCCGCCAGATCGCGCCGAAGTTGGGCAGGTTCTCCTGGTAGTCGAGGGTGCCGCCCTGCACCGCGACCCGGTTGCGGTACCAGGTGGTGACGTAGTCGTCGACGCTCAGCTCGCCATCCTCGCGACGCAGGCCGCCGCTGAGCGTCACCGGCCCGATGTCCCAGGTCAGCTGCGCATAGGGGGCGGTGCTCTTGTAGACCATCGGCGGCACCCACACGCGATTGGTGATCGCCAGGCGCTGTTGCGCCTCGTCCTCGACCAGGTCGACGCCGGCGCGCAGCTCCAGGCCGGGGACGCTGAAGATCTCCGGGCGCGTCCAGGAGGCGCGCAGGCCCTTCTTCTCGGTGGCGATCTCGGACTGGTCGATCAGCTCGCCGATCGGTGCGATGTCGGGATCCTGGCGGTCGATGCCGTCCTCGGCCGGGTAGCGCATCGCCTGGCTGGCGCGGTAGACGTCGGCCTGCAGGGTGCCGCCGGCCAGGTCGGCATGGGTGTAGGCCAGCGCGTACTGGCGGAAGTCGTTGAACTCGGTCATCGAACCGAGCGGCGGGGTCCGCACCGCGGAATCGGGGATCCCCTGCTCGCGATCGCCCTCCACCCACGAGTAGTTGCCCTTGCCAGTGATGCTGAAGCGGCTGGCGCTGGCCTGCAGGCGCTGCATGCCGGCCTCGCCGAAGTTCATGCCCCACTTCAGGAACAGGTTGTCGGCCTCGCTGTCGTTGGTCGAGCCGCTGGCGTTCATGCCGACCCGGCGGCCGTCGGCGTCCCAGGCCATGCCGCGGTCGATGAACGAGGCCGCCGCCAGCACGTCGTGGCTGTCCTGCTTGTGCTCCACGGTCAGGCCGACCTTCCAGGCGTCGCTGTCCTCGCGGAACTGGGTGGAATAGCGCGAGGTGAGCGTGGCGCGGGTGCCCTCCTCGGTCGGCGTCTTGGACAGGTAGTTGATGATGCCGCCGGCGGCGCCGATGCCTTCCGAGGCCGACGGACCGCTGATCACTTCGATGCGGCCGATCACGCCCATGTCGGTGAAGGTGCCCGAGCGGTTGCCCTCGCGCAGCGGCGAGCCCTGCGGGATGCCGTCGAACAGCCGCAGCGCGGTGCGCCCGCGCAGGGTCTCGCCGAGATTGCTCATCGCCTGCGAGGATTCCGAGTAGCCCGGCACCGAACGCGCCAGCACCGCGGTGGCGTCCTCGGTCAGGGTGAGCGAGCGCTGCACCTCCTCGGGCGAAACGATGGTCACCGCACCGGGGATGCGATCGACGGCGCGCGGGCTGCGCGAACCGGTGACCACCATCCGGTCGAGGTCGGTGGTGGCGGTGGCGGTCTCCTCCTCGGCCGGCGTCGCGGCCGGGTCCTGCGAGTCCTGCGAATGGACCAGCGGCGCAGCCGAGAGCAGCGCGCAGGCGATGGCGACGGAAAGCGGTGTCTTCATGGTGTGGTCTCTGCTGGTTCGGCTGCCCCGGAACGCGCCGCGGCGCGCCCCGTTCCCGTGCGATGCACGACGCGGGATGCGCCGTGCGTCGCGACGCCCTCCCGGCGCCGACCCTTCTCGGGTCCCGGGCAGCCTAGGCGCGGCGTGGCGGGCGTCACACCTGCACGGGCTATGTTCAGAGATGAGGTTTTCTTGCCTATCAAGCAGGAAAACGTTTGGTGCGCTGCAGCATCGCTGTCGGCCGCTGCTTTTCAGGCCAGCGCTTTGCGCGCTTCCTCGAGCAGCGCGCGCACCAGGCGGATGCGCACGCTGGAGCGCGACCAGACCGCACCGATGCGCCGCGGCTCGACCAGGTGCGCCTCGGGCAGCGGCAGCCGCACCAGGTCGAGTCCTTCGGGCCAAGGCCGCGCCCAGTCGGGGACCAGAGACACGCCCAGGCCGCGGTCGACCATCACCGCGATCGCGTTGAGCGCGTTCACCTCGAAGCGCTCGCGCGGCACGATCCCGACCCGGCGCAGGTATTCGTCGGCCTGGCGGCCGCCCCAATGGTTGCGGTCGTAGCGGATCAGCGGCTCGGCGGCCAGCAGCTCGTGCGGATCGCGTCCCGCCATCCGCCGCGGCGCCAGCACCACCAGCGGCTCCTCGCGCAGCAGCTGCCAGTCGCAGGTCTTCGGCAGCGCATACGGCGCCTGCAGCACCACCGCGGCGTCCAGGTCGCCGCCTTCCACCTCGCTGTACAGATCGGCCGAATAGCCCGGGCGGATGAACACGTTGATCTGCGGGAACTCGCCGACCATCCGCGCCAGGATGTCCGGCAGGATCCCGGCCAGCCCGGTCGGGCAGGCGCCGATCCGCAGCTCGCCGGACAGGGTGCCGTCGTTGGCGACGCTGCGCAGGTCGGAGACGTCGCGCAGCAGGTCGCGGGCGCGGCCCAGGATGCGCGCGCCCGGTTCGGTCACGCACACGGTACGGCCGGCACGGGCGATCAGCGGCGCGCCGATCTCGCGCTCCAGGGTGCGGATCTGCTGCGCCACCGCCGCCGGGGTGATGTTGAGCAGGCGCGCCGCGGCCGCCATCGAGCCGTGGTCGGCGACGGCGACGAAGGTTCTCAGGAATTGCGTGTCCACGTCACCGCTCCGCATCCGGGGCCGCCACGCTAACCGAAGCCGGTCCGGCGCGTGAGCGCCGGAAGTCCTGCCCGACCCGCCACCGCGCCACGGCTCAGGCCGCGGCGCCGGGCGCCGGGTCGTGGATGGTCAGTCCCGCCAGCGAGCGCGTCGGCGCGGGGAACAGCAGGCTGGCGAGGTAGCCCACCACGATGCAGATCAGGATCGAGATGGCGAGATAGAAGTACGAATGCACCAGTTCCATGGACCTGGCCACCAGCGTCAGGACGATGGCGCTGGCGATGCCGATCGCCACCCCCGGCGCGTTGGCGCGGCGGGTGAACATGCCCAGGGTGTAGGCGCCGGCGAAGCCGCCGCCGAGCAGGCCGAACAGCTCGATCGAGATGTCCAGCAGCGAGTGGATGTCGAACCGCGACAGCAGCAGCGCCAGGCCGATGCCGATCAGGCCCACCAGCACCCCGGTCGCCCCCGCCAGGCGCACGCTGGCCTTCTGGCTCGGGTTGCGGGCCAGGCGCTCGTAGAAATCCACCGAAACCAGGGTGGAGACGCTGTTGATGATGCTCGACAGGGTGGACATGGCGGCGGCGAAGATGCCGGCGACGATCAGCCCGGTCACCCCCATCGGCAGCTCGGCGGCGATGAACAGCGGAAAGGTGGCGTCGATCGGCAGCAGCGGGTCCATGCGCTCCGGATGCGCCTTGTAGTAGACGTAGAGCGCGGTGCCGATGCCGTAGAACATGCAGCCGCCCGGGATCATGATCGCCGCGAACGTCCATACCGAACGCCCGGCCTCGCGGTCCGAGCGCGTCGACAGCACCCGCTGCATCAGCACCTGGTCCTTGGGGAAGGTGAGCACCACGTCGAACAGCACCAGGAACAGGAAGCCCCAGACCGTGGCCTGGGTGAGGTCGAAGCTGAAGTCGAGCAGCTTCATCTTGTCCTCGGCCTGGACCGTGGCGACGAACTCGGGCAGGCCGCCGTCGATCTGCAGCAGGATGAAGCCGATCGCGAACAGCGCGCCGCCGAACATCACGAACACCTGCACGAAATCGGTCCAGACCACCGCCTTCATGCCGCCCAGCGTGGTGTAGAGGATGGTGAAGCCGCCCATGATCAGCACGCTCCAGACCACGTCGATGCCGGTGATCGTGGCGATCGCCAGCGACGGCAGGAACAGGATCACGCTCATCCGGCTGCCGATCTGCACCACGATGCACAGCGCGCTGGCGATCATCCGGATCGCCGGGTGGAAGCGCGTCTCCAGGTAGGAGAACACCGACATCAGGTCGAGCCTCCGCAGCAGCGGCACGATCCAAACCGCCACGAACATCAGCCCGACCACGGCGATCAGGTTGTTGGTCAGGTACTGCCAGTTGCTCTCGAACGCCTTGGCCGGGATGGCGATGAAGCTGATCGAACTGACGTTGGTGGCGTACAGGCTCACCCCCGCCACCCAGAACGGGATCGAGCGGCCGCCGACGAAGAAATCGGCGGTCGAGGCATTGCGGTCGCGGGCGTAGAAGAACACGCCGATGCCGACCATCGCCGCCAGGTAGACCGCCATGAGGATCCAGTCGAGCCAGCGCAACAGCAGCCGGCCGGACTCGATCTCGGTCGCGACCAGTCGCGGCGCGCCGGCCGTCCCGTCGATCCAGGCGAGGCCGTCGCCCCATGGCGCCGCCGCGCGGATCGTCCCGGCGCGTGCGCCTGGCGGCTCGGTCCAGGCGCCGGTGATGGTGTTGTAGCTGAGGAATGCCGATCCACCGCCATCGCGTACCGCGAACAGCAGATGCGCCTGCCCCAACGCGCGGACCGCGCCCGCCACCACCTCGCCCGGGACCGCGCCGAGTTCGCGCCAACCGTCGCCCGCGGTCCAGCGCAGCAGGCGATCGGGTCGGCCCGTCCCTCCGCCGTCCACGGCGACGTGGATGCCCTGCGCGGTCGCCGCCAGTGCCCGCGGCGCGCCTCCGCCCGGCCAGCCTTCGCGCGCGGTCCATGCCGGCGCGCGGGCGCCGCCGTCGAGCGTCAGCAGCCGTGGGCCGCCGTCGGCGTCCAGCCCGGCGACGTAGAGCGCGCCGGACCGCGCCGCGCCCTGGGCCCGCATCAGGTGTTCCGGCAGTGCCGGCAGCGCGCTGCCGGCCAGCGTTGCGGACGGCGGATCCAGGCGCACGATGCGCCCGGCGGACCGCGGCGATCCGGCTGCGGCGAGCAACAGATAGCCGGCGCCGCCCGTATCGCCGAAGCCGGCGACCACCACGCTGCCGGCCGGCCTGCGCCACGACAGCCGCCGCCATCGTCCGGCACCGTCGAGGATCCTCGCGCCGTCGCCGGCCACGACCACCGGCGAGCCGGCCACGGCGACCAGCGCCTCCGGCGCCGGCGCATCCGCAGGCCATGCCGGCAGCGCGGCGGTCCGGAGCGTGGACAGGCTTTCCGCCACCGCCGGACCGCATGCGAGCAGCAGCGCCAATGCGACCAGCGCGCCGGCCACCGGGGGTTTGCCTGCGCGATCGGTGCGATCCCGGACCGGACCCCGCAGCCACGGCCGGCGCCTGACGGCGATCGTGCCGCCCTCCGGCCAGGCGACGGACTCAGCGGGCCGCATCCTGCCCGCGCTGTCCGTCGAGCCGCTCGACCAGTTCCCTCGCGCGCCGCAGGTACGGCGGGTCGATCATCTTGCCGTCGAGGACGAATGCCCCGCGGCCCTTGCGCCCCGCCTCCGCCGCAGCCGCCACGATCCGGCGGGCCTGCGCCAGGTCGGGCGCGGCGGCGCCGAATACTTCGTTGGCCCAGGCGACCTGTCGCGGATGCACGCAACTCTTGCCGCAGAAGCCCAGCCGCCGCGCCAGCTCCGCCTCGGCGCGGAATCCGGCCTCGTCGTCGAGCAGCGGATAGGCGCTGTCGCAGACGAAGCATCCGCCCTCGCCCGCCGCGATCCGCAGCGCGAACAGCGACGCGTGCACGTTGGCGATGCTGCCGCGCTCGATGCCCAGCGGCTCGAACAGGTCGCCCAGACCCAGCTGCAGCCCGGCCACGCGCGGATGCGCGCACGCGATCTCGTGCGCCGCACGCAGCGCCCGCGCGCTCTCGATGTTGACCAGCAGCCCGATCGGCACGTCGACGCCGTTGCGGCGCTCGGCGGCCTCGAGCGCATCGGCCGCCTGCACCACGTCGGCCGCATCCGCCACCTTCGGCAGGTTCAGCAGGTCCACGCCGGGCCGCGCGAAGGCGCCGAGGTCGGCCTCGAAATGCGCCGACGCCAGGGCGTTGACGCGCACGATCACCAGCTTGCCGGTTTCCGCCGCCGTTGCCGAGCCGAGAAACGCCATGATGTCGATCCGGGCGGCGGCCTTGGCATGCTCCGGCACCGAATCCTCGACATCGAGGGAAACCGCATCGGCCTCGCCTGCGAACGCCTTGGCGAACAGCTCCGGTCGCGAGCCGGGTACGAACAGCTTGCTACGCATGGCGCGACACCTTCATGGCGCGCAGTGTGCGGGAAGCGGACGCGAGAAAAACTCGCTTCGCGCATCTTCAAACGTTACTTTTTGTTCCGTACGCGCAGGGCCTCTGTGCGACAGACCAGTCGTCGGCTGCGGCCGCCGGCGGCGGACGCTCAGGCGACCCACCCGCGAGACGCCGCCCGGCCGTTCAGACCGGTGCCGGGCCGGCAGGGACGGGAGCGCGCGTCTCGGCGCGGATCCGCACCGGCACCGACTTGCCGGCCGGCACGTGGCTGTCGATCGCATGATGCGCGACGGAGATCAGCGGATTGCATTCCGGGTAGTAGCCGACGATGCATCCCTCCGGCACGTCGTAGGGCACCACGCGCAGGCCGCCGACCTCGCGCTCGACGCCGTCGCCGTCGTCGCCGACCAGGTCGACCAGCTGGCCGGCGCGGAGCCCGAGGCGGGCGATGTCGCGCTCGCCGACCAGTACCACCCGGCGCGTGCCCTCGATGCCGCGGAAGCGGTCGCGATAGCCGTAGATGGTGGTGTTGAACTGGTCGTTGCTGCGCAGCGTGATCAGCCGCAGCAGATTCGCGGCGTCCTCGAAGCCGGTCGCGCACAACACTTCGGGCACCATGAACTCGGCCTTGCCGCTGTCCGTCTTCCAGCGTCTTTCGCGCGCCGCGATCGGCCGTGGGAAGCCGCCCGGCTCGCGCATCCGGCGGTTGAAGTCGCGGAACTGCTCGGGATACGTCGCTTCGATCGCGTCGCGCACCCTGCCGTAGTCGGCCACCCACTCGCGCCACGGCACCTCGGGGCGCGGCTCCAGCGCGGCCTCGGCGATGCCGGCGACGATGGCCGGTTCCGACAGCAGCGCGCGGCTGGCCGGCTCGTGGGTGCCGAACGACGCATGGATGCAGGCGGTGCTGTCCTCGGTGGTGACGGTCTGGTCGCCACCGGCCTGGATATCGCGCTCCAGCCGCCCCAGGCAGGGCAGCAGCAACGCCACCTCGCCGCAGACCAGGTGGCTGCGGTTGAGCTTGGTGGCCACCTGCACCGTCAGCCGCAGCCGCTTCCATGCGGGCTCCAGCTGCCGGGTGTCGGGCGCCGCGCGCACGAAATTGCCGCCCAGCCCGATGAAGGCGCGCACCGAGCCGTCGAGCACGCCCTCGACCGTGCCGATGGTGTCGAGCCCCTTGCTGGGCGGCGGCTCGAACCGGTACAGCTCGGCCAGCCGGTCCATCGGCACCAGTTCCGGCTTCTCGCTGATGCCGACGGTGCGTTGGCCCTGCACGTTGGAATGGCCGCGGACCGGGCAGATCCCCGCACCCGGACGGCCGACGTTGCCGCGCATCAGCATCAGGTTGCAGAGCATGCGCACGTTGTCGACGCCGCGACGGTGCTGGGTCAGGCCCATGCCGTACACCAGAATGCTCGAGCGCGCGGCGGCGTAGATCGCGGCAGCGCCCTCGACGTCGGCACGCGACAGGCCGGACTCGCGCTCGATCTCGTCCCAGCCGGTGGCGCGAAGCGACGCTGCGAAATCCTCGAACCCGCGGGTATGGACGGCGATGAAGTCGACGTCGAGCACGCGTGCCGCGCCATCGCGCTGGGCCGCGTCGTCTGCCTCCAGCAGCGCCTTGCACAGCCCCTGGACCAGCGCCAGGTCGCCCCCTGCCCGCACCTGGTGGTAGCCGGAACTGATCCGGGTCGAGGTGCCGGTCGCCATCGGCACCGGCTCCTGCGGATTGATGAAGCGCTCCCAGCCGCGCTCGCGCAGCGGGTTGAAGGTCAGGATCGGCACGCCGCGCCGGCTCGCCTCCTGTAGCTGGTGCAGCATCCGCGGCGCGTTGGTGCCGACGTTCTGGCCGAAAGAGAGGATGCAGTCGGTCGCCTCGAAGTCCTCCAGCAGCACCGTACCCACCGGCACCCCGATGCTGCGCGGCAGCCCCACCGACGTGCTTTCGTGGCACATGTTGGAGCTGTCGGGCAGATTGTTGTTGCCGTACAGGCGCGCCAGCAGCGCGTACATGTACGACGTCTCCAGGGACGCGCGCCCGGAGGCATAGAACACCACGCCGGCCGGGTCCAGCGCGCGCAGTTCGCGGCCGATGGTGGCGAAGGCCTCCTCCCAGGCGATCGGCACGTAGCGGTCGCTGTCGCGGTCGTAGCGCAGCGGTTCGGTCAGCCGCCCCTTGCGCTCGAGGTCGAAGTCCGGCCACTGCAGCAGTTCGGACACCGGATGGCGGGCGAAGAAATCGGCGCCGACCCGTCCCTGGTCCAGCTCCCAGAACGTGGCCTTGGCGCCGTTTTCGCAGAACTCGAAGGCATGCGGATCCTTAGGCTTCGCCCAGGCGCAACTGACGCACATGAAGCCGTCGGCCTTGTTCTGGCGGGCCAGCTGCCGCATCGCCTCCACCGTCGGCACCTGGCTGCCGGTGCCGAAGCGCAGCAGCGAATGCACCGAGCCCCAGCCCCCGGCCGGCCCCCGATAGGGCTCGAACTTCAGATCCGTCGGCTCATGCATGGCCTCTCCGCGCCGGTTCGTTATGGTGGTGATAGCGCAGCTCGCCACAAGGTGCGGTGAAACGCCGGGGGCACGGCAGACCGCCGCCGCGAACCCGGCGGCACCATCGCAGGCCGCCGACGACGACCGTGGCCATCACATGGGTTTAACATGGCCTACCGGCCGGCACGGCCAGACACGAAGGGAATCATCATGAACACCGGACACAGCCACCTCGACATCGCCCTCGGCGCCATCCCGGTGTTCACCGACGACGGCCGCATGGACGCGACCGAACTCCAGCGGCTGCTCGATCTGGCGCTGCGCGACGCCCGCGTCGACGAGGACGAGAAGCGCGTGCTCGACAACGTCTTCCGGCGCGCCGAGCAGGCCGGGGTGACGCCGGACGTGGCGGAGCGCATCGCCCAGGCCCGCCGCCAGCACGGCATCGAATAGCCATTCGACCCGTTACATGTGACTCTTGAAAAAATCACATGTGATCTATTGACACCGATCACATGTGATGATTAAGCTGCGACTCATGGAACGCAGAACCTCCGCCTATTACCAGCGCCGCCACCGCGAGCGCCTGCGCGAGCAGGGCCTGGTGAAGAAGGAGCTGTGGATCCTGCCCGAGTTCGCCGACGAACTCGCGGCAGTCGAGCGACGCATGCGCCAGCCGCGGGGCCCGGCGCCCAACCCGAGGGAGAGGCAGATGAGCGAACAGAAGGTATGGACCACCCGGGCGCTGTACGAGGCGCTGTCGGCCACCGAACAGTTCAGCGCAGGCGCGGTGAGCGCCGAGTTGCTCGACGGCGCCGACCAGAGCCTGCACCTGGTGATGCGCGACTACGGCGATCTTCCGCTGTTCCTGGCGGTGGTCGGCGAGCAGATCGTGGTCGAGGCGCTGCTGTGGCCGGTCTCGCAGGTCGGCGACGCGGCGGCGTTCAACGAGGAAGTGCTGCGCACCCACAAGATGTTCCCGCTCTCGACCATCGGCATCGAACAGATGGGCGGGGAAGCGGCCTACATCATGTTCGGCGCGCTGGATGCCCGCTCCTCCCTGTCGAACGTGGCCTTCGAGATCGAGAGCCTGGCCGACAACGTGATCAAGGCCACCGAGGCGTACGAATCCCACCTGAAGGCGGCCGCCTGAGCGGCCCGGCGAGGAGACAGGACATGAACATCTGGAGCAAGTTGCTGACCGCCCTGCGCGGCGGCGCCAACGAGATGGGCGAGGCGGTGGTCGACGGCCAGGCCCTGCGCATTCTCGACCAGGAGATCCGCGACTCCGACAACGAGCTGCGCCGGTCCAAGGAAGCGCTGGCCGAGATCATGGCCAAGCTGAAGTTGTCCGAGGCCAGGCTGGCCGAGTCCGAGAAGAAGGTCGGCGAGTACGAGGCCTATGCCATCAAGGCACTCGATGGTGGCGACGAGAATCTCGCCCGGGAGGTGGCCGGCAAGATCGCCGCGATGGAGCAGGTGCGCGACGGCGAGCGCCAGCAGGTCGGGCAGTTCCAGGCCAGCGTGGCGGACCTGCGCAAGGCGATCAGCCAGGCCGAGAGCAACATCCGGCGGCTCAAGCAGCAGGTCGACACGGTCAAGGCCACGGAGAGCGTGCAGCGCGCCCAGGCCACGGTGGCGCACCGCTACAGCGGCTCGCAGTCGCGCCTGCAGACTGCGGTGGACTCGCTGGAGCGAGTCAAGAAGCGCCAGGCCGAGCGCGGCGCGCGCATGGAGGCGGCGTCGGAGCTGGCGCGCGACGAAGGCACGGACGTCGTCGACGCCAAGTTGCGCGACGCCGGCATCCTCGCCGATGCGGCAAGCGCGGAGTCGGTGCTCGATCGGCTGAAGAGCCGCCAGCAGGCGGACTGACCGGCGTTCACGTGCCGCGTGATTGAGCCGGACGCCCGCCGGCGTCCATGATGGGCCGGGCGCCAGGGCGCCGAACGTCGGGCCGGGCGCCAAGGCGCCGAATGTCGAGCCGGGCGCCAAGGCGCCCGGCGGGGGTGGCCCGGACGGGCCAGGGGGAGGCAATGGAAGAGTTTCTACGCATCGCGCTTTCGTTCCCGACCGTGGTCTTCAGCCTCGCGCTTGGGGTCATGGTGGCGCTGTGGCTGCTGGCAGCCCTGGGGATCTTCCAGAGCGAAGCCCTGGACGGCTGGGCGCTGCCCGACATCGACGGCATGGAGCCGCAGGGCCTGACCGCGGTGATGATGAAGTTCGGGCTCGGCGGCCTGCCGCTGATGCTGGTCCTCACCCTGCTCGCCTTCATTGCCTGGCTTGTCAGCTATTTCGCCGACTACCTGCTGCTGCGGCATCTCGGCTCTACCTTGCTCCGCTTTCCGCTCGGCGCGGTGGTGCTGCTGGTCGCGTTCGTGGCCGGGGTGCTGGGGGCCGGGCAGGCGCTGCGTCCGATCCGCCACTTCCTCGCCCGGCTGGCGCCACAGGCGCAACGCTCGGTCATCGGTATGGCGGCCACCGTGCGCAGCCCTGCCGTCACCGCCACCGGCGGCCAGGCCACCGTCGAGGACGGCGGCGCAGGCCTGATCCTGCAGGTGCGCAGCGACCGCGAAGGCGGCTTCCACCGCGGCGACCGCGTAGTGCTGCTCGAGTACCTCGAACCGGACAACGCCTACCGGGTGGTCGGCGAGGACGAATTCCACGGCCGCTAGCGGCCGTTCACCGGCCGCCGATGGCGCGCCGTACCCGCTCACTGTTCTTCATATGGAGATGGACCGATGACTCTCGACCTCGCACTGCTGATGCCGTTCCTGCTGGGGATCGGCGTCCTCGTGGTGGTGATCCTGGGCCTGTTCGTGATGTTCAAGGCCTTCTACATCAAGGTGCCTCAGGGCACCGCGCTGATCGTCAACGACCTGTCGGCCACGCCGAAAGTGCATTTCACCGGTGCGCTGGTCTACCCGATCATCTACAAGAAGGAGTTCATGAAGATCTCGCTGATCACCCTCGAGGTGGATCGGCGGGGCAAGGACGGGTTGATCTGCCGCGACAACATGCGCGCCGACATCACCGTCGCCTTCTACCTGCGCGTCAACGAAACGCCGCAGGACGTGCTCAAGGTCGCCAAGGCGATCGGCGTCGACCGCGCCTCGGAGAAGGGCGCGGTCAACGAGCTGTTCAACGCCAAGTTCTCCGAGGCGCTGAAGACGGTCGGCAAGCAGATCGACTTCGTCAAGCTGTTCGAGAACCGCCAGGACTTCCGCGACCGCATCGTCGAGGTGATCGGCAACGACCTCAACGGCTATGTGCTCGAGGACGTGGCGATCGACTACCTGGAGCAGACGCCCAAGCACTCGCTCGACCCGTCCAACATCCTCGACGCCGAGGGCATCCGCAAGATCACCGAACTGACCGCGGCGCAGAACGTGATCACCAACGAGCTCTCGCGCAACGAGGAGCTGGCGATCACCAAGAAGAACGTCGAGACCCGCGAGGCGATGCTGGCGCTGGAGCGCCAGCAGGCCGACGCCGAGGCGCGGCAGAAGCGCGAGATCGAGACCATCCGGGCGCGCGAGGAGGCCGAGACCGAGAAGGTGCGCGAGGAGGAGCGGCTCAAGGCTGAGCACGCCCGCATCCAGACCCAGGAGCAGATCGACATCCGCGAGGAGAACCGCCAGCGCGAGGTCGAGGTGGCGCAGCAGAACCGCCAGCGCGCGGTGGTGATCGAGGTGGAGAAGGTCTCGCGCGCGCGCGATCTGGAGATCGTCTCGCGCGAGCGCGAGGTCGAGCTGCAGCGGATCGAGAAGGAAAAGGCGCTGGAGGAGCAGCGCAAGGAGATCGCCAACGTCATCCGCGAGCGCATCGTGGTGGAGAAATCCGTCGCCCAGGAAGAGGAGCGCATCAAGGAGGTTCGCGAGGTCTCCGAAGCCGACCGCCTCAAGCAGGTGGCGATCCTCAACGCCCAGGCGCAGGCGGAGGAGGAACTGGTGCGGCAGGTCAAGCAGGCCGAGGCCGAGGAGACCGCGTCCAGGCACAAGGCGGTGGAGCTGACCACCATCGCCCAGGCCGAGCTGGAGGCTGCCGCGAAGAAGGCCGAGGCGCAGAAGAAGCTGGCCGAGGGCACCGAGGCCGAGCGCGCCGCGCCGGGCCTGGCCGATGCGCGGGTGCGCGAGATCACCGCGGCGGCGATGGAGAAGGAAGGCCTGGCCGAGGCCAAGGTCGTGGCCGAGAAGATGACCGCCGAGGCCCGCGGCCGGCAGGACCAGGGCCTGGCGGATGCCAAGGTCCTGGAGGAGAAGCTCACCGCCCAGGCGCGCGGCGAGGAGTCGCTGGCCGTGGCCAAGGCCAAGGCGGCTCGCGACGTCGGCCTGGCCGAGGCCGAGGTGCTGCGCGAGAAGTTCCGCTCCGAGGCCGAGGGCCTGACCGACAAGTTCGGCGCGCTGGAGCAGCTCGGCGACAAGGCGCGCGAGCACGAGGAGTTCCGCATGCAGCTCGAGAAGAGCTTCGAGCAGGCGATCGCCTCGATCGAGGCCGGCAAGGACATCGCCCGGGAGCAGGCCGAGGTGCTGGCCTCGGCGCTCAGCAAGGCGAAGATCGACATCGTCGGCGGCGAGGGCGAGTTCTTCAACTCTTTCGCCAAGGCGCTGTCGGTGGGCAAGGCGATCGAGGGCGTGGCCGGCAAGAGCCCGCTGGTGCAGGACATGCTGAAGCGGCTGATGCCGCTGGCGGCCGAGGCCGCCGCCGGCGACAAGGCTGCGCCCGCGCCGCGCGCCGACGGCTGACCGCCGCCGGCCCCGGCGCCACGGCGGCCGGGGCTTCGCGTGATCCGGCGGCTGCCGGATCACATGGATGCACGGCGGGCCCTGGCTCGCCGCTCGACCGCCCCGGGTGGCGGGCAGGATGAAGCATGGCTGAGAACGCTCCCGAGACCCACGACGACTCCCCCGCTCACGACGACGGTCGGGCGGTGGACCGCGCCGTCGCCGAAGGCGGCGCCTACGAGGTGCTGCACCGCCGCCTGCTCGACCAGGGCCAGCGCCTGCGCGGCCTCGCCGAGGCGCTGAATCAGCGACGACTGGAGCAGTTCGGCAGCAGCCGGATGGAGGTGGTCGGGCGGGTGCGCGTACGCACCGAGAACAACTGCGTGGCCCGCGACATCGTCCAGGTCGGTCCGCTGCTGCTGTTCGGATACAACGTCTTCATCGGCTTGCGCAGCGAGACCGCGGTCGAGGACGTATTCTCGCTGTATCGACTCGAGCGCACCGGCGAAGGCTACGAGGTCGCACCGGTCGATCACGCCGGCAGCTTCCTCGCCGCGCCGGAGTTCCAGCGCGACTTTCGCGAGCTGTACGCCTACTACAAGGGCACCCGCCTGCTGCAGCTGTCGTCGCGCGAGGATCGCGTGTTCGCGGTGTTCCAGATCGGCGAGCGGATCGAGGACGTACGCGTGTTCCGCTGGGCGGTATCGGGCGGCGGCAACGAGGTGCGCTACATCGACAACCGCGGCGAGCGCGACGTCGCCCTGCCCGCGCCCTACGATTTCGAGTGGACCCCGACCACCCGCGAGATGACGGTCAACGGCCGCCACCCGCACGTCAACATCCTCGACACCGTGTTCGTGGAGACCCTCGGCGGCGACCTGACCGTCAAGGTGGAGAACAACAGCGAGGTCGGGCTCGGCGTCTACAGCGAGCCGGTGCAGGATCGGACCCAGTCGCTCGACGATGCGCAGATCGAGTTCGCGCGCCTGGGCAGCCTGATCCTGCTCAAGGTGCGCCCCTACCGCGAGGAACACTGGCGCTACCTGGTGTTCAATACCCTCGACCAGTCGGTGCTGCGCATCGACGCGATCGGCCAGGCCTGCATCCAGCTGCCAGAAGACCACGGCATCATCTTCCCCGGCGGCTACTACCTGCCCAGCGGCGACACCCGTGCCTTCGAGCAATCGATGGCCGGCATGCGCTTCAAGCGCGCGATCCGCTCGCCCAACGGCGAGGACGTGCTGTACGTCTTCTACGAGCCCGAGGGCGGCCGCACCGCGCTGTTCACCTACAACATGATCGAGCGGCGCCTGACCACGCCGATCTTCGGCCACGGCTATGCGCGCTTCGACGACGGGCGCATGGTGATCTTCAGCACCGAGAGCGACGAGCCCACGCGCATCCACCCGATGCAGGTGTGGCAGACGCCGTTCCAGAGCGAGGAGCACGCCGCCGCGCAGCCGGTGGGGGAAGGCTTCATCGGCCGCATCGGCAATGCCGAACTGGTCCGCGGCATCTCCGACCTGATGAGCCTGACGCGCGAGATCGAGGCCGAGTCGGTCTCGATGCAGCGCTACGAGCTGCTGACCCGCAACACCCGCCGCCTGTTCGACCTGCACCACTGGATCGAGGATCGCGAATGCGGCGAGGTCGGGCCGCTGCTGCACGGGATCGCCGCGACCGGCGAGTCGGTCCTGGACGAGTTCGAGAAGGTCGAGAACATCCGCGCCGAGTCGGCGCGCGCCATGGCCGCGGCCGAGACCCGCCACCGCGAGCTGCTGGCGGGCATGCGCCCGGACGACTGGACCGGGATCGACGAGTTCGTCGCCGCGCTGGGCGCGCTGTCGGCGCAGCGCGGCCGCCTGCTGACGATTCGCGAGTACCGCTACGTCGACGTCGAGCGCATCGACGCGATGGCGGCCGAGCTGGAGCAGGCGCACGAGCGCGTCGGCCTGGCGACCGGCCGCTTCCTGGCGGGCGAGAACGCGCTGGCGCCGTTCCTGGAGCGGCTGGCGGCGTTCGACGCCGAGGGCGCGGAGGCGACCAGCACCGCCGGGCTGCGCGCGCCGCTGCAGGGCATGCAGGACATGGCCGGCGAGCTCGATACCCTGTCCGGGCTGATGGCGTCGCTGCCGGTGGAGGATGCGCTGCAGCGCACCGCGATCGTGGAGGCGATCTCAGCGGTCTACGCGAAACTCAACCAGGCCAAGGCGCGGCTGGAGCAGCGCCGCCGCGGCATGGGGTCGGCCGAGATGGTCGCGCAGTTCGGCGCCCAGTTCACCCTGTTCGGGCAGAGCATCGCCAGCGCCCTGGCCGCGGCCACCGACCCGGAGCGCTGCGACGAGCAGCTCTCCCGCCTGCTGGTCCAGCTGGAGGAGCTGGAAAGCCGCTTCGGCGAACACGAGCAGTTCCTGGGCGACATCCTCGCCAAGCGCGAGGAAATGCTGGAGGCGTTCGATGCCCACCGCCAGGCGCTCGTCGACGAACGCCAGCGCAAGGCGCAGGCGGTGGCCGATGCGGCGATGCGCATCCTCGACGGCCTCGACCGCCGCACCGCCCGCCTGGAAGGCGCCGACGCGCTCAACGCCTTCTTCGCCGGCGATCCGCTGATCCTGAAGCTGCGCGAGCTGGCCGCACGGTTGCGCGAACTGCACGACAACGTCCGCGCCGACGACGTCGAGGCCAGGCTGAAGGCCGCGCGCGACACCGCGGTGCGCGGCCAGCGCGACCGCAGCGACCTGTTCGAGGACGGCGGCAGCATCGTCCGCCTCGGCCCGCGCCACCGCTTCAGCGTCAACACCCAGGAGCTGGACCTCACCCTCCTGCCGAGGGGCGACGGCCTCAGCGTCCACCTCACCGGCACCGACTACTTCGAGCCGCTGAAGGACGAAGGACTGGAGGCGCTGCGCGAGTACTGGCAGGTGGCGCTGGAATCGGAATCGCCGCAGGTGTACCGCGGCGAGTACCTGGCCGCGCGGATGCTGGAGGCGGCACGCGAGCGCCGCGACGGCCTGGAGCCGCAACGCCTGCGCGCGCTGGTCAAGCAACCCGCAGAACTCGACCGCGCGGTACGCGAGTTCGCCGCGCCGCGCTACCGGGACGGCTACGAGCGCGGCATCCACGACCACGACGCCGGCCGCATCCTCGCGGCGCTGGTGCCGCTGCAGGACAGCGCGGGCACCCTGGCCCATGCCGCCGACGTGCGCGCGCTGGCGCTGGTGTTCTGGTCGCAGGTGCGGCGCGAACCCGATCCGGCGCAGTGGCCGGCGCGGGCGCGGACCGCCAGCGACATCCGCCGGCTGCTGGACAGCGACGCCGGCCTGCTCGCATTGCAGCGCGAGATCGCGGAGGCTGCGGGCGCCTTCCTGGAGACGCATCCGCTGCCGGTCGATCCGGCGCTGTGCGCGCGCGCCGCCGCCTACCTGGTCGCCGAGCTCGCCGAACCCGAGCCCCGCTTCGCGATCAGCCAGTACGGCCGCAGCCTGCTCGACGGCTTGCAGCGGAAGCTCGCGGCGGCCCATGCCTGGGACGGTTTCGTCTCCACCCTGGCGGGTCTGGGCGAACGCCTGGCGCCGCGCTGGGCCCTGGCCGCCGACTGGCTGCGCGCGCTGGCCGCCGACCCGGAGTTCGCGCCGCTGGCGGACTACGCCGACGAGGCCGTCGCACTGCTGCTGGCCGGCGACGACCTGCCCCACCGGATCGACGCGACCGATCTGCGGGTGCGCGTCGACGGCCTGCTCGGCGACCATCCGCGCATCGACGATGGCGCGATGGTCCTGGGCATCGACGAGTTCGGCGCCCGACTCGCCGCGCATGCCGGTTTCGTAGAAGGCGTGCGCCGCTTCCAGGCGCTGCGCCAGGAGGTCGTCGCCCGCGAGCGCGCGCGGATGCGGCTGGAGGAGTTCAAGCCTCGGCCGCTGACCTCGTTCGTACGCAATCGGCTGATCAACGACGCCTACCTGCCGGTGATCGGCGACAACCTCGCCAAGCAAATGGGCGCGGCCGGCGACGACCGCCGCAGCGACCTGTCCGGCCTGCTGATGATGATCTCGCCGCCCGGCTACGGAAAGACCACGCTGATGGAATACGTGGCGCACCGGCTGGGGCTGGTCTTCATGAAGATCAACGGGCCGGCGCTCGGCCACGAAGTGCGCTCGCTGGACCCGGCCCAGGCGCCGGACGCGACCTCGCGCCAGGAGCTGGAGAAGCTCAACCTGGCGCTGGAGATGGGCAACAACGTGATGCTGTACGTCGACGACATCCAGCACACCCATCCGGAGTTCCTGCAGAAGTTCATCTCGCTGTGCGACGGCACCCGCCGCATCGAGGGCGTGTGGCGCGGGCGCACCCGCACCTACGACATGCGCGGCAAGAAGTTCTGCGTGGTGATGGCCGGCAACCCGTACACCGAGTCGGGTGAAATGTTCCGGATCCCGGACATGCTCGCCAACCGCGCCGACATCTACAACCTCGGCGACGTGCTCGGCGGCATGGAGGAGGCCTTCGTCCTCAGCTACATCGAGAACAGCCTGACCTCGAGTCCGGTGCTGGCGCCCCTGGCCACCCGCGACCTCGGCGACCTCTACCGCTTCGTCGACAGAGCGCTGGGCCGCGAGGTCTCGGACAACGACTTCAGCCACGCCTACGGCGCCGCGGAAGCCAACGAGATCGTCGGCACCCTGCAGCGCCTGGTGCGGGTGCGCGACGTGGTCTACCGGGTCAACCAGCAGTACATCGCCAGCGCCGCCCAGGCCGACGCCTACCGCGCCGAGCCGGCGTTCCGGCTGCAGGGCAGCTACCGCAACATGAACAAGCTGGCCGAGAAGGTCTCGGCGGCGATGAACGAGGACGAGCTGCAGCAGCTGCTGCACGACCACTACATCGGCGAGGCGCAGATGCTGACCTCGGGCGCCGAGGAGAACCTGCTCAAGCTCGCCGAACTGCGCGGCGCGATGACCGCCGAACAGGCCGAACGCTGGGCGCGGATCAAGCGCGACTTCCAGCGCAACCGCGCCATGGGCGGCGCAGAGGCCGATGTCGGTGGACGGGTGGTGGCGCAGCTGGCCGACCTGGTGGAGGGCGTGAGGGACCTCGGGGTACGGTCGGAGGACGGCGCCGCGGACGGCGACGATCCGCGCTGGACGGCGGCGATCGCCGCGCTGGAACGCATCGCCGCCCCGCAGCAACAGGAGCCGCCGCAGCGCATGCAGGCCGAACCCGCAGCCTCCGGGGCGGTCGAGATCGTCGAGGGCGTGCGCGCCGGCCTGAGGGACGCGGTGCAGCCCCTGCTGGAGGCGCTGGACGATCACGCCCAGCTGCAGGCGGTGCTCGGCAACATCGCCGCCACCCTGCGCGAGCGCAAGAAGACCGCCGGCGCGCGCATGAGCCAGCGCGAGCTGGAGCTGGAGCAGGCCCTGGAGGAGTTCGCCGAGCGGCTGGCCCGACGCGGCGCGGGGCGCTGATCCCGGCTCTGCCCGTCCTGTGCCGGCCCGGGCCGAAATGCAAACGGCGCCGCCGTGAGGCCGCGCCGTGCAGGAGTCCACCGCATCGCGGTGGTGGGCGGTACAGGGTTCGAACCTGTGACCCCTACCATGTCAAGGTAGTGCTCTACCGCTGAGCTAACCGCCCGATGCCCTGCGCGAAGCTCCGCGCAGGGCCGCGAATTCTACCCCGCTACCCGACCCGCGACAACCTGGAGGGGTCCTCCCCCGCCCCTGCGAGGAACGGCTCGACCGCCCCCCGACAACCCCGGCGGCGGCGGACCCGTAGGAGCGGCCCATGGCCGCGAAAGCCGCGGGAGGCTCCGGCCGGGTTGGCGGTGATTCCGGGCATTGCCCACCCCGCCGGCCTTCGCGCGCATGGCGCGCTCCTACAGGGGCGGCGGCTCCTTACGGGCTGCGGGCCAGGGTGCCCCGTGGGGTGGTCTTCGCAGTCCGTCCGTTGCCGGCGGGCGATTGCCGGTCACCCGACCAGCGCCGCTTCCTTCAGCTTGCGGATGCGGTCGCGGACCTGCGCCGCCTCCTCGAACTCCAGGTCGCGGGCGTGCTGGTACATCCGCTGCTCCAGGGCCTTGAGCCGGGAGGCCAGCTGCGCCGGATCCAGCGCGGCATAGTCTTCGGCCTCCTCGGCGACCTTGCGCGACCTGCCGCGGCCGCGCTTCTCCAGCGCCGGCTCGGGGCGCGCGCCCTCCATGATGTCGACGATCGCCCGCGCCACCGACTTCGGGGTGATGCCGTGCTCCGCGTTGTACTCCACCTGCTTCTGGCGGCGGCGGTCGGTCTCGTCCAGCGCGGCCTGCATCGAGCGCGTCACCCGGTCGGCGTACAGGATCGCCTTGCCGCGCAGGTTGCGCGCGGCGCGGCCGATGGTCTGGATCAGAGAACCGCTGGAGCGCAGGAAGCCCTCCTTGTCGGCGTCGAGGATCGCCACCAGCGACACCTCGGGCATGTCCAGCCCCTCGCGCAGCAGGTTGATCCCGACCAGCACGTCGAAGTTGCCCAGGCGCAGGTCGCGGATGATCTCCACGCGCTCGACGGTATCGATGTCCGAGTGCAGATAGCGTACCCGCACGCCGTGTTCGCCCAGGTACTCGGTGAGGTTCTCGGCCATGCGCTTGGTCAGCGTCGTGATCAGTACCCGATCGCCCATCGCCACTCGCGCATTGATCTCGCCGAGCACGTCGTCGACCTGGGTGGCGACCGGCCGGATCTCCACCTCCGGGTCGATCAGCCCGGTCGGCCGCACCACCAGCTCCACCACCTCGCCCTCGGATTCGCGCAGCTCGTATTGTCCCGGGGTGGCCGAGACGAAGATGGTGCGCGGCGAGCGCTCCTCCCATTCCTCGAAGCGCAGCGGCCGGTTGTCCAGCGCCGACGGCAGCCGGAAACCGAACTCCACCAGCGTCTCCTTGCGCGAGCGGTCGCCCTTGTACATCGCGCCGATCTGCGGGACGGTGACGTGCGACTCGTCGACCACCAGCAGGGCGTCCGGCGGCAGGTAGTCGAACAGGGTCGGCGGCGGCTCGCCGGGCAGGCGGCGGGTCATGTGCCGCGAGTAGTTCTCGATGCCGTTGCAGAACCCCACTTCGGCCATCATCTCCAGGTCGAACTGGGTGCGCTGCGCCAGGCGCTGGGCTTCGACCAGCTTGTTCTGCGCGTACAGCTGCTCCAGGCGCTCCTTCAGCTCGACCTTGATCGTCTCCACCGCCTTGAGCACGCTCTCGCGGGTGCTGGCGTAGTGGGTCTTGGGGTAGACGGTATGGCGCGGCACCTTGCGCTGCACCTCACCGGTGAGCGGGTCGAACAGGCTGAGGTTCTCGATCTCGCCGTCGAACAGCTCGATGCGCAGCGCCTCGGCGTCCGACTCGGCCGGATGCACGTCGATCACCTCGCCGCGCACCCGGTAGGTGCCGCGGCGCAGCTCGGCGTCGTTGCGGGTGTACTGCAGCTCGGTGAGGTGGCGGATCAGCGCGCGCTGCTCAATGCGCTCGCCGCGGGCCAGGATCAGCCGCAACTTCAGGTAGTCCTCCGGGTCGCCCAGGCCGTAGATCGCCGACACCGTCGCCACGATGATGGCATCCGGCCGCGACAGCAGCGCCTTGGTCGCCGCCAGCCGCATCTGCTCGATGTGGTCGTTGATCGAGCTGTCCTTCTCGATGTAGGTGTCCGAGGACGGCACGTAGGCCTCGGGCTGATAGTAGTCGTAGTAGCTGACGAAGTACTCGACGGCGTTGTCCGGGAAGAAGGCCTTGAACTCGCCGTACAGCTGCGCGGCCAGGGTCTTGTTCGGCGCCATCACCAGGGTCGGCTTCTGCACCGCCTGGATCACGTTGGCGATGGTGTAGGTCTTGCCGGAGCCGGTGACGCCGAGCAGGGTCTGCCTGGCCAGTCCGGACTCGAAACCTTCGATCAGGCGCGAGATCGCGGGCGGCTGGTCGCCGGCAGGGGTGTACGGGGCCACGAGGCGGAAGCGGGGTTCGGCAGCCTGATCGGTCATCGGTCGTGGGGGCGCGAATGAATCGCCCAGTCTAGTCGCTGGCGGGACCGCCAAGGTGAGCGTGGCGCAACGGCCAGCCGGGAAGGTGGGCCCCCGGCCGACGTCCGCAGGTTCCTGGATCGCGCCTTCGCGAGGTGGCGCGGCAGGTCCCCGGAGAGGAGAACGGGCCGGCAAGCGCCGTCCGCGGATCCGGTTGCCCGCGGCGCGGCGCGGCCGCCATGCGCCGACGCGAAAAGCCGGCGAATTCCTACCCCCCTGCCCGGATGCGCCGACGGACGCCAGGGCCGCGCCGATCGACACTACCCTCCGCTCTTCGGCAAGGACGCCGCCAATGACCCGCAAGCATGCTGGATTCACCCTGATCGAGGCGATGACCGGGCTGGCCATCGTCGCCCTCGCCCTGGCCTTCGGACTGCCGGCCTTCGGCGATGCGCTGCAGCGGCACCGCGTCGCCACCGCGCTGCACCTGATCGGCGCCGACCTGGCGATGGCGCGGAGCAGCGCGATCGCCGGCCGCGCCGACGTGGTGGTGTGCCCGCGCACGGCGCAGCTGCGCTGCCGCAACGACCGCGACTGGCGCGAGGGTTGGATGGTCTTCCGCGACCCCGACGGCGACCGCCAGCCGGACCATCCCGAGCAGATCCTTCGCGCCAGCGACGCGCCGCGGGGTGCGGCCCGCCACCTGGGACTGCGGTCGAGCCGCCATTTCGTCCGCTACCGGCCCGACGGCCGCAGCCTCGGCACCAACTTCAGCGTGGCGGTGTGCAGCGAGGGCGGACTGGCCGGCAAGGTGATCGTCAGCAACCTGGGCCGCGTGCGCAGCGAGCGGCCGGCGCGCCCCACGCGGTGTCCCGGGGCCTGAAGTCCGCCGCGCACAACGGTTGGCGGGCCCAGCCGGCCTCTCATGGCAGGCGACCGCACGTTCTGCGGGCGGACCTCTTCGCGCCGAATGGCGGCCGATCGGCGCCTTGTCGAGACCGACGGGATTGCCTGCCGGGGACGAGGCGGCGTGCGGCAGTTGGCCTCCCTGCCGCAGCCACGCCTTGGAGCGGCCGCCAGTGCCTCGGGCCCGCCGGGCCGTCGAAATGTGAATCGCCGCCCGGGGGCCCGGCCGGGGCTGCGAAGCGACCCAGCGCCCGGTGGGACGTGAAGCCCCCCGGTGGCGCGCGCCGGCGTCTCCTTGACCGGGGCCGCCAAGCCACTAAAATGTCCGTCCCCGCCCGAATAGCTCAGCTGGTTAGAGCACTTGACTGTTAATCAGGGGGTCGTTGGTTCGAGTCCAACTTCGGGCGCCAGACATAGAAAAGCCGCGGATTGCTCCGCGGCTTTTTCGTTCCGGGCAGCGGCTCAGGGAAGACTGCCGAACTGGCATTCGTCGTCCGTGCCCTGGGAATGGGTGCGGGTGCCGGCGGCGTTGATGGTGAGGATGCCGCACCGGTCGACCGCCTGCGGCGTTCCCGACTTGGGAGTCGCCGTGATGGTAAAAGCCGTCGAGCTCTCAATCGGCACGTCGAGATCGTAGAACACGGTGCCGCCGCCTCTCGGCGACGTGAAGTCCCCGGTCGCCAAGCTGCCCTTGAACCCGGCGTAGGTGTTGTTGACCGAATGGAAGCGCTCGGCCCGCTGCGCCAGCTCGACCATGTCGACCTTGGCCTGCCCACGCCGCGACTTGCGCACCTGCTCCTGGTAGGAGGGGTAGGCGATGGCCGCCAGGATCGCGACGATCGCCACCACCACCATCAGCTCGATCAGCGTGAAGCCGCGCGGCCGCCGCAGCGTGCGGCCGCGTCCGTTCCCCATGCCCTTGCAGGCGACGTCCATCGCGATTCCCCTAGTCATTGGATCTGGCGCCAGGACTGGCGGCCGCAGGCGCGCGGCAGGTATAGCGGGGCGGCACCGGCCACCTGCACGATCATGTCGCACTGCGCTTCGAGCGCGGCGTCGAGATCGTCCGGATCCGAGCCTGCGGCGAGCGGCGGAATCCGCGGCGTCGTCATGACCTCGACATCCTTGACCGGCGCCGAACCGCCCGTATCCAGGGCGATCGCGCCGGTGCCCTCCTCGAACGAATCGCCGTCCGGCGCGCCGCTGCGCACATTGGACAGCGCCGCGGCGCCGCTGAGCGCGTTGAGGCCGAACAGGGAGTTGAAGCCTTCGGTCGAACAGCCGCCTTCCGTCCCGGGCGAAGGCGTATACGTCGGAATGAACACGATGCCGCTCTCGACGCGCGGATAGCCGACCGCGCGCTCGCCGGCGGGCAGGTCCGCGTACCAACCCCGGTCGGTGGAGCCGAGGGTATTGCGCGACACTTCGCGCGACCCGTCGCCCGCTGCCGTACCCACGGTCTGCTCCAGCAGGTTGGCGCGGGTGAGCGTGGTACCGACACCCCTGTCCAGCACGCCGTAGATCGACTGCACCCTGGTGTCGACTGGATCGTTGACGAAGGAGAAGCTGCCGGTCCCGAAGAACAGCATCACGCCGCCGCCGGGGCCTGCCGCGGCGGTCAGTCCGCCGAGGATGGGCTGGCGCCAGGTCTCGCCATCCTCCGTATGCTCACGCGTGGTGAACAGCGGGGTATCGATCGAGCCGAGGGTGTTCGTCGACGACGGCAGATCGTTGCGCAGGTCGAACTTCCACACCGCTCCGCGCTGGTCCGCTGCATAGACGGTGTCGGCGAAGCCGTCGCGCCTCCTGCTGGTCAGGCCCGTGCCGCCCCAGAGGTCGACGACCACCAGGTTCCCCAGGCCATTCCTGCCGGCCGTCGGGCTCGACTCCTCCGCCTCGATCATGCGGATGGCGGGCGTCCCGGTGCCGATATCGACCACGAACAGCACGGCCTTGCCGTTGGCGCTGTTGTAGCCGTTGCCGAAGATCGCCTTGAAGCTGGTCGTCCCGGCGGCGGTCCTGAACGGCACGATCACCGGCTTGCCGAGCACGTGGCCGATGTTGTTGCGCACGTTGGCGTGCAGCGCGGTATTGACGTCGTTGATCTCCCAGAGCCGCGCTCCCGAGGTGAACGCGCTGCCGTTGGCCGGCGCGGTCACGTTGAGCGCGAACACGCTGCGGCCGCCGGCGCCGGTGGTGCCCACCAGCACCGACTTCCATCCGCCGGAGTAGTGCGCGTCGCCGACGGTGATCGGGCCGTCGACGAAGTAGCGGTGCTGGAACCGCTGGTCGACCCCGTCCTCGGGGTCGTAGGGCAGCAGCAGGTTGCCCATGTGCCCGAGCACCGCCTGCGGGATGTAGGCGAAGCGCTCGGTGCCGCCATCGGTGGCGTCGGTGTCGCCATCGGAGAGACCGCCCTCGAAAGCGTGCAGCATGCCGTCGTTGGCGCCCACGTAGACCATCACCTGGTGGTCGGTGCGCTTGGTGTTGAGGTAGCTGGCGTAGCTCGTGGCCAGCGAGCTGACCGAGAGCGAGCGATAGCCGTAGTCGTCGGTCGGCGCGCTGACCACCGGCGTGGAATTGATGATGTCGCCGAGCAGCGAGCCGCGGTCGCGCAGCTTGCCGCCGTTCCCCATCTCCATCATCGGATCGCCGCGCAAGTACTGGAAGACCTGCGCTTCGGTGACATCGATCTGGCCGGTACCGGTACCGAAATGGGACGAGTAGGGATTGCAGCGCGACATGCCGGCACTGGGGCTGTTGCACAGCTCCTCCACTCCGACATTGGTCTCGTTGAAGGCGACGGCCCCGGTGTTGCGGCCGACCCAGATCCGCCGGCCCGCATGTCCCTGCACCAGCAGGCTCGACGAGGCCTCCCATGCCAGCTCGTCTTCGACCTCGCGGGTGACCGGATTGAATTCCAGCGTGCGCGCGGTGAGCTTGCTGAACCAGTCGGTTCCGTCGTTCTCGATCGCATATTCCGGCTGCACCGAGAGCGACCCGGTGCCGATTCGCGCACCGGTCAGCGCGATGCTGCCGGAAGGCGACTGCCCGGTGCTGACCGACGCCAGGATGCGCCGCATGGCGTCGGCGATATCGGCCGGGGTACGGGCATTGACGTACTCGCCGCGGGTGTTGACCGTGGCGTGCCAGATGTCGTCGATCGTGCTGCGGTTGTCGTTCTGGCGGGTCGGCCAGTTGTTGTAGATGGCGGTGTCGGTGTACGGGTCCTGGGTGTCGTCGTCGGGATCGAACAGGTTGCCGCGCCCGCCCAGCGTCACCCCGTAGAAATTGACGTGGAGGTTGTCCTGGCAGTTGACCTTGGGATTGGTGCTCGGGCAGGTCGAGGAAACCGGCACCCTGCCGGCCGGCAGGTCCGGGCGGATCGGCGAGGCGCCGCCATCGTCCAGGTAGAACTGGGTGGCGATGTCCGCCATGGTGTCGTCGTGGCCGTCCTGGAACGGCACGCCCATCGTGCCGTCGACGTTGCCGACGGTGGGCCCGTTCTGGTTGCTGTAGCCGTCGGTGAACAGCATCAGCGCGTTGCGCTGGCAGGAGAGCTGCACCGGCGCGCCGCCGCGCTGGTCGTCGGTGCGCATGAACTGCTGACCGGCGGCGTTCACCGCCTGCCGGTTGGGCGTACTGCCGTTCGCGTCGAGGGCGATCATGTCGGCATACAGGGCCGTACGGTCGGTGCCGTCGCCCATGTCGCGCATGAACACCCGCTCGCCGTTGTTGGTCAGCGGCTGGTCGTAGCTGCCGTGGCTGTTGATGGTGAAATAGCCCACGCGCATGTTGTTGACGGTCGCCATGGAGCGCGTCATGCCGGCGATCATCGAGCGGTTGCGGTTGCCGTAGAAGGTGAACCAGTTGGCGAAATTCCGGTGCGCATCGGTGTTGGGCTGAATCTGGTAGCGCCACAAGTGGCATCCGGTACCGCAGGCATCGTCGATGCGGGTGCGCGGCGCCGTAGTCGCGTTGTAGACGTTCGGCGTGCCCGCCATCTGCGGCCAGGGGTCGGTGCCGGAGGTCCAGCGCAGGTAGAAGGTGGCCGGCCAGTAGCGCACGTACATGGCGCAGTTGCCGCTCATCGTATGCCCGTCGGAATCGGTCACTTCCCGCCACTGGTTGCCGCCGCCGGCGAGCCCGCCGCAGTTGTTGCCGACCAGCCGGTACTGCGTGCCCTGGGGCAGGTGCATGTTGGTATAGGCCTGGAACCGGGAACGTCCGTCGGTTTCGGCCACCCAGCTGGCCAGCGGGATCGTCGCCGTCTGCCGCGGGTCGACCCGGGTATTGGGGATCCCGGGCGCCGGGAATGGATTGCCCTCGGCATCCAGCCACGGCTGGTACCGGAGGGTCGGGTTGAAGTACGCGGGATTGAAATCGGACGAGCGCGCGAAACCGTAGTTGTCCACCGGGGGAATGCCGTAGTACGTATCGCCGATGCGCGGGCCCGCATAGGAATAGGCATAGCGGCACGAGGTGCCGCTGGTCCGCAGCACCCCCGCCGAGCTGAAGAAGCTGCGACCGGTCTGATGCCAGCAGGCATAGCCGTCCGCGCCGGGAAACTGGTTGTGGAAGGTCATCGAACCGGAGTCGTCCACCGCCATGACGAAGGCCGGGGGGATCTGCACCTGGTTGTTGAGCGGCGCCTGCGCCAGCACGCCCTGACCCTGGATCGCGAAGACCGAATAGATGAAATAGCCCGCCGCGCCCAGCGAGGCGATGGCGGCGAGAGTAACGAGCTTGGTGCGACGGGAAGCCATGGTCGCGGTCCTCAGGGCCTGAAGATGGTGTCGATCGCGGCCGCCGAGGAGGCCTCGGGACGCGGATTGCCGACGAGCGGGTCGAGGTCGGCCTCGTCGGTGGCGAAGGCGGTGATCTGGTAGATCGGGTTCGGGTCCTCGTTGACCGGCCGGCCCATGTCGAGCGAGGTGTTGCCGCTGATGCAGGGGCCGATCAGGCGGGTGTTGATGGTGGTCACCTCGTTCATGTCGCGCTCGCTGGCCCACTCCAGCGGGTCGAAGCCGTCGTCGCAGACCTGGCTCGGGTTGACCGGAGCGCAGCCGGCGGTGACCGTGCGGTTGACCAGGTCCTCGATCGCGCACTCCGTCTGGCGGGCGACGCCCTCGGCATTCTGGAACGCGATGTTGACCGCGCGGTAGTTGGCGGACATGCGCTCCTGCATGCCTGCGACCTGCATGCCGACGATGCCGATCAGCGCCAGCAGCACCAGCATGATCAGGGCGATGTAGAGCACTGCGCCGGACTGCGCGCGCGCGCTGCCGTGACGGGGGGCGAAAACCGGGCGATTCATCGCGTCCTTCCTCAGTTGCCGTACAGGCGGTTGCGCAGCGCGACGCTGGATTCGTAGCCGCTGCGGTACATGCCGTCGTTCGCCGCGGGAGGGGTGAAGTCCACGCCCAGTACCTGCCGGCTGTCGGCCTGTTCGGCGGCGGCGCGGCTCGGGCTGACGGCCATCAGGCCCACCTGCACCATGCCGACCCGGCGCCAGGTCGTCTCGCCCCATGCCGCCTGCGCCACGTCGATTTCGTCGATGTATCCGGTCGGCGGGTTGTTCGCCAGATCGGCCTCCCGGTCCAGCCCGTAGATCACCTGCAGGCTGGCGATGCCTTCCACCAGTTCCTCCTCGACGTACTCCGCCAAAGTGGTGTCGTAGTAGGCCCGATGCAGCGCCGGCCCGCCGCCGGTCCCCACGCCGACGTAGTAGACCAGCGACTCGCCGCGATAGAGCACGGTCTGGCCCGATGGGTGCGGGGTGTAGCGCCCGGCCAGGTCGGTGTCCTGCGAGGCGCCGGGCTGCTCCACCGTGATCACCATGTCGGCGCCCACCGCCGCGACGGTGCCTTCGAACACGTCGACGTAGCTGCAGTCGGCCACGCCGTAGATGCCGGGCTCGGTACGCCCGCCCTGGGTCATCGGCCTCCAGCGCACGCCGTCGATGCCGGCCGGCACCGTCACTTCCTCGGTCGAGCCGATGTCGACGATATTGGTGACCGGCACGCCCATGCTGCTCAGGTAGCGCAGCACCAGCACGTCGCTGCCCGGCAGCGGGGCGGGGTCCAGCGTGCCGAGCGCCCCCGGCAGTGTGCCGAGTGCAGGTTCGGCCTCCACCTGCACGGTGCTGCCCGGCGCGGTGCCGGGCGCCTCGTAACCGGCGACCGAGACGGTGAAGTTGAGCGGGTCGAACACCCCCGGGGCGCCGAAATGGGTGCGCATCGCCCCCGCCACCTGCAGGTGCGACTGGTCGTTGATGCAGCCGAAATGCCCGGCCATGCGCAGGTCGCGCTGGATGAAGTCGAGCGCGAAGCGCGCGTTCTCCTGCACCCGCGCCATGCCCTCGGACATCTGGTAGGCGGTGCGCGAGGCGGCGAAGACCTGCACCAGCCCGAGGATCAGGATGCTGCCGATCAGCAGCGCGATCATGATCTCGATCAGCGACAGGCCCTGCATGTGGTGCCGATGCGTCGTCACAGGAAGGTCTCCACCTCGAACGTGGTCTGCGGGTCGGCGGTGAAGCGTTCGCCCCAGGTGATCTGCACGCTGGCCAGGCCGCTGGCCGCGTCGTAGGCGACCACCGCACTGGCGTGCTCGCCGAGCGCATGCACCACCTGGCACTGCCAGCGCGCGATCACTCCATCGTCGCTGACCACCGGCATCCGGTCGGCGGTCACGCGTGGGCAGCCGCCGGGGGGGGGGTCGTCGACCTCGCCGGGGTCGAAACTGGCCGACGGAAATTCCGCCGCCGACAGGCTGTTGACTCGCATCTGGTCGAGCAGCTCGTAGGCCAGGTTGGTGGCGCGGGTGCGGTAGTCGGCGCTCTGGGTATAGCGCAGGTTGAGCGTCTGCAGCAGGGCGAAACCGAGCAGCCCCAGCGCCAGGATCAGCAGCGCCACCATCACCTCGATCATGCTGAAGCCGGCTTGGCCGTTGCGCGCGCCGGAACCGCCGCGGCGGATGACGTTCAGGTGCATGCGCTCTTCCTCGTCTTGACCTGCCCGGTTGGGGTGATGTCGATGGTGCGGACCAGTTCGTGCCCCGAGGGGCAGTCGGCGGGCTGGAGTTCGAGCTCGACCGCATGGTCGACGGTGCGGCCGCGGGAGTCGAAACGGATCATGTTCTCGTAGGTGGCGCCGCCCGCCGAGTCGGCCACGATCTCGAGCTTGTCGTTGCCGGCGACGTAGCGCATCACCCGGTCGTTGGCGCCGCCGGGGAGCTCGTTGCCATCGTAGTCCAGCACGACCATCCAGCCGTCGGCCCAGCCGCCGCCGCAGTCGACCCCGTCCTCGGTGGTGCAGACGAACGCCCCGCCGGGGCTGCGCAGCGCCTCGGAGCGCGCCAGCGACAGCGCCGCGACCAGCTCGTTGGTGGCGGTCGCGACCCGGTTGGAGCGCATCGAGCCCTGGAAGCTCGGCAGCCCCACCGCCAGCAGGATGGCGACGATGGCGACCGTCACCATCAACTCGACCAGCGTGAACCCCCGTTGGCGCATCCGATCCTCTCCCCTGCCCGCGTGGACGGGCGCGCAGGTAGCCTAATCGGCGCGAGCGTGGTTGCAACCTCGCCGGGGACAGGCGGTCGTCTGGCCCGACGAGCGCAATCGCGGCGCCGCGGGCGTGACCGTGGTCGCGGGCGGAGCGGGCGCCTGCCCGGCTCCGCGCGCGGCCGGACCGGTCTTCAGGCCCGCACTTCGTAGCAGGGCCGGTACTGGCCGGAGATCTTCATCCGCCGCTGCTGCACGAAGGCGCGCAGCAGCGCGTCCAGCGCCTCCATCATGTCGGTGTCGCCGTGGATCTGGAACGGCCCGAACTCCTCGACCCGGCGCATGCCGTCTTCCTTGACGTTGCCGGCGACGATGCCGGAGAACGCCCGGCGCAGGTCCGCGGCCAGCTGGTGCGGTTTGCGGCCGTGGTGGAGGTCCAGCGCCGCCATCGCCTCGTGGGTGGGCACGAACGGCTGCTGGAACTCCAGCGGCACGTGCAGCGACCAGTTGAAGAAGAACGCGTCCTGCTGGGCCAGGCGGTGCTCGCGCACCCGCTCGACCCCCTCGGCCATGCGCCGGGCGACCTTGTCCGGCTCGGCGATGATGATCTCGTAGCGCGAGGTCGCGGCCTCGCCCAGGGTCAGGCGCAGGAACCGGTCGATCTGCTCGAAGTACGGTGCCGAGGCGGTGGGGCCGGTCAGGATCAGCGGGAACGGCAGCGCCGCGTTCTCCTCGCGCAGCAGCAGCCCGAGCAGGTACAGGATCTCCTCGGCGGTGCCCACGCCGCCCGGGAACACGATGATGCCGTGGCCGATCCGTACGAATGCCTCGAGCCGCTTCTCGATGTCCGGCATGATCACCAGGTGATTGACGATCGGGTTGGGCGACTCGGCGGCGATGATGCCCGGCTCGGTGACGCCGATGTAGCGCGAGCGGTCCAGGCGCTGTTTGGCATGGGCCACGGCCGCGCCCTTCATCGGACCCTTCATCGCCCCCGGGCCGCAGCCGGTGCAGATGTCCAGCCCGCGCAGGCCGAGCTCGTAGCCGACCAGCTTGGTGTAGTCGTACTCGTCGCGGTTGATCGAGTGCCCGCCCCAGCACACCACAAGGTTGGGGTCGGCAGGGCGCAGGATGCGGGCGTTGCGCAGCAGCCCGAACACCGCGTCGGTGATGCCGGCCGACGACTCCAGGTCGACCGCATACTCGGGACCGAGCTCGATCGCGGTATAGGCCAGGTCGCGGACCACGGCGAACAGCAGCTCGGCGATGCCGGTGATGATCCTGCCGTCGACGAAGGCCATCGCCGGCGCGTTGACCAGCTCGATGCGGATGCCGCGGTCGCGCTGCAGCACCTGGATGTCGAAGTCGGAGTACAGCTCCTGCGCCGCGCGCGGGTCGTCCGAGGCGCTGCCGCTGGTCAGTACCGCCAGCGCGCAGCGGCGCAGCAGGTCGTGCATGCCGCCGTGGGTGGCGTCCTTGAGTCGCGCGACTTCCTCGCGCGAGAGTACGTCCAGGCCGCCACGCGGGTAGATCCGCGCGTTCACCACCGGCATCGCCCTCGATGCCCTGCTCGTTTCCGTCATGTCCGTGGTCGTTTTCAGTCGGGGGCGGCACTGTAGCGCAGCGCCGGCCGGAAAAGGAAACGGCCGGGGTCGCCCCCGGCCGTTTGTGGTGCAGCCAGATCCCGGAGGATCAGAACTTGTAGCGGAAGCCCAGCTGCAGGGCCCAGCGCGACTGCCCGGTGTTGTCGTACAGCCTCTCGCTGAAGACGCCGTTCGGGTTGAAGTCGTAGATGTACTGGCCCTGCTCGTTGATGCCGTTCATCCGCGCGACGCGGCGACCGAACGGGAAGCCGATCTCGTTGATCTGGCCCCAGTCCTTGTCGATCATGTTGCCGACGTTGAGGATGTCCAGCCACAGCTCCGACTTGTGCCCGTCGAAGAACCCGGGCAGTTCCTGGCTGATGCGGATATCGAAGTTGTTGACCCAGGACGAACGCTCGCTGTTGCGCTCCACCACGCCGCCCTGCTGCGCCATCAGTTCCGGGTGCTCGCTGAGCCACTCGAAGAAGGCCTGCTCCATCGCCGCACCGCCGGTGAACTCAACGTCGCCGAAGCCGGCGGGCACGTAGAACAGGTCGTTGATCTCGCCGTCGCCGTTGGCGTCGTTGAGGTACGTCCAGCTGTACGGGCGTCCGGTGCGGCCTTCGTACACCACCGTGGCGGTGGTGCGATAGTCGCCGAAGAACGCGCGCTGCCAGGTCAGGGCCGCGGTGAAGCGGTCGCTGATCTCGTAATTGGAGGTGTCGGCGGTCGGCTCGTTGGGATTGAAGATCGCGCGGCCGTCCCAGTTCGAATGGGCCTGCGACGAGGTCAGAGGATTGACGTCCTCCGCGCTGGTCTTGGTGTACGCCGCCATCCACGACCAGTTCTCGGTCATCGGTTTGGTCAGGCTCAGCGTCAGCTGCTGGCTGCCGCCCTTGTTGGTCGGACGCAGGTAGATGACGTTGTCGTTGCCGAGGCCGGAGATGTTGGACAGCCCGGCCGGAAGCGCGCCGGCAGCCTCGAGCTCGGCGACCGCGCGCTCGATGGCGACGTCGCTGTTGCAGCGCGAACCGTTGGCGACGGACGGATCGCAGTAGTACATCAGCCGGCCGTCGGGACCGATCGCGGTCGGATCGCCCAGACCCAGGATCTCGTAGTGCAGCGCGGTCTCGACCTTCGTCAGCAGCAGCTCGGCCGAGGCGACGATGCCGTACCAGGGCAGTTCGTGGTCGAAGGCCAGGTTGGCCTTCCACGACGACGGCTGCTCCATGTCCGGATCCATCAGCGCGACGACCATCTGCTGGTCGCTGTCCGGCGTCGGCTGGCTGTCGGGATCCATGGTGATCGGGTACTCCGACCAGAAGAACTCACGCGACGGGTCGTCCGGGCCGAGCCGGCCGACGTCGATGCCGTAGATCTGCGGCGTGTAGCCGGAGTTCTGGAACGAGTTGCTGATCCAGACGTTGGCCGCGGCGCCCTGGAACAGGCCGATGCCGCCGCGCAGCTGGGTCGGGCGATCGCTGTCGAAGGTGTAGTTGAAGCCGAAGCGCGGCTGCCAAAGCTCGTTGCCGTCGATGGTGGCGGTGTTGTCGAGTCCGTAGGCCTGCTGGACGATCGGGTTGTACAGCGGCACGTCGTCGATCTTCGGGATGTCGACGCGAAGGCCGAAGTTCAGGGTCAGGTTGTAGGTCGGCGCCCAGGTGTCCTGCACGAACAGGCCGAGGTTCTCCTGTTCGTAGTTGGCGGCGATGCTCTCGAACGACTCGCCGGGCTGCGGCCTGCGCGAGCTGTAGGTGGCGTACTCGCCGTTGCGGAAATGGTCCAGGCTGGCGAAGGTGTAGCTGCCGAACAGGTCGCGCCCGAACAGGTTGAAGATGTCGTTGCGCTCCCAGTCGAAGCCGGCCTTGAGCGTATGGTCGCCGAAGTAGAAGATGCCGGCGCCGTAGGCGGACAGCTGCTCGGTCTCGACCCGGTTGATATGGGTGAACTGCTCGGTGCCGAAGTTGAGGAACGGGCCGGTGCCGGGCAGGTCGGAATCGGCCGGATTGGGGTCCCCCAGACCGATGCGGATCTGCGGCATGCGGTCGCCGAGGGGGTTGCGCACGGCGAGATAGTCGCGGGTCGAGAGCTTGAACTCGGTGGCGAAGCTGTCGGTCCAGTCGCTGAACACCTGGGCCACCAGGCTCTCGAACGTCTTCTCGTGCGAGTACCAGTAGCTGTTGAGCGAGACCTGGTTGGCGCCGAGGCCCGGCAGATTGGCGTCGCTCTGCTCCAGCTTGCTGTAACGCAGCGAGGCGCGGTGGTTGTCGCTGATGTTCCAGTCGATCTTGGCGGCGTACTCCTCGACGTCGGTGGTCAGGCCTTCGGGCACCGAATACCCGCCGATGTCCACGCCGTAGACGTCGCGCGCGATCTGCTGCGCCTCGGCGATGTCCTCGTTGGTCACCCCGTCGACGATGTTGGATGCGGACGAGCCTTCGGGGCCGAACGACGGGCCCGGCGCCGAACGGGTGAACTTCTCGTAGTTGACGAAGAAGAACAGCTTGTCCTTGATGATCGGACCGCCGAACGTGGCGCCGTAGGTCTCCTCGTCGATGAAGCCGCCGAACGGCGAACCGTCGTCGTTGTCGCGCACCCAGTCCTGGTCGCGATAGACGTAGTAGGCCGAACCGGAGAACTCGTTGGTGCCCGACTTGGTCACCGCGTTCACCACCGCGCCGGTGCCGCCGGTGATGGAAGCGTCGTAATTGGACAGGTCGATGTCGATCGCCTCGATCGCGTCCATGGAGACCGGCTGGCGCAGTGTCGGCAGGTTATTGGCCTCGAGGCCGAACGGGTCGTTGGTGCGGACGCCGTCGATCTGGATCACGTTGTAGCGGGTGTTCTGGCCGGCGGCGGAGATCTCGCCGCGGCCCTTGTCGGTCTGGGCGATGCGCGGATCCATGCGCATGTAGTCCTGGATGTTGCGCTGGATCGACGGCAGCGCCTCGATCTGCTGCAGGCTCAGGCTGGTGCCGGTGCCCATCTTGGTGGCGCTGAAGATCTCGGAGCCGCCGGCGTAGCCGATCGCCTGCACCGACTCGAGCGTGGCGATGTCGCCGCTCAGCTGCGAGTTGACCTGGGCGGTCTGGTTCAGGGCGAGATAGACGTTGTCCTCGGTATCCGTGCCGGTGCCGGCCTTGTTGATGGTGATGGTGTACGGACCGCCGACGCGCAGGCCGCGGGCGTTGTAGCGGCCGTTCGCGTCCGTGGTGGTGCGGTTCACCGTGCCCGATTCCGTATGCACGATCGTGACCTCCGCGCCCGCGACCGGCTGGCCGTCGGAGCCGACGACCTGACCGCCGACACCGGCGGAGGTGCTCTGCGAGAACGCCGGCGCTGCGGCGAGCGCGACGATCAGACCGAGCGAGAGCCTGGAGAGTCGGACGCGGTGCTTGTGAGTCATTGTCGATAGCCTCGATACGTGGGTGATGACCACGCGTGACGTGCGCATGGTCGTTTTTCGGAATGCGAAGATTTGCTGCGAAGGTGTCGGAGCCCCGGCCGGGCGCGAACAGGTGCGCTGCGGTTAACAACAGATTAACACGATAGCCGTCACGGATGACAGCAAAATGACAGTCGCGGAACCACGCAAGCCCCTGTCCCGCCAGGCTTTTATCCGCCGCCTCAGCAAGGTTGGCTAAGTGCTTGTCATCTGGGGCCGCGCGGCCGCCTCAGCCTGGGGTCAACCCCAGGTAGCCGGCCACGCCGTCCAGCAGCATCTGCACCGAGATCGCCACCAGCAGCATCCCCATCAGCCGCTCCATCGCGGTCAGGGCGCGCATGCCGAGCAGGCGGTACAGCCAGGTGGAGGAGAACAGGATCGCGGCGGTGGCCGCCCAGGCGAGCAGCAGCGCCAGGCTCCACTCGCCCAGCCGCTCCGGCTCGCTGCTGCCCATCAGCATCACCGCCGCCATGCCCGACGGGCCGGCGACCAGGGGAATGGCCATCGGCACGATGAACGGCTCGCCCTCCGGCAGTTCGCCCATCAGCCCCTGCGGCGGCGGAAAGATCATCCGCAATCCGATCAGGAACAGCACGATGCCGCCGGCGATCGACACCGATTCCTGGCGCAGGTGCATCAGCTCCAGCACGTACTTGCCGACCCACAGGAACAGCATCAGCACCGCCAGGGCGATCAGCAGTTCGCGCGCCAGCACGATGCGCTGCCGCCGCGGCGGCAGGCGCCGCAGCATGCCCAGGAACACCGGGACGTTGCCGAGCGGATCGAGGATCAGGAACAGCAGCAGTGCCGCGGAGGCGATGGTCATCGCTCGGCCACGATCGGCAGGTCGATCCCGCAGGCGTCGGGCCCGGGTCGCCAGACCTCGCCGCGGCGCGCAGAGCCGGCCGCCGACAGCAATGTCACACAAGCGCCCGCGTAGCGCTCCGGCTCGCAGGCCGCGGCGCGTTCGCGCTCGACGTACGCGCGCGCGAGCAGCGGCGTGCGCATCGGCCCTGGCTGCAGGCCACAGACCCGCACCGGGGAAGAGGCCAGTTCGGCATGCAGCATCCGCACCATCGCATGCAGTCCCGACTGGGCGATGCCGTAGCCGCCCCAGTAGGCCTGGCCGGTGGCGTCGGCATCGTCGACCACGAATACCACCGCGCCGTCCGCCGCGCGCCGCAGCAGCGGCAGGCAGGCCTGGGTGAGCCACCAGCGCGCGGTCAGGTCGACGTGGATGGCGCGCGCGAACGCCGCCGGGTCGGTGTGCTCGAGCGGAGTCAGGCCGCCGAAGTCGGCGGCGCAGTGCAGCAGGCCGTCGAGCCGGCCGAAGCCGGACTCGACGCGTCGGGCGAGCTCGGCGTAATCGTCGGGGCCGGCGCCTTCCAGATCGAGCGGATACAGCAGCGCCTCGCCCGCTTCGCGCTCGATCGCATCGAGCAGGCGGTTGAGTTTGGGGATTCTCCGTCCCAGCAACACGAGGCGGGCGCCTGCGCGCGCGCAGGCCAGCGACGCGGCCTGGCCGAGGCCGCCGTGCGCGCCCGCCACCAGCACCACCCGGCCGTCGAGCCGCGCCGCGGCCGGCCCCTGGCCGGGACTGCTCGGAGGGAAGGTCGCCGCATTCACGCCTTCTGCGCTTCCGCGACCATCCTCGCCAGCTCGCCCGATTCGTGCAGTTCGACGGCGATGTCGCAGCCGCCGATCAGTTCGCCGTTGATGAACAGCTGCGGGAAGGTCGGCCAGTTGGAATAGCGCGGCAGGTTGGCGCGGACCTCCGGCTCCTCCAGCACGTTGACCGTGCGCAGGTCGGCGACCCCCGCATCCTTGAGTACCTTGACCGTGCGGCTCGAAAAGCCGCACATCGGAAACTGCGGCGTGCCCTTCATGAACAGGACGATCGGGTGGTTCTCGACCTCGGCCTGGATCCGCTGCATGACCATCTCGCGTGCTCCTTCGATGCCCGCGCCGCGCGCGAAGATCGCGCGAAGGCCGGCGGCGGACGTGGGGGTTAGAATCGCCGATTGTAAGGCTTCGCGCGTCCTGGGCGCCCTCTCCCGGGCCGCGGCCGCCACTCCGACCCGGTGCCAATGCCCATCGACCTGCCCGCCCTGCCCTACGACCGTACCGCGCTGGAGCCGCATCTTTCCGGGGATGCCGTGGAGCGACATCACGCCGGCCACCACCGCGCCCACGTCGATGCTCTCAACGCCATGATCGCCGGTACCGCCTTCGCCGAACTCGCGCTGGAGGAGATCGTACGCAAGGCCCAGGGGGCGATGGCCGAACACGCGGCCCAGGCCTGGAGCACCGGGCTCTACTGGCGCTGCCTGAAACCCGCCGCGGCCGGCGGCGGCGGCGAGCCCGAGGGCCGGCTGGCGGAGGCGCTGGCGACGGCGTTCGGGAGCGTGGACGCGTTCCGTACGCAGTTCGACGAGGCGGCGCTGCGCGGATTCGGCTCCGGCTGGGCGTGGCTGCTGCGCCGCGACGACGGCCGCCTGGCGATCGCGGTGACCCCGCACGCGGTCACGCCGCTGACCGGCCCCGACACGCCGCTGCTGGCCTGCTGCCTGTGGGAACACGCCTACCTGCCCGACTACGGCGAGAACCGCGGCAAGTACCTGGAGGCGTTCTGGAAGCTGGTCGACTGGGAATTCGTCGCCTCGCGCCTGTAGGAGCGGCCCATGGCCGCGAAGGCCGCGGGCGGCCCCGGCCGAGTGGGCGGCAATTCCGGGCGTGTCCGACCGCGCCGGCGTTCGCGTGCGTGGCACGCTCCTACAAGGGAGGCGCTGGCGCCTGGATCAGCCGCGCAGGGCGGCGACGACCGGTGCGACCTGTGCCTGCCGCCCGAGCGCGTCGCCGACGCGCTGCAGCGCGGCCGCCAGGGTCTCGGGCGTCTCCGCCCGCAGCGTGGCGTGGCCGACCTTGCGGCCCGGGCGCGGCGACTTGCCGTAGTCGTGCCAGTGACCGCCCGGCTCGGCCAGCACCGGGCCGGGATCCGGCAGTTCGCCGATCCAGTTCAGCATGCAGGCGTGGCCGCGCATGGCGGTCGCGCCGGGGGCCAGTCCGAGCACCGCGCGCAGGTGGTTCTCGAACTGCGAGGTCTCGGCCCCCTCGATGGTCCAGTGCCCGGAGTTGTGCACGCGCGGCGCCAGTTCGTTGGCCAGCAGTTCGCCGTCGCGGCAGAACAGCTCCAGCGCGAACACGCCGACGTAGTCCAGTGCGTCGGCCAGGCGTCGCGCGTGACCGTGCGCGGTCTCGACCAGCGCCCGGTCGACCCGCGCCGGCGCCAGACTGGCCGACAGCACGCCGTCGACGTGCCAGTTCTCGGTGAGCGGCCAGGCATGGAACCCGCCGTCGCGGCCGCGCATCGCCACCACGCTCAGCTCGCGGTCGAACGGCACGAACGACTCGAGGATCAGGCCGACCCGCCCGGCCTGCGACCCCAGCGCGGCCCATGCCGCATCCGCGACCTGCTGTACCGGCGCGGGCATGGCCGTCGCCGCTGTTCCGGCTCCGGCGGACGCCTCGGCATACGTCGTGCCTTCGGTCGCTCCCACGGTCCTGCCGGCGGGTTCGAGACCTTGCGTCGCTCCCACGTGCCCGCTGCGAGATTCGGGACCTTCCGCGGGAGCGACGGAAGTCGCGACACCGCGGGTGTCCGCGTCGGCCCCCGGCATCCGGCCTGCGGCCGCCCCGCCCGCTGCTGCCTCGTCCCCCGATAGCGGCCTCAGGCGGAACTGTCCCTTGCCGTCATAGCCCAGGCGGCGGGTCTTGAGAATGCAGGGTGCGCCGATCTGCGCCAGCGCGGCATCCAGCTCCTGCCGCGAGGCGACGTCGGCGAAAGGCGGCACCGGGATGCCCAGTTCGCGGAACAGCGACTTCTCCGCAAGCCGGTCCTGGGCCACGCCCAGCGCCCCCGGATTCGGGAAGACCGGTACGCGGTCGCTCAGCCAGCGCGCGGATTCGGCCGGCACGTTCTCGAAATCGAACGTGACCACGTCCACGCGCGCGGCGAAGTCGGCCAGCGCCGCCTCGTCGCGGTAGTCGCCGACCAGCAGCGGCGCGAACTGCCCGGCGCAGGCCTCGGCCGAGGTGTCCATCACCAGGAAGCGCAGGCCCAGCGGTGCGCCAGCGAGCGCCAGCATGCGCGCCAGCTGGCCACCGCCCAGAATCCCGACTGTCGTCACGCGTGCAGTCCGCTCGCGGCCGGCGGCTGGCGCGGGTCGTCGTCGCCGGCCACCGCCTCGGTCTGGCGCTGGCGGAACGCCGCCAGCGCCGCGGCGATGTCGCCATGATCGGCCGCCAGCAGCGCTGCGGCGAACAGCGCGGCATTGGCCGCGCCGGCGCGGCCGATCGCGAAGGTCGCCACCGGGATCCCGGCCGGCATCTGCACGATGGAGAGCAGCGAGTCGAGGCCGTTGAGCGCCTTCGACTGCACCGGCACGCCCAGCACCGGCACCGCGGTCTTGGCAGCCAGCATGCCCGGCAGGTGCGCCGCGCCGCCGGCGCCGGCGATGATCGCGCGCAGCCCGCGCTGCCCGGCCGATGCCGCGTACTCGAACATGACATCGGGAGTGCGGTGCGCCGACACCACCCGCACCTCGTGCGGCACGCCCAGCGCGTCGAGGCGCTCGGCGGCGTGCTGCATCGTGTCCCAGTCCGAACGCGAGCCCATCACGATGCCGACGAGCGGCGCTGCGGGATTGGCTGGCGTGGCTGGCATGGTCGTCCCCGGGCGCTAAAGGCGTATTTTAGCCGGGATTCCGGATCGAGGGCCGGCGCCGGCCGACCTCGCCGACCACTGCCGCGCTGCGGCGACACCGAGGTGCTACGCTTTCGGCGAACTCCCGCATCCCGGATCCGCCCCTCGATGGACCGCAAGCTCCTCGACATCCTCGTCTGCCCCGAATCCCGGCAACCCCTGGCGCTGCTCGACAAGGCCGGGCTGGAGGCGGTCAACCGCGCCATCGCCGCGGGCACCGTGCAGCGCACCGACGGCGGCCCCCAGGCCGAGGCGCTGCAGGAGGCGCTGGTCACCCGCGACCGCAAGCGCGTCTATCGCGTCGACGGCGGCATCCCCGTGCTGCTGGTGGAGGAAGGCATCGCCACCGCGCAGGTCGACGGCTTCCCTTCCTGAGTCCGCCGGTGGATCCCGTCATCGCGCCGCCGCCGGCAGCGAGCGTCGAGGCCGACGTCGCCCGTGCGCTCGCCGAGGACCTCGGCAGCGGCGACGTTACCGCCGCACTGCTGCCGGACACCGGCGACTGCGCCCGGCTGCTGTGCAAGGAAGAGGCGGTGGTGTGCGGGCGGCCCTGGTTCGACGCCTGCCACCGCGCACTCGATCCCGACGTGCGCATCGACTGGCACGTGGCCGAAGGCGACCGGGTCGCCGCGGGCACGGTGCTGGCCGAACTGTCCGGCCGCGCCCGCGCCCTGGTGAGCGCCGAGCGCGCCTCGCTCAACTTCATCCAGACCCTCAGCGGCACCGCAACCGCCACCCGCGACTACGTCGACGCGGTGCGCGGCACCGGGGCGCGGATCCTCGACACCCGCAAGACCCTGCCGGGGCTGCGCCTGGCGCAGAAGTACGCAGTGCGCGTGGGCGGCGGCGTCAACCACCGCATCGGCCTGTTCGATGCGGTGATGCTCAAGGAGAACCACGTGCGCGTGGCCGGTTCGGTGACCACGGCGATCGCCGCGGCGCGCGCGCAACAGCCGTCGCTGCCGCTGATCGTCGAGGTGGAGACGCTAGAGCAGCTGCGCGAAGCGCTGGCGGCCGGTTGCGACCGCATCCTGATCGACGACTTCGATGCGCAGACGCGGCGCGAGGCGGTGCGGATCGCGGCCGCCGCAGGCGCGGCGCGGGTGCCGCTGGAAGTTTCCGGCGGCGTGGACCTGGAAGGCGTGCGCGCGATCGCCGCCGACGGCGTGGACTGCATCTCGATCGGCGCGCTGACCAAGCACGTGCGCGCGATCGACCTGTCGCTGAAGCTGGGGCCGCCGGGCCGGACCGGCTAGCGCAGCAGCAGCGCCAGCACCGCCGCGACCGCCAGCAGCGCGACGGCCGCCAGGCCGATGCGCAGCCAGGGCCCGCTCCGCGGGTGGACGTCCGCCACCGAGCGCGCATGCACCTGCACCGGCTGCACCTGGCCCGGGGCGATCAGCCGGAAACGCAGCTGATCGAAGCCGATCTCGTCGCCGGCGCGCGCCAGCGCCATCTGCACGCGCCGGCCGTTGAGGAAGCTGCCGTTGCTCGAGCCGAGATCCTGGATCTCGATGCCGTCGGCGGCCGGCGAGAGCCGCGCGTGCGAGCGCGACAGCCCGGACTCCTCGAATCGCAGGGTGCACTCGGCGGCACGCCCGACCACGGTGATGCCGACCAGCGGATAGCTGCGGCCGAAGGCGCGGCCGGAAACGCCGCGCAGTACGTAGCGCGGCAGCGCCGGGCGCACGGCGGTGGCGTCGGCATCGTCGTTGGCCGGTGCGCTGTCGTTGGCCGGTGCGCCATCCGGCGCGGCCGGCACCGCGCCGGCGGCCTCCATCGAGACCAGCCGCGCCTGCACCTGCTCGAAGCCGACCACGTCGCCGGGGCGCAGCGCGAGCACGCCGTAGACCATGCGTCCGTTGACCCGCACGGCGATCCCCTCGGGCACCTTCAGGGTCACGCCATGGGCGCCGACCTGCAGTTCGAAGTGGCTGGGCAGCACGCCTGGACGATCGAGCACGATGTTGGCATGCGGATCGGAACCGATCCGGCTGACCCCGGGGCCGAGCAGCACCTGGGGGTGCTCGCCACCGGGGAACACGAGTTTGAGGGACTGGGCGCTCATCGGCGGCTCCGGACTGGCCTGGCGGGCGGCGCTGCGGGCCTTGCCCGGGGCCGACGCGGGCGCCACATTACACACATGTTCGATCTAGTGCTCGTGATGATCGCCGGCGCCGCGGCATTCGCCTTCTGGAGCGCGGCGCGCGGCGCCGCCGAGCGCGCCGAACGGATCGGCCGCCAGGCCTGTCGCGCCGCCGGGGTGCAGTGGCTCGACCAGACCGTGCACGCCGCCGGACTGCGGCTGCGCCGCGGCGACGATGGTCGCCTGGGATTCGAGCGCAGCTTCCGCTTCGAATACTCCGAGGATGGCACCGAACGCCACGTCGGCCGACTGGTGCTGCACGGCGATACGCTGGTGTCGTTCAGCGGACCGGTGCGGGCATCGGAGCGCGACCTGCGCTGAGAGGTCGGCGGCTGCCGTCCCCGCCCCGCCTACCGCGCGTCGACAGGCCGGAGCACCGCGCCGCGGCTCGTAGAGCCGAGCTTGCTCGGCTGCGCGGGCTCCGGAGCCGGGAGCAGCGGAGCAAGCTCCGCTCTACGGCGGCAGGCTGGACCGGCGCTGCGGTCACCGGGCCTACTTCACCACCCGCAGGTGCGCGCCGCGCTTCGGTGCCGGCGCCTCGTCCTCGGCCGGAGGGTCGGCCGCGGCGGACGGATCGTCGTCCGGGCCGGGGCCGGGCCCGCCGCCGACGTCTTCCGGCAGGACCATGCCGTGGCCGGTCTCGCGCGCGTAGATCGCCAGTACGGCCCCGACCGGCACCTCGACCGGATGGCTGACCCCGCCGAAGCGCGCGGTGAAGCGCACCCCGCCGTTGTCCATCTCCAGGCGGGTCACCGCGCGCTCGGCGATGTTGAGCACCACCCGCCCTTCCTTCACCGCGTGGGTCGGCACCCGCACCCCCGGCTGCTCGGCGTCGACCAGGATGTGCGGGGTCATGCCGTTGTCGGCGATCCACTCGTACAGCGCCCGCAGCAGGTACGGGCGGTGACTGGTCATGCCGGGCGCGGCGGTCTCGGGCATGCCCTCAGTGTACCGCCATCGCGGCGCCGGGCCAGCGCGGCGCGCTCATTCCGGAAGCTCGCGCAGGTTCTTCTCCTGCGGCGTCAGGCTGCGCACGAATCCGGGCCCGCGGAAGATCCGGTTGCCGTAGTCCTCGATCGCCTTGCCGTCCTTCGGCAGCGGCACGTCCAGCGCCTGCAGCCGCCAGATGATCGGCGCCATGGCGCAGTCGGCCAGGCTCATCTCGGCGCTGAGGAAGAACTTGCTCGCCTTGAACAGCGGAACCGAGGCGGTGAGCAGCTCGCGGAGCCGTTTGCGCCCGGCCTCGGCCTGCTGCTTGTTGCCCAGTTGGATCGCCTGGATCTGCGGCACCCAGTCGTGCTCCAGCCGGAGCATGGCCAGGCGCAGGCGCGCGCGGGAGAGCGGGTCGACCGGCATCAGCGGCGGATGCGGGTAGCGCTCGTCGAGGTATTCGCAGACCACCGACGCGGCGTAGAGCACCAGGTCGCGCTCGACCAGGGTGGGCACCGAGTGGTAGGGGTTGAGGTCGAGCAGGTCCTCGGGCGGATTCTGCGGATCCACCGCGATCAGGTCGTAGGTGACGCCCTTGGCCGCCAGGACCAGGCGGACGCGGTGGCACAGCACGTCATCGACGGATGAGAACAGGGTCAGGGCATTACGCATACGCGGACTCGCGGCCATCATCGGCACTCTCCCACAGCCGGATACCGCCGGCTGCATCGACGCCGCCCGCCCACTGCGGACGGTCGCCCCGGTTCCCGAGCCGTCCCCTCACGGCTGCCACCGGCCGGTCTGCGCCGGCCTGATCTGCAAAAAGCCCGGCTTGTGCGGCCGGGCTCGTGCGGAGGGTCCGCCTAGTGCACGTCGCGCCAGTACTCCTTCTTCAACAGCCAGGCGAGGAACGTGAAGAACGCCAGGAACAGGATCACCCAGACGCCGATGCCCTGGCGCTTGAGCGCGGCCGGTTCGGCGGCGTACTCGAGAAATGCGGTGATATCGCGGACGGTGCGGTCGAACTCCGCGGCGTCCTGGGTGCCGGGGCGAGCCAGTTCCAGGCGCTCGATCGTGGGCTGGCCGATCTCGTCGGCCGCACCGAGGACCGGATGCTGCAGCCCCTGCATCTCCCACAGCGGGTTCGGCATCGAAACGTCGGGGAACAGGGTGTTGTTCCAGCCCATCGTGCTCGCCTCGTCCTGGTAGAAGGACTTGAGGAACGTGTAGACCCAGTCCGGACCGCCGGCCTTGGTGCGCACCACCAGCGACAGGTCGGGCGGCGCGACGCCGAACCAGTCCTCGGCGTTCGCAGCCGGCATCGCCGAGACGATGTGCTCGCCGAAGTCGGCGCCGGTGAAGTTGAGGTTCTCCATGACCTCCTCTTCGCTGAGCCCGAGGTCGTCGGCCATGCGCGAATAGCGCAGGTACTTGAGCGAGTGGCAGCCGGCGCAGTAATTCATGAACAGCCGGGCGCCGCGCTGCAGCGAGGCGCGGTCGGCCAGGTCGGTGCCCGACTGCTGCAACGCGGTGCCCGGATCCGCGGCAAGCGCGGAGAAGGACAGCAGCAGCCCCCCGGCGAGCGCGGCCGCATTGCGGACCAGGCGCTGATACCGGCGCTTCACGATTCCCGATTCCCGATTCCCCATTCCCGGACCCTTAGTCATGTGTCGTCACCCGCTCCGGCACAGGCTTGGTGCTGTCGATCTTGGTCCACAACGGCATCGCGATGAAGAAGGCGAAGTAGTAGAAGGTCAGGAAGCGGCCGACGATGGTCTCGACCGGGTCGGTGCCCGGACCGGCGCCGATCTTGCCCAGCCAGATGAAGCTGATCGCGAACAGCCCCAGCAGCACCTTCGACAGCATCCCGCGGTAGCGGTAGGACTTGACCTTGGCGCGATCGAGCCACGGCACCGCGAAGAGGATCGCGATCGCGCCGAACATCACCAGCACGCCGCCGAGCTTGTCCGGCACCACCCGCAGCATCGCGTAGTACGGGGTGTAGTACCAGACCGGCTTGATGTGCTCGGGGGTGACCAGCGGGTTGGCCTCGATGAAGTTGTCGTGCTCGAGGAACCAGCCGCCCATCTCCGGGGTGAAGAAGATGATGAAGGCGGCCAGGATCAGCAGGAAGCCCACGCCCACCAGGTCCTTGACCGTGTAGTACGGATGGAACGGAATGGAATCGAGCGGGGCCTTGGCGGACCAGCGGTTGCCCTTCGGGCCCTTCTTGATGTCCACGCCGTCGGGATTGTTGGAACCGACCTCGTGCAGCGCCCCCAGGTGCAGCACCACCAGCAGCAGCAGCACCAGCGGCAGCGCGATCACGTGCAGCGCGAAGAACCGGTTGACGGTGGCGTCGCCGGGCAGGAAGTCGCCCATGATCCACTCGGTCAGGCCGTTGCCGATCACCGGGATCGCGCCGAACAGCGAGATGATCACCTTCGCGCCCCAGAACGACATCTGCCCCCAGGGCAGCACGTAGCCCAGGAAGGCCTCGGCCATCAGCACCAGGTAGATCAGCATGCCGAGGATCCACACCAGTTCGCGCGGCTTCTGGTAGCTGCCGTACATCAGCCCGCGGAACATGTGCAGATAGACGACGATGAAGAACAGCGACGCGCCGGTGGAGTGCATGTAGCGGATCAGCCAGCCCCACTCCACGTCGCGCATGATGTACTCGATCGACGAGAACGCCTCGGCGGCCGACGGCTTGTAGTGCATCGTCAGGAAGATGCCGGTGACGATCTGGTTGACCAGCACCAGCAGCGCCAGCGAGCCGAAGTAGTACCAGACGTTGAAGTTCTTCGGCGCGAAGTACTCCGTCATGTGCTTGCGGTACGCCGGCATCAGCCCCGGGGTGCGGTCGTCGAACCAGGTCCGGAAGGCGGCGATGACGCCGGTGGCCGGATCGTTCGGAGCGGCCATCTTGTCGTCGACGTTCGCCATTTATGCGGCCCCCTCGGGATCGAGGCCGACGACGATGGTGTTGTCATCGGCGTAGTGATGCGGCGGGACCACCAGGTTGGTGGGCGCCGGAACGCCCGCGTAGACCCGGCCGGCCATGTCGAACTTGGACTTGTGGCACGGGCAGAAGTAGCCGCCCTTCCAGTTGGCGTCGAAAGGCTCCGGGCGGATCTCCGCGACCATCTCCGGCGAGCAGCCCAGGTGGGTGCACAGCCCCACCAGCACCGAGATCTCCGGGCGGATCGAGCGCAGTTCCGGGTTGGCCTCGCGCACGTAGTCGGGCTGCTGGTCGCTGTTCTCCGAGTCCGGGTCGCGCAGCTGGTCGTCCAGGGTCGGCAGCGCCTCGAGGATCGCCTTCGAGCGCTTGACGATCCAGATCGGCTGGCCGCGCCATTCCACCACCAGGCGCTGGCCCTCCTGCAGGGCGCTGATGTCCACCGTCACCGGCGCGCCGGCGAGCAGCGCCCGCGCGCTGGGGTTCCACGACTTGATGAACGGGATGGCCGCCACGCCGGCGCCCACCGCGCCGACCACGGCCGTGCTCGCGGTCAGGAACCGGCGCCGCCCCGTATTGACCGAATCCTCGCCGCCGGCGGGATCGATCACCGCTTCATTGCCCATCCTGCACTCCGCAAACCTGTTCGGTAGCTACTGAATTCTGGCTGCCGCGCGCCGGCTCCCGTCGCCGGAAGCGGCCCGCAAAGACGGTAAAGTGTAACGGAACGCTGAATCGGCCGACAACGTCTTGACAGCCGCGCGCGGCTTCAGGGCGCGGTATTGCTGGCCAGGTGGCCGCGGTAGCGCTCGGCCAGGACGCCCACCCGCTCGACGTAGCGCCGGGTCTCGCTGTACGGGGGCACCCCGCCGTGGCGATCCACGGCGCCTTCGCCGGCGTTGTACCCGGCGGCGGCCAGGGTCAGGTCGCCGTTGAAGCGCTTGAGGAGCCACGCCAGGTACTCGACGCCGCCGAGGATGTTCTGTCCGGGATCGAAAGGATTGCCGACCCCGAAGCGCTGCGCGGTGGCGGGCATCAGCTGCATCAGGCCCTGCGCCCCGACCCGGGACAGCGCGGTGGGGTTGAAGGCGGACTCGGCGTGGATGATCGCCCGCACCACCGCCTCCTCGACGCCGAAACGCTGCGCCGCGGCGCGGATCTCGTCGCGGTAGGCGTCCGTGTTCAGGCGCACGGTCCCGAAGCTGACGCCCGGGCTGGCGCCGCAGGCGTAGCAGGTCTCCATGAAGCTGTAGCGGATGGTGCGCACGGCGCTTGCGCCGGACCCGCCGCTCGGCGCGCGGCTGGTGTAGTGGCGCACCCCGTCCTTGATGTAGGAGTAGACCTGGCCCTGGACGTGGCGGGTCCGCGGCCGGCTCGTGGAGGCAGGCGTCGCTGCCGGCGCGGGCGCAGTGGCGCCCTGCCCCATGAAAGTCGCCGGAGCGTTGGCGTTGATCGTCGCCGGCGAGCCCTCGACGCGGTTGCTGGTGGTGACGCTGCCGGCGGCGGCCGGCGCGGCTGCGGGCCGCGGGCGGCTGGGTTCGGGACGGTAGCTGCTGATCACCGTGCAGCTGGCTCCGGCGACGCGCTTGCTCACGTACTGCGGCACGCCGTCGCCGCTGTCGCAGCGATACAGGGTGCCCGCCGCGGCCGGAACGGACGCAAGCACGCACAACACGACGACGATCGATCCCCAGGCCCCCTTCATCGTGCGAAGTGTCCTCCGATTCCGCGGCCTTGCCAAGTCCTTGATCGCCAAGGGTCCGTGACCGATTACACTGTTCCGCCCTCCGACACCTTCCGGCCCGGAATCACCGCCGCGCCCCGGACACGCCATGACCGCCACCACGACCACCCCGCCTGTGCCCGCCGCCGATCCCCGCCCCGAACCGGCCGGCGGCCTGCCGGCCCGCGGCAAGCTCTTCATCCAGACCCACGGCTGCCAGATGAACGAGTACGACTCGGCCAGGATGGCCGACGTGCTGGCGGCCAGCGATGGCCTGGAGCTGACCGACGACGTCGCCGAGGCCGACGTGGTGCTGGTCAATACCTGCTCGATCCGCGAAAAGGCCCAGGAAAAGGTGTTCAGCCAGTTGGGGCGCTGGAAGGCGCTCAAGCAGGGCGGCAGGCCGGTGCTGATCGGCGTCGGCGGCTGCGTCGCGTCGCAGGAGGGCGCGGCGATCGTCAAGCGCGCGCCCTACGTCGACCTGGTGTTCGGCCCGCAGACCCTGCACCGGCTGCCGGAGCTGATCCGCGCCAGGCGCGGGACCGGCGCACCGCAGATCGACATCAGCTTCCCGGAGATCGAGAAGTTCGACCGCCTGCCCGAGCCGCGCGCCGAGGGCCCCAGCGCCTTCGTCTCGATCATGGAGGGATGCAGCAAGTACTGCAGCTTCTGCGTGGTGCCCTATACCCGCGGCGAGGAGGTCAGCCGGCCGTTCGAAGACGTGCTGCTGGAGGTGGTGCGGCTGGCGGCGCAGGGCGTGCGCGAGGTCAACCTGCTGGGCCAGAACGTCAACGCCTACCGCGGCCCGATGAGCGGCGCGGCGGGCGAAGACCTCGGCCCGGACGAGCAGCACCACGCCGATCTCGGCCTGCTGATCCGCACCATCGCCGAGATCGACGGCATCGACCGGATCCGCTTCACCACCTCGCACCCGCTGGAGTTCTCCGACTCGCTGGTGGACGCCTATCGCGACGTGCCGCAGCTGGCGAACTACCTGCACCTGCCGGTGCAGTCGGGCAGCGACCGGATCCTGGCGGCGATGAAGCGCGGCTACACCGCGCTCGAGTTCAAGCAGAAGATCCGCAGGCTGCGCGCGGTGCGTCCCGACATCTCGATCTCCTCGGACTTCATCGTCGGTTTCCCGGGCGAGACCGCCGCCGATTTCGAGAAGACCATGAAGCTGATCGAGGACGTCGGCTTCGACCAGAGCTTCTCCTTCATCTACTCGCGCCGCCCCGGCACGCCGGCCGCCGATCTTGAAGATACGACCCCCTCGGCAGAGAAGCACGCGCGCCTGGAACGCCTGCAGGCCGCCATCAACGTCAACGCACGGCGCCTCAGCGAAGCGATGGTCGGCAGCGTGCAGTCGGTGCTGGTGGAAGGTCCGTCGCGGAAGGATCCGAACGAGCTGACCGGCAAGACCGAGAACATGCGCTCGGTGAACTTCCCGGGCCACCCGCGGCTGGTCGGACAGTTCGTCGACGTGACGATCACCGAGGCGATGAGCAACTCGCTGCGCGGACGGCTGGCGACGACCCCTCCGTAGAGCGGAGCTTGCTCCGCTGCTCCGGGCTTCGGAGACCGCGCAGCCGAGCAAGCTCGGCTCTACAGGGGGCTCCGGAGACCGCGACGGTGGCCGCCCGCCCCCGACGGGGGCCGTCCGCCTTCTCGTAGAGCGGAGCTTGCTCCGCTGCTTTCGGCTTCGGAGACCGCGCAGCCGAGCAAGCTCGGCTCTACAGGGGGCTCCGGAGACCGCGACGGTGGCCGCCCGCCCCCGACGGGAGCCGTCCGCCTTCTCGTAGAGCGGAGCTTGCTCCGCTGCTTTCGGCTTCGGAGACCGCGCAGCCGAGCAAGCTCGGCTCTACAGGGGGCTCCGGAGACCGCGACGGTGGCCGCCCGCCCCCGACGGGAGCCGTCCGCCTTCTCGTAGAGCGGAGCTTGCTCCGCTGCTTTCGGCTTCGGAGACCGCGCAGCCGAGCAAGCTCGGCTCTACGGGGGGGCGACGAGGTTGTGGCGATCCCCGGGCCGTTTCCAACCGCACCGGCTTTCGCGGGCATGGCACGTCTCTGCAGGGCCACGCCGCTGGCCGCTCCTATAGGAGCGGCCCATGGCCGCGAAGGCCGCGGGCCCCTCCGTGGTACCCGCGGCGCTGGCCCGCCCACCCTCTACGGGTTTTTCTGCCCGGCACGCAGGGAGTCGAGCAGCGAAAACACCCACGGGCGCATCGCCACCAGCAGGCCGACGCTGCGCCGGCGCTGTGGGGGCAGGCCGACGTCGAGGTCCGCACACTCGCCGAACTCGGCCACGAGCCGCTCCAGCCGGCGCCGGAGCATCGCCACCGAGGCGTCGCCCAGCTCGCGGATCTCCAGGCTGAGCAGCGCGTCCCGCCCCTCGAAGCCATCGCGCAGGAATTCCTGGCTGGCCTGGTGCAGGAAGCGCGCGCGCACCGGGCCGTCCTCGCGCCAGGCGAAATCGCGCGGCGCCCGCAGCCGGACGCGATCGCCCGGCAGCAGCTCGACCAGGCGCAGGCGGTCGAGCTGCGCCAGCAGCCGCACCATCCGCGGCGCATCGAGGCCGAACTCGCCGCGGATCCGCGCCACCGTCCAGTCCTGGCAGAGCAGGTGGAACACGATCATCAGCTGCGGCTGCTCCGCCAGCGCCTGCTCCTGGCGCAAGCTCAGCCGGCCGCGCAGGTCGCGGGCGCCGCGGGCGATCCGGGCCAGCTCGAAGAAGTCCAGGTCCAGCGCCGTGCAGATCCGCTCCAGCCGGGCCAGGTCGATCCTGCCCTGCGACAGCATCCGCTTGACGGTCGGCTCGGACACCCCCAGCGCCTCGGCCAGGTCGGCGTAGCGCATTCCCCGCTGCTTGAGCGTGCGCTTGAGCGCGGCGAGCAGGCGCTCGGTGTCTCCCATGCGGTTCGAGGTCTCGTCCAGGGGTCTGCCTGGGATCATATTCCGATACCCGATGAATTTCGATTGCGGATTTCGATACCCGTCCTCACGGTAGCGCCGTCTCCCCTTCCGGCACCGCCCAGATGCCCGCGATCTGTCCAGCCCGCCCCGCCCCTGCCCGGCAAGTGCTCAACGACGTGCATTCGCGCCTGAACCCGACCCCGGCCGGCACGGTGCTGCGGCCGCCCTCGCTCCTGGCCGCGATCCGCTGCGTGCAGGATTGCGCGAGGCGCGGCCGGCCTCTCGCGGCGATCGGCGCGCGCCACGCCATGGGGGGCCAGCAGTTCCTGTCGAGCGGATGCATGCTCGATACCTCCGGCCTCGACCGGGTGGTCGGCTTCGATCCCCAGCGCGGGCTGATCACGGTCGAGGCCGGCATCCGCTGGCCGGCGCTGCTGCAGTGGCTGGCGCGCTATCCCGGCAACCGCGCCGGCTGGACCATCCGCCAGAAGCAGACCGGCGCCGACGATTTCAGTCTGGGCGGCGCGCTGGCGTCCAACATCCACGGCCGCGGGCTGGCCTTCGTGCCGTTCGTGGACGACGTCGAATCGATCGAACTGCTGGACGGCCAGGGACGGCTGTCCACCGCCAGCCGGCACGAGAACCCCGAACTGTTCGCGCTGGTGGCCGGCGGCTACGGCCTGTTCGGGCTGGTGCTGCGGCTGACCCTGCGCCTGGTCCGGCGACGCACGCTGCGACGCGAGGTCCGGCTGACGCGGGCGGCGCGCCTGGCCGGAGATTTCGAGGCCGCGATCGCCGCGGGCTGCACCTACGGCGATTTCCAGTTTTCGGTCGATCCCGGCGGCGACGATTTCCTCGATCTCGGCATCCTCTCCTGCTACCGGCCGGTGGCGGGCACCGCCGCCGATTCGCCGCAGCGGCAGCTCCATCGCGAGGACGTCGCCCGGCTGCTGCATCTGGCGCATACCGATCCGGCGCTGGCGTTCGACGAATACGCCACGTTCTACCTGGCGACCGATGGCCAGCGCTACGACTCCGACGCCCAGCAGATCGGCCTCGATCTGGGCGGCTACCACGACGCCATCGACGCCTCGGCAGGCCACCGCGGATCGGAAATGATCACCGAGTTGTACGTGCCGCGCGCAGCGCTGGCCGGGTTCCTCGCCGCCGCCGCCGACAGCCTGCGCCGGCACCGCGCGCAGCCGATCTACGGCACCGTGCGGCTGATCGAGCGCGACACCGCCAGCATGCTGGCCTGGGCGCGCGAACCGTGGGCCTGCGTGGTCCTCAACCTGCACGTCCGTCACGACCCGGCCGGCATCGCCGCCGCGCGCGCGGCGTTCCGCGCCCTGATCGACGACGCCGTCGAGCGCGGCGGCAGCTACTACCTCACCTATCACCGCTGGGCGACGCGCACGCAGGTCGAGGCCGCGCACCCGCGGTTCGCGGAATTCCTGCGCGCCAAGCGCGCGTTCGATCCCGACGGCCGCTGGTCCAGCGACTGGTATCGCCACCACCGCGCCATGTTCGAGGAAGGATGAGGCGATGGAGCAGCGCGCGCGACGCATCTCGACCGCGATGGCGGTCGCGGCCGGCACGCTGCTGGACGCCGACGCGGCCGGCCTCGGGCAGCAGCTGTCGGCCCGGCTGGCCCGTGCCTGCCTGGAGGAGTCCGGGGCTGCCGGCCGGCGCCTGCTGCGCCTGCTCGATCGCCGCGGCGGCCGCGCGCTGCTGCGCTGCGCGCAGGCGCTGGTGCTGCCCGGCATCGCCGCCCACTACCGCTGGCGCAAGCGCCGCATCCGCGCATGGGTGCAGGCGCGGACCGATGCCGGCGCATCCCAGCTGATCGTGCTCGGCGCCGGGTTCGACGCGCTGGCGGCGGGACTGGTGCGGACGGTTCCGCGGCTGCGGGCGATCGAGATCGATCTCGCCGTCCATCAGCGGGCCAAGCGCCGCGCGCTGCGGCGGCTCGGGCTGGAGCATTCGCGCCTCGGCCTGGTCGAGGCCGATCTGCGAACGCAGGCCCTGCCCGGACTGCTCGCCGGCGCCGCGGGGTTCGATCGCCATGCGCCCAGCGTGGTCGTCGCCGAAGGCCTGCTGATGTACTTGCCGCCGCCCTCGCTGCAGGCGCTGTTCGGCGGACTGGCGGCTGCGCTTTCCACGCCCGCCACCGTCATCGCCACGGCGATGGAGACCGGCGCCGGCGGCGCGCCGGGCTTCCGCGGGCAGCGGCCGTGGCTGCGGCACTGGCTGCGGCGGCGCGGCGAACCGTTCCTCTGGGGCTGCGCGCCGGCGGCGCTGCCGGCGTCGATGCGCGGCCACGGCCTGCGTCTCGACGCCATCGCCGACCCGGCCCCGCCGCACGATCCCGACCCGTGCCCGGGCGAATGGCTGTTCCGCGCCACGCTGCCGGGCCTGGCGCCCGCCCGCCTCACTTCCCGCGCCGGCGCGGCACCCGCATGATCCCTGCCCCGGCGACGGCGGTCGCACCGATGGGCGCGCCGCCGGGGGCGGTCAATCCAGCCTCTTGCGGAAGCGAAGGATCGCCGCGGTCATCATCAGCGCGGTGAAGACCACCAGCGCCAGCACTTCCGGCCACAGTTCCCAAAGGCCGGCGCCGCGCAGCATCACGCCGCGGATCAGGCGCAGGAAATGCGTCAGCGGCAGCAGCTCGGCGGCCCACTGCACCACCCGCGGCATGCCGGCGAAGGGAAACATGAAGCCGGACAGCAGGATCGACGGCAGGAAGACGAAGAACGTCATCTGCATCGCCTGGAACTGCGACTGCGCGCGGGTGCTGATCAGCAGGCCGAGGGTGAGGTTGGCCAGGATCAGCAGCACCGCCGCCAGATAGACGTCGAGCGCGCTGCCGCGGATCGGCACCTGGAACAGCCACAGGCCGAGCAGCAGCACCACCGAAGTCTGCACCAGGCCGATCGCCGCATACGGCAGCACCTTGCCGACCATCAGCTCCGAGCGGCTGAGCGGGGTGGCGATCAGCAGCTCCATGTTGCCGCGCTCGCGCTCGCGCACGATCGCCACCGCGGTGAACAGCACCATGGTCATGGTCAGGATCACGCCGATCAGCCCGGGCACGATGTTCACCGCCGAGCGGCGCTCCGGGTTGTAGAAGGCCACCACGCTGATCCGGCCGCTGCCGGCGGCCGGCGGCGGCCGGGCACCGGGGGGGGCGGCGCCGAGCGGCAGTTGCGCCAGCTGGATCGCCGCGCTCTGCACCACCGTGTCGGTGCCATCGACCAGCACCTGCACCGCCTCGCGTCCCTCGTCCAGGCGCCGCTCGAAGTCCGGCGGGATCACGACCCCGACGCTGATCTCGCCGCGGCGCAGCGCGTCCATCAGCTGCTGCGGCGTCTGCGCCACCAGCGACGGCGCGATCACCCCGGTGGCGACCATGTCCATGACCGCCGCGCGCGATGCCGAGGTCGCGGCCTGGTCGGCGATGCCGGCGTCGAGGCCGCGCAGATTGAGATTGATCGCATAGCCGAACAGCACCAGCTGCATCACCGGGATACCGACGATCATCGCCAGGGTGATGCGGTCGCGGCGCATCTGCCGCAGCTCCTTGAGCACGATCGCGAACATGCGCCGCAGGTTCATGGCGCGCCCCGGGCATTCATCCGGACGCCCCGGCGCGGCGCGCACGGCCGCGGGTGGCGGCGACGAACACGTCCTCGAGGTTCGGCTGCGAGGCCGAGACCCCGGCATGCAACCCGGCTTGCGCGAGCGCGTCCTCGATCCGCTGCGCGAGGTCGCCGTCGGCGTCGGCGAGCACCCGCAGGTCGTTGCCGATCTGCGCCACGCTGAGCACGCCGGACACCGCGACCAGGGCCTGCTGCGCGCGCCGCGGCTGCTCCGCCGTCACCACCACGCTGCGCCCCTCCAGTTGCGCGGTCAGCTCCACCGGCGTGCCGTCGGCGACCAGCGCGCCGCGGTCGAGGATGGCGATGCGGTGGCAGCGCTCGGCCTCGTCCATGTAGTGCGTCGAGACCAGGATGGTGGTGCCGGCATCCGCCAGGTCGAACAGGGTCTCCCAGAAATCGCGCCGCGACTCCGGATCGACCGCGCTGGTGGGCTCGTCCAGGAACAGCAGTTCGGGCTCGTGGATCACCGCACCGGCCAGGGCCAGGCGCTGTTTCTGGCCGCCGCTCAGGGTGCCGGCGAGCTGCTTCTGGCGGTCGTCGAAGCGGTACTGCCCGATCAGCGCATCGATGCGCCGCCGTGCCGCAGGGCCGGGAATGTCCTGCACCGCCGCCAGGAACTCGAGATTCTCGCGCACGGAAAGGTCGTCGAACAGCGAGAACCGCTGGGTCATGTAGCCGATGCGCCGGCGCAACCGCTCGGCCTGTTCGGGCACGCGCAGGCCGAGCACCTCGATCTCGCCGGCGCTCGGCGTGAGCAGCCCGCAGAGCATGCGGATGGTGGTCGACTTGCCGGAGCCGTTCGGGCCGAGAAATCCGTAGACGTGCGCGGTGGGCACCGTGAGGTCGACGTCGTCGACGGCGACCAGGTCCCCGAAGCGCCGGGTCAGCCCGCGGGCGCGGATCGCGACGTCGTCCTGCGGCCGGGCATCCGCCGCGGCGATCGCACCGGCGCGCTGCGCGCCGGCCTCCGCTTCGGGGGCGTCAGTCGCGGTCATCGAACTCCACCCGCACCGGCAGCCCCGCCGGCAGCTCCGCCGCCGCGTCGTCCAGCTGCACCTCGGCGAGGTAGCTCAGCCGCGCCGCGTCCTCGCCGGTGAGAGCGTAGTACGGCGTGAACGCCGGCTCGCTGCGGATCATGCGCACGCGGCCCGGATAGGCGCGCTCGGCGTCGGCGACGAACACGCGCGCGGCATCGCCGACCGCCACCCCGGCGCGGATCGGCTCGGGAACGTGGATCCGCGCGTACGGCGCATCGCCGACCAGCAGCACCGCCAGCGGCGCACCGGCCGGCGCCTCGTCGCCCAGCCGGTACGGCAGGCTGTCCACGCGCCCGGCGCGCGGCGCCACCACGGCCAGTCGCTCCGAGGTCAATTGCTCCACCCGCGCCTGCGCCTCGGCCGCGCGCAGCGCCGCTTCCGCCTGCGCGATCCGCTCCGGGCGGACGCCGTTGCGCAGTTCCTCGAGCTCGGCGGCGGCGGCGGCGACCTGGGCGTCGGCCAGGCCGGCGGCGGCGCGGGCGCGATCGAGATCGGCCGCGGCGACCAGTTGCCGGCGGGCCAGCGGCTGCAGGCGGGCATGGTAGGCGCGCGCATCGCGGGCCTGCGCCCGCGCGGCGTCGAGATTGGCGCGCGCCTGGTCGACGTCCTCGCGGCGCGCTCCGGCGCGCAGTTCGGCCAGAGCGTCTCGCTGGCGTTCCGCCTCGGCCAGGCCGGCCTGCAGGCGGGCGTCGCCGCGGCTGCGTTCCAGGGTGAGCAGGGCTTCTCCGGCCTCCACCCGCTGGCCTTCGCGCACCTCGATCGAGACGATGCGTTCGGCTGCCGGCGCCGGCAGGGTGATGCGGTCGTATTCGAGCGTGCCGAGAGCGCGCGGCGCGTCGTCGCGACAGCCGGCGAGCGCCGCCAGCACGCACATCCCCAGCGCCGCCGCCCGGCGCATCGATTCATTCGCCATTTCCGAGCTCCAGTCCGCGGTCCAGCAGCGCCAGCGCATGCCTGCGCACGTCGTCCATGCCGAGATCGTCGGCATCGAACAGCTGCCGCCAGATCGGTGCCCCGGCGGCGGGAAACAGGGTCAGGCCCACCAGCGAGACCATCAGCAGGCGCGGGTCCAGATCCGCATTGAGCCGGCCCGCGGCCTGCGCCTGTGCGAAGCGCGCGGCCAGCAGGTGCGCCATCTCCGGCGCGACTCGGGTGACCAGCAGGTCCCGCAACGCGCCGCCCTCGCTGACCACCTCGCGGACCCACAGGGCCGGGAACCAGGGATGCGCCTCGACCCCGCGACAGACGGCGTCGACGAAGCCGGCGACCAGGGTGGCCAGGTCCTCCCCGGCCGCCTCCGCCACCCGCGCCCGCACGCCCGCGAAGACGGGCAGCAGGCGCTGCTCGATCACCGCCTCGCGCAGGCGCGCGGCATCGCCGAAGTAGTAGTGCAGCAAGGCCGGGGTGACGTCGGCTTCGGCGGCGATGTCGCGCGCCGACGTCCCCGCGATCCCGCGCCGGACGTAGCAGGCGAGCGCGGCATCGAGCAGCCGCTCGCGCAGGTCCGGCGCCTCGCCGGCGGGGCGCCCGGGAGCGCGGCGCGCGGCCCCGTGGCGCGCGCGGCGTGCGGGCTTTTTCGGAGTGGAGTCCATGGGGCGTAAATTTAATTCATCATTTAATTACTTTGCAACCGCGCTGCCGTCGAGGCAGCCCGGGCCACCCCCCAACCTTGCGGTGCTGCGTCGCACCACGATGGTGCTGCGCCGCACCATACCGATGCGCAGAACCGGTTTCATTTGATACTTTCGCAGTTAAAACAACAACTTACATAAGCCGCACTTGGCACGCCGCTTGCGTGGGCAGTTGACGAGTCCGCAATCAATGGAGGCCCCCATGCCCTCGAACGCACGCACCCGATGCAGGCGCCGCGGGGCAGCGACGGCGGAATCTCGAGGGCCATCCGTCCCGCCGCCGCCAGCCCTCCGCGGATGGGTCGGCCGATGAAGAAGCCCTCGCTGGTGGTGGTCGGCAACGGCATGGCCGGGGTTCGCACCCTGGAGGAACTGCTGGTGCTCGCGCCGGATCTCTACGACATCACCGTGTTCGGCGCCGAGCCCCATCCCAACTACAACCGCATCCTGCTCTCGCCGGTCCTGGCCGGCGAACAGACGCTCGAGGAGATCGTTCTCAACGACTGGTCGTGGTACCGAGACAACGGCATCACCCTGCACGCCGGCCGCGAGGTCGTCCGCATCGACCGCGCCAGACGCGAGGTGATCGCCGCAGACGGCACCCGGGTCGGCTACGACCGCCTGCTGCTGGCCACCGGCTCCAATCCCTTCCTCCTGCCCATCCCCGGCCGCGACCTCGACGGCGTACTGGGCTATCGCGACATCGCCGACACCGAGGCGATGATCCGGGCCACCGCCGCACACCGCCACGCCGTGGTCATCGGCGGCGGCCTGCTGGGCCTGGAAGCCGCCAACGGGCTCAAGCGCCGCGGCATGGACGTGACCGTGGTGCACCTGCTCGACACGCTGATGGAGCGCCAGCTCGACGCGACCGCGGCCGGCCTGCTGAAGGCCTCGCTGGAACGGCGCGGCATCGGCTTCGAGATGTCGCGCAAGACCGACGCACTGCTCGGCGACGCCGCCGGCCGGGTCGCGGCGGTGCGTTTCGACGACGGCACCGAGATCCCCGCCGAGCTGGTGGTGATGGCCATCGGCATCCGCCCCAACACCGCGCTGGCCGAGAGCGCCGGGCTGCACTGCGACCGCGGCGTCGTGGTCGACGACACCATGATGACCTACGACCCGCGGGTGTACGCGATCGGCGAATGCGCCAGCCACCGCGGCATCGCCTACGGGCTGGTTGCGCCGCTGTTCGAGCAGGCCAGGGTCTGCGCCAACCACCTCGCCCGCTACGGCATCGGCCGCTACGCCGGCTCGGCCGTCTCGACCAGGCTCAAGGTCACCGGCATCGACCTGTTCTCGGCCGGGGACTTCAACGGCGGCGACGGTACCGACGAGATCATCCTGTCGGATCCCCAGGGCGGGGTCTACAAGAAGCTGGTGCTCAGGGGCGACAGGCTGGTGGGCGCCTGCCTGTACGGCGACACCGCCGACAGCGCCTGGTACTTCCAGCTGCTGCGCGAGAACCGCGACGTCTCCGCCATCCGCGACCTGCTGATGTTCGGCGAGGCCAGCCTCGACGACGCCGGCCAGGGCGGCGCCGGCCGGGCGGCGGCGATGGCCGACGACGCCGAGGTCTGCGGCTGCAACGGCGTGTGCAAGGGCGCGATCGTTTCTGCGGTCCGGCGCGAGGGGTTGTCCACCCTCGAGCAGGTGCGCCGGCATACCAAGGCGTCGAGCTCGTGCGGCTCGTGCACCGGCCTGGTCGAGCAGATCCTCGCCGCCACCCTCGGCGGCGACCATGCCGCCCCGCCGGCGACGAAGCCGCTGTGCCCGTGCACCGAGCACGGCCACGAGGCGGTGCGCGCGGCGATCCGCGACGAGCACCTGGTCGAGATCAGCCAGGCCATGGCGTTCCTCGGCTGGAAGACGCCCGACGGCTGCGCCGGCTGCCGCCCGGCGCTCAACTACTACCTCACCAGCACCTGGCCGCACGAGGCCCGGGACGAGCCGCAGTCGCGCTTCATCAACGAGCGCGCGCACGCCAACATCCAGAAGGACCGCACCTACTCGGTGGTGCCGCGGATGTGGGGCGGGACCACCAGCGCGGCGGAACTGCGCCGCATCGCCGACGTGGTCGACCGATACCGGATCCCCGCGGTGAAGGTGACCGGCGGCCAGCGCATCGACCTGCTCGGAGTGAAGAAGGAAGACCTGGAGGCGGTCTGGCGCGACCTGGACATGCCCTCGGGCCACGCCTACGCCAAGGCCCTGCGCACGGTGAAGACCTGCGTGGGCTCGGAGTGGTGCCGGTTCGGCACCCAGGACTCGACCCGCATGGGCGTGGAGCTCGAACGGGCGCTGTGGCGGATGTACGCGCCGCACAAGGTCAAGCTGGCCGTCTCGGGCTGCCCGCGCAACTGCGCCGAGTCGGGCATCAAGGACGTCGGCGTGATCGGGGTGGAATCTGGCTGGGAGATCCACGTCGCCGGCAACGGCGGCATCCGCACCGAGGTCGCGCAGTTCTTCTGCAAGGTGGCCACGCACGAGGAGGTGCTCGAGCACGCCGGCGCGTTCCTGCAGCTGTACCGCGAGGAGGGCCACTACCTCGAGCGCACCGTCCACTTCGTCGCCCGCGTCGGCCTGGACTACTGCAAGCGCCGCGTGGTCGAGGATGCGGACGGCCGCCGCGCCCTGCATGCGCGGCTCCAGGACGCACTGCGCGATGCCCCCGATCCCTGGCACCAGCCGGAGGCGGCGCGCGTGGACCGGCGCCAGTTCCAGCCGATCCCGATCGCGCTCGAGGAGGTGACCGATGCCGGATGACGGCTGGCTGGCCGTCTGCGGCCGCGACGAGATCCCGCGGCTCGGCGCCCGCGTCGTGCGCCCCGACGGCGGCGAGGACATCGCCCTGTTCCGCTCCGGCGACGACCACGTGTTCGCGGTGGTGGACCGCTGCCCGCACCGCGGCGGCCCGCTGTCGCAGGGAATCGTGCACGGGCGCAGCGTGACCTGCCCACTGCACGGCTGGGACATCGGCCTGGAGGACGGCCAGGCGGCGGCGCCGGACGTGGGCTGCACCCGCACCCTGCAGGTACGCGAGCTGGACGGGCGCATCTACCTGCGCCGCGACGAGCTGCTGGCCGCCGCGGCGCCGCTTGCGCGCGCCGGCTGCGCCTGAGCATGCTGCCCGAGGCCGTACCCGCTCCCCGCACGCAACGGCGCGAAACGCGCTCCACCTGCTGCTACTGCGGCATCGGCTGCGGCGTGGTGATCGAAAGCGGGCCCGGTACGGACGGCCGCGACGCCATCCTCGGCGTGCGCGGGGACGAAACGCATCCGGCCAACTTTGGACGGCTGTGTTCGAAGGGCGCGACCCTGCACCTGAGCGCGGCACCCGAGGTCTACGCCCAGGCGCGCGCCGCGACCCCGGAAGTGCGTACCGCGCGCGACCGGCCGCGGCAGCCCTGCGGCTGGGACGCGGCCCTCGACCTGGTGGCGGGGCGGCTGGAAGGGATCGTCCGCGCGCACGGTCCGGACGCGCTGGGCATCTACGTGTCCGGACAGCTGCTGACCGAGGACTACTACGTCTTCAACAAGCTCGCCAAGGGCCTGGTCGGCACCAACAACATCGACACCAACTCGCGGCTGTGCATGAGCTCGGCGGTCGCCGGCTACAAGCGGACGCTGGGCGCCGACGCGCCGCCGTGCTGCTACGACGACCTCGACCACGCCGGCACCGTGTTCGTGGCCGGCGCCAACCCGGCGTTCGCCCATCCGGTGCTGTACCGGCGGCTGGAGGAGGCGCGCCGGCGCAATCCGCGCATGCGCCTGGTGGTCGCCGATCCGCGCCGCACCGACACCGCCGAGGGGGCCGACCTGCACCTGCCGCTGGCGCCGGGCAGCGATGTGGCGCTGTTCCTCGGCATGCTCGCGGTGATGCTCGCCGAGGACCTGGTCGCGCGCGACTATGTCGCCGCCCACACGAGCGGCTTCGCCGAGCTCGAGGCGCTGGCGACGCAATGGCCGGTCGACCGCGCCGCCGCCGAATGCGGACTGCCCGGCGACGACATCGCCGCCGCCGCACGCTGGTTCGCGCAGGGCCCGACGCTGTCGCTGTACTGCCAGGGCCTGAACCAGTCGAGCTCCGGGACCGACAAGAACGCCGCGCTGATCCATCTGCACCTGGCCACCGCCCAGATCGGCAGGCCCGGCGCCGGGCCGTTCTCGCTGACCGGACAGCCCAACGCCATGGGCGGACGCGAGGTGGGCGGCATGGCCAACCTGCTCAGCGCCCACCGCGACCTGGCCAGCGAACGCGACCGCGCCGAGGTCGCTGCGCTGTGGGGCCTGCCGTCGGTGCCCGCGCGACCGGGCAGGACCGCGGTCGAGATGTTCGAGGCCGCCGCCGCCGGCGAGATCCGCGCGCTGTGGATCGCCTGCACCAATCCCGCCCAGTCCCTGCCCGACCAGCGCATGGTGCGCCGGGCCCTGGAGCGGGCCGAGTTCGTGGTGGTCCAGGACGCCTACATCGGCACCGCCACCGCGCCTTACGCCGACGTGCTGCTCCCGGCCAGCGGCTGGGGCGAGAAGGACGGCACGGTGACCAATTCCGAGCGCCGCATCTCGCGGGTCCGCGCCGCGGTGCCCGGATATGCGGACTCGCGCGAGGACTGGCGCATCGCCCGCGACGTGGCGGTGCGGCTCGAGGCGCGCCTGCGCCCGGGCCGGCCCAGCCTGTTCCCCTACGCGTCTGCCGAACAGGTCTGGAACGAGCACCGGGAAAGCACCCGCGGCCGCGATCTCGACATCACCGGCCTGTCCTACGCGATGCTGGAAGCCGAGGGCCCGCAGCAGTGGCCGCTGCCCCAGGGTGCGCGCGAAGGTCTTGCCAGGCTCTACGCGGATGGCCGCTTCGCCACCGCGGACGGGCGCGCGCGGTTCGTGGCGTCGGCGCCGCGCGCACCCGCCGAACCGGTGGACCGCCATTATCCGTTCGCCCTGACCGGCGGCCGCCTGCGCGACCAATGGCACGGCATGAGCCGCACCGGCACGGTCCCGCAGTTGTTCGGCCACGCCCCGGAGCCGACCCTCGATCTCCACCCCGCCGACGCTGCGCGCATCGGCGTGGGCGACGGCGATTTCGTCTACGCGACCTCGCGCCGCGCCAGCCAGGTGATGCGCGTGCGCCGCGATCCAGGGCTGCGCCCGGGCAGCGTGTTCGCCGCGATGCATTGGGGCGAGGAATGGGTCGGCGGCCGCGGCAGCCACGCCGCCGCGCTCGGGATCAACGCGCTGACCAGTCCCGCGCTCGACCCGGCGTCGCGGCAGCCCGAGCTCAAGCACACCGCGGTCAAGCTGCTGCGCGCCGAACTGCCGTGGCAGTGGGTGGTCGCCGGCTATCCGCGCGACCCCGACTGGCTGGCGCTGCAGCGGCGGCTGAGCGCGACGTTCGCCGACTACGCCTACGCCAGCTGCGTGCCGTTCGGCCGAGAGCGCAGCGGGCTGGCCTGGCGCGTGGCCGCGCACGCGCCCGTCGACGGCACCCGGGTGCGCGAAATCGAGGCGCTGTTCGGCATCGACCGTGGCGCGCTGAGCTACAACGATCCGCGCCGCGCCTCCACCCGGCGGCTGCGGATCGAGGACGGCCGCCTCGCCGCATTGTCGCTGGCGGGCGACGTGTCGGCGTACGGTTGGCTGCTGGAATATCTCGAGGGCGGCGTCCCGGTCGGTGCGCTGGGACGCCTGCTGTTGCTGCCCTCGCGCTCCCCGCCGAAGGCGCACAGGCCGCGCGGGCGCACCGTGTGCACCTGCATCGGCGTGGGCGAGCAGGCCATCGGGGACTGGCTGCAGGCGCATCCGCTCGCCGCCGACGAGGCGCTCGCCGGGCTGCAGGCGGAGCTGCGCTGCGGCACCGCCTGCGGCTCCTGCGTGCCGGAGCTGCGGCGCCTGGTCCGCGAGCGCGAGTGCGCGGCATGAACGCGCCGGCCGCTGGATTCGACGTCGCCGCGCTGGTGCGCGAGCTCGGTCGCGGTGCGCGCAGCGCGCGTGCGCTGCCACGGGTGCAGGCGCGCGAGCTGTTCGCAGCGATGCTGGACGGGCGCATCGAGGATCTGCATTTCGGCGCCCTGCTGATCGCCTACCGCATCAAGGGCGAGGATGCCGGGGAACTGGCCGGCATGCTCGAGGCCGCACAGGCCGGGCTGGATCCGCTGCCTCCGCCAGGCGCCGCGGCCACGCCGGTGGTGATCGCCAGCTACAACGGCGCGCGCCGGCTGCCGAACCTGGTGCCGCTGCTGGCGCTGTCGCTGGCCGCCCGCGACATCCCGGTGCTGGTGCACGGCGAGCCCGAAGACGGCTACGGCCGGGTCGCGACCGCCTCGGTGCTGGCCGCGCTCGGCGTCCACCCCTGCACGTCGATCGCGCAGGCGGCGCGGGTGCTCGCCGAAGGCCGCGACGCCGGTGGATCCTGGCCCGGCCAGCGGCTGGCGTTCGTGCCGATCGGGGTGCTCTCCCCGCCGCTGGCGCGGCTGCTGGAACTGCGCCGGCGCATGGGGCTGCGCAACAGCGCGCACACCGTGGTCAAGCTGCTCGATCCCTTCCAGGCACCGGCCCTGCGCCTGATCAACTACACCCACCCCCCGTATCGGGACGCCATGGCGGAACTGTTCCTTCGCCACGCCGTCCCGACATCGCCGGGCGTGCTGCTCGCGCGCGGCTGCGAGGGCGAGGCGGCGGCGGACCCGCGCCGCCAGGTGGCGATCGAGCGGTTCGCCGACGGGGACGCTGCGCTGGTGGCCGAAGCCGGCCGCGACCCCGCGGACCCCGGCGCCCCGCTACCCGCCATCGATGCGCCTTCCACCGCCCACTGGACGCGCGAGGTGCTGGCCGGGAACGCCGCGGCACCCGCATCGCTGCGGCGCCAGCTCGATCTCGTCGCCGCCCTGTGCGCGCCGCCCCCCGCCGCCGCGCGCTCCCGGCGCCCACAGGCACCCACCCCGGAGACACGCCCATGAACACCCTGCGCCGCCAGCTGCGCAGCGGCGACTGGAAGTCGCTGCTGGCCTGCTTCCTGTACTTCGATACCGGCTTCACGGTGTGGGTGATGTACGGCCCGCTGGCGCAGTCGATCACCCTCGACCTGGGCCTGATGCCGTCGCAGACCGCGTTCCTCACCGCGGTGCCGATCCTCGCCGCGGCGCTGCTGCGGGTCACCTTCGGCAACCTGTACCAGGCGGTCGATGGCCGCAGCCTGGCGCTGGTCGGCATCCTGCTCTCGTCGATCCCGCCGGCGGTGCTGCTGCTGATGCCGGGAACGCCCTCGCTGAGCCTGCTGCTGGTGCTCGGCGTGCTGCTGGGGATGGGCGGCGCCAGTTTCGCCGTGGCCATGCCGATGGCCGGCAGCGGGTTTCCGCCCAACGTCCAGGGGCTGGTGCTGGGCCTGGCCGCGGCCGGCAACATCGGCGCGGTGATGGATGGGTTCCTGCTGCCGCGCGTGGCCGAATACGTCGGCTGGCAGCGCTCGATGGCGGCGTCCCTGCCGCTGCTCGCCATCGCCGCGGCGGCACTGCTGCTGTGGGGGCGCGACCACGCGCCGAAATCGGGCAGCGCGCTGCGCGCCGCGGCGGCGTTCGGGTTCAGCCTGGTCGCGCTGATGCTGCTGGTGCTGGCGATCGACGCGGATCTGCTGGGCCTGGGCGGCCGGAGCGGGATGCTGCTGCTGCCGGTGGTCGGTTCGCTGCTGATGGTCGCGGTGCTCCCGGCGCGTTGTCGGGCCGTGTTCGCGCGTCGGGACACCTGGGCGGTGATGCTGGTGTACGCGGTCACCTTCGGCGGCTTCGTCGGCATGTCGTCGTACGTGAGCCCGCTGCTGATCGACCTGTATGGCATTTCCCAGGTCGAGGCCGGCGTATGGATGGGCATGCTGGCGCTCACCGGCGCGCTGGTGCGCCCGGTCGGCGGCTGGCTGGCCGACCGGGTCTCGGGCGTGCGCGCGCTGCTGGTGGTGCTGGCGCTGATCGCCGGCTGCGACCTGCTGTTCGCCGCACTGGAGCCGGGCTTGCAGCTGGGGATCGGCCTGTTGCTGGCGCTGTACCTGCTGTTCGGGATCGGCAACGGCGCCACCTTCCAGCTGGTGTCGCTGCGCTGGGCCGGAACCACCGGGCTGATGTCGGGCGTGATCGGCGCCGCCGGCGGGATCGGCGGCTTCTACCTGCCGATGGCGCTGGGCACGGCGCGGGAGGCGTTCGGGGGCTACTCGGTGGGGTTCGCCCTGTTCGGCGGCATCTCGGCCGCCGCATGGCTGGTGGTGTTCGTGCTGCGCCGGCAGTGGCTGCGCTGGGCGGCGCCCGCGGCCGCGGAGGCTGAATCCCCGTCGCTGGCCGGGGCCGAATCCGCATGAGCGCTACTCGGCCGCCGCTGTCGCAGGCCGACGAAACGGGCCCGCGCCTGTTCCCGATGTTCGCCGATCTCGCCCGCCGGCCGGTGCTGCTGGTCGGCGGGGGCGCGGTGGCCGAGCGCAAGGCCCGGCTGCTGCTGGCCAGTGGCGCCTGCCTATCGGTCGGCGCACCGGCGCTCACCCCGGCGCTGTGCCGGTGGCGCGACGAGGGGCGGGTCCGGCACCTGCATGGCGCGTTCCGCACCGACTGGCTGCTGGGCCAGCGGCTGGTGGTGGCGGCGACCGACGATGCCGCGGTCAACCGCACCGTCGCCGCGGCCGCCGAGGCCGCGAACCTGTTCGTCAACGTGGTCGACGACGCTGCGCTGTCGAGCTTCCAGGTGCCGGCGATCGTCGACCGCGCGCCGCTGGTGGTGGCGATCTCCTCGGGCGGCGCCGCACCGATGCTGGCGCGGCGCGTACGCGCGCGGCTGGAGGTGCTGCTGGAGCCGTCGCTCGGCGCGCTGGCGCGGCTGCTGCAGGCGATCCGGCCGCGCATCCGCGCACGCTTTCCGGACATGCCGGCCCGGCGCGACTTCTACGACACGCTGCTGGACGGCGAGGTGCCGCGCCTGCTCGAACAGGCGCGCGACGCCGAGGCGGCGGCCGCGGTCGACGCCGCGCTGGGTTCGGCGCGCGCGGCCGCGCCGCGGGGCCGCGTGACCCTGGTCGGCGCCGGCCCGGGACGCCCCGGCCTGCTGACCCTCGACGCGCTGCGCGCCCTGGGCAGCGCCGACGTGATCCTGTTCGACCGCCTCTGTCCGCGCGCGATCCTCGAGGTGGCGCGGCGCGACGCCAGCTTCATCGACGTCGGCAAGCAGGGCGGCGGCGCGCACGTGCCGCAGGACCGCACCAACGCGCTGATGCTCGAACACTCCCGCGCAGGCGCGCACGTCGTGCGTCTGAAGGGCGGCGACCCGTTCGTGTTCGGCCGCGGCGGCGAGGAACTGGAGTTCCTGCGTGCGCACGGCGTGCCCTACCGGGTGGTGCCCGGCATCACCGCGGCGCTGGCCTGCGCCGCGCATGCCGGGATCCCCCTGACCCACCGCGACCACGCGCAATCGGTGCGCCTGGTCACCGCCCATTGCCGCACCGCCTTCGACGCGGCGGACTGGAAGGCGATGGCGGTGGGCCGCCAGACCCTCGCCGTGTACATGGGCACGCGCGAACTCCCCGGACTACTCCGCAACCTGGTGGCCCATGGCCTGTCGCCGGCGACGCCGTTCGCGCTGGTGGAAAACGGCGGCCTGCCCCAGCAGCGCGTGATCTGCGGCACTCTGTCCGAACTGGTCGAACAGGCCGCAGGCCACGAAGTGCGGTCGCCGGCGTTGCTGGTCCTCGGGCCGACCGCAGCATTCGCCGAACGGCTGCACTGGTACGGCGCCGCACCGCTGAGCGCGCCCGCGTCCGCCCCCGCGGTCGGGCCGGATTGCACCGGCGGCAACGGCCGCCCTTCCCGGGAGGATGCGGCCCCGGTTCCGGCGTGAGGGGCCGCGTCGCGGGAGCGACCGTCGCAGTGCCGGGGCCCGGCGGCGCGAACCGCGGAGGGCCGTTGCGCCACGACTCCACCGGCCGGCAGGCGTTCGCAAGGGCCGAGCCGGCGGGGTGTTAACCTCTGGCGCCCCTCGCCCGTCCCCCCGCCATGTCCGCCGCTGCCGTGTCCGAATTCGCCCTGGAACCCGCCGATACCGAGCGCCTGGCCAACCTCTCGGGCCCGTTCGACAGCCACCTGCGCCAGATCGAGCTGCGCCTGGGCGTGGAGATCGCCAACCGCGGCAACGTGTTCCGCGTCAGCGGCCGCAGCGACGATGCCGTGGAACAGACCGCGAAACTGCTGCGCGCGCTGTACGAGGAGGCCGCCACCGAGACCCTCGACACCCACGCGATCAACGTGCGGCTGAGCCGCGCCAGCATCGAGCGGGTGGCGGAGGAGTTCGAGCCCCAGGAAGTGGCGGTGAAGGTGAAACGCGGCACCGTGCGTGGCCGCGGCGCCAACCAGGCCAAGTACCTGCACGCCATCGCCACCCACGACATCAATTTCGGCGTCGGCCCCGCCGGTACCGGCAAGACCTTCCTGGCGGTGGCGATGGCCGTGGAAGCGCTGAACGAATCCAAGGTGCAGCGGCTGGTGCTGGTGCGCCCGGCGGTGGAGGCCGGCGAGAAGCTCGGCTTCCTGCCCGGCGACCTCAGCCAGAAGGTGGATCCCTACCTGCGTCCGCTGTACGACGCGCTGTACGAGATGCTCGGCGTGGAGAAAGTGATCAAGCTGCTGGAGAAGAGCGTGATCGAGATCGCCCCGCTGGCCTACATGCGCGGGCGCACGCTCAACGACGCCTTCGTGATCCTCGACGAGGCGCAGAACACCACCATCGAGCAGATGAAGATGTTCCTGACCCGGCTCGGTTTCGGCAGCACCGCGGTGGTCACCGGCGACATGACCCAGATCGACCTGCCGCGCAACGTCAAGTCCGGGCTGCGCGACGCGATCGAGGTGCTGCGCGAGGTCGAGGGGGTGAGCTTCACCTTCTTCGAACCCCGCGACGTGGTGCGGCACGCGCTGGTGGCGCGGATCGTCAGCGCCTACGAGGAGCGCGACGCGCAGGACGCGCAGACCGGCCCCGCCTGAACGCGGGCGGTCGCGCGGCGGCGGTGCAAACGAGGCGACGTCGGGCGCTGCGCCGGGCGCCACGGACGCCCTCCCCCGCGCCGATCTACAATCTCCCCCATGACCAAGGGTCCTTCCCGCCTCGATGTCGCCGTCGGCTACGCGGTCCCGCGCAAGGGCATCCCGGCGGCGCCGAGCTTTCGCAGGTGGGTGGCCGCCGCGCTCGCAGGACGCATCCGCGAGGCGGACCTGGCGATCCGCGTGGTCGGGACCCGGGAAGGCCGCGCGCTCAACCGCCACTACCGCGGACGCGACTACGCCACCAACGTCCTCAGCTTCCCGGCCGACGTGCCGGAGGGCCTGCCCGAAGGGGTGCACCTGCCGCTGCTGGGAGACCTGGTGATCTGCGCCCCGGTGGTGGCCCGCGAGGCGCGCCAGCAGGGCAAGCAGCCGGCGGCGCACTATGCCCACCTCACCGTGCACGGCACCCTGCACCTGCTCGGGTGGAATCACGAGGACCCGCGCGAGGCGGAATGCATGGAGCAGCTCGAGCGCGAGATCCTCGCCGGGCTCGGCATCGCCGACCCCTACCTGGACGCCTGAGCCCGGTCCGGCCGCGACGCCGTCCGCCGCGGCCGGACCCGCCCCACGGAAAGCTCACAGGCAGTCGACCAGGCCGTCGAAGATCGAGCCCCGCCCGCCCGGCAGCGGCGCGTACAGCGGCGACCGCCCCTGCACGGCGGCCAGCAGTTCCTCCAGCGTGGTACCGGGGGCCAGTGGCGTACGGCAGTGCCAGGCCTGCGTCTGCGCCACCACCTTGCCGGTGGAGGGCTCGATGCGCTCGTCGCTGGCGGCGAACACCCACAGGCACATGCCGATCCGCCCGCTCGTCCGGTGCACGGAGCAACTGAAGCGCAGGGCCTCGGTGTTGGTGTACTCGCCCTCGCAGAACGTGTCGCCGCAGATGTCGTCGAAGTCCCGCTTCAGCTGCCAGGTCATGCCGTACCAGGCGTTGATCTGGTCTTCGCCATGGATGTAGGCGGAGGCATCGACGTAGGGACCGGCGTAGGCCGGTTTCGCGGCGGCGGCAGCGATCTGCAGCGTCGAGGCCAGCAGGATCGCGCCGCAGGCGGCGGCAGCCAGCCGGCCCGAAAAACGCATGGATCGTGGTGTTGCCATGGTGCTCCTCCTTGAGCGGCGATGCAGCGTAGTGCGCGAATGTCGCGCGCGAATCCAGCATGCATCGACGGAGTCGCCGCGGCCATCGCGAAACGCCGAAAACGCCGTCGGAAAGATCCGCCATCGACGGTCGGAATCCCCCGACGCGGCGCCGCGCGGCGCACCCTGGCCCGCCCTGCGCTCACGTACTCCTCGCAATACCGGCGATCTGCCTGCTGCTGATGGCGGTCGCCCACCTGTGGCTGCGGTTTCCGCCGAGGGCCGCTGGAATGGCTGTGGGGTGCCGGCTGCCCGACCCTCGGGCCACGCGGCGCCCCGCCCTCGGGGCCTCCAGATCCGGCTGCTGGACAGCGGGGCGGGTTTCCGCGCTAGACTTCGGCCGTCGCCCGCCCCAGGGTGCCCCCGCAACCGCAATGCCCGAAGACGACAGTCGTCCCTCCTCCCAGGAACCTCCCGAAAAACGCCGCAGCTGGCTCGACCGCATCAGTTCGGCGATCTCCGGCGAACCGACCACCCGCGACGACCTGGTCGAGATCCTCCGCGACGCTCAGGCCGGCGGCCTGATCGAGGCCGACACCCTGCGCACGATGGAAGGTGCGTTGGCGGTGTCCGGCATGACCGTCGGCGACGCGATGATTCCGCGTTCGCAGATGGTGGCGCTGCCGATCGACGCGCCGTTCGTCGAGGTGATGCAGCAGGTGGTCGAGTCGGGGCATTCGCGCTTCCCGGTGCACGGCGAGGACAAGGACGAGATCCTCGGCATCCTGCTCGCCAAGGACCTGCTGCGCGGGGTGGTGCCGCGCAGCGGCCAGGTGCGCCTGCGCGAGCTGCTGCGGCCGGCGGTGCTGATTCCCGAGTCCAAGCGCCTGGACGTGCTGCTGCGCGAGTTCCGCCAGTCGCGCAATCACATGGCGATCGTGATCGACGAGTATGGCGGCGTGGCCGGGCTGATCACCATCGAGGACGTGCTGGAGGAGATCGTCGGCGAGATCGACGACGAGTACGACGAGGCCGAGGACAACAGCGCGCTGATCGCGGCGCAGGCCGACGGCCAGTACCTGGTGAACGCGTTGACCCCGATCGAGGATTTCAACGAACGCTTCGGCGCCGATTTCGACGACGACGAGTACGACACCATCGGCGGCCTGGTCACCGCGGCGATCGGGCACCTGCCGGAGGCCGGCGAGGAGCTCACCCTCGGCCGCTTCGGCTTCCGCGTGGCGCGCGCGGATTCGCGCCGCCTGCATGCGCTGCATGTGAGCGTGCACACCGACCTGCAGGACGCCTGAGCCCGATGGGCGCGTCTTCGCTGCAGGGCGCCCGCGGGCGACGCGGCGGTGCGTCCACGCGGCCGGCGACGTTCCTGTCGCTCGCCTTGATCGTGGCGCTGCTGTGCTGCCTGCCCGCCGCGGCGGCGCCGCGCGTGGGCGTGATCACGATGCTGCCGGGAGAGATCTTCTTCGAGCGTTTCGGCCACAACGCGATCGTGATCGACGACCCGGCGCGCGGCGAGCCGCTGTCCTACAACTTCGGCTTCTTCGATCTGGACGAGCCGGACTTCCTCGGCAACTTCGTGCGCGGGGAGATGCGCTACCGTCTGGCGGTGCTGCCGTTGGCCGAGGATCTGGCCTACTACCGGGAAGTCGGGCGCGGCGTGTCGATCCAGTGGCTGGACCTGGACGACGCCCGCGCCATCTCTCTCGCCGACGCGTTGGCCGTCAACGCGCTGCCGGAGAACGCGCGCTACCGCTACGACTATTTCACCGACAACTGTTCGACGCGGGTGCGCGACGCGCTCGACGCCGCGCTCGACGGTGCGCTGCGGCGGCAGTTGCAGGGGCGCTCGCGCGGCAACACGTACCGCAGCGACGCGGTGCGGCTGGCTTCGCCGGCGTCGTGGATGTGGCTGGGCTTCGATCTCGGCCTGGGCCCGGCCGCCGACCGTCCGCACTCGTTGTGGGAGGACGCGTTCGTGCCGATGCGCCTGGCCGATGCGCTGCGCGAGGTGCGCAACGCCGGGGGGCGTCCGCTGGTCGTCGCGGAGGCGGAGCTGGTGCCGCACCGGCTGGCGCCGGAGCCGGCGGAGGCGGCGCGGCCGTGGTGGCCCTGGCTGCTCGGGGGCCTGCTGGCGGCGGGCGCGACGGCCTGGGCTGGCGCGCGCGCGCCGCGCCGGCTGGCGCTGGCGGCGCTGCCGTTCTGGAGCCTGACCGGGCTGGCCGGGCTGACGATGCTGTTCATCTGGTGCTGCACCGCGCACCGTTTCGGCTGGAGCAACCACAATCTGCTGCTGCTCAACCCGCTGTCGATCCTGCTGCTGCCGGGCGGTTGGAGGATGCTGCGGGGGCGACCGGCCGGGAAGTTGTTCGGATGGACTCTCGTGGCGGTGACGCTGGGCGCGATCCTGGCGTTGTTCCTGCAATGGCTTCCGCTGCTGCCGCAGCGCAATGCCCACTGGATCGCACTGCTGCTCCCGATCCACCTCGCCCTCTTCACCGCGCTTTCCCCTCACCGCCGCGGTCCGGCAACGATCCCGCGCTGAGTCGCGAACTCCTCCCGCGCCAGGCAGTCCCATCCAGTGCGAGGATCCATCACCGTCGCCACGGGGCTGCGCCAGTAAATAGCCGCCTCTGGCAGATGGCTCCTTGGAAAAAGCACCTTCGGTTGAATGCGCGGGGCGTGAGCCGCGCCGGGGGTGTTGCTCCGCCCTTCGGTCCGGCCGCGCCAGGCAGTCCCATCCGTTGCGAGGATCCATCACCGTCGCCACGGTGCTGCGCCAATGAATAGCCGCGTCTGGCAGTTGGTTCGTTGGAAGAGCGCCTTCGGTTGACCACGCGGAGCGGGAGCCGCGCCGGGGGTGTTGCTCCGCCCTTCGGTCCGGCCATCCATGGCCGGACTCAGGGCCGCTGCACATCCATGTGCAGCTCTCCGCAA
>NZ_JACCKA010000050.1 GCF_013425525.1 Luteimonas salinisoli | reverse complement strand
GGAAGGTCTGAACAACTCGTCCGTTCCGCGCGACAATAGCGCAACTTGATTGGGACAGCGATCGATGCAGCTGACGTTCGGTGACGCCGAGGGCTTGGGCAAGGGCAAGCGGACCCGCAAGGAGATCTTCCTGGCGGAGATGGACCAGGTGGTGCCGTGGAAGGCGCTGCTGGCGCTGATCGAGCCGCACTACCCGAAGACGGGCCGCCCCGGCCGCCAACCGTACCCACTTGCCACAATGCTGCGCGTCCACTTCCTGCAGCAGTGGTACGCGTTGAGCGACCCGGCGATGGAAGAGGCCTTGTACGACACTCCGGTGATGCGCCGGTTCGCCGGGCTCGGTGGGCTGGACGGCATCCCGGACGAGACGACAATCCTCAACTTCCGGCGATTGCTCGAGACGCACGACCTGGGCAGGCAGATCTTCGAGCAGGTCAATGCGCATCTGTCGCGTAAGGGCCAGAGCTTGCGCGCGGGCACGATCGTGGATGCGACGATCATCGCGGCCCCGAGCTCGACGAAGAACCAGGATGGCGAGCGGGATCCGGAAATGCACCAGACGAAGAAGGGCAACCAGTGGTACTTCGGGATGAAGGCGCACATCGGCGTGGACGAGGAGTCCGGGCTGGTGCACCACGTGGAATGCACGGCGGCGAACGCGGCCGACATCAGCCAGGTCCACAAGCTGCTGCACGGCAAGGAAGGCACGGTACGCGGCGACAGCGGCTACGCCGGCATGGACAAGCGCGAAGAACTGCAGGAGGTCCGGGCGGCTTTCGTGGTGGCGGAGAAGCCTTCGAAGATCCGCGCGATGAAGAACAAGCGCGACCGCCGGTACGCGGAGCGTTGGGAGCAGTACAAGGCGAGCCTGCGGGCGAAGGTCGAGCACCCGTTCCGGGTGGTGAAGCAGCAGTTCCGCCACATCAAGGTGCGCTACCGCGGATTGATGAAGAACACCGGCCAGATGCTGACGTTGTTCGCGTTGTCGAATCTGTGGATGGCGCGCCGGCACTTGCTGCCGGCGACGGGATAGGTGTGTCCCCCGGGCGGGGAACCCCGCCCAAATGCGCCGAAAACGGCGCAACGAGCGTCGCAGAGCTTGTTGACCCCGAACACTGGAATCACTGCGTCAAGCCACGTTGTTCAGATGATCCCTATAGCTCTCCACGCGTTTGCGACGTCAGACACTGGCATGACTCCTGTGGGGCCTAGCGCCTGAATTAAGCCGCGCCGCGAAGCGGCGTCGGCTTGCATAAATTGTTAGACAGCACGCTCACTTTGCATACTCCGCGGTTAGCTCAACTTCCACAACGTAGGAAGGGAGATAGAGGCGCTGGACCTGCACCCAACTCGCGGCGGGTAGCGATGTGCCATAAAATTCCCGGCGAATCGACTTGTTTTCAATGAATGCATCCAAGTCAGTGGCGAACACAGTTTCGCGCACGACGTTTGCGGAGGATAGCCCGTTTGCCTCCAGAATTTCGTCGAGTCGCGCGTATACAGAACGAACTGCAGAATCCATAGTTCCACCAGCCGAAACGCCAGAGACATGGAGCGTGTTTCCGCTACGGACTGCTTGACAGAAGCCTATGTCCTGCTCTAGCTGCTCCATTGAATGGAAACAGGTTCGCTCGGGCTGCAGGGCTGTCGAAGCACAGCCTGACATGGCCGCGAGAGCGGCTACTAAAAACAGATGGCGGCTCATAGAACTCCTGTGCTGCCTAACGCCTAAGTTAAGCCGCGCGGCACAGCGCAGCCAAGCACATAGCAAGCTGTACCTGCCACGTGCTGGGCGCAACGAAGCGGTGTCGGCTTGAACGCATTGCTAGGCGCCAATACTAGCCGAAGAAGCAGGCATGCTTGTCTTCTGCCACCAAGGCTAAGAACCGGTCAACTGTGCCGACCTGAGGCGTAGGCGGATAGACATGCCACTTTAGGTCCGCTCGCATCCAGAACACCTTCCAGAGGTTCGTGGTTCTGACGTAAGTGGCCTTTGCAACCGACTGCTCCATGATCTCGCCGGGAGCCCCGGGCCACTTGGGGCGAACCTCGAAGATCTCGATGCTCTGCCCGTTGATTCGATACGCGAGATCTAGTTGATGCCGGATGTGTGGCGGCGGACGATGCTTCTCAACGAACGCGCCAACAACCTTCTCCAACCGCTTGGTCTCTAGCTCACTAAATGCCATGGTTGCTCGGGTTGCAAGACAGTTGCTGAATTAAGCCGATCTGCGAAGCGGGTTCGACTTGAATGAATTGTTATACGGCTTACCGCGTGGACTCGAATAGCTCGATGGGGTTGCCAGACGGATCTTCAAGAAGAATCTGCTTGCCTCCCTTGCCCTCAATTATCTCGCTTCTGAAGGAGGCACCGGTTCTCTTGAGTTCTCCTACGGTTGTTTTTAGGTTTTCGACCTCGATTTGAAAGCGGTTCCATCCTCCAGGTTTTGGCTCAGAGCCATCTGGCATCGAAGCGCCCGCACCACCTGCACCGGGGACGTTCAGAAGTAGCCGAAGGCTCTCACGCTTTAACGCCGCAAAACCAGGCGCAGGATGCATTTCAACCTCGAATCCCAGGTTCTCGGTGTAGAACGTAATGGCCGCGTCTACATCGTCGACAATGTAGCGAATGCTCACGTTGCTCATCTCCTCCTCCTACTTGTGCGAAGAACGATCTTAAGCCGTATAACGCCTGAATTAAGCCGAGCCGCGAAGCGGCTTCGGCTTGAATGAATTGTTAGATTGCGCTGCGACACGCCAGACGAGCACTGCGAGGACATTGATCGCTGGAACGATCACAGCGCCGACCCATGCAGAAGCGACCTCGAAAGGAGAAATGCCATAATCGCCGAGCCCTACGACCGCGAAGAGGCCAATGAGCACAAGAAGTCCGTTGGCGAGGCTTGTCAGAATGGTTACCGCTAGGTTTGGCGATCTCGGCACGAGGGCCAGGAAAGCATGATATTGCGCCGCATCCCGCGCTTTACGCTGGCGAAACGGATATGGCAGACGATGCGACAACAGACATGGTCCATTACACAAATTACCCGGCCATTGCGAAGAAAAAATTACAGTAGCTGTATAATCGCTCAGTGAAAAACTACGCGGCTTCATGTGGGTTTTGCACAGACAATAAGAACAACGGGAAAAAACTTCCTCCGCCTTATCGTATTAATCAAAAACTGGATGGTGTATCGAAAAAATTAATTGGATACATAACAGGCGCTCCGGCAAATTGGAAATACTTTATTTCTGAATACGCTCAGGACTATGCGGTCAAACTCAAATCGCTATCGAGAAAGCGTAAGCGCCCTCAATAACCCATAATATTTAGCAAGAGATTTCATATGTACTTCGAACTGGAAGTGGAAATTGGTCAGAAATACGGTGTGATTGAATGGCCGACAGTGCCGGATGGCGTTTTCGGATTTCAGGCCAGCGATCTAATTACGGTCTCAGTACCTGAGCCTGTAGTATTTCTAGTGGATAATACTGGCGAGCATCCTCCCATAGATTTTGTAACCAGCTTCATGCCGGTTTTCTCTAACCGTTTGGTTGACGCATTTCGCCGTGCCGGTGTAGATAATATGCAGACCTTCAAAGCGTTTCTTAAAAATCCAGTCACTGGAGAGACATGGGATTCATATCAGGTAGTCAATGTATTGGGCAAGATTGCGTGTGCAGATCTTGTTAATTCGGTTTATGAAGGTCCTGATGGAATGGATTACGAGTTTGAAGAACTGGTGATCGACACGGACCGGGCAAATGGAGCACTATTATTCAGGCTAGCTGAAAGTCACGGCATGATCATCGTCAACAATAGCGTTCTGGACTACATGTATGACAAAGATGATGATCCAATATTTGATGGTGTCGACTTTATTCCTATTAAATCGACTCATAGCATTTAGAGTAAATGACGCTTTGCGGGTCAGGGTTTAACCTGACCTCAAAACTAAGGACTTTTGTGCATCATTTGAAATGAATCCAATTTAACATAATATACATATAGAGCTGCAGGGGCGAGCACGAGGAGAGTTGCTAAGGGAATAGCGCCAGCCAGCACAGCGAGGACGGCCGCAATGCAGAGCAGTCCGTTGGCCACGATCCCAAACCACCTAAACACCGACGAAATTTTCATAAGCAATCTAACACTTGAGTTAAGCCGAGCCGCGAAGCGGGTTCGGCTTGAATGAACTGTTAGCCGCTCACTAGAACTAGTGGCGGCGCATGGCAGACAAAAACTCCGTGCTGATTGGGTACCCAGATGCTGAGCCAATAACCGAATCAATGCCGCATTTGGGGCATAGGGCGGTAACTCCCACGGAAAGATTCAGTTTTTGCTGCGTTCCCTGAGGCCAGTCGACCCACTCCGTCACCTCCGAAGGCTTGAAGATCTTTAGACAGTAGAAGCAGCCGCACTGGGTGCTGCGCTCAATCTCCTCGCGGTGATTGGAGGAGTTGGAGTGCGCAACTACGACGTCCGGAGCAGGTGCCATGACCGGCTAACGCCTGAATTAAGCCGCGCCGCGAAGCGGCGTCGGCTTGAATGAATTGTTAGGCGGCACTCGACGGTCAATCATTGATCATGCTGCCAAATCTGAACAAGAGAGCGTTGCCGCGAAATAGGCCAAAGTAGTTGTCACCCGTCTCGCAGTTGACGTGGCGGAGACGGTCGCCTGGCTGCGTCATGGAAACTACGGTCGCCCATTCTGCTGAGTCTGCGAGATCTCGATTACCGAGTAGATCAGCAAAGTCTAAAGCTTCATAGCGCCTCATTGACCCAGAAATACTGCACCCGGCAGTGAGCCCAAAATCGCGCGCAACGCGTGCTGGCTCCGTTTTGGGTCCAGGGCGATGCGCACAGCTTGTGATGAGTGCGGTGCAAAGTAGTGCCAATACAAGCTTTGAGAGCGGGTTCCTTGGATATCGATAGTGCATGGTGTGCCGCCTAACGCCAGAGTTAAGCCGACCCGTAGCGGGGTGGCGACTGCGTGTTAGCGTAGCGTAAAAGCACGCAGGCGGTGCCCCGATACGGGTTCGGCTTGAACGAATTGTTAGGCCGCACTACCCGTCTACCCCCGAGCATAGGGCTTGTGTTAGCACGGAGCCCGATGGCTGGATTATGAGAACAAGCTCAACAGCCTTATCTTCACTGAACATTGGGAGATCCAGCATAGATGGCTGGCCGTAAACCAAGATCTCCTCCGTAGGGCTTGAGCCGGGCCTGGAGGAATGTGGCTGCCCCATGATCGCAAGAACCTCGCTGTGAGTGGCTCCGAGGCGCAACTTGGCACAATTCTCGCGGTCTCGGTTTCCTGCATCATATTGCCCGCAGCCGGTAAGTGCGAACGCCAATAACAATATGGTGATTGCAGCGAATCTTCCCATGCGGCCTAACGCCTGAATTAAGCCGACCCGCGAAGCGGGTTCGGCTTGAATGAATTGTTAGGTGCCAGCCCCGGCGGGCCACACCTTGTCCACCAAGTCACCGATCTCCATGGGCTCACTACGACCCTCCATTGCCTTGGACCATTCTTGCGGGTTGGGGAAGCCTTGCGATGCAGGTGAGTCCCACAGCGATGAGTTGAGCGCAAAGACAACGACGCCGCCGCGGGCCTCAAATGTAGGCACCGCAAGGATCGCAGCCCGGAGTTTAGCTGCGATGGGCTCGGGGAGGCTGGGCTTGAAGTCTAGCCAGACCATGGATTGTCCGCCCGGCCGAACTGCAAGGACAAGATAGCCACTTGCTGGGTGTGGCTGCTCGTCAACCAGAGCGCTCTCTGTCGCAGATTCGACTGCCCTTATGTACTCGGACAGCGACTGAACAGAGGGTGCTCGCTCCTTAAGCACGAAGTCGGGCTGCAACAGCATGATGTTCTCAGTGCGGTACGGCGTAGCCGCAGAAGCTGCCGAGCTGAGAAGCATTGCTACAAGAACTGCGAGAAACTTCATGCTGGCACCGACGCCTGAATTAAGCCGCGCCGCGAAGCGGCGTCGGCTTGAATGAATTGTTAGACGGCACTACGTCCACTCTAGATCCTTTGGGAACTGGCTAGCCGCCTCAAACCCATTGTTTGGTAGATCCTCTTCAACGTCCCGACGGTGCCACGCTCTGTTGAGATGTGAGTAAACGTGGCCCAAATCTACGCGAAGATTTCCCTCCCCATAGTCTGGATCTGAGTCCATATCCGCGATTAGCTGGGCCAAATGCTCTTGCGCATCCGCGAGCTCATACATCAGCAGGGCCCAGCCGACAGGATGCTCTGACTTTTTGATCACCCGTGAACTCCCAGTGCCGTCTAACGCTTGAGTTAAGCCGACTTGGCCCGCGCAGCGGGACAAGTTCGGCTTGAACGAATTGTTAGGCGCGAGACTACCCCAGACAATGACGGGC
>NZ_JACCKA010000049.1 GCF_013425525.1 Luteimonas salinisoli | reverse complement strand
GCGACGCTCGTTGCGCCGTTTTCGGCGCATTTGGGCGGGGTTCCCCGCCCGGGGGACACACCTATCCCGTCGCCGGCAGCAAGTGCCGGCGCGCCATCCACAGATTCGACAACGCGAACAACGTCAGCATCTGGCCGGTGTTCTTCATCAATCCGCGGTAGCGCACCTTGATGTGGCGGAACTGCTGCTTCACCACCCGGAACGGGTGCTCGACCTTCGCCCGCAGGCTCGCCTTGTACTGCTCCCAACGCTCCGCGTACCGGCGGTCGCGCTTGTTCTTCATCGCGCGGATCTTCGAAGGCTTCTCCGCCACCACGAAAGCCGCCCGGACCTCCTGCAGTTCTTCGCGCTTGTCCATGCCGGCGTAGCCGCTGTCGCCGCGTACCGTGCCTTCCTTGCCGTGCAGCAGCTTGTGGACCTGGCTGATGTCGGCCGCGTTCGCCGCCGTGCATTCCACGTGGTGCACCAGCCCGGACTCCTCGTCCACGCCGATGTGCGCCTTCATCCCGAAGTACCACTGGTTGCCCTTCTTCGTCTGGTGCATTTCCGGATCCCGCTCGCCATCCTGGTTCTTCGTCGAGCTCGGGGCCGCGATGATCGTCGCATCCACGATCGTGCCCGCGCGCAAGCTCTGGCCCTTACGCGACAGATGCGCATTGACCTGCTCGAAGATCTGCCTGCCCAGGTCGTGCGTCTCGAGCAATCGCCGGAAGTTGAGGATTGTCGTCTCGTCCGGGATGCCGTCCAGCCCACCGAGCCCGGCGAACCGGCGCATCACCGGAGTGTCGTACAAGGCCTCTTCCATCGCCGGGTCGCTCAACGCGTACCACTGCTGCAGGAAGTGGACGCGCAGCATTGTGGCAAGTGGGTACGGTTGGCGGCCGGGGCGGCCCGTCTTCGGGTAGTGCGGCTCGATCAGCGCCAGCAGCGCCTTCCACGGCACCACCTGGTCCATCTCCGCCAGGAAGATCTCCTTGCGGGTCCGCTTGCCCTTGCCCAAGCCCTCGGCGTCACCGAACGTCAGCTGCATCGATCGCTGTCCCAATCAAGTTGCGCTATTGTCGCGCGGAACGGACGAGTTGTTCAGACCTTCCTTAGCTCGGCAATGCGATACAAGGGCTAGCTGTTGATTCAAGTCGAACCCGCTTCGCGGGCGGATCAATTGAGGTGCCATGCCATGAAGAACCAGCTCACTCGCGGTCTGAAGCGCCGACTGATGTACGTGGAGAACAAGCAAGGCGATATGGACGGTGCGCGTGCCAGGATCGGATGGGTCACCTTTTCCAAGTCTGGCAAATCCGTTCGGTATCGCGGCCGGTCACTTGCCCGCTCGGGAGGTCAAGGCGGTCTCGGAAACTATTACGATGAGGCGTCCGGAGAGGAGTTCTGGGTGTCGGGTGTCAAACAGAACGGTTCCAACACCCACCCGAGCGGCAGCGTCACCGTGGCCATCGACGAAGATGCCGCGGAGGCGTATCAAGCGCACCGAACATCGCGCGCTTAACTGGACATTCAAACCAACACCTTCGGCGCGGCGCACCCCAGGCGTAAGGCGCCACTTGGAGACCGCATGAGCCTCAACCGCCTCGTCCCAATGCAGCCGGTCAAAAGCATGCCGGAGAGCGTGGTGTTCTACGAGAAGCTCGGCTTCGTCGTCGAAGATCGAAACGAAGAATGGGGTTGGGCGAGACTGCGCTGCGGCGACTGCCGACTCATGCTGGATGAATCGATCAACCTGCACGCCGGCATCCCGAGGATCTCGGTCCTCTACCTGTATCCCGAGGACGTAGTGGAGTTCCATCGCCAAGCTCGCACGAACGGACTGGACATCCCTGACCTGGACGCTACGTTCTACGGCATGACAGAGTTTCGCTGCGAAGACCCAGACGGGAATCGTCTTTGGGTCGGCCAAGAGCAAGGCGCGCTGGGTGGCGCCTAACCAGTCATTGAAGTCGCTGCCGCTTCGCGGCACGGCTCAACTCAGCGTTGGGTGGCATGGGAAAGGATCCAGCAGCAGCGCATGACCGTGCTGGAGGGCATTGCCCGCGGCGAGCAGGCGATCGCCGCGGGCCGGGTGGCCACCCATGCGCAAGCGAAGGAGCGCCTCGCGCGATGGCTGAAAGAGTCTCGTCGCAGCCGGCCCTGAGCGACCTGGAAGCGATAGCCGACTACATCGCGCTGGAGCACGCAGCTGCCGCGGCCGAGTTGGCGGCAAGGATCATTGGCCATGTGGAACAACTGGCGGAGCGTGCTGACAAGGTCCGAGTCCCAACGGCCGCACCAATCTAAGCTGTGAGTTAGATTCAACCAGCTGCCGTGCCCACGCCAGATGGTCTAAACCATAGCTTATATTTCCTTGTTCGCGCGATTTCGAAGTGGCATGATCTAAGCCCTACCTTAGATCACAGGTGCCCCTTGCAGGTCCGTATCCGCGAGGTCGGCGAGAAGGATCTATGCGCATCGATTTAGCGCTCTTTGATGGGGACGACTTGTTGGATCGCGGCGAACTCTTGGTGGGCAGCATCGCGCGGACCAGCTCATTCGCCGTTTTCCAAGCGGCCCACGAGCTTGGACCCGATGCAGCGGACATTGTTCTGTCCAATTTCCCACCTCACGTCGACCTCGAGAACGTCACCCTTGACATGCCAATCCATGAGTCCGCAGATTGGGAGTCAATTGATCTAGGCAGGTACACGCTGGCTTTTTGGTGTCGGCTTGATGCCTAGCCGTTCATTCAATCCGACGCTGCTTCGCGGGTCGGCTTAGTGCAAGCGGTAGGCCTCACTAAAGTGCCACGGCCGGCGTGACCTTCTTTCAAAGGTCGTGGTCTTGTCGATTTGACTAGCCCTCGCTCGTCATAGCCATATCCAGACCAACCCACATTCGGGGTACAAGCGATGCGATTCATCATTACGGCGCAGTCGAGTGCAGAGAAGACGGCAACCGACCAGCACCCCGAGTTCGACGTAGAACTCTTCAAGGCGTACATGCGCTTCAACGAAGAGATGCACCAGGCCGGAGTGCTTGTCGCTTCCGAGGGCCTCAACCCTGCGGCGAAAGGGGCCCGCGTCGCGGTAGATGGGGGCAAGCGCTACATTGTTGACGGCCCGTTCGCCGAGTCCAAGGAGCTGGTTGGAGGCTTCTATCTAATAGACGTAGCTTCGCTCGACGAAGCTGTTCAATGGGCCCTCCGCGCTCCGTCCGGCTCCCGAACGGACGACGTTCTGGAAATTCGTCAATTGACAGGCTCGGGAGACCTGCCGCCTGAAATCCTCCAACTCGTCACGGAGGCCGCGCCGACGTGGAGTGCAGCTTGGCAGTCGCTCAACGCGAACAAGTCGCAAGCAAAGGGTGCATGCTGACGGCCCAAAATGCATGCAAGCCGACGCCGTTCGCGGCGTGGCTTAGTTCAGGCGCTGCTAAAGGAAGAACATGGAGTCCGTGATCCGCGATCTGGAAGAGTCCCTCCGGCTGGCAATGCTCGCGAGCGATGTGCCGACGCTCGAGAGGCTGATCTCAGACAGCTTGCTGTTCGTTGGCCCCGATGGGACAACCTTTCGGAAGCAAGATGACCTTGATCTTCATCGGTCCAGAAGACAAAAGTTGGATCGAGCTGACTGGGAAGAGGTCAAGGTAGAGACCTACGGGTCCGCTGCCGTGTCAGTTGTCACCGCGTACTTGGCAGGATCGTTCGACGGCGCCGACTTTTCAGGCAGATTCAGGTACATCCGCATGTGGACAAGCCTGGGAAGCTCCTGGAAAGTCATCGGCGGCAGCGTCACTGCAGTTGCGTCCTGAAAATTCGTTCAAGCCGAACCTGCTTCGCTACACCAACAACATGGCAGGCAAAGTCGCCATGTTGCCGGCAAGGCTACGCAGGTCGGCTCAACTCGGCGTTGGGCGGCATGAGAAACGATCCGGCATATTTGGCTTCTCTTGGAGAGCTGGCCACTCTCAAGAACGCAATCGGCGCTTGGTTCCACCAGGACGCCTACCTGGATTTTGCATCGGACGAGGATGTTTGGGACGACATGTTCGCCGGCCATGACTCGGAAGCGCGTCAACTGCTGATGGCCCAGATCGCAGCTCTCCTGCAACGAAGCGATGACGCAATTGTCGGCCTATGGAACTCCCAAGCCCATTCCCATACATTTGCAAGTGGGGCCGAGGCTCGCCACTTCTTTGGCTCAATGCTCGAGTACTTCTACGGTCGCGGGCATGTCGCCTAACATCTATTCAAGCCGGGCCCGCTTCGCCGGTCGGCGTAGCTCAGGCGTTGGCGGTCGGACATAGGACACTGGCAGATGAAGTTCATCTATAACGCGCTCGCTCTCTTGGCTTTGGTGCCCTCCGGGATCGCTGCAGAAGCGGCTTCGGCCTATACGGGACAGGAGGGGCGCGCGATCAAGGCGCTCGCTCCAGATGAAATCGAGAGTCTTCTGGCCGGGAAGGGCTTGGGTTACGCGAAGTCTGCCGAGCTCAACGGCTATCCTGGCCCTGCGCACGTTCTTGATCTGGCCGCCGAGCTACAGCTAACAGAAGCGCAAGTCCAATCCACGCGGGCCATCCACGGGCGCATGGAAGAGCGAGCAAAGGTACTGGGCGAACGCCTGGTTTCGGCAGAGGCCGCGCTTGAGGAGCTCTTCCAAACCGGGGGCGCGAACGAAATCAACCTCGAAACCGCCCTCGCAAGGATCGCTGGAATTCAAGCGGAGCTACGCGGGGTGCACTTGCTGGCCCATATTGAGCAGCGCCGCTTGCTGTCTTCGGAGCAGGTCGCCCGCTACCCCCAACTTCGCGGATACCACGGCGGCCAGCACGGAGCCTCTGGGCGGCACCACTGACGGCTCACACTTCGTCCAAACCAATGGAGCTTCGCGGCACGACCAGTTCTGACGTTGGGCATCCCTTCTCACTGATCGGAAACGCGGCCGACGATCCACTCGACGATCGCATCGAATCTCTCCTGATCGAGTGCGTGTCCACGGTCGACCCGGAGTTCGGTGATGAAGTCGCCGGCCACCTTGGCCACCACCTGGTCTGCATCCCGTGAGTACTTGTCCTGGGTGCCCGACACCACCATGGTCGGCCGAGGCCCGATGGCGGAAAGCAGATCGTGCGTGTCGATCTGGCGGGCGAGCCCGGGCACAGCCTCGAAGAGGGTGACCCCGGTTCCTTCCCGGCGGCGCGTCTCGAAGCTGCACACGGCGCCGCTGATGCATGCGAACCTGCATCGTGCATCGACTGCCGCGTGGTAGAGCGACGTGTAGCCACCGTACGAATGGCCTGCCACCCCCACGCGCCGCTCGTCTATCCCGGCGGCCTGGAGCAGCACGCTCAGCGCCCGTTGGGCGTCATCCAGACACTTCCTCATCAGCACGTCGCCATCCAGCAATCGGTAGCTCATGGCGTTGTAGTGCTGAAGCCAATCGTAATAGTCCGGCTCCACACCCCGAACCGCGGCTCGTCGATCCTCGAAGGTGATGGCGTCCGGGGCCAGGACTGCGAGGCCTCTACGCGCGAGCGCCGGCCCGAAGGCTTGAAACGCGTCGCCCACCACGCCGGCGACCTCGCTCTTGCCGAAGTGGAACTCCCCATTGTGCTGGTGAAAGACGACCGCGCCGCCGAGCGTGTCGCGACCCCGCGGCGTGAACAGGAAAGCCGGAATGAGATCGTCTTCCAGCCCCCGGTACCCGATCCGTTCCCGGGCGAAGCCGTCGGCCTCTTCGATCTCGCCCCGTTCGAACTCCACCGGCACAGGGTCAGCGAGCCCGAGGCGCTTTCGAAGGGTCGTGGCGAGGTCGGTCATCGTCTGCAATGGTAGCCCGCGCTCGAGCAGGGTTGGCGCCATCGGTGGCCAGCCGGGCGCTGCGGCAAAGGCGCTCGGGGCCGGCAGCTCGACACCAGCCGGTCCGGCTGGCCGTGTCGAATTCCGGCCACCCCGCGCGTCGTACTCCAGAGGGACGTCCTCGGCACCCGGCGGAGCGATACATGCCAGCACTCGAGCGGCTTCAATGTTCAGTGGACATCGCCGCACCGGCATCCAGGATCTACCAGGTATTGGTCGGGCCCGGGACCTACGGGCAGTGGACCTCGGCCTTCGGCGAGGGCCTGTACTTCGAGGGCCCGTGGGAGGAGGGCCAGCGCATCCGGTTCCTCACGTCGAGCGGCCATGGGGTGCTCTCGGAGATCGCGGAGAACAGGGCGGGCGAGCGCCTGTCGATCCGGCACCTGGGCTACATCGACGACGACGGGGTCGAAGACACCAGCAGCGAGGCGATCCGCGCCTGGGCGCCCGCCTACGAGAACTACCTCTTCACCGCCACGCCGCAGGGGACCAGGCTCACCGTCGAGCAGGACATGACGGACGATTTCGCGAGCATGGCGGACACCTGGCCGAAAGCACTGGAACGGCTGAAGGCGCTGTGCGAGGCCCCGCTATGAGCAGTGGCCCGACGCAGCAGGCATCGCAGCCGGCGGCCCGGCGAAATGCCTATCTTTGCTACGGCCTGGCGGCGGTCGACCCGCCCGCCTCGCCGGCTGCCGCACCACGCTGATCGGCCGCAGAACACTTCTCATACAACCGGGCCCCGTCCGTAGCGCGGCACTCTGCTGGTTTTTTCACGGGTCCGTGAACCGTCCAGGAAGGCGAAGGAGGCGGGGGGCGAGCGACCGGAAACGGGCGCCTTGGTCGCCTCCGCCCCGTTTCCTGGCCGGCCCCTGATGGGGTAGGGTGCCTCGACGCCCGAAGCGCCCTGGGCCGGGAAAACAGCATGCAACGGCGACTCCCCCTGCTTGCGACAACCCTCTCCGTCTGCGCGCTGGCGTCGGTGCCGATGCCCGCCTTGTCCGCCGACCAACCGGCGGTCGCCGGCTGTGCCTACGAAAGGGAAGCGCTGCTTTCGCTCGACGAGCAAGCCTTCGACCAGGATCTTTCGGCCGGCGGCGGGGGGTGGCGGCGAATTGGCAACGTTCCCGGCTGCGAGCGCGCCGCCGCCGAACTGATTGGCGCCTATCGCGACAGACACGGCAACCACTCCGGAACGCTGCTGTGGCACGAGGGCCAGCTGTGGGCGCAGGCCGGAGAGCACGAGCGGGCGATCCCGCTGCTGGAGCGCTCGAAGCGGAAGCCGGAAGACGACCGGATCGGGTGGAATCATTATGTCGACGCCACGGTTGCGTTCCTGCGCAACGACCGGGCGGGGCTGGGACGGGCGCGTGAAGCCCTGTCGAAGGTGGAGTACGTGCCGGGCCCGGACCTCCCGCCGCTGAAGGGCGGCTACATCGAAGTGACGGGCCAGGCAGGCCAATCGAGCTTCAGATTTCGCTGGCCACCTAATATCGAAGTCGTGGATGGCCTGCTCAACTGTTTCGGCAAACCCTATCGCGAGGCCTACGGCGCGTCGTGCCGGGCGCAGGAAGAGGCCATGGAAGCCGCCGGGTAGGAGCGGACGCAACCAGCCGAGGCGGCCGCCCAGGTGCCACCATCCTCATTTCTTGTTGGGGTGCTCCATGAACGATCTCGCTTCGACCTTCACCGCATTGTCCAACTTGCTGCGCAAGCATGCCGCCGGCATGTCCATCAGAACCGACGAGCCCGGCCACCTGTACGTGGAGTTGCCTCCCGCCAGCCCGAAGGGCAAACCCAGGTTCTTCGGCGCCGTGCAGACCAAGAAGTCCTACGTCAGCTATCACCTCATGCCGGTCTACGAGGCCCCGGGTCTGCTGGCCGGCGCCAGCGACGCGCTGCGCAAGCGGATGCAGGGCAAGTCGTGTTTCAACTTCTCGAGCGAGGACCAGCAGCTGTTCGAGGAGCTGGACGCGCTGACCGGCCGTTGTGCAGCGGTGGTCAAGTGACCGCGCGCTTAGAATCTCCGCCGGCATGAAGTACTGGGGATTTTCATTCGTGCTGCTCGCGCTCGGCGGTGGCGTTCTCGCGGCGTGGCACTTCCTGGATTTCTCGTTCTGGTTTGCCGCCCCGGGCATCGTCTTGATTCTTCTCGGTCTCATGCCGCTTAGCGCCGCGAAGGAACATGCGAGGCAGCAGAGCCTGGTGCATCGGGGAGTCGATGGCGCCCGCCCCGGCGCGAGGTCGAACCGTGACGGTAGCGCAGACCATGGTGGCTAGCCGCCCGGCAACTCCGCCACCGCTTGGCGACGCATCGGGCTGCAGGTAGCACTATGACCCACAAGGTCCTTTTCGTTTGTGGCAAGAATCGGCTACGCAGCCCGACCGCGGAGCAGGTGTTCGCGGACTGGCCGGGCGTGGAGACGGCTTCTGCCGGTACGGCCCATGACGCGGACTGCCCGGTTTCGGCCGAGCTGATCGCCTGGGCGGATACGGTGCTGGTCATGGAGGCCGCCCACCGGTCGAAGATCGCGGCCAGGTTCCGGCCTCAGCTGCGAGACAAGCGCGTGGCCGTGCTGGGCATTCCGGATCGGTTTGCGTACATGGCTCCAGAACTCATCCGGTTGCTGCAGCAGAAAGTCCGGCGCTACTTGCCGCCCCACGCCGGGGCGGCTTAGTCTGCTGCCTGACGGCTCACCCATCCGGCTGCCAGGTGCGCGCTATGCATCCCACACGCTGCCCGCATTGCGGCGGGCACTGCATGGACTTCTGGACGAAGGTGGCGCTCGGTCCGGCCAGGAAGAAACAGTGCCGATCGTGCGGGAGATTGGTGAGTGTTCCATGGCTGCAAAGCTCCCTGCATCTTCTGGCGACGGGGTTCATTGCGCTCGCCATCTGCCTGGTGGCCATTGCCGTCGTCGATTCGTCGGGCTGGCTTTCCTTGGCGCTGCCGTTGGGCGGCCTGGTCGGCGGCATCGCGATCGAGCTGTGGCTGTACTACCGGTTCGTTCCATTGGTGGCGCGCGTCTGATCCGTTTCGCATGGGTGAACCCCGGGGCTCAACTCTCCTTGGCGACTGCGTGCGATGCTTGCTCTCGGAATCTTGTGCACGGTCATCGGCCTTTGCGGAAAAGGGGCCGGTGGCAATTGGTGCAGAGCTGCCGCCTCGATCGTCCTAGTCACCATTCTTAGTCCAGAATCTCGCGAATGGACCTTGCCCTGTTCGACTTCGACGGAACCATTACCGACCGGGAGACGATGCCGGACTTCATGCTTGCGGCGGTGCGCCCCGCGCGCCTGGCTGTAGGCAAGGTGCTGCTGGCGCCACTGGTCGTAGGCTACCGGCTCGGTCTGGTGCCGGGCACCGTGGTTCGGGCCGCGATCTGCCGGTTCGGCTTCTGGCGCATTCCCAGGGCCGAGCTCGAGCGCCACGGGGCCGACTTTGCGACGCGCTTCCTTCCGTCGACGCTTCGTCCGGAGGCCATGGAGCGGATCGCCTGGCACAAGGCGCGCGGCGACAGGGTGGTCGTGGTCTCCGGCGGCCTCGACCTGTATCTCGCACACTGGGCCGAGGGGCAGGAAGTGGCGCTGCTCTGCTCCTCGCTGCAGCACCGCGACGGCCGCTTCACTGGGCGGTATCGCGGCCGCCAATGCGTGGGGGTGGAAAAGATGCGCCGGGTCCAGGCCGCCTATCCCGCGTCCGAGTACGGGCGGATCTTCGCCTACGGCGACACCTCGGAGGATCGCGAGCTCCTCGCCATGGCGCATGAGGCGTACTACCGCTGGCAGCCGATGGCGCCTGCGCCTTGAGAGCGGCGCGGCGCTTTGTCGGCCGCCGGCCATGTCAAAGGGTCGAACAAGAAGTCGAACCTTGGTTGGGATTCTCCTCGCTCAAGGCATTCGCGTGCTGGGTGGGACGGCATCGTGACTGACGTTACTTGGCGCTGGGTGCCGGACGGTGCAGCCTGACGATCCTTCCTGCAATGCCAGGTGATCCATGAAGGCCCTCGTGCTTCTCGCTCTCGGCTTGATGCCATGCACCGGTGCAGCGGCCGGGCAGGGCCCGCTCGAGGATGGCGCGGCATCCCCGGAGATCCCCGCGTTCGTCGACCGCCTCGATTCCCTCCGCAAGTCCGCCAACATCCCGGGCCTGTCCGTCGCCGTGGTGCAGGATCAGGCGGTCGTGCTCGCCTTGGGGCTGGGCTACGCCGACGTCGAACGCCGCACCCCGGCCACGGCCGACACGCCTTACGACATCGCTTCGGTCACCAAACCGCTCTCGGCCGTCGTTGCCCTCCGGCTTGCCGAGGAAGGCGTACTCGACCTCGACCGACCGATGGCCGACTACAGCGCCTGGGCCGAGTTCTGTACCGATTTCAGCCGGCAACCATCGCTCTTTGCCCGCGGGCTCGAGTGCCAGCCGCCGATCCACACGCTCCGGCACCTGCTCTCGCATACGGCGACTGCCACGCCCGGCGAGCGGTTCTCCTACAACCCGGTGCTGTACTCCTGGGCATCGCGACCCATCATGGCCGCTGCCGGCGTGCCCTTTTCGGCGCTCGTCGAACGCCATGTGTTCGCGCCTGCCGGCATGACGCGATCGGCCCGCAAGCATCGGGACCTGCCGTTGCCGGAGGACCTCGCAATGCAGCTCGCCCCGCCGCATCGGCTCGGGGCATCGGGCGAGATCGAGCGAGCCCCGGTGCCGTCACCGCAGGGCGACGGCGCCGCTGGAGGCGTCGTGGCGTCGGTGCTCGACCTGGCCAGGTTCGACATTGCCCTGGACCAGGGCCTGCTGCTGTCGGCGGAGTCGCGGGAGGCAATGATGGCCCCGAGCCGGTCGAGCAACGGCGAAGCGCTCCCCTACGGCCTCGGCTGGTCTGTCCAGGAATACCGGGGCCACACCCTCGTCTGGCACTCAGGGTGGTGGGAGGACGCCTACTCGGCGCTCTATCTGAAGATCCCGGCCCTGGAGCTCAGCTTCATCGTCCTGGCGAACAGCGAGGGTGTCTGGTGGGACAACCCTCTCGACCAGGCGGAGGTGCAGCGCTCAGAATTCGCGCAGGCGTTCCTGGAGGCATTCGTCGAAGACGCGCCGCATTCGGGAGCCGAGCTGGAGCCGGCGCGTTGATCCACTCCGAAGCACTACCGCCCAGAGCTGCTGGCGCCGGATCTCGCGAGAACACTGCATGACCAAGCTCGACCTCAAGAAGGAACTCGGCGGCCTCTATCGCGCGTCCGCGAAGGACATCGCGGAGATCGACGTGCCCGCGTTCGACTTCCTCATGATCGACGGCCGCGGCGACCCGAACACGTCGGCGTCCTACAGGGAGGCCGTCGAGGCGCTGTTCTCGGTGTCGTACACGCTGAAATTCGCGATCAAGAAGGGCGGCGGCCAGGACTATGCGGTGATGCCGCTCGAGGGACTGTGGTGGGCGGAGGACATGAGCAGCTTCCACACCGGCGACAAGGCGCGGTGGCAATGGACGATGATGATCATGCAGCCGCCGTTCGTGACCGGCGACGACGTGGCGGCGGCGATCGAGGCGGTGCGGGGCAAGCACCATCTTCCCGGGCTGGCCAGGCTGCGTTTCGCGGCGTTCGAGGAGGGCCGCTGCGCGCAAACCCTGCACATCGGTCCGTTCTCGGAGGAAGGGCCAACGATCCAGAAGGTGCACGACTACATCCTGAGCCGCGGCGCCCTGCGCGGAAAACACCACGAGATCTACCTGAGCGACCCCAGGCGGGCCGCGCCGGAGAAGCTGCGGACGATCATCCGGCAGCCCATGCAGTAGCGCGTTTGATCGGATCAGGACCATCTCCGCACGCAAAGCAAGCCCGTAGAGCCGAGCTTGCTCGGCTGCGCGGGCTCCGCAGCCCAGAGCAGCGGAGCAAGCTCCGCTCTACGAAGGAGCCGACCGATGATGCCGGCACCAAGCCCCTGTAGAGCCGAGCTTGCTCGGTTACCCAGCAGCAGGTCGCCGACGGCGATGCCGGCGGCGATGGCATTTTCTTTACGATTTCAGAACGATATCGCTTCCCTGAGTGCCGTCGAATCCCAGAAAAGCGCGCTTCTGGCAGAGAAGATCGCTCTTGTTTCTTTACAATTTCAGGACGAGCAAACCAGGGGGCGGAAGGACCGATCTGGTGCCACTTTCTTTCCCTCCTGGCCGTTTCCAGTCGCAGGTCGATTCGGGTCACCCCAGTTCGTCGCTTCATCGGACCCCCTGGGGCTCCTCCCACCCCAACTTCAACGCATGAGGCAATCCGCAATGCAAAACAACCCGGTCGGCTGGTTCGAGATCTACGTCCAGGACATGGCGCGCGCGCAGAAATTCTACGAAGCGGTATTGGGTGTCGAGCTGACGCAGCTGGGCGACCCCACGGACGAGAGCCTCGAGATGATGGCTTTCCCGATGGACATGGAGCGCCCGGGGGCGTCGGGTGCCCTGGCGAAGATGAGCGGCGTCCCATCCGGGGGCAACAGCACCCTGGTCTACTTCATCTGTCAGGACTGTGCCGAGGAGGCCAGCCGTGTTGCAGCGGCCGGCGGCAAGCTCCATCGCGAGAAGATGTCCATCGGCGAGCACGGCTTCATCGTCCTGGCCATCGACACTGAAGGCAACATGTTTGGGCTGCACTCCATGAAGTAGCCCCTCGATCCAACCATCCATTCGCGCCGGGCCCGCGTCGAAGGCTCGGCTCGACCCGAGTTCCGGGTCGCCGATCGAGTTCGTCCAGGGCTCGAAGGAGATGTCCAGTGCCAACCTTCATCGCGATCGGATACGGCGACCGTGAGGGCTACGATCGCACTGCCCAATCCGCACGGGATGCAGCTCATGCGCACGACGCGGCGTTGCAGGCAGGCGGTGCTTTGATGGGAATCGCCGGCCCGCCCGTGCAGGTCCGCAATCACGGGGCCCGGCAGGTCGAGACCAGGCCCGGGCCCTATCTGGCGTCGGAACTCCCCGTCGCTGGATTCAGCGTCATCGAGGCGGCCACCTTGGAACAGGCGATCCAGATCGCGTCGCACACCCCATGTGCGGTGGCGTATGGCGTCGTTGAGGTGTGGCCGCTCAAGGGGACCTAGAAGGGAACCGGTGGTAATCGAGAGGGTGCGCCCTGCGCAACGACAGCCGCCCCCCCTTTTTGGCCCGATCGACGGGCCGCCACCGAATCGACGATCACCAGGCGAGGACGCGCCGTCCGACCAGCGCCCCGATCGCGGAACTGGCCACGATCGCCAGCGAGTACCAGACCGAGACGAACACGGCGCCGTCGTTCACGCACGACAGCGTATACGCGAGCGCGCCGATCGATCCGGCGAGCAGGCCGGCCATGCCGCCGGCGAACGTCGGGCGGGTGGGCGTGGCCCGGCGCAGGGCCAGCAGCAGCAGCGCGAGTCCGGGCAGTGCCGCCAGCACGATGGCCAGCAGACAGACCGGAACGGAGACCGGGCGCGCCCCGGCCAGCGGCACCTGGTCGTCGAGGAGCACGAGGCCCGCGAATAGGACCGCCACGGCAGGCGCCAGAGCCGCGGCGAGGCGCATCGAGGCGCCCGGCGTGCCGGCAGCGCGGACCAGGGCGAGCCCGGCCGCGACCACGCAGGCCATGGCCACGGCCTTGTAGAGATACATCGACGACGAGACGTGCGCGACAAGGTCGCCGCGGACGCCGAACGCCACCGCGACCACCAGCACCGCCAGGACCAGCGAGCCGCCAGCCGCGACCAGCAGGCGCGGCAGGAGCGCGCGATGCCTGCGCGGTATCGCGCCGGCATCGCCGGCCAGGCGCCGGATCAACGCATCAGTCTGCAGTCGAGGATCGTGTTCCATGGGCTAGCTTCCTCCGCCTAGTGCCAGCTTCAGCAGTCGCGCCAACCCGCGGTGGAACGCGACGCGCACGGTGCCTTCCTTCATCCCGGTGGCTTGGGCAGCTTCCCTCGGCGACATGCCTTCCATGCCGAGCTTTCGGACCACCGACTGTTCGACTCTCGGCAGTGCGGACACCATCTCCTCGATCCGCGCAGGGGAGCCGACCGCGGGCTCCCCCTGCGCAGCGAACAGATTGGCCCATTCGCGATCGGAGAGACCGATCCGCATGCGCCGTTCGGACGCGCGGCGCCGCATTGCGTCGATGGTCTTGTAGCGGGAGATCGCCCCCAGCCACGGCAGCAGGGGTCGGCTGTCGTCCCACTGGTCGCGCCGCTGGTGGATGGCCAGCAGCACCTCCTGCACGATGTCCTCGGCCTCCTGCGCGTCGAGCCCGGCGCTGGCCAGCCTGCCCCTGACGATGCGGCGCAGTACTGCGGAATACTCCTTCAGAAACCCGGCGTAGCGCGATGCATCGCCCGCCCGCTCGCGGCGCAAGGCATCGGCCCAGGCCTGTTCCTGCATCGTCATGCGCATTCCAGCCAAGAGAGGCCGGCATCCTGCAGGCCGCGATGGCCGGCAATGTAACACCTGCCCAGCGCGGGCGAATACCTACATGGAAGCGATCCCGCTTTCCTTCCGGAGTCCCTCCATGCGCAAGTTTTCGACGTCCATCGCATCGCTGCTGATCGCCCTGCTGGCCGCCGCCTCAAGCACCACACGCGCCAGCGAACCGCCACCGCCAGAAGCCCGCAACATCGTCCTCGTGCATGGCGCATGGTCGGACGGATCGAGCTGGAGCGAGGTGATCCCGCTGCTCCAGGACGCGGGGCTCAACGTGGTCTCGGTCCAGAACCCGCTGACCTCGCTGGCCGACGACGTCGCCGCAACCCGGCGCGCGCTGGCCCCCCTGGAAGGGGGCACGGTCCTGGTGGGCCATTCCTATGCGGGCACGGTGGTCAGCGAAGCCGGCGACGATCCGCGCGTCACCGGCCTGGTGTACCTCGCCGCGCGCGCGCCCGACGCGGGAGAGGACTTCGTCGAACTCGCCAAGCGCTTCCCGACCATGCCGGTGCGTGCGGGCGTGGTGACCCGGGACGGTTTTTCGACGCTGCGCGAGGACGCGTTCCTGGCCTACTTCGCCGATGGCCTGCCCGCTGCGAAGGCCAAGGCCCTGTTCGCTGTGCAGCAGCCGGTCGCGGCGGATCTTTTCGCCGGCCGCACCAGCGGCGCGGCGTGGCGCAACAAGCCGTCGTGGTATGCGGTCTCGACCGCGGACAACACGACTTCGCCGGAGCTGCAGCGCTTCCTGGCCAGGCGGATGGGTGCGCGTGTCGTCGAGCTCGACAGCGGGCACCTGTCGCTGCTCTCCCACCCGCAGGAAATCGCGCGGCTGATCCTCACCGCGGCCGGACGCTAGCACGCCAGAAAATGGGACGGAGGTAGTTAAGTGGCCGGGTGTATCTACTTACTTGCCTCCGTCCCCTTTTAGTCAGTCCCCTTCTAGGCCAGGACGGCGGCCGGGGGGCGACGCGGAGCGTAGGGAAGCGTCGGCCCGTAGCCGAAGCGCAACACGAGATCCGGCCGCACCCCGGGTGCGCCGACCAGGGCGGCCAGTTCGGGGCGCAGCCGTGCCACCTCGACCGGCTGATTGATGTAGGCGTGCTTGAGCCCGAGTGTGGTCGCCATCAGCGCGAACCGCTGGCAGGCGCGGCCCACGGCGGCCCAGTGCGCGCGGTCCTCGCGCTCGGCCAGGAAGACCGCGATGCCTGGCGAGGAATCGATCTGGCTGGCGTACTTGTCGTTCTCGGCCGAGGGGGAGACGAAGGCATCGAAGGCGCGGCGGCCCAGGCCATCGGGCAGCGAAGGATTGCCGGTGGCCCCGGAGAACAGGCCGTCGCCCATCGCCATCGCGCTGCGCGGGTTGAAGCGCAGCCAGGCTTTCAGCTCGGCCATGAAGGCGGGGTCGCGCATCTGCGCATCGTTGCCGGCCACCACCAGGTCGCGTACCCGATCGATCTGCGCGCGGTCGGTCAGGATGATCAAGCGCACGCCGGGCACGCGGGCCGCGTGTTCCAGCGCTGCGATATCCGCGGCGGGCACAACACGGCCGTCGTAGTGCGCGCGCGTGGTCTGGCGCCGGGGAATCGCCGCCAGCAGCGGGTCGTTCCGCCGTTCGGCCCGACCCCAGGCTTAGTGCACGCTGCCGTCGTCCTGCGTCTCCAGTTCGCCCGGGCGGCCGGTCGCGGCCGCGGCGATGGCCAGGTTCTCGGCCGCGCAGCCGAGACTGACGAACAGATGGTGGTCGTCGGGATCGACGGCGGGCGTGGCCCGCGACGGGTCGGGCAGGATGTCGATCGCCTGCGCGCCAACGCGGAAGCGCCAGGGCTGGGTGTTGTGGCTGTTGGCCGCGAGCGTTGCGTAGCGGACCAGATCCAGCGCGTCTGCATCCGCCGGCAGCGGTGCGCGCAAACCTTCCGCATAGGCCGCGTACCCGGCCGAGGTACCGACCCGCGCGCGCCAGCCGAGCGCGCCCGTACCCGCCAACAGCGCCAAGCTGCCCGCCCCGACCACCCACTGTCGACGTTTCATGGTGCGTCCTGCGTGGCACTCTACGCTGACGGGGCCTCCGGTCGTCGACCTGGCGCATCGATCCATGCGTGAAGGCCCCGCAGGACCGGGAGCTGCCCGGGCACCGCCGCCGGCGTGACGTCCGGCGGCCGGGCTCAGGTCCCCGACGCGGTCGGTACGCTCGTTTCGACAGCCTCCGTGCGCGACGAGGCGTATCGGCTCGGCGCCATCCCCACGTGGCGCCGGAACGCCACGCTGAACGCACTGCTCGAGCCATAGCCCACGCGCTCGGCGATCTCCGAAGCGCGCAGCTCGCCCTGGCGCAGCAGCTGCCTGGCGATCTGCATGCGCCAGGCCAACAGGTATTCCATCGGGGCGACGCCGACGGTGCGGGTGAAGCGTTCGAAGAAGCTCGAGCGCGACAGCGCGGCGGTGCTGGCCAGTTGCGCCACGGTCCAGGGCCAGTCGATGTGCGCGTGCATCCGGGTCAGGGCGGCGGCGAGTCGTTCGTCGCCCAGGCCCCGGAGCAGCCCCGGCGGCGCATCGCCCGCCGTGGTGGCGCGCATCGCTTCGATCAGCAGCAGTTCGACCAGCCGCGACAGCGCCGACTCGCTGCCGGGGCGGGGTTGGGTGGTCTCCTCGGCCACCATCGCCACCAGTTGCGACAGGCGCGCGGCGCCGCGCACGTGCACCACCGGCGGCAGCAGCGAGACCAGCAGGGCCGGGTCGGCGCTGTCGAACAGGAAGGCACCGCCCAACGAGCGCATGTCGGGGACACCGCCAGGGTCGCCGTAGCGCACTTCGCTGCCGTCGCGGGGCAGGGTGTCGGCATCCCACGGCACCGGCGCAGGCGGGTCGTCGCTGGACAGGGTGAAGGCCGGGGTGGTGGGCAGCAGGATGAAATCGCCGGCGCCGACGGCGAGCGGGGCGTGGCCGTCCACGGCCAGCCGGCAGCCGCCCGCCAGCACGATGCAGAAGCTGGGCCTGCCGTATTCGGCGTAGCGCACTGCCCAGCGGCCCTTGCCGCTGATGACGTTGGCGAAGGCGGCTCGCGGGCGCAGCAGGCCGACGAGCTGGGAGAGCGGATCGGCCATCTTCGGACTTCTGCTAAACGAATACGGACGTTTGACTATCGATCATCCGGCGATCCTGGCCCACGCTGACCTCCCCGTCAAACCACCAGGGAGTCACTCATGAAGACCGCACTGATCACCGGCTGCTCGTCCGGCTACGGCCTGGCCACCGCCCGGCACTTCCACGCGCAGGGCTGGCAGGTCGTCGCCACGATGCGCCGCCCCCGCGCCGACCTGTTCGACGGCGCGCCCGGCATCCGCGTGCTGGCGCTGGACGTCACCGACACCGCCAGCATCGCCGAGGCGCTGGAGGCCGCCGGCCCGATCGACGCGTTGGTGAACAACGCCGGCCTCGGCCTGTTCGGCGCCTTCGAGGCCACGCCGATGGCCACCGTGCGCGAGATCTTCGAGACCAACACCTTCGGCACGATGGCGATGTGCCAGGCGGCCATTGCACGCATGCGCGAACGCGGCGCGGGCACGATCGTCAACGTCACCTCCAGCGCCACGCTGGCGCCGTTCCCGCTGGTCGCGGCCTATACGGCCAGCAAGACCGCGATCGAGGGCTTCACCGGATCGCTGGCGCTGGAGCTGGCCGGATTCGGCGTGCGCGCGAAGCTGGTCGAGCCCGGCTACTGCCCCGACACGCGCTTTGCCGACAACGGCGCCGAACGCATGCAGGGGCTGGTGACCGATCCGTACGCGCCGTTCGCAGGCAAGGTGTTCGAGGGTTTCGCGCAGCTCGAAGCCGTCACCCGCCCGGGCGACGTCGCCGAAGCCGTGTGGCAGGCGGCGAACGACGCCACCGGGCGCCTGCGCTTCGCCGCCGGCGCCGACGCGCTGGCGCTGGCTTGAGGGGACGGAGGGAAGTAACTTGGGTGCGTCGTCCTAATTAGCTCCACCCCTTCTTCTGCACGTCGCAACCTGGATTCCAGTCCCATGAAGAAGCTCATCATGCTCGCAGTCGCTCTGGCGTTCTCCCAGCCCGCCCAGGCATGCCAGTGCGCATTTCCTCCGCTGGATACGCAATCGGTGCGCGAAGCAAAGAATGTGTTCGTCTTTCGGCTGCTCGACGCCAGGCTCCAGACGGAGGGTTCGGCGCTGCCCTTGACCGCCACGGTCCTGGGCAACATCGAGATCGTGGATACGATCCGCGGCACCGCCGATGCGAAGCGCATCCGCTACTCGGTGCATCAGTGCTGCGGTACGCGCCTGGATGTCGGGAAGTACTATCTCGCCTTGAGCTCCGACAGCGGGCCCGAGATCCATGGCCATAGCGGAAATCTGATCGAGGCAGGAGAGATGTACTATCCAGGCAGCGGCACGCGCGAAAGAATCGAGACCGTCCTCTCGGGGGAAGAAGGCCTCGAAAACGCCTTTTCCGCATACGCCTTGGACAGGACACAGCAGATTCCCCGCCCGCCCCCGCCCAACTGCCCCGGATCGGGGGCGCCGACAACGCCATGAGCGGCAAGCCGGCCGATCTCTGGCTCAACTGCCTCCACCCCTTTTCTGCTGTTCTGCTCTGGTCGCGAATCGATCGATGTGGTTGCGGCCCCAGCGCCGGATCGCTTCGACGACCGGAACCAGGCTGCGCCCGTATTCGGTCAACGAGTAGCGAACCGGTGCCGGCGGCTTGCCGGTGCGCTGCCTGTCCACGATTTCGTCGGCGACCAGCCCACGCAGTTGTTCGGACAGGACCTTCTGCGAGATCGACGGCATCAGGCTGCGCAGTTCGCCGAAGTTGCGCGGCGACTCGGCGAGCCAGTAGACGACGATGAGTTTCCATTTGCCGCCAGCGGCGGCGCTTGCCGCCGTGATCGGGCAGTCGCTGATCGGGTTCTTGCGCGGCGTTGCCATGGTTACCTGCAGGTGCCGTCTATACGGAGCGACGAAGGCGTTTTAGCATCGGTCCGGTCGCGGGTCCACACAGGCCGACATGATCGTCGAGATCAGAACCTACAGGCTCAAGCCCGGGATGCGCGACGGGTTCCTGGCGTTCTTCAGGACCGAGGCGATCCCGCTGCAGCGCTCGCTTGGCATCCGGGTGGCCGGGCCGTTCGTGGATATCGACGATCCGGATCGCGTGGTCTGGGCGCGCGCCTTCCCTTCGTTCGCCGAACGCGAGCGGATGAAGGCCGAGCTTTACGAGGGGGACACATGGATCCGCGAACTCGAGGGCATCGTGATGCCCATGCTGGAGCGCTACGACTCGATCCTGACCGAGACGCCGGAGTGGTTCATCGACGAGTTGCTGGCATGCGAGCGGTCCTGAGTCTCGCGCTGCTGCTCGCAGCGGCCGCTGCGTTCGCCGACGACGGCCGCAACCCGGATTTCGATTTCGAGTTCGGCGCGTGGACCGCGCACATTTCGCGCCTCGTCGCGCCCCTGAGCGGCTCGAACGAGTGGGTCGAGTACAGCGGAACGTCCGTTGTCACGCCGGTCTGGGATGGCCGCGCCAACCTCGGCGAGCTGCTGGTGGACGGGCCCGCGGGGCGCATCGAGGGCATGAGCCTGCGCGTGTTCGATCCTGCATCCGGCCAGTGGCGGATCCACTGGACGAATGCACGCCAGGGGCACGTGGGCGAGGCGATGGTGGGCGGCTTCACCGACGGTCGCGGCCTGTTCTACAACACCGAGATCTTCGAGGGGCGTCCGGTGCAGGTGCGGTTCGTCTTCTCCGACATCACCGCATCGACGTTTCGGCTGGAGCAGGCATTTTCGGCCGACGATGGCGCCAGCTGGGAGGCCAACTGGATCGCGACGTTCGCGCGCGATACCGTGGCGGGCGAGGGCGACGGGCACGACAACGCGGCGACGCTGTGGATGGCGATCGACGATGCCTGGAACGCGCGGGACGCGCCGCGGTTCGCGTCGCTGTTCACGGAGGACGCGATCATGGTGTTCTTCGACCGCGAGGAGACGCTGTCCGGTCGCGATGCGATCCGCGATGCGTTCACGGAGCGGTTCCCGCAGATCGCCGCGCAGTACGCGCATCGCAGCGCCGTGACGCGCGTCCGGGCCGTCGCTCATGGCGTGTTGGTGGTGGACGGTACCGTGGATGTCGTGCGTCACATGGCCGACCCGATGGCCGAGCCAGAGACCTTCCGGTCTTTCCGGGTGTCCTCCGTCATGGTCCATGCCGGAAACGCGTGGCGGTTCCGGGATATGCGTATCCATCCTTCGCCATAGGGTCCGGGAGGGGCGTCCCGCTCACTGCATCAACGCGTCCAGCGCCCAGGTGTCGAGGAAGGCGACGACGCGCACGATCCTGCCACCCTCGAGTTCCATGTGCCAGGCGTAGTGGTTGCGGTAGCTGCCGCCATCGCGCGTGCGGGCTGTGCCGCGCCAAAGCACCACTACTGCATCGCCCTGCGCGACGACATGTTCGACCTCGGGCGCGATCGGCGTGGCCAGGCGCGCGGTGATCGGCGCCACCGCGCGCTCCATGAAGTCGCGCTTCGAGCGGTAGACGCCCGACACCGGGCTGTTTCCGGCCACCGTCCATACGACATCGTCGGCAAGCAGGTCGAACACACTGCCGGTGCCGGCGCGCCAGTCGTCAAACGCCGTGCGCACCAGCGCGACGTTGTCGGGCAGGGACGGGGCGGTCGCCCCGCCGGCGTGGGCGGGACCCAGCGATGCGAGGCACAGCAGCGCCGCACCGGCTACACCTGGGGGCACGCGAAGGCGCTTCCTGCGCGCACCCGGCGAACCGCCGCGCCCCTGTGGGAGCGCCGGCAGTCGCGATGTCTTGCCCGCCCGGCCAGCCCACAAGGCGCCGGCATGCCAAGCGCCATCGCCGTCGCGCCCACTCACGCCGGGCTCCGCACATGGCGCACCACGATGTCGGTGGTGTCCACCTCGGCCGGCTGCGCGATCGCGTGCGCAATCGCGTTCGCGATCGCTTCCGGCTTCAGTGCGATTTGCCGGAACTCGTCGATCGCCTTCGCCGTTTCCGCGTGGCTGATGGTGTGCGCCAGCTCAGACTCCACCGCGCCGGGGTACACGCAGGTCACGCGCACGGTGTCGCTTTCCATGCGCAGGCCCTCGGAGATCGCGCGCACTGCGTACTTGGTGGCGCAGTACACCGCCGCGCTGTGCATCACGAACAGGCCCGCGATCGACGACACGTTGACCACGTGGCCGGCGCCCTGGCGCTCCATCGCCGGCAGCGCCGCGGCGATGCCGTGCAGCACGCCGCGGATGTTGACGTCGATCATCGTGTCCCATTCGTCGGTCTTCAGCGCCGACAGCGGCGCCAGCGGCATCACCCCGGCGTTGTTGACCAGCACGTCGACGCGGCCGTAGCGCGCCACCGCCTCGTCCACGAACGCCTGCATGTCCTCGCGACGGGTCACGTCCAGCGCGCGCGCGTGCGCGGTGCCGCCGCGGGCATTGATGTCAGCCGCCAACGCCTGCAGCCGCTCGACGCGGCGCGCGCCCAGCACCACGGTGGCGCCGCGTTCGGCCAGCAGCCGGGCGGTGGTCTCGCCGATGCCGCTGCTGGCGCCGGTGATCAATACGATCTTGTCGATGGTGTCCATGTCGGGCTCCTCGGTTGGGGAACGGCGGCCGGTCGCCGCCTGCCGAACACCGTATTGCCCTCCCACTGTCGAGAGAAGACGGCAATTGCTGACTGCAGTGGTTAGACTTGCTTGACAATGCAGTTCGACCTCAACCTCCTGCGCCTGTTCCTGGCCGTGGCCGACGCCGCCAGTTTCCGCGCCGCGGCCGATGCCCTGGGCGTCACCCGCTCGGCCGTCAGCCAAGGCATCCGCCGGCTGGAGGACACCTTGGGCGTAGCCCTGGTCCAGCGCACCACCCGCAGCGTGCGCCTCACCGAGGCCGGTCAGCGCCTGCACCGCCAGGTCTCCGCCCCGCTGCATACCGTGGCCGCCGCGCTGGAAGAAGCGGTGGACGACGGCCCGCCGCGTGGCCTGCTGCGGGTCAACGTGTCCTCGATCGCCGAGCGTTTCCTGGCCGGGCCGTTCGTGGCCAGCTTCGCCCGGGCGCACCCGGGCATCACCCTGGACGTCACCGTGAGCGACGACCCGATCGACCTGGTCGCCGGCGGCTTCGATGCCGGCGTGCGCCTGGGCGAGGTGATCGAGCAGGACATGGTGGCGGTGCCGCTGACCGGCCCGCAGCGCCAGCTGGCGGTGGCCGCGCCCAGCTATGTGCAGGCGCACGGCGTGCCGCAGCACCCGCGCGATCTGGTCCACCACCGCTGCATCGGCTGGCGCCCCGCACCGGAAACCGCGCCCTACCGCTGGGAGTTCAGCGAAGACGGGCGCGATTTCGAGGTCGACGTGAATGCCCAGGTCACCACCAACGACCTGCGCGTGATGCTGCGCACCGCCCTGGCCGGCGGCGGCATCACTTTCGGCCTGGAGGAGAACTATCGCCAGTGGGTGGAGTCCGGCCAGTTGGTGCCGCTGCTGCAGGACTGGCTGCCGCCGTTCGCCGGCTTCTTCCTCTACTTCCCCAGCCGCCACAACCAGCCGCGCAAGCTGCGCGCGCTGGTGGAGCACGTGCGCAAGTTCCGGGATCTCGAATAGGCGGTACGCGAAGCCAAGCGGGCTGCCGGCGCCGCGCACGCCATGTCGCGTCGGCGTGCGCGACGAGCGCGCCCGCCGAGCCTGAAGTGATAGGCGCTTGGACAGGCGCGATTCCGTGGCCAGCTTCCGGGTGCCAAACATTCAACACAGGCACGATCGATCGGCACCGGCGCGCCGGCTTTGCGGGTGGATCACACCCCCGCAGGCCGCACGTCGATCCCTAGCGCGGGCGCAATCACCCGCATCGCCTCGTCGTCGCTGGCCAGCGTCATCCATCCGGCCACGACACCGGGGCCGGCTTCCCAGGTCCATAGGGTGTAGCCGTCCAGGCGCAGCTGGTCGCGTGCGGTCTGGAGCAGATCGGTGGTCGTCGCGCGCGCAAGAAAGCCGTCATCGGTCGGGTCTTCCACGCCCCAATCGATGGCCAGGCTGAAGCGTGCGGCAAGCTCGGCGATGCAGTCGATCAGCGCGCCGGGCGCGGTCTCCTCGATGTGGAAGCCGGATTTCCAGTCGATCACGTCCTTCAACAGCCCCACGGCGTCGATGGTCTCGGCATCGGCGCCGTCCAGCACCTCCTGGAATGCGCCGAACTGCTGCAGCGCCGCGTCCTCGTCGCCCGGATTGACGATCAGCAGCAGCTGCCAGACCAATGCCTCGGCACTGGCATCCTCGTCGATCTCGGCGCGCTCCGGCTCGCTGGTGTAGTTGTCGTCCGGATCGAAATCTTCGTCGGGGAAGGTCATCGTGTGCGCGTCGCTGTGGTTAGTGGTCAAGAAGGGCTGCCGAATCGGGCAGGAGCCCGCGGTTGCTCCGCCGTGTCGGTGTGTCTTGGCGCTTCACCGTTGCAAGGCGCAGGTCCGCCATCCGCCGGTGCCGGAACAGGGCCTCTCTGTTCCAAGATCAGTCGCGTAGCGACCCCAGTCAAGCGAAGATGGACAAAAAAGGGGACGGAGGAGGTATCCCCACGTGTCATGCGGCCGCGATCATCCGATCGAGCGTGTCCGCCGGCCGTCTCCGTAGTCGCTCCATTCCCGGGTCGCGCGCGTGCGATGGCCGTACCAGGCCATCCAACGCACGGCCAGTCACCCCATCCGCCGCGCGATCAACCCGTCCCGCAGCACCCACTGGTGCCACGCGGCCGCGCACACGTGCAGTGCCACGAGCGCCGCCAGCGTCTAGCCGGTCCAGGTGTGCAGGTACCACACGGCGGCGTAGCCGGTACCCAGGTCGCCGTCGGACGCGAACAGGCGCGGTACTTCGAACAGGCCCAGCACGTCCATCGGTTCGTTGCGCCACACCCGGAGGACGTAGCCGCTGGCCGGCAGCACCAGCAGCGCGGCGTAGAGGGCCCAGTGCGTGGCCGCGGCCAGCCGCCGGCGCCAGGGCGGCTCGCTGGCAGCTGCCGAGGGTGCGCCATGGGCTACGCGCCACGCCAGGCGCATCGCCAGCAGCGCCGCCAGCAACACACCCAGCTGGTAGTGCAGGTGGAGCAGGCGCGCGCCGGCCTCGCGCGTGTCGGCGCGCTCGGCGGCCCAGCCCAGCCACAGCTGCAGCGGGATCGTCGGTGCCATCAGCCAGTGCAGCAGGCGCGCGGGCAGGCGATAGCGTTCGCCGGCACCGGCCGTGATCATGCGCGGCTGCGCGGACGGTAACCGTCCACGTTCCGGCCGAGCACGATGTCGCGACGTACCTGCCAGGCGCCGTCGCGACGTTCGGGCATCACGATCGCATCGCCGCCGCGCCCGCTGGCGTACCTGCGGACCTGCTGCGGGGTGAGCTTCGGGTCGTCGCGGAACATGACGTCGTCGAGGTAGTAGGTGCCGTGGCCGGGCTCGATCACGTGCATGTGGATGTGCTCGGGCACATCCCCGCCTGGATAGGCACCGGGGCGGATGCTGTCGAAGCGGTAGGCCCCATCGGCATCGGTGCGCGCCCAGCCGCGCAGGCGGCCATGGCGCCGCGCGGCACCAGAGGCGGCGCCCTCGGGCGGCGGATAGATGCCGTCCTGGTCGGTGTGGTATGCGTAGACCACCACGCCCGGCTGCGGCCGGCCCTGCAGGTCGGTCACGATGCCGGTGAGCGTCAGCGGTTCGCCGGGTTCGCCTGTCGCGGCGATGCGCGCGTGAGGGTCCAGCGTTGTCGGCAGGCCGTCGAACACCGCCTCGCAGCCGTCGCAGGCGCCGATGACGGGTTCGCGGTTGGGTGCGGCCGCCGGCACCAGGGGCAGCAGCGGCAGGGACAGCAGGGCGAATACGAACGGGCGGCGCTGCATGGCGGTGTCCTCGAGAGCGGGCTACAGGAAGACGGCAGCTGGGCGGAGGGTGTTATCGATAGGTGCCGCCGCGCAGAGGCGTATGGCGCGCCGGCGCGCGGGCGGATAACACTTCGCCTGTCGCCCCCCTCTATACCGGAGTCCTCCTGACCGCCGGCCCGCCCATCGACGATCCACTGCCCGCTCCGGATCCGGAGGTGGCGCGCTGCGTGCGCGAGGCGCGCGCCGGTTCGCAGCCGGCGTTCGCGCGGCTGCACCGGCGGTTCCTGCCGCTGGTGCATGCCATCCTGCTCGGCCGCCACCCGCCGGCGCTGGCCGACGAACTGGCGCAGGAGTGCTTCGCCACCGCGTTCGCACGCCTGGCGCAGCTGCAGGAGGACGGGCGTTTCGGCGCGTGGATCGCGACGATCGCGCGCCGTGCGCGCCCCCACGCGATGCGCGCGCACGACGGCGAGGGCGCGCTGGCGCAGATCGCCGGTGCTGCGGCGCCGCCGGAGGATGCCGTTGAGGCGGCGCGCGTGCTGCGCGCCATCGCGGCGCTGCCCGAGGCCTATCGGGAAACCCTGCTGCTGCGCCTGGCCGAGGGCCTGAGTGGCCCCGAGATCGCCGCACTCACCGGCATGACCCACGCCTCGGTGCGCGTGAACCTGCATCGAGGCATGGCGAGATTGCGCGCCGCGCTCGGCGTGGTAGAGCACCTGCCGGAGGACGGTCATGACTGAACGCGACGACCCGCTGTGGAACCCGCAACTGCCGGCCGATCCGGAGCTGGCGCGCCTGCAGCGCCTGCTCGCGGCCTATGGCTCGGCCGCACGGGCGCAGGCGATGCCGCCGCAGGTACCGCCGCGATCCGCGCGCCGTCGCGGCCGCCGCATTGCAGGATGGGCCATGGCCGCGGGCTTCGCGCTGCTGCTGGTCGGTGCGCATCACTACCGGCTCGCCTGGTCGTCCGGACAGCACTGGTCCGTCACCCAGCTGGCGGAAGGCGAACGTTCCAGGGCCACGCTGGCGCCGGGGCAGGGCGTGACCACCGGCGATGGCGAGACCGCGCGCATCGCCGTGGCGCGGATCGGCAACATCGCGCTTTCGCCGCGCTCGCGGCTGCGGCTGGTGGAAACTGCGGCCGGCAGGCACAGCGTGGCGCTGGACCACGGCCACCTGCGCGCGCGGATCTGGGCGCCGCCCGGCTACTTCCGGGCCGGCGCAGGGGCGGCGGAGGTGGTGGATCTGGGCTGCGATTTCGAGCTGTGGCAGGAGGAGGACGGCGCCGGCCGCGTGCGGGTGCACAGCGGCTGGATCAGCTACCGACACGGTGCCGACGACATCCTGGTGGCGGAAGGACACGTGCTGGCGTTTGCCGGCGACATGGCGGGCACGCCGATGCGGCACGATGCGCCGGCGGCGCTGGTCGCTGCGGTGCGCGCGCTCGAGGCGGCGCTGCGCGACGACGCGGGCAATGCGGTCCTGGTCGAACGCGCTGCGCGCCGGGTCGCGGACATCGCCCGCGATGCCGATGCCTTCACCCTGCTCAGCCTGCTCACGCGCCGGCCCGCGCTCGCGCGCACCGCGCTGTACGCGCGCCTCGCCGCGGCCATCGACCAGCCCGTCGATGCCCATGCGCATCGCGCCGCCTGGGCCGCGGGCGATCGCCAGGCGATGAACCTGTGGTGGGACACCCTGCCGCGGCAGCCGAAGCAGTGGTGGGGCGGATGGAAAGACCTGCTGTAGCGCGGGCCGGCCAGCTCGGCATGGGCGCGCCGCGCCCGTAGCTGCCCTGCGACGCGATGCAGGAGAGCGGTCGTCCTCCGATCCGCGCTGCTCAGCGATACGCCCGCGGCCCTCGCCATACCAGCTCGCCGCGCCGATAGACCTGCTGCACGGTGATCACTTCGCGCGCATCGCCGATGTTCGCCATTTCGGGGTCGGCCGGGTCGAGCAGGCGGCAGGGGCCGGACTCGCGCTTGAGGGCGGTTTCCAGCGGGCAGACCATGTACTCCCGTGCGCCCGGCAGGGGCAGGAAGATTTCGGTGATGCCCTGGTCGCGCCAGGCGCGCAGGCGGGCCTCGCTGCGCTGCTCGTAGACGACCTGGAAGCCGCCCACCTCCAGGTTGGGTTCGGAGCCGGAGGTGCCGGCACTGCGGCCGCGCGAAGCCGCCGGACTGCGGGCCGGCCCCGCGTTCACCGGGGCGGTGTCCTCGGCCAGCATGCCCGGCGGCTGCCCCCAGGTGCGCGCGCGGCGCTGGGTGGGCGGGGGCGGGGGCGTGGCGGGAGCCGGTGGCGCAGGGCGCTGCGCGGACCGCGGGCTGGGCGATGGCGCCGGCGCGTTCGACGCGGCCGCTGCGACTGCAGGCAGCGGCTCGTCGGCCTGCGGCACCGCGGTGGCGCGGATGCGCGGGGCCGCGGGGGCGACCTCGGGGGACTCGCTCGTGGGCGCGGCGTCCTCGGGTGGTGCCTGCACGGGCTGCGGCGGGCTCTCGCCGATGAAGGTCACTTCCACCCGGCTGCCGCCGGCGGCATCGCCCTGCGGCCTGGTCATGGTGATCGGCGGCGCCAGCATCGCGAAGAGCAGGATCAGCAGGTGCAGCAGCGCACTGCCGAGCGCGGCGATGCGCGGCTCCAGGTATTCGATCCGATGTCCCGCCCCGGCACCCGGTCGGGTCGGCGCAGGATTCATGCCGCCGGGTGGGCGACTGGGGGGGAGGCCTTCATGGAAAAGTCGGCGGCGGACGGCGTGGGGGCCCGCATCGTAACGCTTCGGGGGTCGGACCCACCCGCGGCTATTCCTCGAAGCGGCCCGAACCCTCGCGGTCGCGGTCGTATCGTCTGGCGAGCGGGAAGGGCGGCAGCCAGGACTCGCGCCGGACGATCCAGCTTTCGTAGGTCGGCACCAGCCGATCGGGGGCGTCGAGGGATCCCAGGTGCACCTCGATCTCGTCCGCGGTGCGGGCAAACACAGACGATCCGCAACGGGGGCAGAAGAACCGCCCGGCGTACTCGCGGGTCTCGCCGGAGATGGTCACCGCGTCCTCGGGAAACACCGCTGCCGCATAGAAGAGCGCGCCATGATGCTTGCGGCAGTCGAGACAGTGGCAAAGACCGACCCGATAGGGGCGTCCGGACGCCAGGAGCCGGACGTTGCCGCACAGGCAGCCGCCAGTGAATCGGTCCATGCCGCATTTCCGAGACAGAAGGGGAGGGATGTCTACAACGGACCGTGCCGTCATTGCAATCGCCGCCATGGCGGCGCCCGCTTCCGGTAGAGTCCCGTGGCTTGGCCCAGGCGTGGGCCCATCATCGAAACATCGGGGAGAGAGTCGTGAACTACGTCCACATCGTTGCGGTGCTCGCCGTGCTCCAGTTCTTCTTCTTCGGCATCCTGGTCGGGCGTGCCAGGGCGAGCTACGGAGTGAAGGCTCCCGCCACCGCCGGACACGAGCTGTTCGACCGGGCGTTCCGCGTGCACATGAACACCCTCGAACAACTCGTGGGATTCCTGCCGGCCCTGCTCATCGCCGCCGTGTACTGGCCCGATGCGATCGTTGCCGGGGTCGGTGCCGTCTACCTGGTCGGGCGCTTCGTCTATCGGCGTGCGTACCTGGCCGATCCGGGCAGGCGCCAGGTCGGGTTCCTGCTGACGGTGCTCCCCATCTTCGCGCTGCTGGCGGCGGCCGTCTTCGGCGCAGTCACCCGGCACGCGTCCTGACATCCGGCGAAAGAAACCCCGCCGCGTGACGCCTTCGGCGGCACGCGGCGGGGCGGGTTCCGCGGATTCGCGAGCATGTGCGAACCCGCGGGAAACGATCAGCGGTGCGCCTCGGCGCGCATTTCGCCGACGCTGCCAGCGCGCAGCAGCGGCACGATCTGCCACAGGGCGGACAGGCCGACCAGCACGTAGACGAGGCGGGCCAGCCAGGCGTCCTGACCGCCGAAGATCGCGGCCACCAGGTCGAGCTGGGCCGTGCCCACCAGGCCCCAGTTGATGCCGCCGACGATCACCAGCGCAAGGGTGACGAGATTGAGTGTTTTCATGGATATCTCCTGATTGCGGGGAGAGTGCTGCGTAGCGGCGGGAGCGGCGCTCAGCTGCCCGGCATCAGCACCTTGTCGATCACGTGGATCACGCCGTTGCTGGCGGCCACGTCGGCGGTAACGACGTTGGCGCCGTCCACCTTGACCGCTCCGCCCGTCGCGTCGATGGCGACCGCGCCGCCCTGCACCGTGGTGGCTTCGTCCAGCGTGATCACGCGGGCGGCGGGGTAGCGGCCCGGCACGACGTGGTAGGTGAGGATCGCGATCAGCTGGTCCTTGTTCTCGGGCTTGAGCAGGTGCTCGACGGTGCCGGCCGGCAGTGCGGCGAAGGCCGCGTCGGTGGGTGCGAAGACGGTGAAGGGCCCGTTGCCCTTGAGGGTGTCGACCAGGCCGGCCGCGGTGAGCGCTGCAGCCAGGGTGTTGAACTGGCCTGCGGCCACGGCGGTGTCGATGATGTCGCCCCTGGCCTGGGTCGCGGCGGCTTGGGTGGAGGCGGACTGGCCGGCGAACGCGAGCGGGGCGGCGAGGCCGAGGGCCAGGGCGGCGACGAGGGTGCGGACCGGGGAGGCGTTGCGGGATTGGGTGGGGCGGTTCATCGGGAGGCTCCGGGTTGGGGTAGAGCGGCCAGTCTCGGGCGCGTGCCGTTAGCCGGTTGTCCAATTCCATGCTGTACGTTTGTTGTACATTCGTCGGCATGTACCCGGTCAAGGCTGCCGCCGAACTCAGCGGGCTCACCCCGGAGACGCTGCGCGCCTGGGAGCGGCGCCATGCGGCGGTGGCGCCGCACCGCGACGCCAAGGGGCGGCGGCTGTACGACGCGGCCATGGTCGAGCGGCTCGCCCGCCTGCACCGGCTGACCGACCGCGGCCATCCGATCCGCGATCTGGCCGGCCTCGAGAACGAGGCCCTCGACCGGCTGCTGCAGGAAGGGCGCCACGCCGGTTACGGTGGCGTCGAGACCCTGCCCGAGCGGATGCTGGACGCGATCGCCGACTACCGGGTGGACGTGTTCGACCGCGATCTCTCCGTGGCGATCGCCACCCTGCCGCTGCCGGTGCTGATGTCGCGCCTGGTGACACCGCTGCTGCGCGAGGTCGGCGTGCGCTGGGCCGATGGCCGCCTGGCGATCGCCCAGGAGCGGCTGGTCAGCAGCTTGCTGCGGGCGCGGCTGTTGTCGATCCTCAACCAGCACCCGCGCGAACAGCGCCCCCGGCTGCTGTTCGCCACCCTGCCGGGCGAGCCGCACGAACTGGGCCTGCTGGGCGCGGCCCTGCACGCGTACGAGGACGGCGCGCCGGTGCTGTACCTGGGCACCGAGCTGCCGGCCGTTGAGTTGGCGCGGGTGGCCAACCGGCTCGGTGCCGCGGCGGTGGCGATCAGTTCGGTCGATCCGGGGCAGGCCCCGGCCGCGCTGGCGGAGTTGCGCGCCCTCGATGCCGAACTCGCACCCGGCGTGCCGGTGTGGCTCGGCGGCGCCAACGCACGCTACCTCGCCGAGGAGCTGGGCATCGAACGGCTGCGCGCGGTCACCGATCCGGCGGCGCTGACGCGGCTGATCCGGGGGCGCGCCCTTGCAGACAGGGCGCGCTGATTGCACCTTGGATGTCGAATCCGGGCGAGCGCTATCGTGGCTTTCGCATCCACCCGCCCGGCAGCAGGAGGAATGCAATGCACCCGGAGATCCTGAAGTACAACGAGCGGCAGGACCCGGACCACAGCAGAGTTTGCGACCTGCTTGCCCGGGAGATCGACAGCCACCTGCCGGAAGCCGAAAGCAGGATCTGGCACGCGCATCCGGTCTGGTTCCTGGATGGCAATCCGACCGTCGGATACAGCAAGCAGAAGCCCGGAATCCGGCTGATGTTCTGGAGCGGTGCGGATTTCGAGGAACCGGGATTGAACGTGGTCGGAAAGAAATTCAAGGATGCATCGGTCTTCTACAACGATGTCTCGGAAATCAGGAAAGCGGACCTGCGCCGCTGGCTCGGGAAGGCGCGGGAAATCCAGTGGGACTACAAGAACATCCTCCGCCACAAGGGGCTGGAGAGGCTCAAGTAGGGTAGCGAGGCGCGGCGCCTGTCAGCGGTGTTCACCGCCTCACTGTTCGATCGCCACCCGCCTGTTTTCGCCGCGCACCGAGGCGAACGCCGCGTCGAGCACTCGCATGTCGCGCACGCCTTGTTCGCCCGGAGCGCGGGGCGGTGTGCCGGCGAGGATGGCCAGCGCGTCCTGGTCCATCTGTTCGGCCTGCATGCGCGGGCGCTCGCCCAGCTGGGCCGGGAACACCGTGCCGTCGCTGGCGCGGCCGACGTTGCCTTCGTAGGCCTGGAACGGCGACAGCGCGTACCAGCCGCGCTCGCAGTCGACCTGCAGGGTGTTGAGGTTGCGGCCGAAGCTGGTGACGCAGTCGGCGACGATGCCGTCGGGGAACTCGAGTTCGAAGCGCATGGTTTCGTCGACCTCGCGGAAGACGTCGCGACGCGCGGTCTCGTCCCAGGCCCGGATCGCGGTCGGCTCCAGTCCGGTGCTGTAGCGCGCCGCGTTCACGCAGTACACACCCATGTCGTACATGGCGCCGCCGCCGCGGGCCGGGTCGAGCCGCCAGGCGTCGTCGGCGCCGTTGCGCCAGCCGAACCAGCCGGCATCGGCGCGCAGCTTGACGATCCTGCCGAACGGCCGCTCCTGCGCCATCGCCATGAACCGGCGGGTGTTCGGCTCGTGCTGCATGCGGTAGCCGATGGCCAGCTGCACCCGGTTGTCGCGGCAGGCCTTCACCATCGCCTCGCCCTCGGCCGCGTCCATCGCCATGGGTTTCTCGCACCAGACGTGCTTGCCGGCGTTCGCGGCGGCGAGCGTCTGCGGCATGTGCAGGTGGTTCGGCGTGACCACGTAGACCACGTCGATGTCGTCGTTGTCGGCGATGCGGTGGAAATCGTCGTAACCGTAGACGTTGGCGTCGGGAATGTCGTACCTGCCCTGCCACTCGGGGATCTTGTGCGGCGAGCCGGTGACGATGCCGGCCAGTCGGCAGTGCTTCGTGAGCTGCAGCGCCGGCGCCAGCAGATCGCGGCTGTAGCCGCCCAGGCCGACCAGCGCCACGCCCAGCCTGCGCGACGGCGCCGGCCCCGCGAACGCCCCCGGCAGCGCGGCCGCCGCGCCGCCCAGCGCCAGCGCCTGCAGCAGGCCCCGCCGGGAGATGCCGTTGGCACCACGGTTCGTGTGCATCGCATCCTCCGCGTCGAGTCCTGCCGCATGCTAGCAGCGGCGCAGGCTCGCCACATGCTGCGGCGCACGCCTGCGCGCGATGCCCGCCGCTGGCCCGCCTTCGCAGCCGTGCACGGGACCTGCCGCAAGCGCGGGATCGGCGCGGAGCCGGACCCCGGCGCGGCATGGACGCGTCGAGACCGGCCATGGCCGGGCAGGGGTGGCCAGCGGAAGCGGCGATGCGCGCGCTCGAGTCGACCCGCTATCATCGCCGGCCGCGGCCGCACCCGGTGGCGGACGTCGCCTTTCCCCTCGGAGCGTTGAATGAAGCAGTCGCTTGGCCTCGTCTCCCTCGTCGTGCGCGACTACGACGAGGCGATCGCGTTCTTCGTCGGCACGCTCGGCTTTCGCCTCGTCGAGGACATGCCGGTGCCGGAGCAGTCAAAGCGCTGGGTGGTGGTTTCCCCGCCGGGCGCGGCGGAGTGCCAGCTGCTGCTCGCGCGCGCATCGACGCCGGAACAGGAGTCCCGTATCGGCGGCCAGACCGGCGGACGTGTATTCCTGTTCCTCTACACCGACGACTTCTGGCGCGACTACGAGGCCTATCGATCCAGGGACGTGGTGTTCGTCCGCGAGCCGAAGCAGGAGCCCTACGGTACCGTGGCCGTGTTTCGCGACCTCTACGGCAACCTGTGGGATCTGGTGCAGCCGAGCGCGTCGCATCTGGCCGAGCGTGCCGGCGCCGCCAAGTGATGCGCGCACTGGGAATGGCGACGCCGGCCCTCGGCGAGATCATTCCCGGGCAGCCTGATTGGGTGATACGCGCAACGACCGATGGCGCGGAAGATCCACCAAGAGCTGAGCGCGCTCGATGGCGCTGAGCACGCGTATTCGGCCCGTGCGTTCCGCCGTCGCCCGGCGGCTGGAACATCGCTGGCGACGGGCGGATGGCGGAGGCGGGGCCCGGACCCAGGCTCACCGCAACCCACGGCCCGACGATTGCGTCGCAGCCGGCCGCACGCGAACATGGCGCGCCCCCGGTGGGGTGTGAAGTGGGAGGGCCCGATGGCCGGGGAAACAGCGATCAGGCGCGCCGCGGCAGGAGATGAGGACGCCCTCGCCCTGGTGGGCCAGGCCACCTTCCTCGAAACGTTCTCGGGGGTGTTGGAAGGCGCCGCGATCGTGGAGCATTGCCGCCGCGCGCATGCGCCCGCGCAGTACCGCCAATGGCTCGACGACGCCGGTACCGCGAGTTGGATCGCCGAGGTGCTTCCCGGCGACGCTCCGGTCGGCTACGCGGTGGTCGCCCGGCCCGACCTGCCCGGCGCCGATCCGGCGCACGACCTGGAACTCAAGCGGATCTACCTGCTGGGCCGGTACCAGGGTGGCGGAACCGGGCGACGACTGCTGGCGCAGGCAGTCGCGCATGCGGCCTCGGCAGGGGCGGCCCGGTTGCTGCTGGGCGTGTATGCCGGCAACGATTCGGCCATCGGCTTCTATCGCCGCCAGGGCTTCGTGGACTTCGCGGTGCGCAGGTTCAACGTCGGCGGCCGCGACTACGACGACCGGGTGATGAGCCTGGCGCTCGACGGCTGAGGATCGCCGAGGCCCGGAGCCGACGCGTCGGTTAGCGGCGTGCCGGGTGCGTGCGGGCGCGGCAACGGTCCGCGGCATCCTGCATCCGGCCATCGAATCGGGCGCGCCGTAGACAGCGGCGCCGCGGCTTGCCACCATCGTGTCGGGGACGCGACAGGGGAAAGGGATGCATTTCGTGAGGATGCTGGCCGGGCTGGTGCTGGCCGGGCTGACGCCGTGGGCGGCGTATGCGCAGCCGGAGACGGTGGACCTGGCGCCTTATCTCAGGCAGCCCACCTACGAACGGGTGAAGATCTCGCCGGACGGGGCGAACTACGCGCTCACCGTGCCGATGGAAGACCGCACCGTGCTGGCGATCGTGCGCCGCGCGGACATGCAACCGCTCACCAAGATCACCGGCCGCCGGGATTCGGTGGTGGACGACTTCTGGTGGGCCACCAACGAGCGCGTGGTGGTGTCGATGGCGACCAAGCGCGGCACGCGGGACCAGCCGGTCGCGATCGGCGAGCTGCACGCGGTGAACGCCGACGGCAGCCGACCCAGGCTGTTGGCCAGCCCGTACGGGGTCGACGAGCGGGTCGGAATCGGCGCCAGCTACAAGGCCTGGTTCGACGAGTCGGTCTACGTGCTCGACACGCTGCCGGACGACCCGCGCAACGTACTGGTCTACGCGGTGCCGGTGGCCAAGGACCCCTACGTCCGCATCGAGAAGCTGGATATCCACACCCGGCGCCGCACCCGGATCGCGGACGCACCGGTGCGGCGGGCCGATTTCCTCGCCGATGCCCAGGGAGAAGTGCGCTTCGCCGTTGGCGCCGACGTGGACAACGTTTCCAAGCTGTTCTACCGCGAGGCCCGCGGCGAGCGGTGGCGGCTGGTCAACGACCAGAGCGTCAGCGGGCATCGCGAGTTCCCGCTCGGTTTCAGCGCGGACGGCAGCGTCGCCTACCTCCAGGTCGAACGCGCATCCGGGCCGGACGCGTTAACGGCGTGGGACCCCGCCGCAGGCACCTATACCGAGCTGCTGCGCGACGAGGTGGTGGATCCGTACCGGATCCTGTACGACCTCGACAGCCGTACGCCGATCGGTGCGTCGTACATGACCGACCGCATCCGCAACCGGTTTTTCGACGAGACCGCGCCGACCGCGCGTCTTTATCGAAGCCTCGAGATGGCGTTCGGCGAGGACGCGGTGTACATGACTTCGGCCACCGCCGATGGCCGCCATGTGGTGCTGTATGTCTGGAGCGACCGCAACACCGGAGATTACTTCCTGTTCGACACGGTGGAACAGAGGGCGGAGCGCGTCTTCAGCCGTCGCGAGTGGTTTGCGCCCGCCGCCGTGCCGCCGACCCGATACGTCGCGCTGCGGGCCCGCGATGGCAGGCCACTGCACGGCTACCTCACAGCGCCGGCGGATACGGCCGCCGGGCCGCGCCCGATGGTCCTGCTGCCCCACGGCGGTCCGTACGGCGTCTTCGACGGCTGGGAATTCGACGACGACGCGCAGATCCTGGCCGCCGCGGGCTATGCGGTCCTGCGGGTGAACTACCGCGGTTCCGGCAACTACGGACGCGAGCACACCGTCGCAGGCCGCAGGGAGTGGGGCGGCCGCATGCAGGACGACCTGACCGACGCCACCCACTGGGCGATCGAACAGGGCATCGCCGACGCCTCGCGGATCTGCATCTATGGCGCCAGCTATGGCGGCTATGCCGCGCTGATGGGCGCGGCCAGGGAGCCGGACCTGTACCGGTGCGCGGTCGGTTACGTGGGCGTCTACGACCTCGAACTGATGCACCGCGAGGCGGCCAGCCAGAGCCGCTCCAGCAAGACCTGGGCGCTGGAGTGGATGGGCGAGCGCGGTACCCTGGCATCGCGGTCTCCGACCCACCTGGCCGAGCGGATCAAGGCACCGGTGTTCCTCGCCGCCGGCGGCCAGGACGAGCGCGCGCCGCTCAAGCACAGCGAACGCATGGAGGACGCCCTGGAGAAGGCCGGAGTTCCAGTGGAAACCCTGTATTTCCCGAGCGAGGGGCACGGCTTCTACACCGAGCCGCACCGCCGCGAGTACTACACCCGGCTGCTGGATTTTCTCGCTCGCCATCTCGGCGGCGCCACGGCGCAGCGGTGAGGTGCCGCAGCACCCGAATCGGGCGCCCGGCTGTCCGCTCCGGCCCGTGCGCCTGACCCGGCGGCGAAGAGGGGCGAGGCCAGCCGCCCGGTCGCGCAGGGGGGCGCCATTCGCCAGGACCGCCAAGGGTGCAGGCGCGCCCGGCGCTCGACCGTCCTACACTCCGGGGCTGGTCCTTCCCCGGAGAAACGCAATGCGTCCGCTGCTGCTGTTCGCCCTGCTGTGCGCCGGCCTGCCGGCGTTCGCGCAGCGCGCCGCCGACGCGGACGCGCACGTGCGCGCCGTGGCCGCCGGCTACAAGGCGTTGACGCTGTGCAGCGCGCACTTCGGCGCCGGGCGCGGACCGGCGCAGGTGGAGGCGCTGGAGCTGCGCGGCATCTACCCCGAGTACGAGTCGCTGGTGGCCGCGCTGCCGGCCGCGGTCGACGCACGCGCGCGCACCGTCTCGGTGCCGTTCGATCCGGCGCTGCCGCCGAGGATCGCCGCCTGGCGTCCCAACCTCGGGTGCGCGCAGCTGCCGATCGGCGCCGGCCCCGATGCCGTGGCCGCGCTGCCGCGCTTCGATGCGCCGGCGCCGGAGCTCGATGCGCGGCCGTGGCCGCTGGGCGAGCGCGACGCCACCGCGGTCGCCGCCGGCGATGCCGCTGCGCTCGAGCGCACCGTTGCGGCGACGTTCGATCCCGCGCGTTTCGGCGAAGGCCACGCGACCACCGGGGTGCTGGTGCTGCAGCATGGAAAGATCGTCGCCGAGCGCTACCGCGACGGCTTCGGCCCGCACGTGGCGCAGCGCACCTGGTCGGTCGCCAAGAGCATCGCCGGCACCCTGGTCGGCGTGGCCGCGGCGGACGGGCTGCTGGATCCCGACGCCCCGGCCCCGGTGCCCGAGTGGCAGCGCCCCGGAGATCCGCGCGCCGCCATCACCACCGACCAGCTGCTGCGGATGGCCAGCGGGCTGCACAGCGACACCGCCGGCAACCGCACCGACGCGCTCTACTTCGGTGGCGCCACCGTGGCCGAGGCCGCCACCGGCTGGCCGCTGCGGGCGCCGCCGGGCAGCGCGTTCCGCTATGCCAACAACGACATCGTGCTGGCCATCCACGCGCTGCGCGCCGCGACCGGCGACGACGCCCGCGCCCTGTCCCGCCCCTACACCGATCTGTTCTGGCCGCTGGGCATGACCCGCACCCATGCCGAAACCGACTGGCAGGGCGGTTTCGTGCTCTCGAGCCAGGTGTGGTCGACCGCGCGCGACCTCGCGCGCTTCGGGCTGCTCCACCAGGACGACGGCGTGTTCGCCGGCCGCCGGCTGCTGCCGGAGGGCTGGGTGCGGGACGCGACCACGGCCTCGGGCCCGCAGCCGGATGGCGAGTTCGGTTACGGCGCCACGTGGTGGCTGTTGCAGCGCTCGGCCGGCGTGCCGGCCGATGCCTTCGCCGCGTTCGGCAACCGCGGCCAGTACGTGGTGGTGGTGCCATCGCGCGAGGTGGTGATCGTGCGCCGCGGCGAGGACCCGGCCGGTCACCGCTTCGACATCGCCGGCTTCGCCGCCGAGGTGCTGGCGGCGCTGGACTGAACCCTGCGCCGCAGGCAGGGCGCCCAGGCGCCGGCGCGCGGTTCGACCACCCGGCTTGCGTCCGCCATAATCGGCAAACGCTCGCCGGAGAATGGGACATGGTTCGCCAGTTCATGCTCGTCGCGCTGCTGTTCGCCTCCGCAGGGGCGCTGCAGGCCGCGCCGCCGGACAAGGCCGAGGTGGCCGCTTTCGCGGAGCGCATGCTCGCCGACAACTGCGACCTGCAGGCGCCCGGCATGGCGGTGCTGGTGGCGCGCGGCGACGAGGTGCTGTTCCGTGGCGCCTGCGGCCGCGCCAGCCTGGAACTGGACGTGCCGTTGGCGCCGGAGCAGGTGTTCCGGATCGGCTCGGTGACCAAGCAGATGTCCGCCGCGGCGGTGCTGAAGCTTGCCGAGGACGGCAGGCTGGCGCTCCACGAACCGCTGACGAAATACGTCCCCGGCTACCCGGGGGGCGATGCCATCACGGTGGCGATGCTGCTCGACCACACTTCCGGCATCCGCAGCTACACCGACATCCCCGGTGCGATGGCCGGGCCGGTCCGCCTGGACGTGACCACCGCCGAGCTGATCGACGCCTTCAAGGACCAGCAGCCCGACTTCGCCCCGGGCGAGGGCTGGAGCTACAACAACTCGGGCTATGTGCTGGTAGGGGCCGTGATCGAGGCGGCGAGCGGCATGTCCTGGCACGCGTATCTGCAGGACGCCTTGTTCGCCCCGCTGGGCATGGCGCACACCCGATACGGCAATGCGGCCGAAGGGGTGATCCCCGGCCACGTATCGGGTTACACCCGCATCGGCGAGCGCTGGGCGGCGGCCAATCCGTTGAGCATGACCCAGCCGCACGCGGCAGGCGCGCTGGTGTCGACGGTCGACGATCTGCTGCGCTGGAATCGTGCCCTGCACGCGGGCCGGGTGCTGCACGAGGACAGCTACCGCCGCATGGTCACGCCCGCCGGCAAGGCCGCCGAGCACGACTACGGCTACGGCATCGTGGCCGGCACGCTGCGCGGACAGCCGGTGCTGCAGCACGGTGGGGGCATCTTCGGCTTCAGCAGCTATCTGCTGTACCTGCCGGATAGCGACCTCAGCGTGGCGGTGCTCTACAACGCCGATGCCGGCCGTCCGGGCATGCTCGGCACCGGGCGGCTCGGCAATCTGCTGGCGGCCCACGCCATCGGCCGGCCCTATCCCGAAAAGACGCCGATCGAAATGGATCCGGACACGCTGCGGGAGTACGAAGGCGTCTATCGGATCGACGACGCGAATACCCGGGTGCTGCGGGTGAGCGACGGCGGGCTGACCTCGCAGCGGACCGGCGGCCCCGCATACGCGCTGATCCCGGTGGCGCCCGACACCTTCCTGTTCGAGGAGGGATTCTCGCGGATGGTGCTCGAGCGCGACGCCGCCGGCCGCGTGCGCGCGATGCGTTTCTACCCCGAAGACGAGGGCGAGGGCGAGGTGGTCGAACGCACCGACGAGCCGCTTCCCGCCGCGCGCGATGCCATCGAGTTGCCGGCCGCGGCCCTCGAGCGCCTGGTCGGCGAGTACGTGCGCGAAGGCATGACGCTGACGATCGTGCTGGAGGGCGGTACGCCCAAGGCGCAGCTGACGGGGCAGCCGGCGTTCGAAATCTTCGCCGAGTCGCCGTCGCGGTTCTTCCTGAAGGTGGTGGACGCGACGCTGGAGTTCGCCCCGGCCAGCGGTCGGCCGGACACCGTCACGCTGCACCAGGGCGGCGCGGTGCTGGAGTTCCGGCGGGAAGACCGAGCGAGGGATAGCGAATGAGCGTTCGAATGCGCACCGGCAGGACGCTCGGCCTTCTCGCGGTGCTTCTGGCATCGTCCGCGGCTGGGGGCGCCGACGACCAGCCGGCGTGGATCACCGAGGGCCCATACGCGGACCAGGAGACGCTTTCCCTCGAGCTTCCACTCGAGGTCGAGGGGGCGATGCTGTTCGTGGAGGTCGAGGTGGGTGGCTCGCCGCGCCGTTTCCTGTTCGATACCGGCTCGCCGTCGATGATGAGTTCCGAGCTGGCGGCCGAGCTGGGGCTCGAGGTGATCGACAGGCGACAGGGACGGGACGCACACGGCGCCCTGGTCGAAACCGACGTGGTGCAGGCGGACTTCACACTCGCAGGAACGACGCTGCACAAGGTGCCGGTGTTCGTCGCCGATTTCCCCGCGCCGCCGCGCTGCCTGTTCGAGGGCGTGCTCGGTTCCGAGGTGCTGCCGCTGTGCGCGTGGCAGATCGACCTGCCCGACGCCCGGCTGCGCTGCAATGCCGATGCGGCGGCGCTCGATCACGTCGACGCGACCGGCGCCATGCCGCTGCATACTTTCGGATACCCGCACGCGCCCGTCCTCGACGTCCAGTTCGCCGAGCGTGCGACCAGCAAGGCGATGTTCGACACCGGGTCGCCCGAGTACCTGACGATTTCTGCCGCGGACCTCGCCGGGGCGCAGCGCAATGGAGGGCTTGCCAGGATCGTCGCGGGCACCGGTTCCTTGGGCGGCTCGCTGGGTGGACAGGCCCCCGCCGGCGAGCAGCGCAGGGCGGGGTTGGCGGCTCTGGCGATCGGCGGGAAGCGCCTCGACGGGGTCGAGGCGCCCGTGCGGGAGCCGTCCCCGAGCCTGATCGGGGCCTCGGTGCTGGAGCATTTCGTCGTCACCCTGGATGCAGGGAGCTCGACGGCCTATTTCGACCAGTATCGCGAAGGGCCCTTCGTCCGCCCGTCCTACGGGTTCTCGCTCGGCTTCGACGATGCGGTGACCGTATCGCTGGTGTGGGAAGGCTCGCGCGCCGCCGCCGCGGGCCTGCGTCCCGGGCAGCGGCTCACCGCGATCAACGGGCGGCCGACATCCGCCTCGTGCGACGGCGTCCGCGACGCCCTGCGCGCCATGCGCGAGGGCGACAGCATCGACCTGGTGTGGTCCGAGGGTGCCGCCACCCTGGTGCGTGGGAGCCAGGCCGAGGAGTGACCGTACGTGCCTCGCGGCTTCCCGGTTAGGATATCGCCGGCTTCGGGGAGAGCTCGGATCATGCGGTTGCCGCTACTGATGCTGCTGGGTGTCGTCCTGTCCGCGTGCGACCGGCCGCCGGCCGCGCCTGCCGACGCGGCCATCACGGGCACCGGGAAGCCCGAAGCTGCAGACCAGACGCGGGAGCCGCTGGCCGCCGCCGAGCTGGAGCGCGAGGTCGCCAGGCTCGCCGCCCGGCACGGCAACGACGGCCTATGGCCGGGCTTCGATCCGCTGTCGGTGCCGCTGGCGGTCTACGACGGGGAGCGCACCGTCCTGTTCCGCCATCCTTCGCCGCCCGACGGCTTCACGCCGGTGCCGGAGCTGGGGCCCCGGGTGCATGCCCACGCCGGCCGCCACGAGTCGGTCGTCGCCAACACCAGCGTCGAACTGGGCGGCGTGGTCACGGCCACCTTCCTGCTCGACCAGGCGGTGCCCGAGCGCACCGGGACGGAGCTGGCGGCAGTGGCCATCCACGAGGCGTTCCACGCCCACCAGCGCACCCACCGTCCGGACTGGGTGGCGAACGAGGCCGACCTGTTCGCCTATCCGACCGGCTCGGCGGAACTGCTCGCGCTGCAGCGCCTGGAAGCGGCGGCACTGCGCGAGTCGCTGGCGGCGCCGGACGTCGACGCGGCCGCCTGCTGGGCGCGCCACGCGCTGGCGCTGCGCGGCGAACGGCATGCCGGCATGGATCCGGCCTTCGCCGCCTACGAGCGGGGGACCGAACTCAACGAGGGCCTGGCCACGTACATCGAGATGCGTGCGGCGGGGCGAGCCGCGGACGCGCTGCCGGACGCCTTCGGGCCGGCCGAGGTGCGGCGCCGCGCCTACGCCACCGGCGCGTCCCTGGCGCTGCTGCTGGACCGGCTGCAGCCGGACTGGCGCCCGGCGCTGGCGGACGCGGAAAGCCCGTCGCTGGACGCCGCGCTCGCGGCCGCACTCGGCGCCGGCAGGACCTGCGCGTTCGGCGACGAGATGGTCGAGGCGGTGCGATCGAATGCCACCGAGGACGTCGCCGAACTCGCCGCCAAGCGGACCCGGCGCCTCGCCGTGTTCCAGACCGAACCGGGATGGCGGGTGGTGGTGGAGGCCCGCGACGATCGGCTGCTGTGGCCGCAGGGTTTCGATCCGCTCAACGTCGAGCCGCTCGACGAACGGCGGGTGCTGCACGCGCGTTTCGTGCGGCTGAGCAACGACAGCGGGCAGCTGGAGGTGATGGACGCCACTGCCCTGACCGAAGGCGCGGGCGCGCACCCGCTGTTCGAAGGGGTGCGGCGCGTGACCCTGACCGGACTGGCCAAACCCGACGTCGGGCGCAAGGGCGGCGGGGTGAGCGTGCGGGCGCCGGGGCTGAGTCTCCAGTTCGACGAAGCCACCGTCGAGCGCAAGGACCGCACCGTCACCGTCCGGCTGGGCGGCTGACCCAGGGAAACGCGCCGCAGCGGTACGGCCGCTCCAGTGCCGCCGGCCGATGTCGAAGAGCAGCAGCAGCGCACGCGCGCCCAGTACTCAGCAAGGCGCATCCGCTCGCCTGAGCGCTGCGCACGCCGGCCGTGCGGCCGGAGTGCCTTGGGGCGCCGGACTCAGCCGGCCTTCTTCTGCGCGATCCACTGGTCCACGCGGCGCTCCAGCAGGTCCAGCGGCATGGCGCCGCCGCCGAGCACGGCGTCGTGGAAGCCGCGGATGTCGAAGCCGTCGCCGAGTTCGCCTTCGGCCTTGCGCCGCAGTTCCTGGATCTTGATCATGCCGACCTTATATGCGGTGGCCTGGCCCGGCATGATCAGGTAGCGCTGCACCTCGGAGCGCACCGCGGCCGCCGGGATCGAGCTGTTCTGGCTGAAGTAGTCCACCGCCTGCTGCTCGGTCCAACCCTTGGCGTGCATGCCGGTGTCCACCACCAGGCGGATCGCGCGCCACATCTCCGAGGTCAGCCGGCCGTACTCGGAGTACGGATCCTCGTAGGTGCCGGGAATCTCGGTGGCCAGCCATTCCGAGTACAGGCCCCAGCCTTCGGCGTAGGCGGTGCTCGAGTACTGGGTGCGGAAGGTGGGCACGCCCTCGAGTTCCTGGGCGATCGAGATCTGCATGTGGTGGCCGGGCAGGCCCTCGTGGTAGGCGATCACCTCCAGTTCCGGCTTCGGCATCGCGTTCATGTCCGACAGGTGCGCGTAGTAGATGCCGGGGCGCGCGCCGTCGGGCGTGCCGGGGAAGTAGTGCTGCGCGGCGCCGTCCTGCTCTCTGAACGGCTCGACGCGCTTGACCACCAGTTCCGCCTTCGGCAGCAGGCCGAAGTACTCGGGCAGGTACTGCTTGATGTTGTCGATGGCGGCGGTGGCCTGGTCGATGTAGGCCTGACGGCCCTCGTCGGTGTTCGGGAACTTGAAGCGTGGATCGGTATGGATGAACTCGAAGAAGGCCTGCAGGTCGCCGTCGAACCCGACCCGCTCCTTGAGCGCCTCCATCTCGCCGCGGATGCGCGCCACCTCGTCCAGGCCGAGCTGATGGATCTCGTCCGCGCTCATGTCGGTGGTGGTGTTCTCGCGCAGCTGGTAGGCGTAGTAATCGGCGCCGTTGGGATGGGTCGTTCCCACGCCGGCCGGGTTCTCCAGCGCGTTGGGCAACTCCTCCTCGCTCCAGGCGATCACCCGTCCGTAGGCCGGCTGCACCTGCTCCACCAGGACCGTGCGCGCCTGCTGCTTCAGCGCGTCCGCGCGCTCGGCGGTGACCTCTCCGCTCTCGGTCAGCACATCGGCCTTGGCCTGCAGATCGGCCCACAGCGCGCTGTCCTGGCCGCCGTCGTCGAACGGCGCGCCGGCCACGACCTTGCGCGACTGGTCGACGACGCCCTCGAGGGCGAACTTCGGCGGGCGGATGCCCTGCGCCGCGGACGCGCGTCCGCGCTCGAGCAGCTGGTCGAAGAGGGTCGGCAGCGCCTGCAGGCGCGCGATGTAGGCGAGATAGTCCTGCTCGTTCTCGACCTTGTGGAAATTGACCACGAACGTGGGCAGGAAGCTGTTCATTCCGTTCATCTGGTCGAACGCATAGCCGTTGGCGAGGAACGGCATGCCGTCGCGGGCCCGCTCGTACTGGTGCTTCCACAGATCCCACGACAGCTTGGCGTCGTCGTCCAGGCGGTCGTAGTCGAAGCCGGATTCCATCTCCTGCACCGAGGCCTCCAGCCAGGCCAGCTGCTTGCGGGCCGCGTCCTCGGAGACGTCGTCCAGCTGGTCGTAGAGCTCCTTGCGGCCGAGGAAGGTCAGCCGCATCGGGCTGAACTGCAGCAGGTCCTCGTACTGCGCTTCGAACCAGGCATTGAGGCGCGCGGACTCGCTCTCGGCCTGCTGCGTGGTGCCGGTGGCGGCGGTGGTATCGGCCGGCTGCGGCGAACAGGCCGCCAGGGCCAGCGCGAGCGCCAGGGTGCTGCAGGCGAATGCGTTACGCACGGTTTACTCCTCGGAAAGGGTCGAGACGGTGATTGTGCGCGCCGTCGAGGGGCGCCGTCCCCTGCAGGATGTCATGTCATGCCCCGGAAGAGGGCCCGGGCAGGCAACCGGGACATGGCGCGGCGGCCGACTCCGCACCGGCCCCTCGCTACCCCGCGCGAGCGCGCCATGCGCATGAAGGCCGTCACGGTCGGCGATGCGGGGGAATCGCCGCCGACCCGGCCGGAGCCTGCCGCGGTTTGCGCGGCCATGGGCCGCGCCCACGGGCGCCGCGCCGCGTGGCGCAGGGACGCGGCGGGCGCGCGACGTCCTTCGCGACGCCAGGCGGCGGCTCAGGCCAGCACTTTCTCCTCGGCGTCCGTTGCCGCGTCGGCATCGACATCGGCGTCGGCTGGAAGCGTCGGTGCCCGTCCTCCGGTCTTGCCGATCTCGGCCGCGATCGCCGAGTTCGAGGCCTTCTCCGCCTGCATGCAGCGCGCACGCGCGTCGGGGCAGAGGATCTGCATGTAGTCGGCGTCGAAGTTGAGCCGCTCGGCGAGGAAGTCCACGAACGCCCGCACCTTGGGCGAGGTCACCTGGCCGCGCGGAAACACCGCGTTGAGCGCGAATTCCGGGCCGGTCCACCCGGCCAGTACCCGGCGCACGTAGCCCTGTTCGGCGTACGCTTTGACGTTGATGTCGCCGGCCAGCATCAGCCCCTCGCCGCAGAGCAGGGCGCCGCGCAGGCCGGCCGGGTCGTTGGCCACCATCACCGGGTCGATGCGGTATTCGACGCTGCGCTGGCCGTCGTTGAGCGGCCAGTAGTAGTGGCCGTTGCGGTGCATCTTCTGCATGCCCAGGGTGCGGTGGTGCTGCAGGTCGTCCGGATGCAGCGGCTCGCCATGGCGGGCGATGTAGTTGGGGCTGGCGTAGACCTGGGTACGGAATGTCGACAGCCGCCGCGCCACCAGGTTGGAGTCGGGCAGGTCGCCCACGCGCAGGGCGACGTCGATCTCGCGGTCGATCAGGTCCAGCGACTCGTTGCTGAGCAGCATCTCCACCCGCACCTCGGGGTGGCGCGCGTGGAACTCGCCGAGCAGCGGCGCGATGCGTTCGATGCCGAGCGAGTAGGGCGCGGTCAGCCGCAGCCAGCCGCGCGGGCCCGCCTGCAGCTGGGTCACCGCGCTTTCGGCCTCGTCGAGGTCGCGGGCGATGCGCTGGCAGTGCTCGTAGTAGATGTTGCCGGCCTCGGTGAGGCCGAGCTTGCGGGTCGTGCGGTGCAACAGCTGCGCGCCCAGGCGCGTTTCCAGCTCCTGCACCTTGCGGCTGACGGTGGTCTTGGGCAGGCGCAGCGCACGCGCCGCGGAAATGAAACTGCCCAGTTCCACCACCTTGACGAAGATGATGGTGTCGTTGAGGTCGCGGGCCATGAGGGTCGGATTCCGGGGGGGAGGAAGGGGGCTACGGTCCGGCGGGGGATTGGACCGCAACGGGGACAATTATTCCCTCATTCAGGGGCTAATCAAGTGCCGTTCCCGGCGCTACCTTGTGCGTCGTCGCCAATGTAGGGTTCCCCCGATGCCCGCCCCCACCCCATCCCCAACCCTCGCCGGTCCCCGCCGGCGAGGCGCCGAAAAGCCGCATGCCGGCGCCCGGATTTCCGTTCAGCTTCAGGTACTTGCCGCCTCGATGGCCGGGCTGGGAATCGCCGTTGCGGGGTGGCGGGCGGGGCGTCGGATGTCGCGTCCGCAGGCACCCCTGGGCAGCGCGGCCATCCCAATGACGGGAGAAATAATCCCTGGGTGGGGACAATGAGCCGTCCGCTGCTCGTCCTCGGCGCGACCGGAGCGGTCGGCCGCGGCGTGGTTTCCGCGGCGGTCCGGTCGCGCCGGCCCGTGGTGGCGGTCTCGTCCGATGCTGCGGGCCTGCGCCAGCTGCACCGGTGCCATCCGGATGCGGACCTGATCACCGTCGCCGCCTCGCTGCACAGCGAGGCCGATGCCGCCGCGCTCGCCGGTCGCCTGCGCGATCGCACCCCGTGCGGGGTGATCGCCGCCATCGGCGCCGAGGCCGCACGCGGGCGCCTGCTCGACCAGCCCGCTGCGGTGTTGCGCCGCACCCTGGACGAGGACCTGCTGCCGCACCTGTTCGCGGCGCGGCACCTGTTCCCGCTGCTGCCGCGGCACGACCGCGGCACCGGCTACGTGCTGATCGGCGGGCCGGGCGGCGAGTACCCCTGGGCCGGCTACGGCCATCGCTCGATCGCCGCCGCCGCGCTGCGCATGCTCGCTCGCGTGCTGCACGACGAGGCCGGCCGCGCCGGCCTGCGCGTGCAGCTGCTCACCCTGGATACCCCGGTGCGCAGCGACGACAACCGTGCCCACGCCTGCGCCGAATGGCCGCTGGCCGAAGCCGTGGGCCGGCGCGCGCTGGCGCTGCTGGCCTGCGCCCCGGCGCGCGGCGCCGCGCCGGCAGTGGTGCCCTATGCCGGCGCACCGGACTTGACCTCGAGCGAGGTCGAGGTCGCAACCTCCGCCGCCGCGCACGCAGAAGGCACGGCGGGCCCGGCCCGCGAGCTGCGCGACGCGCGCGCGCTGCTCGATGCCATCGCTTCCACTTCCCCTCCCAGGATCACGCCACGATGAACCGCACCCACCGCACGACCCGCAGGCCCGCAGTCGCGGGCGCCCCGCATCGTTTCGTCACCCCGCTGCTCGGTCTGCTGGCCGCGGCCGTGCTGGCCGCCTGCAGCAGCCAGGCCGCGCAGGGCCAGGGCGAGATGCCGCCTCCGGAGGTCAGCGTCGCCGAGGTGGTCGCGCGCCCGGTCGCGCACTGGGACGAGTTCACCGGCCGCGTCGCCGCGGTCGAGAGCGTCGAGCTGCGCCCGCGGGTGAGCGGCTACATCGAGCGCGTGGCCTTCCGCGAGGGCGACGAGGTCGCCAAGGGCGATCTGCTGTTCGTCATCGACCAGCGGCCGTACCGGGCCGAGCTGGCCCGCGCCGAGGCGCAGCTGGCGCGGGCGCGCAGCGAGGCGCAGCTGGCCCGCACCCAGGACGCCCGCGCCGAGGAGCTGCTGGCGGCCGCGGCGATCTCGCGCGAGGAGCACGAGGCGCGCCGCGCCGCCAGTTCCCAGACCGCCGCCGCGGTGCGCGCGGCCGAGGCCGCGGTGACCGCGGCGCGGCTGGACCTGCAGTACACCGAGATCCGCGCGCCGATCGACGGCCGCATCGGCCGCGCCCTGATCACCGCCGGCAACCTGGCCCAGGCCGACGCCACCCTGCTGACCACGCTGGTGTCGCTCGACCCGGTGCACGTGCATTTCGACGCCGACGAGCAGAGCTTCCTGCGCTACCAGGCGCTGGCGCGCAGCGGCGAGCGCGAGAACGGCGGCAACGCCGTGCGCGTGGGCCTGGTCAACGAGCAGGGCCATCCGCACGAGGGCGTGCTGGACTTCACCGACAACCATGTCGATCCGAACACCGGCACCATTCGCGCGCGCGCGGTGGTGGCCAATCCCGATCGCGTGTTCACCCCGGGCCTGCACGCGCGCGTGCAGCTGCAGGCCACCGGCGAGCGCCCGGCGCTGCTGATCGACGAGCGCGCCGTGCTCACCGACCAGGACCGCAAGTACGTCTACGTGCTCGGCGAGAACGACCAGGCCGAGCGCCGCGACATCGCGCCCGGCCGCAGCGTCGCCGCAGGCGAAGGCGCGCGGCTGCTGGTGGTCCAGGAGGGCCTGGCGCCCGGGGACCGGGTGATCGTGCACGGCGTGCAGAAGGTGTTCTTCCCCGGCATGCCGGTGGCGCCCGTCCCGGTGGAGATGGGCGACCCCGCGCCGTCGGCGCAGGTCGCCAGCACCGCGGCGCCATGACCGCCGCATGAGTTGCGGGTCCGGCGCGCTCCCCGTCCGCGCCGGCCCCGGTCCCGCCCGATTCCGCCCCGCAGGCGCCCGCGCTGCGGTCGCGCCTTCCCCTCCCCCCGGGCGAGGCGGATCGGGCAGGGACTTTTTTCGCCGACGGCCGCGCCCGCGTCCGCCGCGGCGGCACATCGAACAAGGACCATGCCATGGACTTCTCACGCTTCTTCATCGACCGCCCGATCTTCGCCGCGGTGCTGTCGATCATCATCTTCGCGATCGGCCTGATCGCGATCCCGATCCTGCCGATGAGCGAATACCCGGACGTGGCGCCGCCGTCGGTGATGGTGCGCACGGTGTACCCGGGCGCAAATCCCAAGGTGATCGCCGAGACCGTGGCCACGCCGCTGGAGGAGGCGATCAACGGCGTCGAGGACATGATGTACACCAAGTCCGTCGCCGGTTCCGACGGGGTGCTGCAGCTCACGGTGACCTTCCGCCCCGGGACCGACCCGGACGAGGCCGCGGTCAAGGTGCAGAACCGCGTCGCCCAGGCGCAGGCGCGCCTGCCCGAGGACGTGCGCCGCCAAGGCGTGACGGTGCAGAAGCAGTCGCCGACCTTCCTGATGGTGGTGCACCTGACCTCGCCGAACGGCGAGTACGACCTCCTGTACCTGCGCAACTACGCCCGCCTGCACGTCAAGGACGCGCTGGCGCGGATCCGCGGCGTCGGCGATGCGCAGATCTTCGGCGGCGGCGACTACGCCATGCGCGCCTGGCTGGACCCGGACGCCATCGCCTCGCGCGGGCTGACCGCCAGCGACGTGCTGGGGGCGATGCGCGAGCAGAACGTGCAGGTCTCGGCCGGCCAGCTCGGCGCCGAACCGATGCCCGACAGCCGCTTCCTGACCCTGATCAACGCCCAGGGGCGGCTGACCACGGAAGAGGAGTTCGGCGACATCGTGCTCGAGAGCGGCGCCGACGGGCAGATCGTGCGCCTGCGCGACGTCGCCCGGCTGGAACTGGGCGCGGGCGACTACACCCTGCGTTCGCAGCTCGACGGCAAGGACGCGGTGGCGATCGGCGTGTTCGAGGCGCCGGGCGCCAACGCGCTGCAGATCCGCGACGAGGTCATCGCCACCATGGACGAGCTTTCCGAGCGCTTTCCGGAAGGCGTCGAGTACGAGTCCATCTACGACACCACCGTGTTCGTGCGCGACTCGATCAAGTCCGTGATCACGACCCTGCTCGAAGCGGTGCTGCTGGTGGCGCTGGTGGTGATCCTGTTCCTGCAGACCTGGCGCGCCTCGCTGATCCCGCTGCTGGCGGTGCCGGTGTCGGTGGTCGGCACCTTCGGCGCGCTGTACCTGCTGGGCTATTCGATCAACACCCTGACCCTGTTCGGCCTGGTGCTGGCGATCGGCATCGTGGTCGACGACGCGATCGTGGTGGTGGAGAACGTCGAGCGGCACATCGAGGACGGCGCCACGCCGCTCGAGGCCGCGCACCTGGCGATGCGCGAGGTCTCCGGGCCGATCATCGCCATCGGCCTGGTGCTGTGCGCGGTGTTCGTGCCGATGGCGTTCCTGACCGGCGTGACCGGCGAGTTCTACCGCCAGTTCGCGGTGACCATCGCCATCTCCACGGTGATCTCCACCGTCAACTCGCTGACCCTGTCGCCGGCGCTGGCGGCCATGCTGCTCAAGCCGCACGACGCGCCGAAGGATCGTCTGTCGCGCCTGATCGAGCGGCTGTTCGGCTGGGTGTTCCGGCCGTTCAACCGCTTCTTCAAGCGCAGCTCCGAGCAATACGAGCGCGGCGTGATCCGTGCGCTGGGCCGGCGCGGCACGGTGTTCGGCATCTACGCCGGGCTACTGCTGGCGACCGGGCTGATGTTCCAGGTGGTGCCGGCGGGGTTCATCCCGATCCAGGACAAGCTGTACCTGATCGCCGGCGTCAACCTGCCCGGCGGCGCGTCGCTGCCGCGCACCCATGCGCTGCTGGACAAGGTCAGCGCGATCGCCGCCGAGGACGAGGACGTCATCAACACCATCGCCTTTCCCGGCCTGAACCCGCTGCAGTTCACCAATACTCCCAACTACGGCGTGGTGTTCCTCAACCTCAAGCCGTTCGGCGAGCGGAACCGCAGCGCGGAGGAAATCAACGCCGAGCTCGGCCAGAAGATCGCCGGGCTGCAGGAGGGCTTCGCGTTCTCGTTCATGCCGCCGGCGATCCAGGGACTGGGCAATGGCTCGGGCTACCAGCTGTTCGTCGAGGACCGCGCGGGCCTGGGCTACGGCGCGCTGCAACAGGCGGTGAACGGCTTCCAGGGTGCGATCTCCCAGACTCCGGGCATGGGCTTCCCGATCACCAGCTACCAGGCCAACGTGCCGCAGCTGGATGCCGAGGTCGACCGGGTCAAGGCCAAGGCGCAGGGCGTGCAGTTGACCGACCTGTTCGACACCCTGCAGACCTACCTCGGCTCGGCCTACGTCAACGACTTCAACCAGTTCGGCCGGACCTGGCAGGTGATCGCCCAGGCCGACGCGTCGTTCCGCGACAACGTCGAGGACATCGCCAGCCTGCGCACTCGCAACGACCGCGGCGAGATGGTGCCGATCGGCTCGATGGTGAGCGTTCGCGAGACCTTCGGCCCCGACCCGGTGCTGCGCTACAACGGCTACCCGGCAGCGGACCTGGCCGGCGAGTCCGACCCGCGCGTGCTGTCGTCCTCGCAGACCATGGACGTGCTGACCGAGCTCGGTGCCGGCGTGCTGCCCAATGGCATGACCTTCGAGTGGACCGACCTGAGCTTCCAGCAGGCCAACCAGAGCAAGGCGGCGATGATCATCTTCCCGCTTGCGGTGATGCTGGTGTTCCTGGTGCTGGCGGCGCTGTACGAAAGCTGGACCCTGCCGCTGGCGATCATCCTGATCGTGCCGATGTGCATGCTCTCGGCGATGATCGGCGTGTGGGCCACCGGCGGCGACAACAACATCTTCGTCCAGGTCGGCCTGGTGGTGCTGATCGCGCTGGCGTGCAAGAACGCGATCCTGATCGTCGAGTTCGCGCGCGAGCTGGAGCAACAGGGCATGGGGATCGTCGAGGCCGCGCTCGAGGCCTGCCGCCTGCGCCTGCGCCCGATCATCATGACCTCGATCACCTTCACCGCGGCGGTGGTGCCGCTGGTGGTGGCCACCGGCGCCGGCGCCGAGGTGCGGCAGGCGCTGGGGACCGCGGTGTTCGCCGGGATGATCGGCGTGACCGGGTTCGGCCTGTTCCTCACGCCCGTGTTCTATGTCGCCCTGCGCAAGCTGGTGGAGCGCCGCAAGCCCGCCGCCGCCGAAGGCAACCTGGAGGTGTCCCATGCGTAATCGTTCGCCGCTCGCGCGCAGCGCGCTGCCCTCGCTGCTGGCGCTGGCGCTGGCCGCCTGCGCCGTCGGCCCCGACCACGTCCGTCCCGAGCTCCCCCTGGGCGAGACCTTCGGCGCCTCGACGGCACCGGACCCCTCGGCCTTGCCCGCGCCGGACGAGGCGTTCTGGGAGGCGTTCGGCGATGCGCAGCTCGACGCGCTGGTCGCCGAGGCGCTGCGCGCAAATCACGACTTGCGCATCGCCCTGGCCAACTACGATCGTGCCAATGCGCTGTTGCGCGGCGCGCGGTTCGACCGCTTCCCGACGGTCACCGCGTCCGCCGAGGCGGCCAGCAGCCGCGCCAGCGCCGACCAGGCGCCGAACCGCTCGCGCGCCGATCGCGACGGCGACGACTTCAGCGCCGGCATCGCCGCTAGCTGGGAGCTGGACCTGTTCGGGCGGGTGCGCCGCGGCGTCGAGGCCGCGCGCGCCGATGCCGCGGCCGGCGCCGCCGACCTGGCGGCGCTGCAGGTGGCGATCGTCGGCGAGGTGGTCGACGGCTACGTCGCACTGCGCGGCGCCCAGGAGCGCCTGCGGGTCGCCGAGGCCAACGCCGGCAACCAGCGCGAGACACTGCGCCTGGTGGATGCGCGGTTCGAGGCCGGACGCGGCACCGGCTTCGATACCGCGCGCGCCCGCGCGCAGCTGGAATCGACCCTGGCGCGGGTGCCGGCGCTGCAGGCGGAAGTCTCCGCCCACATTCATCGATTGTCGGTGCTGACCGGCCGCGGGCCCGACGCGCTGATCGACGCGCTGCGGCCGGCGGCGCCGCTGCCGGCCCTGCCGCAGCGGCTGGACGCGGGCACACCGGGTGACCTGCTGCGCCGCCGCCCCGACATCGCCGCGGCCGAGCAACGCCTGCACGCGGCCACCGCGCGCATCGGCGTGGCCAGCGCCGACCTGTTCCCGCGCTTCACCCTCGGCGGCCTGATCGGCACCCAGGCGATCGACAGCAGCGTGCTGTTCGAGCGCGACAGCGAGACGCGGCTGGTCGCGCTCGGCATCGACTGGTCGTTCCTCGACATCGGCCGGGTGCGCGCGCGCATCGCCGCTGCCGACGCCGAGGCGGCAGGCGAACTGGCGCGCTACGAGCAGACCGTGCTGCTGGCGCTGGAGGACACCGAGAACGCGCTGGTGCGCTACGCGCGCAGCCGCGAGCAGGACGCGCACCTGGCGGCGGCGGCGGAAGACAGCGCCCGCGCCGCACAGCTGGCGCGCACCCGCTTCGAGGCCGGTGCCGCCGATCTGTTCGAGGTGCTCGACGCCGAGCGCACCCGGCTGCAGGCCGAGGATGCGCTGGCCGAAGCGCGCACCCGCAGCGTCGCCGGCGCGGCGGCGCTGTACCGCGCGCTGGCAGGCGGATGGCCGCAGCGGCTGCCGGCGCGGGAGCGGGTGGCCGGGCGCGAATAGCGCCGCCAGCGCGCGCTGCAGGTCCGAAACGAGTCGCCGGGCCTGTCTCGGCGTTGGATGCCTTCGCGGAGGAGGGCGAACCGGGCTGCCTCCCGGACCCAACCTTCTCGGAGACCTGGAAGCGCCCCGCAACCTGGACGCCGATACCGCGTCCGACGTGCAGGAACGGGACGCAACCCGATCCCCGCATGCGAGGGCCCCTAGTTCGAAGGCGTGAAGTCCACGGGAATGGCGACATGACCCGGAAGCGGGCGGCCATCGTCGGTCTCGCCGGGGTTGTACGCCCAATGTTCCGCGGCTTCGATCGCCGCCGCATCGAGCGAGGGGTGGCCGCTGGACCTGGAGACGATCGCGCCTCCGAACGCTCCGGTCTCGCGGGTCCAGACCACGAGCATCGCCGTGCCCGACAGCCCGGCCTCGATCGCCTCCGCGGGATGGGTTGCCGGGTGGAGGTTGCGCGAGGAGATGTCGACGCTGGGCGACCAGGTGATCGAGTCCCCCATGTCCAGGCCATCGACCACGCAGTCGGCCGCCGTGGCGGCCTCGATCGCAATGGCGAACGCGGGGGGCTCCATCTCCTCGCCTCGCCCGTCCTGCTCGCGGTATCCGGCGGTAGGCGGATGCGGCGCAGACGCCAGCGATACATCGCATTGGTCCTCGGCCCACGTGCGCAGGTAGCGGACCTGCATTTCGATGAGCCGCTGGTCTTCGGAGTAACCCTCCAGATAGCAGCCAGACGCATCCTCGGAGACGCGGCTCCAGTCCAGCCTGTCGTCGAACAGGCGGTCCCAGTGGAGCGGCAGAGTGCAGCCCTCCTGGCGGGCGGTCCCGGCTGCGATGCAGTCCCCGACCCCCAGGACGAGGCAAAACAGCAGTGCAAAGCGGACGAGCATGTACGGTTCCGATTCCTTCATCGCGTGGAATGGGCCGGAATTCTAGCCCGTCGAGAAGGCCGACATAAGGGCCGTGGTGACGCCACCTCAGGCCGTGCTTCCCGGCCGCGGCGTGCTGGATCCGATCGACCGCTGAGGCCAGCTGCCGACCGAAGGGAAGCGGCGGCTGCGCGAGCGCGGCGGCGCGAATCGCACCGGCGCGGATTCTCCCGGGCCGCCGCGCGCGCTAGCATGCACGGATGAGGGCACCGAAACGGATCGCGGCCGCCGCCGCGCTGCTGGGCGCGTCCTGGATCGCTGTCGCCGCATCCGGCGCCGAGAGCAGGTGTTTCGGCGAGGTCTCCGACGGCCGCCTCGAGTCAGGCATCGCTCTTCCCCGGCGCGGCAGCAACTTTGCCGCCTACAGCGCACTGGCCGCGACGCTGGGACGCACCTACGTGCACGCGACGGTCTCCGACATCGTCGCCGACGCCTATGCGGAGATCGCCGCCACGGACCCGGAATACGTCTACGTGTACGGCGAAACCGGCCTGTCGGGAGGCGGTCCGTTCCCCCCGCACCGCACCCACCAGAACGGCCTCTCGGTGGATTTCTTCGTGCCCGTACGCGACGGAAAGGGCAAGCCGGCGGCGCTCCCCACCCATGCCGGGAACCGCTTCGGCTACGACATCGAGTTCGACCGTCGGGGACGTCACGCCGAGTACGCCATCGACTTCCCGGCGATGGCCGAACATCTCTATCGTCTGCATCGTGCCGCCGAAAGCCGCGGCGCTGGCATCGCGCTGGTGATTTTCGAGCGCGCCTATCTTCCGGCACTGTTCGCCACGCCACGCGGAGCCTGGCTGCGGCGCAATCTGTCGTTCATGCAGCGCGACCCATGGGTCCGCCACGACGAGCACTACCACGTCGATTTCGCGCTGCCCTGCGCGCCACTGGGGCGCGATGCGGGCCGATAGGATACGCTCGCCGAATCACACCGAACCCGAAGCGATGTCGCCCACCCCCGGTCGTCCACCCGCATCCGCGACCCCGGACGCCCCCGGCGCCACGACCCGCACGGCGGCGCCGTGGCTGCGGCACGCGGCGGGTGGGCAGCAGCGCATCGAGGCCCATCTCTCGGGGTTCCAGTTCGCGCCCCACCGCCACGACACCTACGCGGTGGCGCTGACCCTGGAGGGGGTGCAGTGCTTCGACTACCGCGGCTCCGCCCGCCATTCGCTTCCGGGCGGCGTGGTCGTGATCCACCCGGACGAGCGCCACGATGGCAGGCCGGGCACCAGCGACGGTTTCCGCTATCGCTCCATCCACATCGAGCCCGCCCGGATCCAGCGGATGCTCGGCGCTAGCGGGCTTCCATTCCTCGCCGGGGGCACCTCGACCGATCCGCGCCTGCTCGGCCCGGTTCAGACGCTGCTGGCGGACTACCGGCGACCGCTCGGCGAGCTGGAGTTCGACGACGCGCTGTACGACCTGGCCGTCGCCCTCGACGCGGTCTCGATGCCGCGACGCCGCACGAAGCCCATCGACGGTTTCGCCGCCGAGCGGGCGCGCGCGTACATGCTCGCGCACTGGAACAGCGACGTGTCCATGGCCTGTCTCGAACGGGCGAGCGGGCGCGACCGCTGGAAGCTGTCGCGGGACTTCCGCGCGCTGTTCGGCACCAGCCCCTACCGCTACCTGCTCATGCGCAGGCTCGAACGCGCGCGGGACATGCTGGCCGGGGGCCACGCGCCGGCCGAGGTCGCCGCCGCGTGCTGCTTCGCGGACCAGAGCCATCTCACCCGCCATTTCCGCAACGCCTTCGGGGTGACTCCGGCGAGGTGGGCGCGCCCCGACTGAGTACGGGTGCGCACGATCGTTCTATCGCCCGGCCGGAGGCGGGACCAGAATGCCGTCCTCCGTCCGGAAGGGCGCACGATCTCCGCGATGACCGGCACGCCCCTGGCGCCCGCGACGATCGCCTCGCGCCACCGGTTCGGGAAGCGCATCGCTCCCCCAGGGCCCTGAGATGCTGAGAATCGAGAACCTTTCCAAGACCTATGGCAATGGCGTTCGGGCCCTGAAGGACGTGAGTCTGGAGATCCCGAGGGGAATGTTTGGTCTTCTCGGGCCCAACGGAGCCGGGAAGTCGACGTTGATGCGGACCATCGCCACCCTGCAGGGCGTCGACTCCGGAAGCATCTTCTTCGACGACATCGACGTGCTCAACGAGAAGCACGAGGTGCGCAAGATCCTGGGCTACCTGCCGCAGGACATGGGCGTCTATCCGGGGATCCCGGCCGAGACGTTGCTGGATCACTTCGCGGTGCTGAAGGGATTGGTTTTCGCGGAGGCGCGGCGCGAAGCCGTCGAGCGGCTCCTGCGAATGACCAACCTCTACGACGTCCGGAGGCGCAAGCTCGGCACCTTCTCGGGCGGCATGCGCAGGCGTTTCGGTATCGCGCAGGCGCTTCTGGGCGATCCCGGGTTGATCATCGTCGACGAGCCGACCGCCGGTCTCGACCCCGAAGAGCGGATCCGTTTCCTGAATCTGTTGTCCGAGATCGGGGAGACCGCGGTGGTGATCCTCTCGACCCACATCGTCGAGGACGTGCGCGAGCTCTGCACCCGCATGGCCATCCTCTCGCAGGGCCGGGTGCTGCTCAGCGGAGAACCCGGCGCGCTCGTCGCCCAGCTCGAGGGGAGGGTGTGGCGCAAGGTCGTCGGCCGCAGCGAGGTCGCCGGATACCAGAAGTCGATGCCCGTTCTCTCCTCGCGGCTCGCCGCCGGGCGCACCGTCATCCATGTCCTGGGCGACCGAGCTCCGGGCGACGGGTTCGAGCCCGCCGAGCCGGATCTCGAGCACGTCTACTTCGCTGCCCGTCATGGCGGCTAGGGCCGTGTGGGCAGCCATTTTCCGGTTCGAGGTCCGATATCAGCTTCGGCAGCCCCTGTTCTACCTGGTCACCTTCTTCCTCAGCGTACTGCTGTTCATCGCGGGCACGGGCCACGGCCCGGGGGGCGCCGTCGGCAGGCTGCACCTCAATGCGCCCGCGGCGATCCTCGAACTGCTGGTCAAGGGGATCTTCCTCGTGCTCTTCCTGATGACCGCGTGCGTCGCCAGTGCCGCCATGCGGGACTTCGACCGGCGGACCTTCGAGCTCTTCTTCTCCAAGCCGATCTCGCGGTTCGACTACCTGACCGGGCGGTTCGCGGGAGCGATGGTGGTGTGCACGCTCGCGTCCGTGGTGGGCGCCGGAGCACTGGCGGCAAGCGCCTTCATGCCCTGGCTCGATCCGGCACGGGTAGGGCCGTTCCGGATCGCACCGTACGCATTCGGCCTGGGAGTGCTCATCATCCCGACCCTCCTCGCGCTCGGGGCGGCGTTCTACGCCCTCGCGAGCTGGACGCGCAGCACGCTTGCCACCTACCTCGGCGTCGTCGCCTTCTTCGCGATCAACGCGATCGCGGGTTTGGCGGCTTCCCGTCTAGGGACGCCTTGGATCGCGCAGCTGCTCGATCCGCTCGGCGTGGTCGCGCTGGGTGGCGCCCTGAAGTACTGGACCGTCGCGGAGTTGAACGCGGCGACTCCCGAAATCACCGGGCCCCTTCTCTGGAACCGGATCCTCTGGCTCGGTCTGGGACTCTTGGCGCTCGGCCTCTCGGTAGCCGCCTACGATCCGTCGCGTTCGCGGAAGCGCCCCGTCCGGATGCCGGATGCGACCGATGCCGCCCCGCCGGTTGGCGCCGTCCGAGTATCGGCGCCGGCGTCCCACCGCGTGTTCTCGACACATTCGGTCCTGGTCCAGTTCATGCGCCAGGTCCGGCGCGAGGCAACGACCGTCCTGGGAAGCCTCCCGTTTCTCGGCATCGTCGTCCTGGGGGTCTTCGTCCTCATTCAGGCAGCGGGTTCCGCCGGGAACATCTTCGGGATGCCCGTCCAACCTCGCACCCACCTCATGCTCGAGGCGCTCCAGGGCGGATACTCGATCATCCTGTTGCTCGTGGTCGTGCTCTACAGCGGCGAATTGATCTGGAAGGAGCGGGCGCTCGAGCTGGACGAGGTCGTCGATTCGATGCCGACGCCGAGCGTCGCGTACGCCGGCGCCAAGCTGGCCGCGCTCCTGCTGGTGATTGCCGTCTTCCTGCTCACGGGCATGCTGGCACTCGTCGGCTTCCAGCTCTGGCACGGCTACGATGACCTCGAGCTCGACCTCTACGCGCAGGGCGTCGCACTCGCCGCCGTCTATCCGATCCTGATGATGGTCCTCGCCTGCTTCTGCCACGTCGTGGCGCGCGGCCGGGTCGCGGGATACGGGCTCGTGATCCTCTTCATCGTCAGCTGGGATCTCCTGGAGGAGTTCGGGTTCGAACATCATCTCTACCGGTTCGCGAGCCTCCCGCCGACGCCCTACTCCGACTTCAACGGCTACGGACCGTTTCTCACGCAGTTCGGCTGGTACGGCCTCTACTGGGGATTCGGTGCGCTCGTGCTCGTCGGGCTTTCGATCCTGTTCTGGAAGAGGGGCACCGACAACGCGTGGAGGGCGCGATGGGCCGAGGCGCGCGCACGCTTCCGAGGCCCTGCTGGCACGGTGACCACCCTCGGCGCCTTGGGTCTCGTGGCCGCGGGCGCCTGGATCTTCTACAACACCAACGTCCTGAACGAGTACGTGCCGAGCACCGAGGCTGCAGAACGCCGCGCGAGCTACGAGCGGCTCTATCGGCGGTACCAGGCTCTGGACCTGCCTCGGATCGTCGCCGTGCGTGCGGACGTGGACATCTTCCCGGACCGGAGGAGCGTCGAGATCCGGGGCACCTACCTCATTCGGAATCGCTCCGGCGAAGCGCTACGCGACCTCCATGTGAGCATTCCGGAAAGCGTTCACGTGAACCGCCTCGCCCTTCCCGCCCACGACGTCATCCTCGAGGACGAGGCGCTTGGCTACCGCATTCTCCGCTTGCGAAAGCCGCTCGAGCCGGGAGATGCCATCGAGCTCGGTTTCGACCTCACGGTAGACAACCGAGGCTTCGTCAACAACGGCGCACAGGTCGCCGTCGTCGACAACGGCACCTACTTCACCAAGCGCGACTACTTTCCGGTCATCGGCTACGACGCTCAACGGCAGCTCGCCGATCCCGACGAGCGGCGGCGCCACGGCCTGGAGTCCGTACTCCCTCTCCCCGGTCTCGACGATCTCGTCGCGCGGCGGAGCACGCCCCGAGCATCCGACGCCGACCGGGTCGACTTCGAAACCACAGTCTCCACTTCCATCGACCAGATCGCCGTCGCGTCGGGCGAACTGCAACGGGAGTGGATCGCGGACGGACGGCGCTACTTCCACTACCGCTCGGAGAGTCCCATCACACACTACTTCGCCTACGCATCGGCGAGGTACGAGGTGACACGAAGCGACTGGGGCGGTGTCGCGATCGAGATCTACCATCACCCAGGACACGGCGACAACGTCGGCCGAATGATGGACGCGGCCAGAAAGTCGCTCGCCTATTTCGCGACGAACTTCGGCCCCTACCAGCATCGCCACCTGCGGATCGTCGAGTTTCCCGGCTATGTCCGCGACGGCACGGCGTTTCCCGGCCTGATCGCACTCTCCGAGTCGACGGGGTTCAACGCCCGCCTCGATGGCGAGGAGGCAATCGATCTTCCGTTCTACGTCACCGCGCACGAGATCGCCCACCAGTGGTGGGGTCAGCAGGTGGTCGGCGCCAACGCGCGGGGCGTCGGCGTGCTCCACGAGACGCTGGCGCAGTATTCGGCGCTGATGGTGATGGAGGATGAGTTCGGGCGACGGGGGGTGCGCCGCGTTCTCGCGTACGAGCACGACTGGTACTTGCGTGGACGCGCAGCCGAGCGCGGAGTGGAGCCGCCGCTCGCGCTCGTCGAGCGCCAGGACTACGTGTACTACCACAAGGGCGCGCTGGCCATGTACGCGCTCCGCGACGCGGTGGGCGAGGTGCGGCTCAACCAGGCGCTGTCGCGCTACCTCTCGCGTACCGCGGTCGGGGAGCCGCCCTACACCACGACGGCGGAGCTCCTCGAGGAGCTCCGTCCGACGGTGCCCGAAGGGTCGAAGCATCTGGTCGAGGACCTGTTCGAGCGGATCACGACGTTCGACGCCAGGGTCGCCGCCGCGACGTCCACCGAGCGCGCGGACGGCACGTTTCTGCTCCGCTTCGAGCTGGAGGCGCGCAAGCTGCGTGCCGACGGCGCCGGCGACGAATGGGAGATCCCGATCGACGACTGGGTCGACCTCGCGGTGTTCGGCGAGGAAGAGGAAGATGGGGACGGCGGCGCCGTACTCTTCCTCGAGCGGCGGCGCCTCCGCGCCTCGCCAGCCGCTTTCGAGTTCGTGGTCGACCGACGGCCAGGGCGGGTGGCGGTCGACCCGTACTACAAGCTCATCGATCGCGACCGCGGCGACAACGTCCGCGCCGTGTCGTCGACAGGCGGACCAGCTCGTCGCTGACCACGTCCCGACTGAGTACGGGCGCGCACGATCGTTCTATCGTCCGGCGGCAGCCGGGACCAGAATGCCGTCCTCCGCCCGGAACGACGCGCAGTGAAACCCACGATGGCAGACAAGCCCTTTTCGCCCGCGGCGGTCGCCGGGCGGCATCCGGTCCTCGTGTTCATCGCCCTGACGTTCGCCATCACCTGGTCGGTGTGGTTCTGCGTGCCGTGGGTGGCGGGACCGGACTGGGCACTCGGAAAGATCGTCACCGGCCTGGCATTCGGGCCCGCACTGGCCGCGATCGTCATGGATCGCTGGCGCGGCACCGGCGCCACCTTCGGCGACAGGATCTGGTGGATGCGGTTCTTTCCCGTGTTCGCGATCGTCGCCACCATCGACCTGTCGATCCTGCTGACCGGCGACGCCATCACGGCGGGCGGCTTCGCCATCGCGCAGCCTCCGGGCCTGTCGCCGCTGGGCGTCGCCAGCGCGCTGTCGGCAGCGGCGGTGGCCGGCTTCATCGTCGCCATGCTGGCAGGCAGCCGGTCGCCGCGGCTGTCGTCCGTGTTTCGCTGGCGGGCGCCGTTGCGCTGGTGGCTGGCCGCGCTGTTCCTCCCGGCCGGCTGGATGCTGCTGGGCGTGCTGATCGCATGGACGACAGGGTCGCCGATCGAGTCCGCCAGCGGCGGGTTGCCCCCGCCGGTGTGGGGCCTGTTCCTGCTGCGCTCGACCCTGTTCACCCTGCTGGTCGTGGCGGTCGGAGAGGAGGCGGGGTGGCGCGGCTGGATGCTACCGGAGCTGCAGAAACGCATGAGCCCGCTGGCGAGCACGGCGCTGATCGGGGTCGTGTGGGGGCTCTGGCACTACCCATTGTTCGTCAACGGGCAGTATCCCGACGACCCGCAGATGGTGTTCGCCAAGGTGGGCGTTTGCGTCCTGCTCGGCATCCTGTTCACCTGGCTTTACAACCGCAGCGGCGGAAACCTGCTGCTGGCGGTGGTCCTGCACACGACATTGAACAACACGGCACGCGTCATGCCTTTCACCGAGTACGCCGGGGTCGGCATGCTGGTTCTGCTGCTGGTGCTGGTAATCGCCGATCGGATGTGGCGTCGGCGCGGGAAGGCAACGATCGGCGGCGACCCGGCGGAACCTCCGGACGCTGAACCTTCCGGTGCCTCGCGGTCGCGCACGACAAGGGCGGATTCCTGAACGTCCGGCTTCGCGCGGCCCGCACATGCGGCGAAACGCCTGGCCGTCCCGGTCCCGACGCGGGCGCATTCATCGCCGAAGCAGCGCTGGCGGCCGGATTCATGATGAACCCTGGCCGACGTCGACGACGGAGGTGGCGAAAAATTCACCGCACGGAGACCTGGCCAGGTATAGCGTCGCGCCCAACATCCGCTGTACCTGCTGCGTCGCCCGCTCGGCGCGACCCGACTACGATGGAAAGAAGCCACCGCCACGATCCCGCCGACGCACAGCGTCCGGCGCCGAGCGGTCGCCACGATGAGGCCTTCCCCGACATGCACCGCTATCGGCGCGAATTCCGCGACGTGCCCAGCTACTCGGTCGGGCGCACCTGGTCGGACTATGCGCCGGCCTACCGCTACGGGCGGCTTCAGCGCGGCGCCAGCGCGGGGAGACCGTTCGAACAGGCCGAAGCGGCGCTGGCCCGCGGCTGGCGCGATGCGCGCGGGGCCTCGCGGCTGAACTGGGCCGAAGCGCGGCCGGCGGTGATGGCGGCCTGGAACGATGCGCTGGCGGAGGCCCGGCACAACTGACGGTTTTCATTCCGGTTTCATCGCATGCCGCGCACGCTGGATCGGTGCACCGGCGCGTCCCCGCGCGCCCGGCGCAGGTCCACCGGGAGACAGCGATGAGCATCTTGCAGAAGGATCACGTTCTCGGTGCCGGCGGCAGTGCCGTGCTCGGCGGCGCGGTCGTCGGTGGACTGGGATTCGCGGTCGGCGGCCCGCCGGGCCTGGTGATCGGCGTGGTGGCCGGCACCGCCGCCGGCGCGCTGATCGGCCACCGCGCCTCGGAGGCCGCCGATCATCGCGGCAACATCGGCCATTTCGAGCAGATCTACCGCCAGACCAGGTACTACGTGGCGGACATGGAATGGCGCGACTACGAGCCCGCCTACCGCCTCGGGCTCGACAGCTACCGCACGCATGGCGGCCAGCCGCTGGAGGACGTCGAGGCGGCGCTGGGTGCGCGCTGGCTCAACCAGCGCGGCGAGTCGCGCCTGAACTGGGAGCAGGCGCGCGATGCGGTCGCCCACGTCTGGCGCGAGATGGACCAGGGCCTGCGGGAGAAGGGCAGGCACTAGGGCGGCCGGCGCGGCGCGACTGGAGCCTGCCGCGCCCCGCCTGTGGCCGCGCGGTACCATTGCGCATTTCCAGACCACGGCGGATGCGCATGAGCACGCAACCCGATCCACCTCCTGCGGTCGGCCGCGAACAGGCCGAGGAAGCGGTCCGCACGCTGTTGCGCTGGGCCGGCGACGACCCCGCGCGCGAAGGCCTGCTCGACACCCCGGCGCGCGTCGCCAAGGCCTACCGCGAGTGGTTCAGCGGCTACGCGCTGGACCCGGACGACTACCTCGCCCGCACCTTCAGGGAAGTCGAGGGCTACGACGAGATGATCGTGCTGCGCGACATCGAGTACGAGAGCCACTGCGAGCACCACATGGCGCCGATCATCGGCCGCGTGCACGTCGGCTACCTGCCCGACGGCAAGGTGGTCGGCATCAGCAAGCTGGCGCGCGTGGTCGAGGCCTACTCCAGGCGCCTGCAGGTGCAGGAGAAGATGACCGCGCAGATCGCCGGCTGCATCCAGCGCGCGCTGCAGCCGCTCGGCGTCGGCGTGGTGGTGGAGGGCGCGCACGAATGCATGACCACTCGCGGCGTGCACAAGCGCGGGGTGAGCATGATCACCTCGACCATGCTCGGCTCGTTCCGCGAGGACGCCCGCACCCGCGCCGAGTTCCTGCGCTTCATCGAGGTCGGCGGCGGCGTGCGTCGCTGAGGCTGCGCGCCGCGGGATCGTTCCTGCGGCGGCGGCGCCGTGACGTGGCGGTCACCGGATCGCGTTATCCTTTCCGCATGTCTCCTTTGGCCGCCGTCGCACCGGACCCGACGCCGGACGCTCCGCCCGAATCGCCGGCCCGGCGCTTCCGGCGCGTCCGCGCGCACAGCGCCCGCCTGGCGGCGCCGCTGTCGGCCGAGGACGCGATGGTGCAGAGCATGCCCGACGCCAGCCCGGCCAAATGGCACCTGGCCCACACCACCTGGTTCTTCGAGCGCTTCATCCTCGCGGCGCGGCCCGGCTACCGGCCGTTCGATGCCGACTGGGATTACCTGTTCAACAGCTATTACCAGAGCGTCGGCCCGATGCACGCGCGGCCGCGCCGCGGCATGCTCTCGCGGCCGACGCTGGCGCAGGTGCAGGACTATCGCGCCGAGATCGAGGCGCGCCTGCTGCAGCGGCTCGATGCCGGCGATCTCGACGACGAGGCGCTCCAGCGGCTCGAGCTCGGCCTCAATCACGAGCAGCAGCACCAGGAGCTGCTGTTGACCGACATCAAGCACGCCCTGTGGTGCAATCCGCTGTGGCCGGCCTATCGCGCCGATCTGGCGACCGTGAAAGGCGCCGCGTCGTCGCTGCGCTGGCTGGCGCGCGAAGAGTGCATCGCCACGGTCGGCGTGCCGGCCTGGCCCGCCGCCAGCGCCTTCGCCTACGACAACGAATCGCCTGCGCATCGCGCGCTGGTGCCGGCGCATGCCCTGGCCAGCCGGCCGGTGAGCAACGCCGAATTCCGCGAGTTCGTCGACGACGGCGGCTACCGCGAACCCGGGCCGTGGTTGAGCGACGGCTGGGCGCAGCTGCAGACCGGCGGATGGCAGCGGCCGCTGTACTGGCAGGAGGACCTGGAACATGCGTTCACCCTCGGCGGCGTGCGCCCCCTGGACCCGCACGCACCGGTCGCGCACCTGAGCTACTACGAGGCCGACGCCTACGCGCGCTGGGCCGGCGCGCGCCTGCCCACCGAGACGGAGTGGGAGCTGGCCGCTGCGCCGCTGCCCGTCGCCGGCCATTTCGCCGACGACGGCCGCTTCGAGCCGCAGAGCGCGGCCGATACCGGCGGCGGCGCGCCGCTGCAGCTGTTCGGCGACGTCTGGGAGTGGACCTCCAGCGCCTACACCGCGTATCCGGGCTACCGGCCCTGGCAGGGCAGCCTCGGCGAGTACAACGGCAAGTTCATGTGCAGCCAGTGGGTGCTGCGCGGCGGCAGTTGCGCCACGCCGCGCGGCCACGTGCGCGCCAGCTACCGGAACTTCTTCCCGCCCGATGCGCGCTGGCAGTTCGCCGGCCTGCGGTTGGCGCGCGACGCCTGATGGACATGCGCGCCAGGCCCAACGCGGAGCTGGTCGATCTGCTGCCCGGGCCGGAGCGGATCTCGGCCGACGCCGTCGCCGGACTCTCGGCCACGCCCAAGCGGCTGCCGTCCAAGTACTTCTACGATGCCCGCGGCTCGGAGCTGTTCGAGCGCATCACCCATCAGCCCGAGTACTACCTCACCGCCACCGAATCGGCGCTGCTGGCGCGGCGCATGCCCGACATCTCCGCAGCGATCGGCGACCGTGCGCACGTGGTGGAGTACGGCAGCGGCAGCGGCCGCAAGACCGAGACCCTGCTCGCCGGCCTCGACGACCCGGTGGCCTACACCCCGATCGAGATCTCGCGCGCCGCGCTGCTCGACAGCGTGGCGCGGCTGGAGGGGCGCTTTCCGAAAATCGAGATGCTGCCGGTCTGCGCCGACTTCACCCGTGCGGTGTCCCTGCCGTCGCCCGAGCGCACGCCGCGGCGGCGGCTGGCGTTCTTTCCCGGCTCCACCCTCGGCAACTTCGTCGAGGACGAGGCCGTTGCGCTGCTGCGCGCCATGCACGACACCGTCGGCGCCGGCGGCCTGGCTCTGGTGGGCATCGATCTGGACAAGGATCCGGCCACGATCGAGGCGGCCTACAACGACGCCGCCGGCGTGACCGCGGCGTTCACCCTCAACCTGCTGGCGCGGCTCAACCGCGAGATCGGCAGCGATTTCGATCTGGGGCAGTTCCGCCACCGCGCGCGCTATTCGCGCGAGCGCCGCCGCATCGAGACCTTCCTGGTCAGCCAGCGCGAGCAGCGGGTGCGGCTGGACGGCCGCGAGTTCGCCTTCGCCGCCGGCGAGGAGATGCAGGTCGAGTACAGCCACAAGTACACCGATGCGCAGTTCGCGGCGATGGCCGCGCGCGCCGGCATGGCGGTGCGCGCGGCCTGGAACGATGAATCCGACTGGTACGGGCTGCGCCTGCTGCGGCCGGCCTGAGCCGGCCCCGGCCTATCATGGCCGCCACCGTCCGGGATCTCCGCCGATGAAACGACTCGCCTGCCTGCTGCTGCTCGCCCCCGCCTTCGCTGCGCAGGCCGACCAGGCCGATCAGGCCTTCCAGCGCTGCCTGGTCGGGCTGAAGACGGCCGCTGCCGGCAAGGGCGTGAGCGCAGCCAGTTTCGACCGCTACACCGCCGGCCTGCAGCCCGATCCGTCGGTGCTGGAGCTGCTGGACGCGCAGCCGGAATTCACCACGCCGATCTGGGACTACCTGGCCGGGCTGGTCGACGCAGAGCGCGTGGCGGACGGGCGGGCGATGCTCGAGACCCACCGCGAGCTGCTGGCGCGCATCGAGCGCGAGTACGGCGTCGACGCCGCCACCGTGGTCGCGGTCTGGGGCGTGGAGAGCGACTACGGCCGGGTGTTCGGCAAGCGTCCGCTGCTGGTGTCGCTGTCGACGCTGTCCTGCGCCGGACGGCGGCAGGAGTTCTTCCGCGGCGAGTTCTTCGCGACGCTCAGGCTGCTGCAGGATGGCCACATCCAGGCCGAGGGCCTGACCGGATCCTGGGCCGGTGCGTTCGGGCACACCCAGTTCATCCCCTCCACCTACGCGCGCATCGCCGTGGACGGCGACGGGGATGGCCGCCGCGATCTGGTCGGCAGCATCCCCGACGCGCTCGCGTCGACGGCCAACTACCTCAAGCGCGCCGGCTGGCGCACCGGCCAACCCTGGGGCTTCGAGGTGAAGCTGCCGCAGGGATTCGACGCCTCCCTGGCCGGACGCGGCAAGCGCCGGCCGCTGTCGGACTGGACCGCGCGCGGCGTGCGCGGCGTCGACGGCAGCGAGGTCGCGCCGCCTTCGGTGCCGGCTTCCAGCCAGGCCGCGGTGCTGCTGCCCGCGGGCCGCGACGCCCCGGCATTCCTGGTGTTCCGCAACTACGACGCGATCTATTCCTACAACGCCGCGGAAAGCTATGCGCTGGCGATTTCGCTGCTGTCCGATCGCCTGCGCGGCGGTGAGGGACTGGCTGCCGTCTGGCCCACCGACGATCCGGGCCTGTCGCGCGCCGAGCGCCGCCGCCTGCAGCAATCGCTGCTCGATCGCGGCCACGACATCGGCGAGGTCGACGGGATGATCGGCAGCAACACCCGCCGCGCGATCCAGGCCGAGCAGCGCCGGCTCGGCATGCAGCCGGCCGACGGCCGCGCCGGGCGCAGGATCCTCGAGGCGCTCGACAGCGACCGCCCCGGCCCGGAGCCGAAAGCCGCCGAGTGAGCGGCCCGGGGCCGGTTTGGCGCAGCCCCCGACCCCCGCTCTCCGACCCGATCGCCACATCGTCTCCAGGCGGGTCGGGGGATGCGTGACAACCAAGCGAGTATCGGGGGAGCGACTTGTCACGTATCTCCCGACCCCCCCGCACGCGTTTCCCGGGACGCCTGCTCGATACCCACTATCACCAGCCCCGGCCTCGCGATCGATGGCCCGAACGTACGTGCGCCATCGGGTGGGGGCGGCCCCGCAAGTCGCTCCCCGATACTCGCTTGGTTGCGGCGCCGCCCCCACCCGATGGTCCGACATCCACCGGCGCCTTCCGAAGACCAAAGGCCCGACGCGGCGTGGCCGCCCGCAACCCGTCCTGCGGCCAGATCGCCACGCCGTGTCCAGGCGGACCGGGGGATGCGTGACAACCAAGCGAGTATCGGGGAGCGACTTGTCACGTATCCCCCGGTCCGCCCCTCCGCATCGTTCGCCGTTCCCTCGGGTCGGCCCCAGCTTTCCACTTCCCGCCGCAGGCCCTAGCGTGGAAGCAAACTGATCTGGAGGGAGCGACATGAGCGACGGAAGCGATGGCGCCGGCGGTGTCGGCGGCGGCGGCGGGACCGGCAGCACCGGCAACGACAGCAGCGCCGCCGACTCGCTCGGCAATGCCGCCGAAGCCCTCGGCAACGCGGCCGAATCCCTCGGCCAGGCGATCGGCAACGCGCTGGGCTCGATGGCGGGTGCCGCCGGGCTGGACGGCGCGCTCGGGCAGATCGCCGACGCGCTCGGCATCGACGCCCGCGACCTGCAGGGGATCCTGGGTGCGGCGGTGCTCGGCGCGGTCACCGGCGGCCTGGCCGGCGCGGTCATGGGCGTGGTCAACGGCCTGGTCGGCGGCAGCCTCAGCGAGGCCGCGCGCAGTGCGGTGGCCGACAACCTGCCGGCCGCCATGCAGCCGTTCGCCAACCTCGCCATCGACCGTTTCGCCGGCCAAATCCCCGGAGCCAACAGCTCGCTACAGGGCGCGCTGGGCGCGCTCGCCGCGGGCGCGCTCACCAACGGCCGTACGCCCGACATCGGCGACCTCGGCGCGGTCGCCCGCTCGCTGGGCGAGGTGACCACGGCCGCGCACGGGTTCATGGACGCCGCCACCCGCGGCGATTTCGCCAGCACGACCGAGGCCGTGGCTTCGCTGGAGGGCGCGCTGCAAGGCGGCTTCGGCCAGGCCCGCGACATCGCCGCCGGCGTCACCTCGAGTTTTGCCGCAGGCCACGACGTGTATCCGGGCGGCGGGCACGGAGATTTCGGCAACGCGGTGGAGCAGCTGGCGGTCGACGCCACCCGCCTGCTCAGCCAGCGCTGAGCGACCGGACCAGGGCCGGGCCCGCCCCTGTAGGAGCGGCCCATGGCCGCGAAGGCCGCGGGGAGCTCCGGTGGGATTGGCGGTGATTCCCGACGCGGGCTTTCGCGCGCATGGCGCGCTCCTGCGGAAAACTGCCAGCTCCGCGGCGGTGTCGTGCGGCGGCCCATGGCCGCGGAGGCTCCGGTGGGATTGGCAGGGGATTCCCGGCGCGGTCAGCCGCGCCGGCTTCGCGCATGGCGTGCTCGTGCAGGCCTCGCCCTGGGCCGACGCAGGTAAACCGGTCCGCTTGGCGGCATAATCCGCAGCCGCTCGCCGTCGGCGCCTGGCATGGTCGATTCCCCCGCAGTCCCCGCGCGCAAGGCCGCGCTGGTCTTCATCTTCGTCGTGGTGCTGATCGACGTGCTGGCGTTCGGGCTGATCATCCCGGTGCTGCCGCACCTGATCGAGGACTTCGTCGGCGGCAATACCGCGCACGCCGCGTACTGGGTCGGCGCGTTCGGGGTGATCTTCGCCGCCATCCAGTTCGTCACCGCACCGGTGCAGGGCGCGCTGTCGGACCGTTTCGGACGGCGCCCGGTGATCCTGCTCTCCTGCCTCGGGCTGGGGCTGGACTTCGTGCTCATGGCGCTGGCCGATACCCTGCCGCTGCTGCTGCTGGGGCGCATCATCGCCGGCATCACCTCGGCCAGCTTCACCACCGCCAACGCCTACATCGCCGACGTGGTGCCGCCGGAGCGGCGCGCCAAGAGCTACGGCATGATCGGCGCGGCGTTCGGCATCGGCTTCATCGCCGGGCCACTGCTGGGCGGCTGGCTCGGCGACATCCACCTGCGGCTGCCGTTCTGGTTTGCCGCCGGCCTGGCCCTGCTCAACTTCGGCTACGGCCTGCTGGTGCTGCCCGAATCGCTGCCGCCCGCGCGCCGCACCGCGCGCTTCGACTGGGCGCACGCCAACCCGCTCGGGTCGCTGCGGCTGTTGCGCAGCTATCCACAGGTGTTCGGGCTGGCGGCGGTGGTGTTCATCGCCAACCTGGCGCACTACGTGTATCCGAGCATCTTCGTTCTGTTCGCCGACTACCGCTACGCCTGGGGCCCGCGCGAGGTCGGCTGGATCCTCGCCGCGGTCGGCGTCTGCAGCGTGATCGTCAATGCGGTGCTGGTGGGGCGGGTGGTGCAGCGGCTCGGCGAGCGGCGCACCCTGCTCGCCGGGCTCGGCTGCGGCGTGGCCGGGTTCCTGTTCTACGGCTTCGCGCAGACGGGATGGGTCTTCCTGATCGGCATCCCGGTCAGCGCACTGTGGGCGCTGGCGGCGCCGGCCACCCAGGCGCTGATCACCCGCCAGGTCGGGGCGGAGGCGCAGGGCCGGGTGCAGGGCGCGCTGATGAGCCTGGTGTCGCTGGCCGGGATCCTGGCGCCGGGCCTGTTCGCCTGGACCTTCGGATTGTTCATCGGCGAACGTGCGCCGATGCACCTGCCCGGCGCGCCCTGGCTGCTGGCTGCGCTGCTGCTCGGTGCCGGCTTGGCGATCGCGTGGCGGCATGCGCGGGCCGACGTGCCGAGGATCGACCCCGGTTCGCCCGCCACCGCCGCCGCGGGCCCCGCGACCGATGGCGGCGAGGGGCGCGGCCGGACATAAAAAATCCGCCCCCTTGCAAGGGGGCGGAAATCGTCGACCTTGGAGAGAGCGTCGCGCGCTGCGCGATCAATTGGTCGGCGGGGACTCCGGATCCTCGGGATCCTCCGGCGGCATCTGCTCGCTGGTCGGATCCGTCTCGTCGATCATTTCCGGAGGTGTCTGTGTGGGCGGCGGCGCGTTCGGATCCATCGGATCGACCGGAGCCTGGGTCGGGTCGGTCATCGGGTCGACGGGGTCGTCGGTCACCGGCGGTGGCGCCCAGGCATCGCCCGCGGGCTCGACCGGTTCGGTCGGCTCGTCCATCGGCGGCGTTTCCTCGGGCGGCGTGCAGGCGGCCAACGAGAACATCAGTGCCGCGGCCAGGGGCAGTGCGGTTCGGAACATGCGCGTACTCCTTGGGGAGGAAGACGCCCCGAGTGTCCGCCCCGGGATGTATGAATGGCGTCATGGCGACGCTAACGAAATCGCAACGCGACGGCCGGCGAGCTTCCGCACCGCGCCGGTGTCGTGGTGTCGTCGCGGGAACACGCGAACCGGCGCCAGTGCAGGCACCGGCCGGCCGCGCCGCTCAGCCGCAGCGCAGTGCGGTGATCACGCCCTCGTCGTCGACATCGATGTTCAGGCGTCCGGCGCGGAACTCCATGGTCACCATCTGCCCGGGCGTCAGCACCCGCGCAACCTCGGCGCCGGCGCCGTTGCGCGCCTGCTCCACCACCGAAGGATCGGCATGCTGCCCGACCAGCGATTGGACCGCGCTGGCGTCGCAATCGCCGCCGCCGGGCTCCCGGCTGGGTGGCGCGGCGCCGGCATCGGCAGCGGGCGTCGACGCTCCGGGCTCGTCGGCGGCGTCGCGTACGGGCGTGCAGGACGCCAGCGAAACGACCAGGGCGGCGAGCAACAGCGAAGGGGCATGGCGGGGCATCGGAAACTCCAGGCGGCGTGAGGACGGCGTCAGCGTGCCGTCGGTCGTGTGTGAATCGCGTCAAGCGCGGCCCCGCGCCGGGATGCCGCGGCCGCGCCGGTCCGCCCGGGGCCAGGCCGCCCAGGCGATGCCTGCCGGAGGCCGCTGCCCGGCCAGGCGCCGCCGCCGGACTCACGCGACCGCGGCGCGCTTGGACGCCGGCAGCGCCGCGCGCAGCATCGCGTTGTAGCCCGGCGCGAGCATGGCGAAGCCGGCTTCGGTGGGATGGATCTCGTCGTACCAGAACGCGGGATCGGCCGCCTCCGGCAGCAGCGAGAAATCGGCGAACGAGAACAGCCCCGGGAAATCCGCCCGGCTCGGCGCCAGTACCCGGTCGCGGAAACCGTCGACCAGCAGCAGCCGGGCGAAGCGCGCCGTCTCGGCGCGGCTCCCCAGCACCGGTCGCATCGGCGGCCACAGCCACGGACCGACGTTGCCCACCAGCGGCGCGGCCAGGCCGAGGTTCTTGATGCTGGTGCGGCCGGGCTCGCCGATCCGCAGCGGCGGCACGTAGCCGTGGCCGACCACGCGGAACGCACCGCCGACGCGCGCCATCGCCTCCAGCAGAATGGCGTAGCGCTCGCGCACTCGCGCGAACACGCCGGCCTCGACCACCATCGCGAACGCGTCGGCGGCGCGCATGCGCCCGGCGCCGGCGAAGACCGCGGCCAGTCGCGGACCCAGCGCATCGTTGCCGCCCACGCTCACGCACAGCAGATCGAACTCGCGCGCGCGCAGGCGCTCGGCGTAGTTGCGACAGCGCGCCGGGGTGCACATCCGCGCCGCGGTCAGCCCCGGCCCGCCCAGCCGCAGCGAGATGCCGTCGATGCGCACGAAGCTGTTCCAGTAGAGGTTGCGGTACAGCGGCGTGCTGAACCAGGAGTCGCCCCAGTAGGCGATCGCCGGTCGCGCGCGCAGGGCATCGCGCCATGCCCGGCGCTGGCGGCTGGACGGGGTGCCGCTGGCGCGCGCGACCGTCGCCCAGTCGCCGTAAATGCGCTGTAGTTGCATGTTCGGAAGGTCCGCGTGTACTACCCTCAAGGTTAGCGCGCGGCGCGCGTGGCCGTCGCCGCTGCTGCACGCCGTTCTTCCCGGACGGCGTCGCGCGGCGGCCAGGGAGCGGAGCGGAGGAGGAACCAGTGCGTCTCGGGAATGTCCTGCCCGCCCTGCAGGCGCGGATGCGCCGGCACGGGCGCCCGGCGCCGGTCGACCTCGACGGCGTCAAGGCCGCCGAGCGCGCGGTGATCCTGGGCGATCGCGCCGGCGCCGGCGCGCCCGAGCTCTGGGGCCTGGCGCTGTCGGGCGGCGGCATCCGCAGCGCGACCTTCGCGCTCGGCGTGCTGCAGGCGCTGGCGCGCCTGGACCTGCTCAAGTGCTTCCACTACCAGTCCAGCGTGTCCGGCGGCGGCTACATCGGCGGCTTCCTGCAGGCGCTGATCCGGCGCCGCGGCTTCGCCGAGGCGTTCGAGGTGCTGCGCGCGCGGCTCGGCGAACCGGGCGACACTCCCGGCCTCGCCCCCGACGAGGCGCTGCGCAAGGTGGCGCGGGTACAGCGGCCGATCCTGCACCTGCGCGAGTACAGCAACTACCTGGGCCCGCGCAAATCGCCGTTCTCCGGCGACACCCTCGGCATGGCCGGCACCTACGTGCGCAACGTGCTGCTGGTGCAGGTGCAGCTGTGCGCGCTGATCCTGGCGATGTGCCTGCTGCCGCTGCTGCTCTATGGGGCGGTGGCCGGGCCTGCGCGCGAGCATCCGGTGCTGATGCTCGGCATGGCCGGACTGCTGGGCATGGCCGCGGTAGTGCTGCTGGCCTACGTGAGCGGCTACGTGGACCGCCGCGCGCGCGCGGGCGTGGATCCGGCGGATCCGCCACCGCCACGGATCGCGCTGGCGGCGCTGGCCACGATCCTGGCCCTGGGGTTGGGTTCGATGCTCGGCGCATTGGGTCTGGCCGGCTACCAGCACCTGCCCGGACCGCTGCACCACCTCTTCGACGCCCTGCCGGCACCGCCGGGCGCCGCCGTGCGGCTGGGCACGGCTACCGCGGTGCTGTACCTGCTCGCGTGGCTGTCGTGGCTGGCGTTCGAACGCTGGCAGGCGCTGCGCGGCCCCGAGGGGGGCGCGGAGCCCTCGCCGCTGCTGAGCCACGCGCCGCGCTTCGTGCTGGGCACCGCCGGCGCGGCGGCGTTCGCCGGCGCGGCCATCGTCGCGCTGCAGCAGCTGGTCGCCGGCCGCCTCGCCGGCGACACGCTGTGGCACGTGGTGATCCTCGGCCCCTCGCTGGTGATGGCAGCGGTGGTGCTGACGGCGATCGTACACCTCGGGCTGGCCGGGCCGTCGCTGAGCGACCTGCAGCGGGAAATCTGGGCACGGGTGGGCGGGCGCACCGCCGGCCTGGTGCTGCTGGCGATCACCCTGTCGCTGGGACTGACCATCTACGGTCCATGGCTGATGGGCTCGCTGGCGCGGCTGGGGGGCGAGCGCATCGCCGGGCTCGGCTGGGCCGGCGTACTGGCATGGGTGTCGACCACCGGCATCGGACTGCTGTTCGCACACGGCCGTCGCGGCGGAGGCGATCCGGCGTCGCTGCGCGCGCGCCTGCTCGACCGGGTGGCGCGGCTGGCGCCATGGGTGTTCGTCCTCGGCATGCTGGTGGCGCTGAGCCTGGTCGGGCAGTGGCTGCTGCGCCGCCTGGCCGGCGCCGCGCCGGCGCCGGACGGCGGCCTGGCGGTGTACCTGCTGTGGCTGCAGGACGGGCTCGGCGCGCACGGCGGCATGCTGCTGCTGCTCGTGGCCGGGGCGGCGGCGACATGGCTGCTGTTCGGCTGGGCGGTGGACGTCAACGAGTTCAGCCTCAACGCCTTCTACCGCAACCGCCTGGTGCGCTGCTATCTCGGCGCCAGCAACGAGGCGCGCAATCCCGAGCCGACCACCAACTTCGACGTCGACGACGACCTGGTGCTGGCCGACCTGGCCGAGGTGGAGCGGCTCGAGGGCGGCCGCCCGCTGTTTCCGCTGATCGGTGCGGCGATGAACCTGGTCGCCACCACGCAGCTGGACTGGCAGGATCGCAAGGCCGCCTCGTTCTGCCTGTCGCCGGGCTACTGCGGACACCTGCCGCCGGCCTCGCGCCCCGGCGCGCCGGCGATCGGCGATGTCCGCCCCGGCACCGGCAATGGCCGCGCGCGCGGATCGGGCGAAGCCTCGCTGGCGTCCTCGCTGACCCTCGGCAGCGCGATGGCGATCTCCGGCGCCGCGGTCAATCCGAACATGGGCTACCACAGTTCGCCGGCGGTGACCTTCCTGCTGACCCTGTTCGACGCACGGCTGGGCTGGTGGCTACGCAATCCCAGCCACCGCCAGCCGGCGCCCGCGCGCAGCGCGCCGTTCTTCGGCGGCTGGCTGCTGGCGGAACTGTTCGGCCGCACCGACGACGGCGGCCGGTTCGTGCACCTGTCCGACGGCGGGCATTTCGAGAACCTGGGCATCTACGAGCTGGTGCGGCGGCGCTGCCGCTTCATCGTCTGCGTCGATGCCGCGGCCGATCCGCAGCGCGCCTTCGCCGATCTCGGCAACGCCGCGCACAAATGCCGCGTCGATTTCGGCGCCCACATCCGCATCGATGTAGCCGCACTGCGGCCGCAGGGCGACGGGCGGGCCGAGCGCAGCTGCGCAGTGGGCCGCATCGACTACGCCGACGGCAGCAGCGGCACCCTCCTGTACCTCAAGCCCACGCTGACCGGCGCCGAGTCCGCCGACATCCTGCACTACGCGCGCACCCATCCGCGTTTCCCGCACGAGCCCACCAGCGACCAGTATTTCGACGAGGCGCAGTTCGAGAGCTACCGCCGGCTCGGCGAGGACGTCGCGCGGCGCGCGCTGGAGCCGGCGCTGGAACGCATCGGCGCCGGGGTCGGCGCCCCCGGCCACGCCGAACTCGGGCTGCACGACTCCGGGCGCAAGCGCAAGCTGCTGATCGCGCTGCGCCAGCGCTGGGTGGCGCCGCTGCCGGGCGTGGCCGACTGCTTCGCCCTGCACGGCAAGGCGCTGTCGCGGCTGTTCGCCAAGCTGCGCAACAGCCCCGAACTGGCGGTGCTGGATGCGCAGTTCCATCCGGCGTGGACCGACCTGGTGGATCCAGACGACGGCAGCGGCGACGCCGCGCGGCCGCTGGGCCGGCGGACCCGGCTGCCGTCGCAGCGCGATTTCCGCGCCTGTTTCTACTTCTGTCAGGAGCTGATCCGGCTGATGGAGTCGGTGTACCACGATCTCGATTTCGAGCACGCCTGGGACCACCCCGACAACCGCGGCTGGGTGAACGCGTTCCGGCATTGGAGCTGGTCGCCGATGTTCCGCATCGCCTGGACCGTGGGGCTGCCCACCTTCGGGGTGCGCTTCGCCACGTTCTGCCAGCAGCGCCTGGACCTGCCGATGCTGGCCAACGACGACGGCTACCAGCGGGTGCTGCGGGTGGAGGACGTCACCCCCGGCGAGGGCACCACCTGGCGCGCGGCCTGCGGCCGGCTGCTCGACGAGGGCCGCATCAACCATGTCGAGCACGGCATCCTCACCTCCGACACCCTGCTCGCCGAAGCCTGGCCGCCGACCGCCCTGTACCTGCTGCGGCTGCGCTGGAGCGCGATCCTGGCGCGCACCGGCAACCGCCTGCCGGACACCACCGTGGCCGTAGCGGTGCTCTCCGGCGGCACGCTGCGGCTGTTGCGGGTCCAGGACCACCTGCGGCGGATGGGGCTGGCCACCGAGTTCATGCGGCTTCTCGCCAGCCGCCAGCGCATCGACGCGGTGGAGGTGAGCCCCGGCTACTACGGCGCCGCCGGGGTCTGGCGCAGCGGTGTGGCGCGGCGGGTCAACGACTGGCTGCGCGCGCTGCTGCTGCAGACCGGCAAGCGCCATCGCGAGCGCAGCGGCCGCGCCCGCCGGCGTTCGCCTGATCGCACGTTCTCGTAGCGCGACGTGCACGAAGGCCGGCGCGGCCGGCCAGGCCGGGAATCGCCGCCGACTCGAGCAGAGAATCCCGCGGCTTTCGTAGGAGCGTGCCATGCACGCGAAGGCCGGCGCGGTCGACGGCGCCCGGAATTGCCGCCGGCTGGACCGGGGACATGCGCGCTTCCCGACGCCGCCCCGTTGCCGACGAAGTCGCCTCGCCAAACTCCTGGTGATGGGCGGTTCGCGCGCCGTTGACGCGGCGATGCCGCATCTTCATGCCATGCCCTCCCGCGCCGCAGCCGGTCCGCCCGGCACCTCGGAAGCCGACGCCGCCGATGCGGGCCTGGTCTACGTGTGCGATACGGAGCCGGGCATCTCGCGCCGCCGCGCCGGCCGCGGCTTCTGCTACCGGATGCCGGACGGCAGCGTGGTGCGCGATGCCGACGTCCTGGCGCGGATCCGCGCGCTCGCGATCCCGCCCGCCTATACCGAGGTGTGGATCTGCACCGACGCGCGTGGTCACCTGCAGGCCACCGGCCGCGATGCGCGCCGCCGCAAGCAGTACCGCTACCACCCGCGCTGGGCGCAGGTGCGCGACGAGGGCAAGTACGAACGCCTGGTTGAGTTCGCGCGCGCGCTGCCGAAACTGCGCCGGCGCCTGCGCATCGACCTCAAGCGGCCGGGGCTGCCGCGCGACAAGGTGCTGGCGATCGTCGTCTCGCTGATGCTGGAAACGCTGGCGCGGGTGGGCAGCGACAGCTATGCGCGCGAGAACCGCTCCTATGGCCTGACCACGCTCCGCGATCGCCACGTCGCCTTCCTGCGCGGCGGCCGCGCGCGGCTGAAGTTCCGCGGCAAGGGCGGACTGCAGCACGAGCTGGAGATCGACGATGCGCGCCTGTCGAAGCTGGTGCGCGCTTGCCAGGACCTGCCCGGGCAGGCGCTGTTCCAGTACCGCGACGACGACGGCGGCGTGCAGCCGGTCGGCTCGGCCGACGTCAACGACTACCTGCGCCAGGCCACCGGTGCCGACTTCACCGCCAAGGACGTGCGCACCTGGGGCGGGACCCTGCATGCGTTCCGCGAGCTGGCCTGCACCCCGCTGCCGGAGCCCGTGCATGGCGACAGCCCCAGTGCGCGCGCGCTGACCGCCGCGCGAAACGAGGTGACCCGTGCCGTGGCCGCCATCCTCGGCAACACACCCGCGGTGTGCCGCAAGGCGTACATCGATCCGCTGGTGTTCGAGGGTTGGCAGGACGGCCACTTGGCGCGCGCCGCTGCCGGTGCCCGCGGTCCGCGCCAGTGGGAGCAGGCGGCGATGCGCTTTCTGGCCGCCGCGCGTCGCCGGGCCGCGCGCGCGGGCACGAACGTCGGGAAGGCGCGACGATCAGTGGGTTGAGGTCTGCAGCGCAGCGTGATTCCCGGATTGCCGCCCGGGCCCGCGCAGGGCGGGTGGCGATCCATCGGTGGAGCATGCGTTCGCCGGGCCGCTACGGAGCCGGCGGCAGACGCACCTCGCCCGTTCCGATCTGCCGGCCCCTCTCGAGCACCACGAAACCGGTGGCCGCCGGCGCAACCGCCACGGCTTCCTGGCAGTTCAAGCTCGCCTCGGCGGTCTGCCCGGGCGCGATGCTGCGCACCTGGCGCGGGATGCTCACCGAGCAGACGATTTCCGGCCCGCCGGCGAAGCTCACCGTCGGCCGGTACTTGGAGAAGATCGGCGTCTGCCGCCCGCGCGGCTCGCCGTTGCTGGTGTGCAGCGTCAGCGTGACGGGAATCTCCTCGCCGACGCCATAGCCGCGTGGCTGCGCATCGTTCGCTGCCGCGGCGGCACAGGCCGACAGGACGGTGGCGGCGAGCAGGGTGGACGTCTTCCTCATGCGTTGCTCCTTGTCGATCCAGGGGACGGCGGGAGTTTAACCCGGCAGGGTTGCTCCCCATCCGCACGGCCACGGGTCGTTCGTGCGCGCGGTGCGCCCCCACCAGGGCACTCGATGGCGCGATTCGCCCCGACGGCCCTCGCAGCGTGCGAGGATGGGCGCAACCCGCACCCGTCCCGTCGCCCATGATCCGTTTCGCCGCATCGTTCCTCGCCGTATTCGCCGCCGCCGCCGTCGCGGGCTGCTCGCGCGACGCGCCGCCTTCGGGCGACGCCGCCCGCGATGCACGGGAAGTCCGAGCCGCCGACGCCGCTGGCGGCGCGATCAGCGCCGACAACCTGGCCGGTCACCTGCGCATCCTCGCTTCCGACGAATTCGAGGGCCGCGCCCCCGACACCCCGGGCGAGGAGAAGACGGTCGCCTACATCGGCGAGCAGTTCGCCGCGGCCGGGCTCGAACCGGCGGGCGACGACGGCGGCTGGACCCAGGCGGTCACCCTCGAGCGCAGCGAAATCCGCGGCGCGGTCGCCGCCTCGTTCCGCGTCGCCGGCGACGTCCGTACGCTCGCCAACGGCGAGGAGATCGCGCTCGAGACCCTGCACCCGGCGGGCGGCGTCGACATGAAGGACGTGCCGCTGGTGTTCGCCGGCTACGGCATCACCGCGCCCGAACTGGACTGGGACGACTACGCCGGCCTCGACGTGGCCGGCAAGATCGTGGTGGTGCTGGTCAACGATCCCGACTTCGAGACCTCGACGGGACGGTTCGGCGGGCGTGCCATGACCTGGTACGGGCGCTGGGCCTACAAGTACCTCGAAGCAGCGCGCCGCGGCGCCGCCGGCGTGCTGATCGTGCACGAGACCGAACCCGCGGCGTACCCATGGGCCACGGTGCGCAACGGCCGCGCGGCGCCGCAGTTCGACATCGTCCGCGACGACGCCGACCGCCACCACCTGCGCGTGCGCGGCTGGATCCAGCGCCCGGTGGCCGAACGCCTGTTCGCCGACGCCGGGCTCGACTTCGAGCAGGCCAAGGGCGCGGCGCAGCAGCCCGGCTTCCGGGCGCATGCGCTCGGCGACGCGTCGTTCTCGACGAAGTTCGACGTCGCCCGCAGCCGCATCACCAGCCGCAACGTGCTCGGCCTGCTTCCCGGCAGCGGCCGTGCCGACGAGACCGTGATCGTCTCCGGGCACTGGGACAGCTTCGGCATCGGCCAGCCGGACGACAGCGGCGACGCCATCATCAACGGCGCGGTCGACAACGCCACCGCGATCGCTTCGATGCTGGAGATCGCGCGGGTGCTGAAAACTGGGCCGGCACCGTCGCGCAGCGTGCTGTTCGCCGCGCTCACCGCCGAGGAAAGCGGGCTGCTCGGCGCCACCCACTACGCCGCCAACCCGGTGCGCCCGCTGGAGACCACCGCCGCGGCGATCAACATGGAGATGTGGAGCCCGGACGGGCCGACCCGCGACATCTCCAGTTGGGGGCTGGGAAAGGTCTCGCTCGAGCGCGAGTTGGAGGCCGCGGCCGTCGCCGAGGGCCGCGTGTATTCGCCCGATCCGGATCTGGAGGCGGGATTCTTCTACCGCGCCGACCATTTCGCATTCGCCCAGGCCGGGGTGCCGGCGATCACCGTGGGCCCGGGCATGGACCAGCTCGAGGGCGGCGTCGAGGGCGGCAAGGCCGCGCGCGCCCGCTACTTCGCCGAGCGCTACCACCAGCCGGACGACGAGTTCGACGACGGCTGGGACATGCGCGGGCCCACCGCCGATACCGAGGTGGTGCTGCGGCTGGTGCGGACGATCGCCGATTCCGGCGAATGGCCGGTGTGGGACCGCGACAGCGAGTTCCGTGCGCTGCGTGGGGAGAGCGCGCGGGCGCGGACCCGGATACGCTGACGCCGACGCGCTCCTGCAGGCACCGCGAAGCCGTGCCGCTGGGGGCGGCGCCCGGCGTGGGGCCGTTACCCGCGCCGCGTCGCTCGGACGGAACCGGGCCGCGATGTGCGAGGATCGCGATCGCATCGCAACTGCCGCCGACGCACGTTCCACCATGAAGCCGATATCGACCTCCTGCGAGCGCAATCGCGCGCCGATCCTCCAGGTCCTGCGCGAGCACTTCGCCGGCCGCCGCCGGGTTCTCGAGATCGGCAGCGGCACCGGTCAGCACGCGGTGTATTTCGCCGCCGCCATGCCGCACCTCACCTGGCAGGCTTCCGATCTGGAGGACAATCTGTCGGGGATCCGCGCGTGGCTGGAGGAGGCCGACCTGCCCAACACGCCTGCGCCGTTGGCGCTCGACGTGACGCGATCGCCGTGGCCCGCGGTCGCAGCCGACGCGATCTTCACCGCCAACACCCTGCACATCATGGGCTGGGACGCGGTGGAGGCGTTCTTCCGGGGCGCCGGGGCGGCGCTGGCGGACGTGCGGGAGGGCGTGCTGGTGGTCTACGGACCCTTCAACTACGGCGGCGCCTACACCAGCGACAGCAACCGCGATTTCGACGCCTGGCTGCAGGCGCGCGATCCGCGTTCCGGCATCCGCGATCTCGAGGCGGTGGACGCGCTCGCGGCCGCCGCCGGCCTGCGCCGCGTCGCCGACGTCGGCATGCCGGCCAACAATCGGTGTCTCGTCTGGCGGGCCAAGGAGTGGTAGAACGGCGCTACCCGTGAACGAGGTCCTTCCCATGATCACGCGACGCGAATACCTGAAGCTTTCGATCGCCGCCGGCGTGGCGCTGGCGATCAACCCGCGGCTGCTGCTGGCGGACGACAGCCCGCGCGCCTTGCTGACCCGGGCGATTCCCGGCACCAGCGAGCAACTGCCGGTGGTGGGGCTGGGAAGCTCCGCCTCGTTCTCGCGGCTCGCCGGCGAAGGCGATGCTGCCGGCATCCGCGCCATTCTCGAGGCGCTGGCGCGCAACGGCGGCCGCGTGTTCGATACCGCCCCCAGCTACGGCGCGGCGGAAGAGGTGGCGGGCCAGGCCGCGCGCGAGGCCGGTCTCGGCGACAAGCTGTTCTGGGCCACCAAGCTCAACGTCGCCGCGCGCGGCGGCGGCGCGGCCGACCCGGAGGCCGCGCGCGCGCAGCTCGAGCAGTCGCTGGCGCGCGCGCCCGGCTCGCCGGTCGACCTGGTGCAGGTGCACAACCTCGGCGACGTGCCGACCCAGCTGCCGATCCTGGCCGAGGCCAAGGCCGCCGGTCGAATCCGCTACATCGGCCTGACCACCACCGTCGAACGCCAGTACGACGAGCTCGAGCGCCTGATGCGCGACGAGGCGCTGGACTTTATCGGCGTCGACTATGCGGTCGACAACCGCACCATGGAGCAGCGCATCTTCCCGCTGGCGCAGGAGCGCGGCATCGGCGTGCTGGTGTACGCGCCGTTCGGGCGCACGCGGCTGTGGGAGAAAGTGGAGGGGCGGGAACTGCCGGACTGGGCGGCCGACTACGACATCGCCAGCTGGGGCCAGTTCTTCCTCAAGTTCGTGGTCTCGCACCCGGCGGTGACCTGCGCCACGCCGGCCACCAGCAAGCCGCACCATCTGGTCGACAACATGGGCGCGGCCAGCGGCCGGATGCCGGACGAGGCCGGCCGCCAGCGCATGGCCGCGTACATCGAGGCGCTCTGAGCGCTACCAGGGCAGGCCGCGGAGGTCGATCGCCTCCGCGGCGATGTCCATCCCGCCAGCTCCGAGCAGCATGCAGGCGGCCGCCCAGACCCGGCTGTCGCCGCGCTGGTCGAAGCGGACCTGGGCATGGACCGGCCGCCAACCCAGGCGCGAATAGAACGGCACCAGCGCGTCGGCGCACAGCAGCAGGCCGCATTCCGCCCCCAGCTCCGCGAACCAGCGCGGCTGCACCTCGCCGAGCAGCTCCGAGGCCAGCCCGCGCCGCTTGAACGCCGGTGCCGTCACCAGGTTGTTGAGTCCCGCCACGCGGACCGCCCGCCCGTCGACATGCACCGCCCGCTGCACCACGTTGCAGAAGCACGCCAGCGCATCGTGATCGAGCCCGACGAACGACCAGTCCGGCGTCGCCCACAGCGTCTCGCGGACGATGGGGAAGCGGTCGAACTCGGCGCTGGCGAGCGCCTGCATCCGCGCGGCGTACCGCGGTGGGAGGGCGGCGTGGGGATATGTCCGGATCGACAGCATGACATGGTCCGTCGCAGGAACGTGGACATGGGGATGCTGCCGACCGGGGCGTCCGCCGAACCCGACGGCCGTCGCGGGGACGCGCCGCGCGGGCGGTACCACCATGGGGTGGATTGTCTCATCCACGCAGCGGCTCTGCGTCGATGGCCACCCGACGCTGCGCGTCCACGACGAAGCCGCAGTGATACCGGTTCACCGCTATTGGCGGGCGCTGGGACGAGCCGAACCTTTGGCACGGGTGCCCGATCCGTCTCGCTGCGACGATCGGCCTACACGTATCCCCCGGAGGCTCCATGCGCCATCTGCTCCTAGCCGCCGCGTTCGCGGCACTGCTGTTGCCTGCCGTCGTGGCCGCCAACACCGAACCCAATGCCGGAGCCGACGGGAGTTGCGACGTCGAGGCCGCAGTACGGGCGTGGGCCGACGACTGGCGCGAGAGCGACGCAGCCGGATTGACCGGCGACATCGTCTTCGAACTCGAGGTGACCGATACCGGCCAGGCGTTCGCCGTCGAGCTGACCAGGGGCGGCGATGGCCGGATCGTCGCGGCCGCTGGCGACGCGCCGGCCACGCGGTTCAAGGCGACCCGCGCCGTTTACTGCGACCTGGCCAGCGGCCGGATGAACGTGCTCACCACCATGGGCAAGGCGAAGGCCAGCGACCCGGTACCGATGGAGGTCGACGTCGGCGAGGAATACGCCGGGGGCGGCCGCGTGCGCGCGGAACTGATCCCGGCGTGGTTTCGCTTCTTCACCATGGGCGCTCCGGAGGTCGTGCGCTTCGGCTTCGGCCATGGCCGGGAGGTGCACGGCGGCCACGCGGTGCCGCTTTACTACGGGGAAGGCCTTCGCACCGCATGGTATGGGCTGGAACCGGGGATGCACGTCAACAGCGATCCGTCGGATCAGTCGAACGAGTTCGATTCCATTTTTATCGTGCTCGCTGGCGAGCTGCACGCGCGCTTCGATGGCAACGCGCGCGTGCTCACCCGTGGGGACAGCGTATTCGTGCCCGCCGGCATGCGGCACGAGTTCTGGGTCGAGCAGGGGCGGGGCGAGTTCCTGGTGGTGATGGCCGGCGAGGGCGCCTGAGCCCGGCCGGACATCGGTACGCGGTCAGCGCCGCGGGGGGCCGCCGCCGCCCACCGGCAGCTGCCAGCCGTGCCGGATCGCCATGAACCGCAGCGCGAAGCACAGCACCGCGCCGCCGATCGCGGACAAGGCCGCGGGCCAGCCGAGCGCATCGCCGGCGACCACGCAGGCCGCGCCGAGCAGGGCGGCGACGGCGTAGAACTCCCGCCGGAGGACGATGGGGATCTCCGCGACCAGCAGGTCGCGGGCGATGCCGCCGCCGATGCCGGACAGCATCCCCAGCATCACCGCGCCGCTCGGCCCGAGGCCGGCGGCCAGCGCCTTGCCGGCGCCGGTGACCGCGAACAGCGCCAGCCCGACCGCGTCGAACAGTTGCACCGGGTTGCGCAGTCGCTCCACCCGTTCGTGCGCGTGGAAGGTGACCAGCCCGGCCAGCAGCGAGACCGCCAGGTAGCGCCAGTCCGCCAGCGCCACCGGCGGCACGGCGCCGATCAGCACGTCGCGGGCGATGCCGCCTGCGGTCGCCGCGGCGAAGGACAGCACCAGCACGCCGAACAGGTCCAGCTGCTTGCGCACGCCCAGGGTGGCGCCGCTGATCGCGAATGCGAAGGTGCCCGCCAGGTCGAGCACGAGGATCGGCAGCGACGTCATCATGCCCGCGCCGCCGCCGTCCATGTCAGGCCGCCGCCACCTGCACCACCCGCAGCGGGTTGTCCCATTCGCGCAGCAGCTCGGCCTCGCGGGCCTTGGCGGCGTGCAGATGCGCTTCCTTGACGTGGCCGTAGCCGCGGATGTGCTCGGGCACGCTGGCGATCTGTGCGGCGAGGTCGACGTTGCCGCCGTCCAGTCTTTCCAGCAGGCCGCCCACGGTGCGCTCGTAGTCCTCGATCAGCTGGCGCTCCATGCGCCGCTCGGCGGTGTAGCCGAAGATGTCGAGCGCGGTGCCGCGCAGGCGGCGCAGCTTCGCCAGCACGCCGAAAGCGCGGAACACCCAGGGGCCGAATTCCTTCTTCTGCAGTTCGCCCTTGTCGTTCTTCCTGGCCAACAGCGGCGGCGCGAGGTGGAAGTGAACGGTGTAATCGCCTTCGAACTGCTGTTCCAGGCGGCGGCGGAACTCGCCGCTGGTGTACAGCCGCGCCACCTCGTACTCGTCCTTGTAGGCCATCAGCTTGAAGAAATAGCGCGAGACCGCTTCGGTGAGGTCGGTGGAGCCCGGCGTATTTTCCGCTTCGGCCGCGCGTACTCGGGCGACGAAATCGCCGTAGCGACGCGCGTACCCGACGTCCTGATAGTCGGTGAGGAAGGCGATGCGGCGGGCGATCAGCTCGTCGAGCGAGCGCGACAGGCGCAGGTCGTCCAGCGGCAGGAAGGCGACATTGCCGTCACCGGTGGCCGTCCGGCCGCCCACGTCGCGGGCGATGTCCCCGTCACCCGCGGCGCGGGCGGCGGACATCGGCGGGCGGTCCGCGGCCGTCGGATCCGAGGCGGGCAGATGACGCAGATCGTCCTCGTCGCGGAGCGGCTTGGGTGCGCTGGTGGCGCCCCATTCGTTGCCTTCCCAGTCGCCCGGAGGGAGCGCGTCGAGCAGGTGCGGCGTGGACTCTGCAGCGGTCGGGGCGTTGCGCACGATCCCCGCCGCCTCTTCCACTGCGGACAAGTCGATCGCCGCCAGCCGACCCCAGGCGAACGCGGTCCTGTTCATCTCCACCGCCGCGCCGTTGAGCTCGACCGCGCGCATCAGCGACTCCAGCGACAGCGGCACCAGACCGCGCTGCCAGGCGTAGCCGAGGATGAAGAGGTTGGCGGCGATCGCGTCGCCCATCAGCGCGGTGGCCAGCTGGGTGGCGTCGACCAGCAGCGGCGCCTCCCCGCCCAGCGCGCCCTGGATCGCGGCGACGATGTCGGTGGCCGGGAACTCCATGTCCGGGCGGGTGGTGAAGGTGCCGGGCATCGCTTCCCAGGTGTTGAGCACCACCTGGCTGCGGCCGGCGCGGATCTTCGACAGCGCCCAGTAGTCGTTGACCACCACCATGTCGCAGCCCAGCACCAGGTCGGCTTCGCCGGCGGCGATGCGCACCGCGTGGATGTCGGCCGGCTTGCGGGCGATGCGGATGTGGGTGGTCACCGCGCCGCCCTTCTGCGCCAGTCCGGTCTGGTCGAGCACGGTCGAACCGCGGCCCTCCAGGTGCCCGGCCATGCCCAGCAGCGCGCCAATGGTGACCACGCCGGTGCCGCCGACGCCGGTGATCAGGATGTTCCAGGGCTGCGAAAGGTCGGTGCGGAACTCCGGCATCGGCAGGTCTGCCAGGCGCTCGGCCGCGGAGACCTTGCGGCCCTTGCGCGGCCTGCCGCCGTGCACGGTGACGAAACTCGGGCAGAAGCCCTCGACGCAGCTGTAGTCCTTGTTGCAGTTGGACTGGTCGATCGCGCGCTTGCGCCCGAACTCGGTGTCCTGCGGCAGCACCGAGACGCAGAAGCTCTTCTGCCCGCAGTCGCCGCAGCCCTCGCAGACCAGGGTGTTGACGAACACGCGCTTGGCCGGGTCCTCGATCTTGCCGCGCTTGCGGCGGCGGCGCTTCTCGGTGGCGCAGGTCTGGTCGTAGATCAGGATCGAGACGCCCTTCACCTCGCGCAGGCGCCGCTGCACCGCGTCCAGCTCGCCGCGGTCGAAGAACTCGACCCCGGACGGGAACAGCTCCGGCTTCGACCATTTGCCGATGTCGTCGCTCACCACCACGATGGTCTCGATGCCCTCGGCGCGCATCTGGTGGGCGATGTCCGGCACGCTGAGGCTGCCGTCGACCGGCTGTCCGCCGGTCATCGCGACGGCATCGTTGTAGAGGATCTTGTAGGTGATGTTGACCTTGGCGGCCACCGCCTGGCGGATCGCCAGCGAGCCGGAATGGAAATAGGTGCCGTCGCCGAGGTTCTGGAACACGTGCGGGGTCTCGGTGAACGCCGCCTGCCCGGCCCAGGTGACGCCTTCGCCGCCCATGTGGGTGAAGGTGTCGGTGTCGCGGTCCATCCACGTCACCATGTAGTGGCAGCCGATGCCGGCCAGCGCTCGCGAGCCTTCCGGCACCCGGGTGCTGCTGTTGTGCGGGCAGCCCGAGCAGTAGTGCGGTACGCGCGGGAACTGCGCCCGCGGCAGCGCCAGTTCGCTTTCCTTCTGCTCCATCCACGCCAGCACCTGGCGCATCTGTTCGGAGTCGTGGAAGCGCTGGATGCGGCGCGCGATCACCGCGGCGATCCGAGCCGGGGTCAGCTCGCCGGTGGAGGGCAGGATCCACTCGCCGGCCTCGTCGTACTTGCCGACGATGCTCGGCCGCCCGCCGCCGGGCAGGCCGAAATCGAAGTTGTAGAACAGCTCCTTCATCTGGCCCTCGATGAAGCCGTGCTTCTCCTCGACCACCAGGATGTCCTCGAGGCCCTGGGCGAAGGCGCGGATGCCCACCGGTTCCAGCGGCCAGGTCATGCCGACCTTGTAGACGCGGATGCCGAGCTCGGCGCAGGCGCGTGCGTCCAGGCCCAGGTATTCCAGCGCCTGCAGCACGTCCAGGTAGCTCTTGCCGGTGGTGACGATGCCCAGCCGCGGTCGCGGCGCGTCGATCACCACGCGGTCGATGCGGTTGGCGCGCGCGAACGCCTGCGCAGCCTTCACCGCGTAGCGGTGCAGGCGCATCTCCTGGTCCATCGGCGGGTCGGGCCAGCGGATGTTGAGGCCGCCGGGCGGCAGCTCGAAATCTTCCGGCGTGGCGATCTGCAGCGCGAACGGATCCACGTCCACCGACACCGATGATTCGACCGTCTCGGCAATGGTCTTGAACCCCACCCAGCGGCCGGTGTACCGGCTCATCGCCCAGCCCAGCAGGCCCATGTCGAGGATGTCCTGCACCCCGGCGGGGTTGAGCACCGGCATCATCGCGCTGGTGAATTCGCCCTCCGAGCCGTGCGGCAGGGTCGAGCTGCGGCAGGCGTGGTCGTCGGCGGCCAGGGCCAGCACGCCGCCGTGGCGCGCGGTGCCGGCGGCGTTGGCATGCTTGAACACGTCGCCGCAGCGGTCCACGCCGGGGCCCTTGCCGTACCACATCGCGTACACGCCATCGACCCGCGCGCCCGGGAACAGCCCGGTCTGCTGGGTGCCCCAGACCATGGTCGCGCCGAGATCCTCGTTGAGGCCGGGCTGGAACTTCACCCCCGCCTCTTCCAGGTGCTTGCGCGCGCGCCACAGCTCCAGGTCGAACCCGCCCAGCGGCGAGCCGCGGTAGCCGGAGACGAAGCCGCCGGTGTCCAGGCCTGCGGCCCGGTCGCGCAGCCGCTGCATCAGTGGCAGCCGCACCAGCGCCTGCACGCCGGACAGGTAGATCCGTCCGCCGGTGCGGGTGTAGCGGTCTTCCAGGGTGTAGTCGGGATCGACCACGCCGCGGGTCAGGCCGGTATCGGCCGAGGCGGGCGAGGAGAGCTCGGCGGTGCTGGTCATGGCGGAGTCTTCGGCTTGCGAACGGGTCGCTGGCGGGCCGCGGCGGCGTGACGCGGCGTCCGGGCAGCCGGAAATTGTAGCAGCGGCCCATCCGCCCTCGTCCGGACAGGTGGCGGACTGGCGCCGTCGGGCCAACGGGCGCAGGATGGCGACGGGGCGGGGAACCTTACCCGGCCACCGTAGGGGGCGAGAGGGATGTCGGCCATGGCGCAGGCAACCGATCGAAGCGAAAGCGGCACCTGGGCGCGCCGCCACAACCAGGCACTGGTGGCGCTGGCCAGGGAGGTCTGGCACGACCGCTGCAGCCTGGAGACCGCGTATGCGCGGATCTGCGAGATCGCCGCCGCCACCCTGGAAGCCGACCGCGTGGGCGTGTGGCTGCTCGATCCCTCCCGCGCCCGGCTCGCCTGCGTGCACCTGTACCTGCGCGCCGGTGCCCGGCACAACCCGGCCGGTTCGCGCGAGGAACTCGTCCTGGGCAGCGAATACGCGGCACGGCTGGGCGAGCTGCGGGTGATCGATGCCGCCGACCTGGCCGGCGATCGCGCCCTGACCGCCGCCGACCCGGCCCTGGACGGGTATCTCCGGCGCCACGACATCGCCTCGATGCTCGACGCCCCGGTGCGCTGCGCCGGCGAGGTGGTCGGCGTGGTCTGCCACGAGCAGGTCGGCGCGCAGCGGCGGTGGAGCGCCGAGGACCAGGCTTTCGCCGCCAGCATCGGCGACTACGTGGCGATGGCGGCGGAGATCGACCGCCGCCGCGAGGCCGAGGGCCGGCTGCGCTACCTGGAGCTGCACGATCCGCTCACCGATCTGCCCAATCGCGATCACCTGCTGGAGGTCGCGCACGCCGCGCTGCGGCCGCTGCACGGCGATTCCCGGGGTCTGGCGGCGATCCACCTCCAGGTCGAGCCCGGCGCCGTGGTCGGCGACGACGCCACCGTGCTGGTGGCTGCGGCCGGGCGCCTGCGCCGGGAATTCGGCGATGCCGCCACCCTGGCGCGGGTCCGCGAACACGCTTTCGCGCTGCTCCCGCACGGCCACGTGCTCGAGGCCGAGGCGCTGGAGATCGCCGAACGCTGCCTGGCCCTGGTGCAGGGTGCCGGCCATGCGGTGGCGGTGGGCATCGCCTTCGCCCACGACCTGGTCGCGCCTTCGGCCGATACGTTGCTCCGCAACGCCGAACTCGCCAGCCAGCGCGCGCGCAGCGGCGGGCAGAACCGCTGCGAAGTGTTCGATGCCGAGCACCACCGCGGCCTGCTGCGGCGCCTGGCCACCGAGCGCGCGCTGCGCGAGGCGATGGTGGAGGACCGGCTGGAGGTCTGGTACCAGCCGGAGCTGGACCTGCGCGACGGGCGCTGGCTGGGCGCCGAAGCGCTGCTGCGGATGCGCGATGCGGATGGCGCCCTGCATGCAGCGCAGGACTTCATCGACGTCGCCGAATCGTCCGGCCTGATCGTGCCGATCGGCCGCCGGGTCCTGGAGCGCGCCTGCCGCACGGCCTGCGGCTGGCCGGCGCGCGACGGGGTCGCGCCGGTGCTGCGGGTCAACGTCTCGGCGCGGCAGTTCGAGCAGCCCGGCCTGGTCGCCGACGTCGAGCAGGTGCTGCACGCCACCGGGCTGCCGCGCGCCCGGCTGTGCCTGGAGCTGACCGAGACCGCGCTGCTGGCCGACGCCGAGGGGGCCGCGCGCACCCTGGGGCGACTGCGGGCGCTCGGGGTGGGCGTCGCGCTGGACGATTTCGGCACCGGCTGGTCGTCGCTGGGCTATCTGCGGCGGCTGCCGATCGACACCATCAAGCTCGACCGAAGCTTCGTGGCCGGACTGCCGGGCGACCGCTACGACAGCGCCATCGTCGAGGCGGTGGCGGGAATCTCGCGCCGGACCGGGCTCGAGGTGGTGGCCGAGGGAGTGGAGTCGCAGGCGCACGTCGACGCCCTGCGGGCGCTGGGGATCGTCCGCGCCCAGGGCTTCCTGTTCGCGCCGGCGCTGCCCAACGGGGAACTGCTGGCGCGCTACGGCGGCGGCTGAGTGCGCAGTCACGCAGGGGTCCGCGCGCGCCGCTACAATGCCCGCGGGGATCCGGAACACGTGCCACTGCCATGAAAACCATGCTTGTCCGAGGCCTGGGCCTTGCGCTCCTGCTGCCGCTCGTCGCCCTCGCCCAGAGCCTGCCGCGGCCGAAGGAGTTCTACTTCTCCGAGGACGCCTTGACCACGCGTCCGGTGGTCGCCATCGAGGGCAGCGACGAGGCCACCCTGGCGCGGCTGATGCAGGTCGTCGAGCGCGGCCAGCGCGACGCCGACCGTGCCGCCGCGCAGCTGGCCCACGCGGCGATGCGAACCGGACGCACCGGGACCGGCATCGCCCTCTACGAGCGCGCGCTCGCCGACAGCGCGCGGCGCAGCCCGCTGCGCACGTCGATCCACTGGAACTACGGCTGGGACCTGCTGCGCAGCGGCGATGCCGAGGGCGCGCTGCAGCAATGGCAGGCGGCCGTATCGGGGCGCCTGGCCGGTCCGGAATGGCTGCCGCCCACCCTGGCCATGGCGCTGTGGCGGCTGGAGCGCCGGGACGAGGCCCGCGACTGGTACGCCGCCGCCGTGCGCACCCATCCGGAGCGCTGGCGCAGCCCTGGCGACTTCAGCGCGCTGCTGCCCGACTGGCGGGCCGACGAGCGCGCCACCCTCGGCGAAGTGCATGCCGCCTGGCAGGAGAATCCGCCGGCCTGGCCCTGAGGGCCGGGCCGCCCGCAGGAGCGGCCCATGGCCGCGAAGACCGCGGGAGTCCCCGGCCGGATGGGCGGTGATACCCGGTGTGCGAACCGCAGCGCCGTCGCGGTTCAACCGCCGGCGGGATCCTCGATCGCCACGTCATGGGCGCGCAGCCAGTCGCGGATCCGCTCGCGGCCGCGCTTGGCCTCGCCGCTGAGCACGTCCTCACGGGTGGTGAACAGGAAGCGCTGGAAGGTGACGTCCTGCACGTTGCGGGCATTCGGGTCGGCGCCCGCCTCGAGCAGCTTCAGTGCGTTCACCGGGTCGTTGTACTTGGCGGCCTGGTGCAGCGGCGTGTTGCCGCCGCGATCGGCGGCGTTGGGGTCCGCGCCGGCATCGAGCAGGGCCTGCAGTTGCGCCTCCCGCTTGCCCCGCAGCGCCGAGGCCAGCGGCGTGGCCTGGGTGACGGCATTGCGCGCGCCTGGATCGGCGCCGCGCGCCAGCAGCAGTTCCAGGTACTGCGCATCGTTCGCCATCGCCGCCAGGTGGATCACCGTGTCGCCGTCGATCCCCGGCTGGGCCGGATCCGCGCCGGCGTCGAGCAGCGCTTCCATGCCGCGCGGCGACTTGTTGAGCAGTGCCCACTGCAGCAGCGTGACCTGCTTGTCGCCCTGCGCATCGAGGGGCGCGCCGGCCTGCGCCAGGGCGCGCACGGCCGCGGCATCGCCGGCGGCGACGGCGGCGGCCAGCTCGGCCGCGCGCGGATCTGCGAAGACTTCGTTGGCATCCACCGGTTGGGCTCCCTGTCTGGCGCAGGCGGCGCCGGACAACAGCATAAACGAGAGCACCGCGACCCAGCGGAGCAGGGCGCAGTGCGACGGGGTTCGAGGGGAAGGCGGCATCGCGGCGATCGGCACGGAAGGCTGGCCCGCAGTCTAGTGAAGGCCCGCCACCGCCGAGGTGAACGGCATGCGTGCGCCGCACCCGGCGGACGTCGCAGGGCGGGGCCGCGCGCTACGGCGCATCAGAACCAGTTGCCGGGATTCCAGTTGCTGTCCTTGAAATCGTTCCAGCGGTCCTGGGTCCATTCGCCGGCGGCATTCAGGCCGCTGCTGACCTTGTCGCCGGCCCAGTCGAGTCCGCGTTCCGCCCAGCCGCCGACGGTGTCGAGCCCGTCGCCCAGCCACTGCGTGCCGCCCTCGACCCAGCCGCCGACGGTCTCGCCCGCTCCGGGCAGGCCGACCGCGTCGCCGAGGTCGCGGATCAGGCCCCCGGCGAGATTGCCGGTCGCATTGACCGCATCCCCGGTCAGGGCAAGGCCGCGGTTGAGGACGTTGCCCGTGCCCTGCAGCGCGAACTCGGCGATGTCGCCGGTGGCCCCGACCACGGCGTCGATGGGACGGCCGTTGGCCAGGTCGCGCCCGGAATCGAACAGGTCGCGGCCGAGCTCGACGCCGTCGCGCGCGGTGTCGACCACCAGCCCGCCGCCCTCGCGGATGGCGTTGCCGGCGAAGTCGAAGACCGCCTCACCGGGGCGCTCGATGGCGCTGTCCAGCGGCGAGGTTTCCACCGGCGTGACGTTGCCGCGCTCCAGGCCGCTGAGCACGGCCGGCATCAGGTGCGCGCGGATCGGGTCCTTGATGAAGTTGGTGTTGTCCAGGCGCAGTTCGTGACCGACCGCATTCGGCAGCGGCATGCCGTTCTGCTGCACTCCGGTCAGGATGTCGTTCTCGACGTTGTAGCGCCGCACCTGACCGTCGGCGGCGACCTCGCGCGCGCCGTTGGGGGTGAAGCCGAGACTGCGCAGCGATTCGTCGCTGAGCCCGGCGGCGTTGAAGGTCACCGCCGGATTGCCGGTGGCCAGCGACGCGGCCGAGGCCAGTCCACCGCCGAGCGAATGTCCGGTGATCACCAGGCCATCGCCCCACTCGGCGCGCGCTTCGTGGGCGAGCGCCATGGCGTCGCGGTACTGCGCGGTGTCGAAGCCCAGGCCCTGGCCGGCATTGGTCAGCCAGTCGCTGCCGCTGGCCGGATCGGTGCCGGCGAAGGCGAGCACGTAGCGGCCGTTGCCGTCGGTGTAGATGGCGGCCTGGAAGCCGCTGGCGTCGCTGGACAGGGGCGTGGAGATGCCGGGCGGCAGGTCTTCGACCCGGGTCCAGCTGCCGGCGCCGATGGCGGTGGCGCCTTCGGCGTTGTAGACGTCCTCCGAGAGCAGCGCCAGGTCCATGTCGAGCACGGCCTGCGGCTCCTGGCCGCGGGCCTGCTCGGCGAACGAGCCGGCGGGGACCGGGGAGGCGTCGCCGTTGGCCGCCATCAGGCTGCCGAACTGCGGATGGTAGGCGGGCTCGGCGACGTAGGGCGCGGCTTCCTGCAGCCACTGGTTGTAGCCGGCGGGATTGGTCTCGGGGTTGGGCGGCGGCGGCAGGTTGTGCTGCTGCGCCAGCGAAACCGCATTGTCGAACTGGACGGACATGTCCCTGCTCCGGTCGGGCGTCACCCGTGTCGCTGCCCACGCTAGGGCAGCGCGGACGCCGCTGCCAGCTAGGGCTGACCCGAGTCCGCCGCCCTGCGCGCGGGTGCGGCCCGTGGCCGAGCGCCCGGGCAGCGCCGGGTGCTTGGCGGCGATCGCGGGCGTGGTGGCCGCGCCGGTCTTCGCGTGCATGGCACGCTCCTACGCGGGGCGGGGCGGCGCGCTTTCCCGCAGGAGCGGCCCATGGCCGCGAAGGCCGCGGGCGGCTCCGGCCGGGCTGGCGGTGATTCCGGCTTCGGCGACCGCGCCGCTTTCGCGCGCACGACACGCTCCTACGGCGCTGGGCGGTGGCTGTCGGCGCGACGCCTTTCGCCGCCCGATCAGTCGCCCGCGCCTGCCTCCAGCGGGACGTCGTGCGCGCGCAGCCACGTCAGCACCGCCTCGCGGCCGCCGCGCGCCTCGGCGGTCAGGCGGTCGGCCGGGGTCTTGAACAAATACGCCTGGAAGGTGGCGTCCTGGGCGTTCTTGGCGCCGGGGTCGGCACCCGCCTCGAGCAGAGCCAGCACCTGGCTGCCGGCATTGAGCATTGCCGCGCGGTGCAGCGGGGTGTTGCCGGTGCGGTCGGCCGCGCCGGGGTCGGCGCCCGCCTCCAGCAGGTGCCGGAACTGCGCATCGGTGCGCGGCCCGGTCGCGCCGGCGAGCGGCGTGGCGCCGGTTTCGCCGTGGCGGGCGTCGGGGTCGCCGCCGTGCGCGAGCACGATCTCCAGGTACTCCGGGTCGTCGGCGATGGCGGCGCCGTGCACCGCGGTGCTGCCGCCCAGCCCCGGACGGTTGGGATCGGCCCCGGCCTCGAGGAGGGCGCGCAGGCCGGTCTTGCTCTGCGCCAGCATCGCCAGCTGCAGCAGATTGACCTTGCTCTCGCCCTGCGCGTCGGGGTCGGCGCCCTGCCGCACCAGGTCGCCGACGCGCGCAGCATCGCCGGCGGCGGCGGCCTCGGCCAGCGCCGCGGCGGTCGGGTCTTCGGGAAAGGCTTGCTTGGCGTCCATGGCGTCTCCGCTGCAGGCGGCGCCGGACAGCATCAGCAGGATCGTCAGCAGTGCGGCGCGCATCGGCCGATTCTCACACACCCGGGCGCTGCGCCACGGCGGCAGTCAGTTCTCCCAGGGGCGCTGGGCGCGCAGGGCGTCGAGCACCGAATCCTGCGAATGCAGCTCGCCGGCATGCTGGACGATGGCGATCGGGTTGAAGCGGCTCCAGCCGGTCAGCGGCGCGGGATCGTCCAGCACGATCTCGTGCCCGGGCGCATCGGGAATGCCGTTGACCACCCAGATGTCCTGCTGCGCCTTGGTCAGCGCTTCGCCGTCGACGTTGTAGCGGCGGATCTGCCCGGCCTCGGCGCCGGCCCTGGCGGCGCCGGGATCGAGACCGAGGTTGCGCATGGTGGCGTCGTGCACGCCGGAGGCGTTGAAGGTGACCGCGGCATTGCCGGTGGCGAGCGAGGCGGTGGCCGCCAGTCCGCCACCCAGCGAGTGGCCGGTGATGGCGAGGCTGTCGCCGAACGCGCCGGCAGCCAGCTGCGCCAGCTGTATGGCCTCGTCGTACTGCTCGGCCTGCCAGCCAAGACCCTGGCGCAGGTTGGCGCCGGTCCAGTCCTGGAACTCGTTGGAGCCGGCGAACGCCAGCACGTGGTTGCCCTCGCCGTCGGTGTAGATGCCGGCGCGGAATCCGGTCTCGGGATTCTCCAGCGAGGCGGGGTCGATACCGGCCGCCAGCAGCTGGGCGTCGTCCAGTCGGCTCCAGTCGCCGACCGACTGCACCGAAGGGTCGTAGACCGCCGCCGCCAGCTCCATCATCTGCAGGTCGATCGCCTGCGGCGCCTGGCCGCGGACCTGGGCGTCGAAGGAGGCGTTGGCCGCCTGCTGCGGGAACAGCGCCGCCAGCTGCGGGTGGTAGGTGGGCTCGAGGCGGTAGCTGCCGGTCGGCACCTGCGGCAACGGCTGCTGCATCGGGCCGGCGGCCTCGGACTGGGCGTTGCGCAACGGCTGCTGCGCGACCTGCGAGGACTCGATGTTCAGGCTCATGCCACGCCCCTCCATGCGGATGCATCCGACCCTAGCGCCGCGCCGACCGCGCGCCCAGCTAGGGGCGACCCGAGGCAGGGAGGAGCGGGCGCGGTATCGTGTAGGCCGGATCCACCCTGCGAGAACGCCGTGAGCCCGTTGCCGCCCCGCCCGCTCCTGCGCGCCGCCGCCGTCCTGGCGTTGTGCTGCGCCGCCGCACTGCCGCTGTCGGCTGCCGACCGCATCACCGGCGCGCCGTTCGCCACCCGCAGCGAGGTCTACGCCCCGCACGCCATGGCGGCCACCTCGCATCCGCTGGCCACCCAGATCGCGCTCGAAGTGATGCGCGGAGGCGGCTCGGCGATGGACGCGGCGATCGCCGCCAACGCCGCGCTCGGGCTGATGGAGCCGACCGGCAACGGCATCGGCGGCGACCTGTTCGCGATCGTCTGGGACCCGAAGACGCGCCGGCTGCACGGCTACAACGGCTCCGGGCGCTCGCCGCGTGCGCTCACCCTGGCCGAATTCCGGCGCCGCGGTCTCGAGGACGTGCCGCCGCACGGCCCGCTGCCGGTGACGGTGCCGGGCACGGTCGACGCCTGGTTCGCCCTGCACGAACGCTTCGGCCGGCGCGCGATGGCCGACAACCTGGCGCCGGCGATCCGCTATGCGCGCGAGGGCCATCCGGTGCACGAGACGATCGCCTACTACTGGAACCGCAGCGTGCCGGTGCTGTCGAAATGGCCCGGCTTCGCCGAGCAGTTCACCATCGACGGCCGCGCGCCGCGCACCGGCGAGACCTGGAAGAATCCGAACCTCGCCAACACCCTCTCGATGATCGCCGAGGGCGGCCGCGATGCGTTCTACAAGGGCGACATCGCCCGCACCATCGACGCGTATTTCAAGGCCAACGACGGGTTCCTGTCCTACGAGGACCTGGCCGCGCACCAGGGCGAGTGGGTGGAGCCGGTGTCGACCAACTACCGCGGCTACGACGTCTGGGAGCTGCCGCCGAACGGGCAGGGCATCGCCGCGCTGCAGATCCTCAACCTGCTCGAGCCCTACGACCTGGCCGGCTACGGCTTCGGCAGCCCCGAGCACGTGCATCTGTTCGTCGAGGCCAAGAAGCTCGCCTTCGCCGATCGCGCGCGCTGGTACGCCGACCCGGATTTCCACCCGGCGCCGGTGGCGCGGCTGATCTCCAAGGAGTACGCGGCCGAACGCGGCGAACTGATCTCGATGGACCGCGCCCTGCGCGAGGCCCAGCCCGGCACGCCGCGCCAGCTCGACGAGGGCGACACCATCTATCTGACCACCGCCGACGCCGACGGCATGATGGTCTCGCTGATCCAGTCGAACTATCGCGGCATGGGCAGCGGCATGGCGCCGCCGGGGCTGGGCTTCATCTTCCAGGACCGCGGAGAGCAGTTCGTGCTGCGCGAGGACCATCCCAACGGCTACGCGCCGGGCAAGCGCCCGTTCCATACCATCATCCCGGCGTTCGTGACCAAGGAGGGCGAGCCGTGGCTGTCCTACGGCGTGATGGGCGGGGCGATGCAGCCGCAGGGCCACGTGCAGATCCTGCTCAACCTGATCGATTTCGGCATGAACCTGCAGGAAGCCGGCGACGCGCCGCGCATCCAGCACGACGGCAGCACCGACCCGGCCGGGCAGGCGCTGGCGATGAGCGACGGCGGCGAGGTCGACCTGGAGAGCGGCTTCCCCTACGAGACGGTGCGCGCACTGATGGGCAAGGGCCACAGCGTGCGTTTCGCCCACGGTCCCTACGGCGGCTATCAGGCGATCATGGCCAACCCCCACGGCGGCTGGATCGGCGCCAGCGAATCGCGGAAGGACGGCCATGCAGGGGGGTACTGAGCGACGCCCGCGCAGCGCGGCGATGAAGTGGCTGGCAGCGTTCCTGCTGCTGGCCCTGGCGTGCCCGGTGTCCGCGCAGGAGGACGCGGCCGCCGCCGCGCACCGCGCCTGGCTGCAGGGACTGGTCGCGCGGCTGGCCGACGACGGCGGGCCGCGTGACCTGGCGCTGGCCGCGCTGCTGCGCGACGTGGTCCGGCAAGGCGAGGGCGACGCTCCCGTCGCGGCGGATCCGCAGACGCGCATCTGGCGCGAGACGGCATTCGCGCGGGCCGGCACGGACGTGGTCGCACTCAACCTGATCGCGGCCGGTGCCGGTGCCGATGAGGCCGTCCGCGGCCGCGCGCTGGCGCGTTGGCGCCAGCTCGAGCCCGGCAACCTTGCGCCCTGGCTGCTCGACGACGGTGCGGGCGTGGACGCGTCGCTCGGAGCTGCCCGCACCACGCGCGGCTTCAACGGCCACTTCTTCGCTCAGCTGCGCGCGATCGTCGCAGCCCTGGACAGGCACCCGCCCGCGCCGGAACAGGCGGCGCTGCTGATCGGGGTTCCGGATGCGCCCGCCACCAGCCAGGGGTACGCGGCGGCGATGGGGATGAGCCTGCTGGTCGCCCGGACCCTCCCGGCGCTGCAGCCGCTATCCGAGGCCTGCCGCGAGGCGATCGCGGCGGGCCCCGTGTCCGAGCGCGGCGCCGCCTGCCGCAGCGCCGCGCGCCTGCTGGCTGGCGCGGACATGATGCTGCTGCGGATGGTGGGGCTGGGCATGGCCGAGGACCTCGCCGCTGACGCCGACGCCCAGCGCGCCGCGCGCGAGGCACGGCGCCGCTTCGACTGGCAGATGCTGGAATGGGGCCGGCTGAGCGTGGCCGCCGAGGCTGGCGGCCTCGAGGACCTGGTCCGGCTGCTGGCCGATCCGGCGATCACCGGCGAGCCCGCGCTGGTCGAGCGCCTGCTCACCGAAGCGGGGATCCCGCTGCAGCCGCCAGCGGGCTGGCAGCCGCCGCGCGGCGGCTGAGACGACCCGGCGCGAATGCGCCTTTCGTCGCGCTGGCGCGGCGGCCCGGCTGCGCGCGATACTAGGATCCGCCGCGCGGCCGCGACCGGACCTGTGTCCGGGGGACGACGGGCCGCGGGCATACAGGGGGACCACCATGAAGCGCCATCTTTCCTGCGGCCTCGCGGCCGCGGCCATGCTCTGCCTTGCCGCTGCCGGCCAGGCCCAGGACTACGCCGGGTTCACGCTCGGTGCCGGCTTCACGCCCGATCCGCAGACCGCCACCGGGCTGACCGGCGGCAACGTCCAGGCCAGCCGCTACGGCAGCCAGTGCAGCGGCATGATCGACACCACGCCGGACCACGTGATCGACGTGACCAGCGCCCTCGACCTGCAGCTGGCGGTCGACAGCACCACCGACTCCACGCTGGTCCTGACCGGGCCGGCCGGCACCTTCTGCGACGACGACAGCGGCGGTCTGCTCGACGCGCGGCTGACCGCGCGCCTGACACCGGGGCGCTACGAGGTCTACGTCGGCCACCTCGGCACCGCCGGCAGCTACACCCTCACCCTCAGCGAGGCGGTCGGCGGCTCGGCGCAGGCGGCGGGCGGCGGCCTGTACCGCGACTTCCGCCTCGGCGCCGGCTTCACGCCGGACCCGCAGACCGCCACCGGCAGCACCGGCGGCCCCCGCAGCGCAGGCACCTATGGCGCGCAGTGCGAGGGCATGATCGACACCACCCCGGACCATCGCCTCGAGATCACCTCGAAGGTGGCGCTGCGCATGTTCGTCGAGAGCACCACCGACGCCAGCCTGGTGGTGGTCGGCCAGGGCCGCACCTGGTGCGACGACGACAGCCACGGCGCGCTCGACCCGGAGATCAGCGCGGTGTTCATGCCGGGCAGCTACGAGATCTACGTCGGCCACATCCGCGAGTCCGGCAGCTACACCCTGACCCTGACCGAGAACCGCTAGACGCGGTTTCGGGCCGGATGTCGCGGTGCCTGCTCGGCACCGGGCCGCGGCGCCGGGCGGGTGCCGGGCCAAGGACCGACCGGCGGACGGATCAGTCCGCCGGTACGGTGCGCTCCGCCGCCCAGGCGCGCAGGGCCGCGACCTGCTCGCGCATCACCACCGACAGCGGCCGGGTCTGCTTCAGTTCGCTGCGCAGCATGAAGTCGTTGAGCGGGGTGCCGGCGGCGTGGGCCGCGTAGAGGCCGGCGACGATCGCCTGCTCGATCTCGGCGCCCGAGAAGCCCTCCGCGGCCTGCGCCAGGGCATCCAGATCGAAGCCTGCCGGATCGAGATCGCGAGCGGTCAGGTGCAGGGAGAACACCTGGCGGCGAGTCTCGGCGTCGGGCAGGTCGACGAAGAAGATCTCGTCGAAGCGGCCCTTGCGCAGCAGCTCGGCCGGCAGCTCCTGCACCTGGTTGGCGGTGGCCACCAGGAACACGTTGGACCTGCGCTCGGCCATCCAGGTCAACAGGTAACCGAGCACGCGCCGCGAGACCCCGCCGTCGCCGTCGGGCCCGCCCGAGGCCAGGCCCTTCTCGATCTCGTCGATCCACAGCACGCAGGGCGCCAGTTGCTCGGTCGAGGCCAGCGCAGCGCGCAGATTGGATTCGGTCTCGCCGTGGTACTTGGCGTACAGGGTGCCGAAGTCCAGCCGCACCAGCGGCACGCCGAAGCCCCCCGCCACCGCCTTGGCCAGCAGCGATTTGCCGCAGCCCTGCACGCCGAGCAGCAGCACTCCCTTGGGCGGGTCGAGGCCGGGAGGCGCCTCGCCCTCGACGAAGACCTTGCGGCGCTGCTCGACCCAGCGCTTCAGCCGCCGCGCCCCGGCCACGTCGGCGAAGCGCGCGGTGTCGTATTCGTAGTGCAGGTGGCCGCTGCGATTGAGCAGTTCGAACTTGAGCCTGGTCAGTTGCGGCAGGTCGTCCGGACCGAGCACGCCGTCGGCGAAGATCAGCTGGCGGGCGATGCGGCGGGCGTCGGTCAGGCTCAGGCCCTGCAGGTTGCGCACGATCTGGCGCACCGTGGCGTCGTCCTGCTCCACCCGCCGGCCGTCGTGTTCTGCGGTATAGGCAGCCGCCTCTTCGTGCACCATCTTCTGCAGCAGCCGGGCGTCGGGCAGGCGCGGGGTATGGCGCACCGCCAGCGCCTCCAGTTCGGCCGGCAGCTCCACCTTGTGCCCGACCAGCACGATCACGTGCGGCAGGCAGTCGCGGCGCTGCAGCAGGTCGCGCAACTGGCGCTGGCTGCCGGCGTATTCCAGGTAGGGGTGGAAATCGAGCAGCAGGTAGACGCCGCGCTGGTCGGCGCCGCGGATCGCGCGCAGGGTGGTGCCGATGTCGGCAGCGTCCTCGGCCGGGTCCTCGCGGTCCAGGTCGATCCGGCGCAGGCCCTCGGTGATGGTCCAGCGGTACATCGCCCGCCACACGTGGGTCAGGGTCTGGCGGAATTGCTCCACCACCCGCGGCTCGTCGGGGGTCTCGACCACGATCAGCGGGGTGTCGGCGCGGATCAGCGCGGCCAGGTCCTGCAGTTCGCTCATGCGGCACGGGGGCGGGAGACGGGGCGTGAAGATAGCAGAGGCCCGCTCGCGACGGGGCGCGCGGCGGTGTACCCTCGCGGGAACCTGTCGGATCGGAGGGTGCGGATGAAGACTGTCCTGGTGGCCAGTTCCAAGGGCGGGGTCGGCAAGACCACGATCGCCACCCATATCGCCGCGCAGTCGGCGTTGGCCGGCCACAGCACAGCGCTCGTCGACGCCGACCCGCAAGGCTCCTCGACTCGCTGGGCCGAGCGACGCGCCGGGATGGAAAGCGCGGTGCTGCCGATCGAGGGCAGCCGCCGCCAGCGCAGCGTCTGGCGCGCGCTGCCGGCGGATGCCGAACGGGTGGTCATCGACGCTCCGGCCGGGGCGATGCGCGACGACCTCGACGCCTGGCTGGAGCATGCCGACGCGGTGGTGGTGCCGGTACTGCCTTCGGCGCTGGACATCGAAGCCACCGTGCCGTTCCTCAACGCCCTGGCCAAGCATCCGCGGGTGCGCCGCGGCGAGCTCAAGGTCGGCCTGGTCGGCAACCGGCTCAGGCCCTGGACCAACGCCTCGCAGCAGGCCCTCGAGTTGCTCGCCCAGTGGCCCTACCCGGTGGTGGCGCAGCTGCGCGACAGCCAGGCCTACGTGGTGCTGGTGGGGCTGGGCAAGAGCCTGTTCGACTACCAGTCGCAGCAGGTGCGCGAGCACCAGGCCGACTGGCAGCCGCTGCTGCGCTGGCTGCGGCGATAGCGGGACGCCGGGAACGGGGCATGGATGACAGCGCAGGTCCGCCGCCGCTGCCGGCGGTGTGGGCAGCGGATTCATCCTCGATTCCCTATTCTCGACTCCCCATCCCCGGCCCAGACCCATGCGCGAACTGATCCTGCTGCGTCACGCCCATGCCGATCCGGCCGTGCCCGGCGAGGCCGACCTCGACCGTCCGCTCTCTGCCGACGGCCACGCCGAGGCCGAGGCCGCGGCGCGCTGGCTGCAGCAGCAGCGGCTGATCCCCGACTGCGTGCTGTGCTCGCCGGCGCGGCGTACCCGCGAGACGCTGGAGATCGTCCTCGCCACCCTGGGCTATGTCGACCAGCGCCTCGAGCCGGCGGTCTACGAGGCCTCCGCAGGCACCCTGGCGGCCCTGGTCGACGCCCATCGCGAGCTCGACCGCCTGCTGCTGGTCGGCCACAACCCGGGCCTGGAGCGGCTGGCCGCGCTGATGCACAGCGGCCAGTCCGGCGACTACCGCGGCATGCCGCCGGCTGGCATCGCGGTGCTGGAGTTCGGGGCCGAGGCGCCGATCGAGCCGGGCGCGGCCACCCTGTCCGCGTTCTGGTGGCCGTGAAGCGCCATGCGGCGCTGCTGATCGCCCTGTTGTGCATGCCCCCGGCGCTGTCGGCGGGGGCGGGCGACATCGTCGTCGACGCCGAGGCTTCCGTGGCCGGTTTTTCCCTGCGTACGCGCTGGGGCGCCGCGCTGGAGGGCCGTTTTCCCGAGCTGTCGGGCGAGGTCCGGCTGCTGGCCGACGGCCGCAGGCAGGTGCACCTGCGGCTGTCGGCGCGCTCGGTGGAGATCGTCGGCCATCCGCGCTACTCGCGGCTGACCCGCGGCGAGGGCTTCTTCGACGCCGAGCGCCATCCCGAGGTCGTGTTCGTCTCGGAAGCCTTCGCCCCCGACCTGGTGCGCGAGGGCGGCGCGCTGGCGGGCGTGCTCGACATCCGCGGGGTGCAGCGCCGCGAACTGTTCGAGATCGCGCCGGCCGCCTGCGCGCGGCCGATGGTCGATTGCCCGGTGCTGGTCACCGGCAGCGTGCGCCGCGCCGACTACGCCATGGACCGCTGGGCTTTCGCGCTGTCGGAACGGGTGCAGTTCGATCTCTCGCTGCGCGGGGCGCCAACGCCATGAAGCGCGCGCCGCGGATGCTGCTGGCGGGACTGCTGGCGCTGTCGGCGGCCGGCTGCGCCGGGCTGTCGCCGCTGCAGCGCGACCAGGCCACCCACATCGTCGCGCAGGCGCGCGAGACGGCGGTGGACTGCGACCGGCCGTCGACCGCCTGCGCCAGGCCGTCGCCGCTGCGCCAGCTCGGTGCGCGCGCATTCGCCGAGAGCGCACCGGGGGCGCCGCGGCACTACGCGCTGCTGCTCGACTACGGCCAGGACGCGCTGATTTCGCGCCTCGACCTGATCCGCAGCGCGCAGCGCAGCATCGACCTGCAGACCTACATCTTCGACGAGGACGACGCCGGCCACCTCACCCTCGACGAGCTGCTCGGCGCGGCCCGTCGCGGCGTGCGCGTGCGCGTGCTGGTCGACCAGTTGGCGGCGCTGCGCCACGTCGACACCCTCGCGGCGCTGGCGGCGGCGCACGCCAACTTCGAATTGCGCGTCTACAACCCGGTGCTGGGTCGTGCGCGGATCAGCTACCCCCAGTACCTGCTGGCGGCGGCCTGCTGCTGGCGCCAGCTCAACCGGCGGATGCACAACAAGGTGCTGCTGGTCGACGGCATGGTCGGGATCACCGGCGGACGCAACTACCAGGACCGCTACTACGACTGGGACGACGAGTACAACTTCCGCGACCGCGACATCCTCGTCGCCGGCCCGGTCGCCGGCGAGATGGAGGAGAACTTCGAGGCGTTCTGGCACGCGCGCCGCAGCGTGCCGGTGGCCGCGCTCGGCGACGTCGCGCGGCGGCTGCTGCGCGGCGGCGTGCCGGAGATGCCGCACGCGCCCTATGCGGTGCCTGCGCGGGTGGAGGCGATCTCGCGCGATGCCGACGACCCGCTGCTGGTGCACGAGCGTCTCGTGCAGGCGGCGCTGCCGGTCGGCGCCGCCGCCTACGTGGCCGATCCGCCGGACAAGGACGGCGGCAGCTACGAGGAGATCGCGCCCTCGACCGTGCACATGCGCGAGCTGATCGAATCGGCCGCCGACGAGGTGCTGCTGCAGACCCCGTACCTGGTGCTGTCGCGGCCGGCGCAGGAGATGTTCGAGGCGCTGCACGCGCGCCCGGATGGTCCGCGCGTGGTGATCTCGACCAATAGCCTGGCGGCTACCGATTCCTTCATCACCTATGCCCTCTCGTACAAGTACAAACGCCGCTACCTGCGCGACTTCGGCTTCAACATCTACGAATACAAGCCGTTCCCGGAGGACGCGCCGATCGACCTGGACGCCACCGGCGCGGTGGGCGTGCAGTGGAACCCGGACGGCACCGTCGACATCCGCACCCGCGACGACGGCTACCGGGGCTCCGTTCCAACCGAGGTGCACATGCATCCGAGCGGCTCCGGCGCCGGGCAGCGGGGCCGACCCGAGGCCCGGGCCGCGCGTCAGTCCGAGCGCATGCCGCTCGAACGCGAATACTCGGCGCTGCGCTATGCCGGCATCGGCGTGAACAGGCGGGTCCCGCTGCAGCGCGCCGGCGTGCGCATCGGCCTGCACTCCAAGTCCCTGGTGGTCGACGAGCGCGTGGGGGTGGTGGGCACCCACAACTTCGACCCGCGCGGCGACAACCTCAACACCGAGAGCGCGCTGGTGATCGAGGATCCGGCGTTCGCCCGCGCGCTGGCCGCCAGCATCCGCCGCGACATCGCGCCGGCCAACTCCTGGGTGATCGCGCGGCGCGACAAGCCGCCGGTGTTCTCGGGACTGGAGTACTCGCTGGCCAAGGTCTCCGAGCACCTGCCGGTGTTCGACCTGTGGCCCACCCGCTACGCCACCAGCTACGAGTTCGCGCCCGGGCCGGGGTGCCCGGCGCCGTTGCCGCCGGACCACCCGGGCTTTCGCGAATGCCACCGGCCGGTGGGGGACTTTCCCGAGGTCAACCTCGGGATCAAGAGCGTGCTGACGCGGATCTTCACCGCGTTCGGGGCCGGCCTGGCGCCGATCCTGTAGACCGTTCGTCGGCGGGTGCCGCCGCAGAATTCAAATAAATCAATCACTTGGATTGGGGTCGTCGATGGGGTGACTTCCGGCACATGCCGTTTTTGCGTGGTGTTGTAGTCTACCAGCACACCGCAGCACTATTACCCCAGAGGAGTGACCCATGAACGCCAGCACCGCCACCCGCAACGAGTACCGCAACGTCGCCCGCGCCGTCCAGGCCCCGGCCCGTCCCGAACCCCGCGTGCGCGACTTCGGCGTCGGCTACGGCAGCAGCAGCGGCTACGCCAACGCCCGCCGCTATGCCAGCGCCTCGCTGTCGCCGCGCTTCCGCTTCGCCTGATCCACCGCCCGTCATTACCCCGGAGACCACCATGAACGCCCTCGCCGTCCAGTCGTCCAGCCGCCCGCACTCCGCCCGCCAGCCCCAGGCCCGTTCCGCCGGCACCGGCTACGGCCGCAGCAGTGGCTACGCCTCCCCCCGCAGCTACGCCGCCGCCTCCCTGGCCGCCCGCTTCCGGGTGGCGTGATTCCCGCGGCCCTCCCCACCGGCTTTCCCCCGAGTCCCCCCATGAACATCCACGTCCACTTCCAGACCCCGGTTCCTACCCCGCAGCACGGCGGCGCCTCGGCACCGCAGCCGGCCGGCGGCCGCCGCGAGTACCGCCCGCGCGACTTCGGTGTCGGCTACGGCAGCAGCAGCGGCTACGCCCGCGATCGCCACTGCCTCGACCATCTCGACCGCAGTCCCGCGCCGCGCTTCCGCTGCGCCTGACCGCGGCCGCGGCGCCCCGACACGCGCCGCCGTTCCGCATGGCGGCCCGGGGACGGGCTCGGCTATCGTGCGCGCCATGGACCAGAGCACACCCGCCGGCAGCGCCTCGCCATTCCGCCGCAGCGCGAGCCTCGACTCGCTCAACGCGCTCTCGCGCGAGACCGCGATGGAGCTGCTGGGCATCGTCTTCACCGAACTCGGCCCCGAATTCCTGCGCGCGACCATGCCGGTCGACGCCCGCACCCACCAGCCCTACGGGCTGCTCCACGGCGGCGCCTCGGTGCTGCTCGCCGAGACCCTGGGCAGTACCGCCGCGATGCTGTCGGTGGACGAGGGTCAGGGCTGCGTCGGCATCGAGATCAACGCCAACCACCTGCGCGGCGTCCGCGAGGGCAGCGTGACCGGCACCGCACGCGCGCTCCACATCGGCCGCAGCACCCAGGTCTGGGAAATTCGCATCGAGGACGCGACCGGACGCCTGGTCTGCATTTCGCGCCTGACCGTGGCGGTGATCGCGCGCCCGCCGCGCCGCGACGCGCCGCATCGCGGGTGAATGGCCGCGCGATCGCCGGCCCGGGCGGCCGCGGGACGGCCGCTGTCGCATAATCAGCGGTTCCGCCGCGGCTGCCGCCGCGGTGCCGCCGACCTGGCCGCTCGTCCCGCATGAATCGATCCCCGACCTCCCCGGACGCCGCCGCTCCCGGCTACGGCAGTTCCCCCCTGGCGCGCGCGGCGCGCTACGGCTACCGCGTGCCGATGCTGCTCTGGCACATGCTGGTGGATCTGCCGCTGCTGCTGCTGGCGCTCAACCCGCTCACCGGCGGCCTGCGCCTGGCCAGCGGCGAGCGGCTGGACCATCGCATGATCCGCGCGTGGTCGGCCGGGCTGATGCGGGTGTTCGGCTTCCGTCTGCGCCGCAGCGGCACCCCGGTCCCCGCCGCCGCGCTGTTCGTGGCCAACCACGTCAGCTGGGTCGACATCGTCGCCCTGCACAGCCAGCGGATGATGGGTTTCGTGGCCAAGAAGGAGATCAGCCGCTGGCCGCTGGTGGGCTGGCTGGCCAGTCGCGGCGAGACCATCTACCACCAGCGCGGCAGCCAGGAATCGCTGGGCGGGGTGCTGCACGAGATGCTGGCGCGGCTGCGCGGCGGGCGCTCGGTGGGCGTGTTCCCGGAAGGGCGCACCCGCGACGGCCGCGCGGTGGGACCGTTCCATGCGCGGATCTTCCTGGCTGCGGTGGAGGCCGGGGTGGCGGTGCAGCCGGTGGCGCTGCGCTACGGCGAGCGCGCCTCGGCCCAGACCCTGGTGGCCTTCCGCGGCGGCGAGAGCTTCCTCGGCAACTTCGTGCGCTTGCTCGGCGAGCCGGCCAGAAGCGCGGAGGTGGCGTTCCTGGCGCCGATCTCCCCGGGCGATGCCGATGGCCGGCGCCGCATCGCCGAGGTGGCGCGCCAGCGCATCGTCGCGGCCATGGACGGCGATCCCGGGCCGTCCGCGCCATGAAGCGCGGCCGGGCATCGCAACCGCCCGTGCACGACGCAGACATCGTTGCGCAACCGCCTGCGCCGGCCGCCAGCGGCTACCGTCCGCCGCCGTGGCTGCGCAACGCCCACGTGCAGTCGGCGCTGGGCAGCAGTCCCTGGCGACGCCGGCGCGGCGCGCTGGCGCTGGCCGCCACCGGCGCGGAGACCTTCGAGCACCTGATCGACGCCGGCGACGGGGTGCGCCTGCACGGCCTGCACAGCGCGGTGCCGGGGCGGCCCGCGCGTGGACTGGCGCTGCTGCTGCACGGCTGGGAGGGCAGCAGCGATTCCAGCTACATGCGCCTGACCGCCGCCCAGCTGCTGCGCCGCGGCTTCGAGGTGTTCCGGCTCAACTTCCGCGACCACGGCCCCACCCACCATCTCAATCCGGACCTGTTCCACTCCAACCGCCTGGACGAGGTGGTGCATGCGGCGCTGGATGTCGCCGAGCGGTTCCCGGCGCGGCCGCTGCTCGCGGCGGGCTACTCGCTCGGCGGCAACTTCGCCCTGCGCCTGGCGCTGCGCGCGCCCGCCGCCGGGCTGCCGCTGGCGCGGGTGGCGGCGGTCTGCCCTGTGCTCGATCCCGCGCTGACCCTGGCGCAGATGGAGCAGGGCATGCCGCTGTACCTGCGCTACTTCGAGCGCAAGTGGCGCGGCTCGCTGCAGCGCAAGCGCGCGCTGTTCCCGCAGCTGCACGACTTCGACGATGCCACCCTGCGCCTGGGCATGCGCGCGCTGACCGAGTGGCTGGTGCTGCGGCATACGGACTTCGGTTCGCTGGAGGCGTACTTCGACGGCTATTCCATCGCCGGCGAACGCCTGGCGGCGCTGCAGGTGGCGGCCGACATCCTCACCAGCACCGACGACCCGGTGATCCCGGTCGACGGCTTTCGCGCGCTGCGGCTGCCGGCGACGGCGAGGGTGGAGATCGCGCCCTGGGGCGGGCACTGCGGGTTCCTGGAGAACGCGCGCCTGGAGGGCTACGCCGAGCGCTGGGTGGCCGAGCGCCTCGGCGGCGCCTAGGGCCCGTTCCGGAAGCGTCCCCAGGCCCGGGTTTGCCGGGCTGCCGCGGTGCAGCCGCTACAATGGCCGGCCGCGCCCGCCTCGGGCGGCAGTCCCGGATATCCGTACCGATGCACGAGCAGATCCTAGAAGCCCTGGGCCGCGGCGACCTCGCTTCGGCATTGGCCGCCGCCGACGCCGCGATCGAGGCCGACGACAACGACGCCCGCGCCCATCACCTGCGGGCGATGGCGCAGCGCGCCTCCGGCGACACCGAGGCGGCGCTCGCCAGCATCGACCGCGCCATCGCCCTGGCGCCGACCGATCCGACGCTGCACTTCCAGCGCGCAAGCTTCCTGATCGATGCACGCCAGTTCGACCGCGCCCGGCAGGACCTGGCGCGTACCGTCGAGCTCGATCCCAACAGCCTCGGCGCCTATCTCGTGCAGGCGGAACTGGCGATCGTCGGCGGCGACGTCGACGAGGCCGAGCGCCACGCCCGCGCCGCCGAGCGGATCGCGCCCGACCATCCGGCGCTGGCCGCGGTGACCGGCATGGTGGCGCTGCGCCGCGGCGATCCGGACCGCGCGCTGTCGGTACTGATGGCCGCGCAGGCGCGCGGCGGCGAGGCGCCGCAGCTGCTCAACGCGCTCGGCTTCGCCTATATGGCCAAGGGGCACCTGGCCTTCGCCGAACAGACCTTCCGGCGGATGCGCGCGGCCGGGATGGCCGGTGCCCCGCAGCAGCGCCTGATCGCCGAGATCGTCCACCGCCAGGGCCGCCACCAGGAGGCGCTCGCGGAGCTGCAGCCGCTGCTCGGCGAGGACGCCGCCCCGGCGAACATGGCCTTCGCCGGCAAGCTCGAACTGGCGATGCAGCAGCCCGACCGCGCCCTGCCATGGCTGCGTCGGGCGCTGGCCGCCGACCCCGCCGATCCGCACACCCTGAACCTGATCATGGCCGCCTGGCAGCAGCGCGGCGACCTCGACGAGGCCCGCAACGCCCTGGACGCGGCGCTGGCGACCTCGCCGCAGCTGCCGCAGCTGTGGCAGGCGCGCGCCGCGGTCGAGCGCGGGACGCTGGAGCGCGAGCGCGCGGTCGTCGCGCGCTGGCTGGCGGCCGCGCCGGACACGGTAGCGCCGCTGGAGGCGCAGCTCGCACTGCTGGGTCCCGACGATGCCGGCGCCGCAGAGGACGCCGCGCGGCGGATCCTGGAGCTGCAGCCGGGCCACCTCGGAGCCGAGGCGCGGCTGCTCGACCTGCTGGCGCGCCGCGATCCGCCGGCCGCCGTGCGCCACGCCGAGCAACTGCAGCGGCTGCCGGGCGACGAGCGCGTGAAGCGGCTGGTGCGCGGCTGGCTGGCGGTGGCCAACGACGCCGCCGGCCACCAGGACGAGGCGGTGCGCCTGTGGACGGCGCTGCACGCCGAGCTCGGCGAACGGACGATCCCGCCGCTGGAGTGGAGCGAACCGGAGGCGCCGCGCCAGCCGGCCGCGGCGGTGCCGGACGGCGCGCCGGAGGTGGTCCTGCTGGCCGGGCTGCCCGGCGCAGGCGTGGAACGCCTGGGACAGCTTCTCGATGTGATCGTGCCGGCGTTCCGCGCCGACCGCTACGGCGCGCAGCCGCCGGACGATCCGCTGCAGAAGCTCCCCACCATTCCCGCGCTGGCGCGCGGCGAGGCGGATCCGGGCGACATCGCCCGCGACTGGCGCGCGCAGCTGCCCGCGCGCGGCATCGCCGATGGCGCGATCATCGACTGGCTGCTGTGGTGGGACAACGCGCTGCTCGACGTATTCGCGCCCAACGTGCCGCAGGCGCGGGTGCTGCTGGCGCTGCGCGATCCGCGCGACATGCTGCTCAACTGGCTCGCCTTCGGCGAGCCCCTGCCGGTACGGATGGGCTCGCCGCAGCAGGCGGCCGAATGGCTGGCGCGCGGTCTCGAGCACGTCGCCGTGCTGCACGAGCGCGGGACGCATGCGCACCGGCTGCTGCGCACCGACGAGGCCATCAACGATCCGCCGGCCATGGCCGGGCCCCTGGGCGAGGCGCTGGGGCTGAAGCTGCCGGTGCCGCCGGCGGGGTTTTTCGCCGCGCGCCGCTTCCCCGCCGGGCACTGGCGGGCCTACGCCGACGTGCTGGCGGCGCCCTTCGCCGCGCTCACGCCGGTGGCGGTACGGTTGGGCTACCAGGCAACCTGAGCGCCCGCGACGCGGGCGCCGTCGATACCAGGAGGCAGACAGCGATGCAGATCCGCAGCGACAGTTTCCGGCACCGCGCGCCGATTCCTGCCGAGTTCGCCCTCGGCGCGCCCGACGGCTTCGGCGGCAACCGCAACCCCCACCTGGCCTGGGACGAGGTGCCCGCAGGCACGCGTTCGTTCGCGCTGCTGTGCGTGGACGCCGACGCGCCGACCCGCCCGGAGATGGCCGGCAAGCAGGGCGTGGAGATCCCGCTGCATCAGCCGCGCGCGGACTTCGTGCACTGGGCGATGACGGACATCCCCGCGCAGCTGCGCGAAATCGCCGCCGGCAGCTGCAGCGACGGACTGGTCGAGGGCGGCAAGGCCGAGCCGTCCGGGCCGGAGGGCGCGCGCCAGGGCCTGAACGACTACACCGGCTGGTTCGCCGGCGATGCCGACATGGGCGGCGACTACCTCGGCTACGACGGCCCGTACCCGCCGCCGAACGACCTGCGCGTACACCGCTATTTCTTCCGCCTGTTCGCGCTGGACGTCGACAGCCTGGCGCTGCCGGCGCGCTTCACCGCCGGCGACGCGCTGGCGGCGATGCAGGGCCGCGTGCTCGCCGAGGCCGCCATCCACGGCACCTACACCCTCCACCCCGGGGCCACCGCCGCCGGCGGTTGAGCGGAAGATCCGGGCCGTCGCCGCGCCCGTGCCGGTCGCCGCCCCCGGGCGGCGGTCACGGAATCCGCGCGCGGGTCGCGGAGGTGTCGAATCCGCCGCCGCCGGTTCGTCTTCCAGGCAGGAGCGTCCGCCACGGGGCGCTCGCGTGCCGGGGAGGGCGACGGACATGCGATTCATGGCGATGGTCAGGGCGAATGCCGACAGCGAGGCCGGGACCCTGCCCGACGGCCGCCTGCTGGTCGAACTGGAGCGCTTCAACGCCGAACTGGCCCGCGCCGGGGTGCTGCTCGCCGCCGAGGGACTGCAGCCGAGCGCTCGGGGCGTGCGGGTGCGCTTCGCCGAGGCGCGCCGGACTGTGACCGATGGGCCCTTCGCCCCGGAAGACGGCCTGGTGGCGGGGTTCTGGCTGCTGCAGGCGCGGACCCTGGAGGAGGCGGTCGAGTGGATCAAGCGCTGCCCCGATCCGCACGGCACGGGCGGAGAGATCGAGATCCGGCCCGTGCGCGAGGCCGGCGGCGAGCCGCTCCCCGCCCGCGTGCGCGACAGCCCGCGGCCGGCGGCGCCTGCATCTCCCGCTGCGGCGAGTGATCCGCAGGACGGCGCCGCCGCCGCGCCCGACGAGGTGGTGGTCGAGGGCCGGCTCTACCTGCATCCGGGCCAGCGCCATGCCTACCTGGCCGGATGCGCGCCGATGGTGGCGCGCGCGCGGCGCCAGGCGGGGTGCCTGGACTTCTCGATCTCGGCCGACACTGTCGATCCCGGGCGCGTCAACCTGATCGAGCGCTGGGACTCCGAGCACAGCCTGGCCGCCTGGCGCCGCCAGGCCGATCCGCCGCAGGACCTGCCCGAGGTGCTGCACGCCGAGGTCCGCAAGCACCGGGTCGCCTGGAGCGGCGACCCCTTCGCGGCGTCCTTCGGGCGCTAGCCGGGCGCCGCGCGCCGCGCGTCCGCTCCCCTTCACCACCACCCATCGCGACAGGAGACCCGCATGCCGTTGCAGCTCTACGCCCATCCGTTCTCGTCCTACTGCCAGAAGGTGCTGGTGGCGCTGTACGAGAACGACACCGCCTTCGAGCTGCGCATGCTCGACGGGCCGGACAGCCCCGCCTGGCGCGAACTGGCGGCGGCGTGGCCGCTGCAGCGCTTCCCGATGCTGATGGACGAGGGCACGATGGTGGTCGAGGCCAGCATCATCATCGAGCACCTCCAGCTGCGGCATCCCGGCCGCGTGCGCCTGATCCCGGAGGACCCGCACGCGGCGCTCGAGGTGCGCATGCTCGACCGCTTCTTCGACAACTACGTCTCCACGCCCCAGCAGAAGCTCGTCTTCGACAGCCTGCGGCCGGCCGACCGGCGCGACGCCCAGGGCGTCGAGGACGCCCGCGCCATGCTCGAGACCGCCTATGCTTGGCTCGAGCGCAGGATGGCGGGCCGCACCTGGGCGGCGGGCGACGCCTTCAGCCTGGCCGACTGTGGCGCCGCGCCGTTCCTGTTCTATGCCGACTGGACCCATCGCATCGCCGAAGGATTCGCCAACGTCCATGCCTACCGGCAGCGGCTACTGGCGCGGCCCTCGTTCGCGCGCGCGGTCGACGAGGCGCGTCCGTACCGGCCGCTGTTCCCGCTCGGCGCCCCGGACCGCGATTGACGACGGGCGGGACCGACGGCCCTTGCGGCGGCGCGCCCATGGTGGTCTGATCCGGCGCCATGAGCACGGACGTCAACAGGACCATCGACGCGGTCTGGCGGATCGAGTCGCCCCGGCTCATCGCCGGGCTGATGCGCATGGTGCGCGACCTCGACCTGGCCGAGGAGCTGGCGCAGGACGCGCTGGTGGCGGCGCTCGAGCGTTGGCCGCGGACCGGGGTGCCCGATAACCCGGGCGCGTGGCTGATGGCCACCGCCAAGCACCGCGCCATCGACCGCCTGCGCCGCGCCAAGCTGCTCGACCGCAAGCACGAGCAGCTCGCCTACGAGCTCGAGTCCGACCGCGAGGACGCCGATGCCAGGCATACCGCCGAGCTCGACGACGAGATCGGCGACGACCTGCTGCGGCTGATCTTCATCGCCTGCCATCCGGTGCTCTCCACCGAGGCGCAAGTGGCGCTGACCCTGCGCATGCTCGGCGGCCTGACCACGCCGGAGATCGCCCGCGCGTTCCTGCTGCCCGAGCCCACCGTGGCGCAGCGCATCGTCCGTGCCAAGCGCAGCCTCGGCGCCGCGCAGGTGCCGTTCGAGATCCCGCGCCGCGAGGAGCTGGCGCCGCGGCTGGCCGCGGTGCTGGGGGTGATCTACCTGGTCTTCAACGAGGGCTACTCGGCCAGCAGCGGCGAGGACTGGATCCGGCCCGGACTGTGCGAGGACGCGCTGCGGCTGGGGCGGGTACTGGCCGGCCTGATGCCGCGCGAGGCCGAGGTGCACGGACTGGTGGCGCTGATGGAGCTGCAGGCCTCGCGCCTGGGCGCGCGCACCGCGCCCGACGGCACCCCGATCCTGCTGCCCGACCAGGACCGCGGCAAGTGGAACCGGCTGCTGATCGGCCGCGGGCTGGAGGCGCTGGAACGCGCCGAACGTCTGGGCGAGGTGCGCGGCCCGTACGCGCTGCAGGCGGCGATCGCCGCCTGCCACGCGCGTGCGGCTACCGCCGGGGAGACCGACTGGGTCGGGATCGTGGCGCTGTACGACGCGCTGTCGACGCAGGCGCCTTCGCCGGTGGTGGAGCTCAACCGCGCGGTGGCGCTGGCGATGGCCTACGGGCCGCAGGCCGGACTGGACCTGGCTGATCAGCTACTGGACGCGCCTGCCCTGGCGAAATACCACCTGTTGCCCGGGGTGCGCGGCGACTTGCTGGCGAAGCTGGGCCGCCACGCCGAAGCGAAGGACGAGTTCGAGCGCGCCGCGGGGCTGGCCGGCAACGAGCGCGAGCGCGCGCTGCTGCTCGAACGCGCCGCCCGCAGCGCCGCGCAGGCCTGATCGCCGGCCAGCTGCTGCCGTGCCGTGAGCTTCGGCCCCGTCTCCGGTCGCCGCCAGCCAAGGCCGCCAGCTACAGGTACGAAGTGAATGCGGGCGCACGATCCTGGCGATCCTCGCGTCCGTCCTGCGGCTCCACCGCCAGCGCGTCCAGCTCGCGGGGGTCGATGCCTTCGAGGCAGGCCACGTTGACCGCGTGGAACACGCCGCCGAGCTCGGGCATCTCGCCGCGTCCGAACGGCTTGACCCCGCAGCGGCTGCAGAAGCGGTGGCGGATCGCGCCGCTGCCGAAGCGGTACTCGCTGAGCGCGTCTTCGCCGCCGAGCAGGCGGAAGTCCTCGTCGGGCACGATCGCCTTCCAGAATCGCCCGCGCACGCAGATCGAGCAGTTGCAGCGGCTGGTGCCCAGCTCCAGGTCCAGATCCGCCTCGAAGCGGACGGCGCCGCAGTGGCAACTGCCGGTGTAGGTTCTTCTCATGGGGTCCGCTCCCTGCGGCGGCCGCGCCTCGCGACCGAGGCGCGGCGACGATCACATTTCGACGATGCCCTTGAATCCGCCCCAGATCATCCGCTTGCCGTCGAACGGCAGCGTCTTCGGGTCCATGCTGGCAAGCCGCGGGTCGGCCATCACCTGCTTGTTGACGCGGTCGCGCTGCGCCCGCGACTTGTAGACGATGTACGAGAACACCACCACCTCGTCCTTCTTCAGCTTCACCGCCTGCGGGAACGAGGTCGTCTTGCCGGGCTGCACGTCGTCCTCGACGCACTCCACGTACTGCAGCGCGCCGTACTCCATCCAGATCTTGCCGGCCTTGCGCGCCAGGGCGCGGTAGGCGGACAGCTTCGCCTTGGGAACGGCGAGCAGGAATCCATCGACATAGCTCATTGCGGGTCTCCTGGGTGGTCGGGTGGCCCCGGGGGGCGCCGCTGCGGCGCTCCCGGCGGTTCCGATGATGCGACGAACCGCGGAGCGTCGTTTCGACACCCGCCGCCGGCCTTCGCGCCTGCGCGCTGCCAGGGAGTCAATCCCCGGCAGGCAGCACCAGCAACAGCGTCGCGCCCAGCAGCACCCGGTAGACCGCGAAGCCGGTATAGCGGTGCGACTTGATGTAGCCCAGCAGCCAGCGCACGACGACGAAGCCGGTGGCGGTGGCCGCGGCGAACGCCAGCGCCACCTCACCCCAGGCCTCGCCCCCCAGCCCCTGCTTCATCCACAGCTCGAGGAAGGCATAGGCGCTGGCCGCGAACATGGTCGGGATGCCGACCAGGAACACGAATTCGGTGGCGGAGGAACGCCGGCTCAGCCCGGCCAGCATCGCCATGAAGATCGCCGCCGCCGAGCGCGAGGTGCCCGGGAAGACCCCGGCCACCACCTGCGCCAGGCCGACCAGCACCGCCACCGTCCAGGTGACGTCGGTGCGGTCCCCGCGGCGCTCGGCCAGGCGCTCGGCGACGATCATCCACACGCCGCCGAGGATCAGCGCCCAGGCCACCGGGGTCACCGTTTCGGGCAGCTCCCAGCCGGCCAGGCGCACCGGCAGGCCGACCAGCGCGGTCACCGCGAAGGCCGTCGCCAGCTTCAGCGCGTAGTCGCGGTTGTCGCGCTCGCCCAGGCCGGTGGCCAGCGTCCACAGTCGCTGCCGGAAGACCAGGGTGATCGCCAGGATCGCGCCGGCCTGGATCACGATGTTGAAGAAGTCGGAGCGCGCGCCGAGCCAGTGCTGGACGATCAGCAGGTGCCCGGTGCTGGACACCGGCAGGAACTCGGTGAGGCCTTCGACGATGCCCAGCAGCAGGGCGGAAAGCAGATCCGACATGAAGGTTCGCGGCCGTGGGGAAGCGCAAGGATACGCGACAGACCACGCTTGCTTTCCGTCGCGGCCCGGAGCGAACGGGCCGCGAGCCGCACGGGGGGATGGGCGGGCGTCACAAACCGACGCTGTCGCTCGACCATGCCGGTAGTCCCCCGACGCAACAGGAGAATCGCCGATGACCCGCAACCCCGAAGCCACGCTTCCCGCCGTCCAGGCCGGCCATCGCCGCGTGCTGACCCTGCTCGATCCGCCCGAACTCTACGATCCCGCTTCCAACGGCTATTCCCATGTCGCCAGCGTGGCGGGTGCGGGGCGCTGGGTGTTCGTGGCCGGGCAGGGCGGCGAGACCGTCCACGGCAGACTGTCGCCGGCGTTCCGCGCGCAGGTGCGCCAGGCGCTGGCCAATCTGCTGCGCGCGCTGTCCGCCGCCGGCGCAGCGCCCGCCGACGTGGTCAAGCTGACGGTCCTGGTCGTCGACCACGACCACGCCCGGCTGCGCATCTTCGGCGAAGAACTGGGGCGGGCATTCGGCGGGCACCGGCCCGCCTGCACCCTGATCCCGGTGCCGCGGCTGGCCCTGGACGGCATGCTGTTCGAGATCGATGCGGTCGCGGTGCCGGCCGGGGAGGCACCGTGACGGCGCCCGGGCCGATGCAGTCCGTTGGATCGGCGCGTCAGGCCGGCAGGTCGCGGTAGTGCACCTGGATGTCGTCGCCGGCGACCTCGATCACGCCGTAGCCCGGCGGCTCGTCGCTGTACTGCAGTTTCGGCGCCGTCGCATCGAGGGCGATCTGTACGTGCAGGCTCTTGAGCGTGGCGAACGGGTGCCCGGCCCAGCGCCCCGACATGCTGCGGTGGATATGGCCGCAGAACAGGTGGGTGGGCGCGGTACGGGCCCGCAGCAGGCGCTCGAGCGGGTCGCTCTCGAGCAGCCGCAGCCGGTCCACGGCCGGGATTCCCACCGCGAACGGGGGGTGGTGCTGGAACACCAGCAGGGGCCGCGCGTCCGCTTCGGCCAGGCGCACCTCCAGCCAGTGCAGGCGCTCGCCGCACAGCTCGCCGTGGTGGCTGCCGTCGTTCGCCAGGGTGTCCAGGTACAGGAGCTGGGCGTCGCCGAGATCCTCGAAGCTCTGCACGAAGCCGCGGTGGCTGCCGGTGTCCGGGAACGCCGCCAGCAGTTCGGCGCGGTCGTCGTGGTTGCCCGGCAGCAGCCGGTACGGCATCGGCAGTTCCGCGAGCGCTTCGCGCAGCGCGGCGTAGGTGGCGGGTTCGCCGCGCTGCGCCAGGTCGCCGGTCAGTACCGCGCGGCTGGCGCCTGCGTGCCGGGCCGCCGCCTCGGCCAGGGCGGCGCGCAGCCGCGGCCAGGCGTCCACGCCCATGGGCTGCGCCTGGCCGGGCGTGGCCAGGTGCGGGTCGGTCATCCAGATGATGCTGCTCATGCCTGCGCTTCCCGGTTCTGCGGCGCGATCGCGATCGAGGAGAGGTCGTTGGCCGCCTCCAGCGCGGCGTCGGCCGCCTGCCGGCGCTCGGAGTAGCGGTCCACCAGCTGCGCCGCGTGCGGCCGCAGCAGTACGGTGAAGCGGATCAGTTCCTCCACCACGTCGACGATACGCTCGTAGTAGCTCGACGGCAGCATCCGCCCGGCCTCGTCGAAGCGGCGAAACGCCTGCGGCACACTGGACTGATTGGGAATGGTGAACATGCGCATCCAGCGCCCGAGCAGGCGCAGGGTGTTGACCGAGTTGAACGACTGCGAGCCGCCCGAGACCTGCATCACCGCGAGCGCCCGGCCCTGGGTGGGGCGGATGCCGCCCATGCTCAGCGGCAGGTGATCGATCTGCGCCTTCATCACGCCGGTGATCTGGCCGTGCCGCTCCGGGCTGCACCAGATCTGGCCTTCCGACCACAGCGACAGCTCGCGCAGTTCGCGCACCGCGGGGTGGTCCCCGCCGGACCCCTGGTCGGGCAGCGGCAGATCGGACGGATCGAAGATGCGCGGCTCGCCGCCGAAATGGCGCACCAGCCGGGCGGCTTCCTCGATCGCCAGCCGCGAATACGAACGCTCGCGCAGCGAGCCGTACAGCAGCAGGATCCGCGGCGGCGCCTGCGGCCCGGGCGCCAGGCCTTCGGCCGGGCGGTGCAGCGCATGTTGCGGCTGCAGCGCCGGCAGGTGGTCGGGGTCGGGCAGGGTGCGAAGCCTCATGCGGGGTTCTCCTGTGGCAAGCCGGGCCGTGCCGGCGCGGGGACGAGGGCGAGCAGCGCGGCCAGCACGGCCAGCGCCAGAGCGATCGAAAGCAGCAGGGCGTTCGCGCCGTAGCGGGTCATCAGCAGCGCGAACAGCAGCGGAGCCCCGGCCTGCGCGAACCGCGCCGGCACCATCAGCACCCCCTGGCGGAAGCCGTAGCCGCCGGGGCCGAACAGCGCCAGCGGCAAGGTGCCCTTGGCGATGGTGAGGATGCCGTTGCCGGCCCCGTGAAGCAGGGCGAAAGGGATTGCCGCCGGTGCGCCGAACGCCAGCAGCGCGAGAGCGCCCAGGGGGTGCGCTGAAGCCGCCAGTCGCGCCGAAAGCAGCGGATGCACGTGCCGAAGCAGACCGAATTCCAGCAGCCGGCCGGCGACCTGCGCGGGCCCGACCATGGCGGCGGCGGCGATGGCCGCCGTGGCCGAGGCACCGGCCTCCTGCAGCAGCCATGGCAGGTGCGCGGCCATCGCGGTGGCGACGAACCAGCTGCCCGTGAAGATGCATGCCAGCAGCCACATGGCACGTCGCGGGTGGGCCGCGGCGGGTGCGCGGGTGGCGGTCCCGTCCGCGCCAGCCGCCGGGGCGGCGGCGTGTGGAGCGCCTTCCGTGCCCGCGTGCGGCTTCGGCACCAGCAGGCGGTTGACCGGAAGACCGACTGCCAGGTGCGCGCCCGCCCAGAACAGGCAGGTGGCGCGCCAGCCGAGTTCCGCGTCCAGCCATGCCGAGAGCGGCCAGCACACCGTGCTGGCGAAGCCTGCCAGCAGGGTGATGCCGGTGATCGCGCCGCGCGCATGGTCGCCGTAGAGGCGCGCCAGAGTGGCGAACGCCGCCTCGTACAGGCCGAGCGACATGCCCAGGCCGATCACCAGCCAGGCGGCGAACAGCTGGAATGCATCCTGCGCCAGCCCGAGCAGGGCAAGGCCCGCTGCGAACACCAGACTCGAGGCCGCCAGCACGCCACGCCCGCCGTGGCGGTCGATGCGACGACCCACCAGCGGACCCACCAGCGCCGCCACCACCAGCGCCCCCGAGAACGCCCCGAAGACCATGCCGGGTGCGAGCCCGAGCGACCGCGCCATCGGCATCGCCAGGATCGCCGGCAGGTAGTAGCTGGATCCCCAGGCCAGGGTCTGGGCGCCACCGAGGGCGATCACCACGCCGGTGCGGTTCACCGCGGCGACCTCCCGCCGGATCCGCAACCCGAAAGGTCGATGGTCGATGCATCGATGATCGATGTATTTGGACGAAAAAAAGCCATTTCAGCAGCAGCCGTCGCGCGCGTCGGGGTCGGCGGCCTCGCTGGCCGCGCGACTGGCCAGGATGCAGTCGGTGGCCTGCAGCCAGGCCTGCACCGCCACGCGGAACGCCTCGCGTCCGCGCCCGGTGAGCGTGTAGACCTTGCGTTCGCGCCCCTGCACCGTCTCCAGCTGCGCGGTGAGCAGGCCGTTCGCCTCGAAGTCGTTGAGCATCGGGTAGATGGTCCCCTCGGTGGGGCTGCAGCAGCCGCCGGTGGTCCTTTCCACCGCCTGGACGACTTCGTAGCCGTGCATCGGCCGCTGGTGCAGCACCCGCAGCACGAAGAACTTGGACAGCGACATCTTGATCGTGCCTTGCCAGTAGCCGCGGCTGGCGTAGTCGGGCGTGGGGCGCGCAACCGGGCGCAAGGATTTGCCGGCGGGAGACATGCCGCCGTTATACCCATCGAACCCCGATGTATCAAGCCCATCCCCGCGCCGCTGGGTGCCGCAGGCCGGCCGCAACCCGGCGCCCCGAACGGCTGTCGGTCGGCCGCGGGCGTATGCCGCTGCCTGTTTGCCGCGCGGGCGAGGGGTCGCGGGGCTTATAGTCGGCGCCGGCCGGCCGCCGTCGCAGGGCACCGGTGCCTCCGCCGGTCCGCCGGTACCTGTCGAACTTCGATCATGGACATTGCCCTCCGCCCCGCCTTGGCCGCCGACGCAGCCGCACTCGCCGGCATCTACAACCACTACATCGCCCACACCTGCGTGACGTTCGAAACCGAGCCCGTGGAGGCGGCGGGCATGGCGGCGCGGATCGCCGAGACGGCGGACGCCGGCCTGCCCTGGCTGGTCGCGGAGGGCTCCGCTGGCATCCTCGGCTATGCCTACGCGTCGAAGTGGAAGGGACGCTGCGCCTACCGCTACACGGTGGAGTCGACCGTGTACCTCGACCCTGCAAGCACGGGCGCCGGCGTCGGCGGCCGCCTCTACGCCGCGCTGATCGACGCGATCCGCGCCTGCGGCATGCACGCGGTAATCGGCGGCATCGCCCTGCCCAATGCCGCCAGCGTGCGGCTGCACGAGCGCCTCGGATTCCGCGAGGCCGGACGTTTCGAGCAGGTCGGCTGGAAGCAGGAGCGCTGGGTGGACGTGGGGTACTGGCAGCTGCTGCTGTAGCGGGCTGCGTCCCCGTGGCGGGCAGGGCGCCCGAAGCCGTATGACGCGGCGGGTCGTCGGGTCCGCGCTGGAAACGCGCTTCCCGCAGCGCACCAGATTGGTGCGGCGGCGCATCGAGCTGCACTTCTGCAGTGCAGCAGTACCAGTCCTCGGCGATCCCGGCTAATGAAATCAACGACTTGTGCCGCAGCAGCGGTTGGCACGGCGCTTGCGACCCAACGTCGCATCCACACACCACCGAGGTTCAACGTCCAGATGTCCACCGACCACGTCGAAAAGCTGATCAAGGACCACAAGGTCGAGTTCGTCGACCTGCGCTTCACCGACATGCGCGGGGTGCAGCACCACGTCACCTATCCGAAGTCGATCGTCGAGCCCGGGCTGTTCGAGGACGGCACCATGTTCGACGGCTCGTCGATCCCCGGCTGGAAGGGCATCAACGAATCCGACATGGTGCTGCTGCCCGATCCGTCCAGCGCCTACGTGGACCCGTTCCCGGCCGACCCCACCCTGGTGCTGGTCTGCGACGTGCTCGACCCGTCCACCATGCAGTCGTATTCGCGCGATCCGCGCGGCGTGGCCAAGCGCGCCGAGGCCTTCCTCAAGTCCTCCGGCATCGCCGACCAGGCGTTCTTCGGCCCGGAGCCGGAGTTCTTCGTGTTCGACTCGGTGCGCTTCGGCGTCGAGATGGGCCACACCTTCTTCCATATCGATTCGGAAGAGGCGCACTGGAACTCGGCCAAGGAGTACCAGGGCGGCAATACCGGCTACCGGCCGACCATCAAGGGCGGCTACTTCCCGACCCCGCCGGTCGACTCGCTGCACGACCTGCGCGCCGAGATGTGCAAGACCCTGGAGCAGATCGGCATCGAGGTGGAGGTGCACCACCACGAGGTCGCCAACGCCGGGCAGTGCGAGATCGGCACCAAGTTCAACTCGCTGGTCAAGAAGGCCGACGAGCTGCTGGCGATGAAGTACGTCATCAAGAACGTCGCCTTCCGCAACGGCAAGACCGCCACCTTCATGCCGAAACCGCTCGTCGGCGACAACGGCAGCGGCATGCACGTGCACCAGTCGCTGGCCAAGGGCGGCACCAACATGTTCACCGGCGACGGCTACGGCGGCCTGAGCCAGACCGCGCTGTGGTACATCGGCGGCATCTTCAAGCACGCGCGGGCGATCAACGCCTTCGCCAACTCCACCACCAACAGCTACAAGCGCCTGGTGCCGGGCTTCGAGGCGCCGGTGATGCTGGCCTACTCGGCGCGCAACCGTTCGGCGAGCTGCCGGATCCCGTTCGTGGCCAATCCCAAGGCGCGCCGCGTCGAGGTGCGCTTCCCGGACCCGATGCAGTCGGGCTACCTCACCTTCGCCGCGCTGCTGATGGCGGGGCTGGACGGCATCAGGAACCAGATCGACCCGGGCGGCCCCAGCGATAAGGACCTCTACGATCTGCCGCCGGAAGAGGAGAAGAACATCCCGAAGGTGTGCCACTCGCTCGACCAGGCGCTCGACGCGCTGGACGCCGACCGCGAGTTCCTCACCGCCGGCGGGGTGTTCACCGACGACTTCATCGACGGCTACATCGCGCTGAAGATGCAGGAAGTGACCAAGTTCCGCGCCGCGACGCACCCATTGGAATACCAGCTGTACTACACCGTCTGACCGGGGAAGGGCGGCCCGGCGCGGAGTGCGCGCCGGGCCGCAGGTTCCTCCAGCGCGCGGCCAGGCGGGCGGCGCAGGGGCAGGGCCAGGAACGGCGCTCGACGCACGGAGAGAAACAGGCAGGGCCGGCACGGGGGCACAGAACCCCGGCCGGAGCGCGGCAGGCAGCGATGCGGGCGGCCGCGCGGCAACGGCGACACGCAAGACGCAATGACGGGGAGGGTTCCATCATCGAGGAGCCTGGTCATGACGTTTCACGCAAGAGGGGTTGCATCGCTGCTCGCGCTCGGCCTGCTGGCCGCTGGCGGCGCACACGCGGAAGTCTCCGGCTCGGTCGCATTGACGAGCGACTACCTGTTCCGCGGCCTGAGCCAGACCAACGAGGAGCCGGCCCTGCAGGGCGGCATCGACTACACCCACGACAGCGGCTTCTACGCCGGCGCCTGGGGCAGCAGCATCAGCTGGCTGGCCGATTCGGATCCCGACGTCTCCAGCCAGGTGGAGATCGACCTGTACCTCGGCTACGGCGGCGAGTTCGGCGGCAGCGGCCTGGGCTACGACGTCGGCGCGATCTACTACTGGTATCCCGGGGACTACCCGCCCGGCTTCGCCGATCCCGACACCACCGAGGTCTATTTCGGCCTGGGCTTCGGCATGTTCGGGGCCAAGTACTCCTATGCCGTCACCGACCTGTTCGGGCTGCCGGACTCCGACGGCAGCAGCAATCTCGACGTGACCGCCGATTGGGAATTCACCCCGGGGTGGACCCTCAACGCAGCGGTCGGCAAGCAGTGGGTGAGCGGCTACGACGGCGCCGACTACGCGTTCTGGAAACTCGGCCTCAGCAGGGCCTTCGAGAATGGCTTCGAGATCGCCGCCGCGTTCAACGACAACGACCTCATCGGCCCGGACGAGACCTTCACCTTCGCCGTCGCCAAGTCGTTCTGACGGCCGTGGCGACGGCACCGCATTCCACCGGAGGAGCATCATGAAACTGATCACCGCCATCATCCGCCCGTTCAAGCTCGACGAGGTGCGCGAGGCGCTCGGCGAGGTCGGCGTGTCCGGGCTCACCGTCACCGAGGTCAAGGGCTTCGGCCGACAGAAGGGCCACACCGAGCTGTACCGCGGCGCCGAGTACGTCGTCGATTTCCTGCCCAAGCTGAAGCTCGAGTGCGCCGTGTCCGACGACGCCTTCGATGGCGCGATGGAGGCCATCACCAAGTCCGCCGCCACCGGCAAGGTCGGCGACGGCAAGGTGTTCGTCACCGCGCTCGAGCAGGTGATCCGCATCCGCACCGGCGAGCTCGGCGCCGATGCGCTCTGACCCCACGACGGAGGAGACAACCATGAAGATCCGCGATTTCTCCGGGTGGAAGACCCGAGTGCATCTGTTGTGCATGCTGACCCTGCTCGCGGTGCTCGGTCTCGGCTTCGCGGCCGGCGCCGTCGCCCAGGACGCCGGCGTGCCGCAGCCGGAGACGGTGGAGGAAGGCTACGAAGTCCCCGCCGCCGGTGCGATGTCGCAGGTTGTCGGCGAGGCGCCGGACGAGGCCGCCGCCGCGGAGGCGGCGTTCGACAGCGGCGACGTCGCCTGGATGCTCACCTCCACCCTGCTGGTGCTGCTGATGGTGGTGCCCGGACTGGCGCTGTTCTACGGCGGCATGGTGCGCTCCAAGAACGTGCTGTCGGTGCTGATGCAGGTGCTGGTGGTGTACTCGGTGGTGATGCTGGTCTGGGTGGCCTATGGCTACAGCGCGGCGTTCACCGAGGGCAACGCGTTCTTCGGCTCGTTCACCGAGAAGGCCTTCCTGCGCGGCATCGTCGCCGATACCGACGCCGGCGGCCTGCCCGAGTTCCTGTTCGTGGCGTTCCAGGCCACCTTCGCCGGCATCACCACCGCGCTTATCGTCGGTTCCTTCGCCGAGCGCATCAAGTTCGCCGCGGTGTTGCTGTTCTCGGTGCTGTGGGTCACCTTCGCCTACCTGCCGATGGTGCACATGGTGTGGAGCGGCGAGGGCGGGTTCCTGGCGCACCGCGGCGTGATCGACTTCGCCGGCGGCACCGTGGTGCATATCAACGCCGGCGTGGCCGGGCTGGTGGGCGCGTACTTCCTCGGCAGGCGGCTGGGCTACGGGCGCGAGGCGATCAAGCCGCACAGCGTGCCGTTCACCTTCATCGGCGCCTCGCTGCTGTGGGTGGGCTGGTTCGGCTTCAACGCCGGGTCGGCGCTGGCCGCCGACGCCAGCGCCGCGCTGGCGATGATCAATACCATGGTGGCCACCGCCGCAGCGGTGGTGGCGTGGAGCCTCGTCGAGGCGGTGAGCAAGGGCCGGCCGTCGGCCCTGGGTGCGGCCTCGGGCGCGATCGCCGGCCTGGTCGGCATCACTCCCGCCGCCGGCACCGTCGGCCCGCTCGGTGCGATCGTGATCGGCCTGGCCGCCGGCGCGATCTGCGTGTGGGCGGTCAACGGCCTCAAGCGCCTGCTCGGCGCCGACGACAGTCTCGACGTGTTCGGCGTGCACGGCGTCGGCGGGATCGTCGGCGCGCTGCTCACCGGAGTGTTCAGCGCCGAATCGCTGGGCGGCACCGAGGCCGACCTCGCCATCGGCACCCAGGTCGGCGTGCAGGCGATCAGCGTGGTGTTCACCATCGTCTGGTGCGCCGTGGTGACCGCCTTGGCGATCCTGGCCACCAAGCTGATGGTCGGCCTGCGCGTGAGCGAGGAGGACGAGCGCGCCGGCCTGGACATCGTGTCCCACGGCGAGTCCGCCTACGAAACCTGAGCGGCATCCACCTCCCCCACGAGGTGAGACGGGCAGCGAGCGATCGCTGCCCGTTTTTTTTGGACTTGCAATCGCGCCGGCCAGCGGGTGCAATGCGGCATGCGCTTCCGCCCCGCCCTGCTGCTCGCGTGCCTCGTCGCACTGTCCGCCTGCACCCACGCGCCGCCGCGCAACCCGCTCGCCCAGTGGGTACCGTCGGACAACCACGACGCGCGCCGCGCGGTGTTGATCGTGGTGCACTACACCGAGCAGGACTCGGTGCGGCAGAGCCTGCACACCCTGCGCACGCGCAACAGCGGCGGCCGGGTCAGCGCGCACTACCTGATCGGCGACGACGGCGCGCTGTACCAGTTGGTCTCCGACGAGCATCGCGCCTGGCACGCCGGCGCCGGCAGCTGGGGCGCGATCGGCGACGTCAACTCGGCCTCGATCGGCATCGAGCTGGACAACGACGGTCGCGAGCCGTTCTCCGACGCCCAGATCGAGTCGCTCCTGGTGCTGCTCGAGGACCTGACCACGCGCTTGCGCATCCCGCGCGAGAACGTGATCGGCCATTCCGATCTCGCGCCGGGCCGCAAGGTCGATCCCGGCGCGCTGTTTCCCTGGAAGCGCCTGGCCGAGGCCGGCTTCGGCATCTGGCCAGACCCGGCCGCGCCGCCGCCGCCGCCCGGATTCGACCCGCTCGCCGCGCTGCGCCAGATCGGCTATCCGGTGGACCGCCCGGAAGCGACCATCCACGCGTTCCGGATGCGCTTTCGCGGCCTCGACGGCAGCGTGCTGGACGACGAGGACCTGCGCATCCTGCATGCGCTGACCTGGACCCCGCTGCCGCTGCTGTCGCCGGCCGAGTGAGTCGATGAACGTCGCGCAGCTCAAAGCCTTCTGTGCGGGCCTGCCGGGCGCCGAAGGCTACGAGCACGGCGCTCCTGCCAACATCCTGGTCTACAGCGTCGGCGGCAAACGCTTCGCCCACTTCAAGACCAGCGCGCCGGAACGCTGGCGCTTCAGCCTCAAGGTGGCGCCTGAGCGGTTCCTGGAGCTGACCGACGTGCCTGGCATCCGCCCTGCGCGCTGGCTGGCCCGCCACCGCTGGATCACCATCGTCGACGTGGCCGCGTTTCCCGGGGACCAGCTGCGCGAGCTGGTGGAGTGGTCCTGGCGCCGCGCGCTGGACACGTTGCCCAGGGCGCGCCGCGAAGCGATCCTCGGTGCAAGCGCCGCGCAACGCCGCAAGCCGCCCTCTCCAGCCGACGCGACCGTCCTCCCGTAGGAGCGGCCCATGGCCGCGAAAGCCTGCGCCGGCCCCAACGCCCGGCATCACCGCAAGCCCGGCCGAAGCCGCCCACCCTCGGCTCAGTCGCCGGCAGGCAATTTCTGCCTCATCGAATCGAAGCCCTCCCACGGATCCCCGCGCAGCCGCGCAGCACGCTGCTTCGCGCGGACCAGGTGAAAGGCATCGGGCCGTTCGACGCTTCCCAGCTCGCGCCAGCGGATCGGCACCGCCACCGGCGCGCCCTTGCGCGCGCGCAGCGACCACGACGCCACGCTGGTCTGCCCGCGTGCGTTGCGCAGCCAGTCGATGAACACCTTGCCGCCGCGCTTGGCCTTGGCCATCGTCGCCACGTAACGTTCGGGGTCCGCTTCCGCCATCTTCCGCGCCATCGCCTCGCAGAAGCCGCGCACCTCGTCCCAGGACGGGCCCGGCGCGATCGGCACCACCACGTGCAGGCCCTTGCCGCCGGACAGGCGCACGAAACTTTCCAGCCCGGTCCGCTTCAGCGCGCGGCGCATCGCGCGCGCGGCGCCGACGATGTCGGGCCAGCCGACGCCGCGGCCGGGATCGAGGTCGAAGACCAGGCGATCGGGGCGTTCCGGCGCGGCGATGCGCGAGCCCCAGGGATGGAACTCCAGGGTGTTCATCTGCACCAGCTGGAGCAGCCCCTCGACGTCGTCGATGTACAGGTATTGCGCCGGCCCGCTCTTCTGCTCCAGCTCGATCGCGTGCACGTGCGTGCCCAGGCTGTCGGCATGGTGCTTCTGGAAGAAGCAATCGCCGCCGGCGCCGTCCGGGCAGCGCAGCAGCGACAGCGGCCGGCCGGCGATCTCCGCCAGCAGCCGATCCGCCACCGCGCGGTAGTAGTCGGCCACGTCGCGCTTGGTGCAGCCGGCACCCTTGAACACCACCCGGTCGGGGCTGGTCAGCCGCATCTTGCCCGCCTCGCGTCTTCAGCCCGCCTTGCGCGCGGCGGTCTTCTTCGCTGCCTTGCGGCCGGATTTCTTGGCGGTCTTCTTGGTCGTCTTCTTCGCGGCCTTCTTTGCGCTCTTCTTGCTGCCGGTCTTCTTCGCCGGCGTGCGCTTCTTGCCGGCGATGCTCTTCTCCAGCAGCGACATGAAGTCGACCACGTTGGTGGTGGCGTCCTCGGGCGTGTCGAACTCGCGCTCGTCGGTCTCGGCCAGGGCGCCCTTGGACTTCATCTTCTTGCGGATCACTTCCTCCAGCCGCGCGCGGAACTCGTTCTTGTAGTCCTCCGGCTTCCACTCGCCGGACATCGACTCGATCAGCTGCCTGGCCATCTGCAGCTCCTTCGCGCTGATCCGGTAGTCGGAGGCCTTGCCCTCGGGCAGGCGGTACTCGGCCGGGTCCACCAGCTCCTGCGGATAGCGCATCAGCATCAGCAGCAGGGCGTCGTCGCGCGGGATCACCGCCGCCAGGTACTCGCGGGTGCGGATCACCACCTTGGAGATGCCGACCTTGCCGGTCTCCTTCAGGGTCTCGCGCAGCAGCACGTAGCCCTTCTCGGCCTTCTTGCCCGGCACCAGCACGTAGGGCTTGTCGAAATAGGTCAGGGGGATGGAGTCGGCATCGACGAAGGTCTCCACCTCCACCGTCTCGTGGCTCTCCGGCGCCGCCGAGGCGATATCGGATTTCTCCAGCACCACGTAGCTGCCCTTGTCGTACTCGAACGCCTTGACGATGTCCTTCCAGGGCACCTCCTCGCCGCTCTCGGCGTTGACCCGCTCGTAGCGCACCGGGGTGTTGTCGCGCGAGTCGAGCATGCGGAAATGCAGGTCGGTCTTGCGCTCGCCCGACATCAGCGACACCGGCACGTTGAGCAGGCCGAAGGAGAGGGTGCCGGTCCAGATCGGGCGCGCCATGGGAAGGCTCCGCAAAACGGGAAATCGACGCTACGGCTGAATGGGTGAGTCAGAGGTGAAAGACAGGCCCTCGGCACGGATGTGCGGATCATGTGGCCGACCAGTTCTCAGCGGCCCTCTGGCGGTCGAGCCGGAATCCGTCCCCAAGTCCCCAGGCTGCAGAGTCCCCAAGGGGGTGGAATGACGGCCTCGAGAGCGCAGCGAAGCGCGGGTAGAACAACGGAAGGGCCGCCAACGGGACATCAGCCACCTCGCCGACTCAATAGGAGCGTGCGCCGAGGGCGAGTCCCGCGCTACGATCCCCGAATCTCCGGCCACGAAAGGACTCGCGATGAACCTCCCGTCGGACTCTCGTTCCGACGATCGCCGTGATCATGCGCTTTGCCGCGCTCGCTGCTCGTCGACATGAAGACTACGACCGGAATCCTCGACGGACGCGCCGCAGAACCGCCGAGGATCACGGAGTGCTGGCGGGTCCCGACATTGCTGCCTCAACACACGAGTCGATGACGCCCGCCGATGCCACCCACGACGTATCGGGGCCAACTGGCACCACAGGGCGCCGAGCTGCTGGATTGGTCGTGGGTGCGAGTGAGATGACTGTCTTGAATCGTCTGCATCGTTACTACTATCGAACGCTGTTGTATTTGCTGCGAGCGTTCTCGATCGTGGGAGGGGTAGTAACTGCGGTCCTGGGATGTTTCGTCGTTTGGAGCTTGGTCAGTGGAAGCGGTGAGTACGACATGAGTGCCGCACTTGTTTTGCTATTGCTTGGCGCAGCATTCTGGGCTATGTGGGCAGCGTCTTCAGTTGGACTGAAGTGGCTGGCTGTAGACGCTGGTGCCAGCTCGGACCCGAATGCAGATCCGTAAATTGAACTGCGTATCTCTACTTGCGACGATGGCCGTGGCCGCCGACAGGCCCTGATCAGCGGACGAACCAAGGGCGTACACCAATGCACCCAGTACTTGTGGCGCTTGTTTATGCTTGCGTCGTAGCAGTGGTGATTCCTCTCACCCTGTCGATTTTCAATGATCCGTATGAGTGGGACGACGTCGCAATCATCGCTGCAGGTACGGGGGTGGCGACGCTCGTGCCCGCAATCGGCTGGCCGTTTTCGCTTCTTGTCCTGATCGGGTTGCTGCATTGGAGGATCTCTGCGGATTGGGTGCCAGATCTGACGGTGGCTGTCGTGGCTTCGAGGCTGGCGACGATTCCGGCACTCATGTTGTTGTCGCCCTGATGCTCAAAAGTGCTTCGCGTTCGACGATGTGGCAGGTCGAGAGGAGATTGAGCGTCGATGAGTGTCATCCACTCGCTATGGGCAAAGGCTGTATCGGCGGCGTCCGTTTGGCGGGCAAGCCCAGGGCGATGATTCCGTCCGAATGCCGACAGCATCGGTGACCACCGGGACCAATGGACGCCGGAACGCCCTCTGAAGGCCGCTGCTGAAGCGGATTGATGCTCGACAGAACCGAGCGGCAGCGGGGGGCGGCAGCGTGTTGCCGAAGGGCAACGATTCGATCCCCTCCTCGCCCCCACCCGGTGCATGCACTACATTGGTGCAATGCCCCCTCCGGACCTGCCCGACTCCCCCCTCGACGCCCTGGTCACCCCCGTGGCCTGGACCGACCGCCACGCGCGCATCGAGGGCTGCAACGCCGCCTTCGCCCACTGGCTGGGGGTGAGCGCGCGGCGGCTGCTGGACCAGCCGCTGGCGGCGCTGGAGGTGGAGGGCGAGGCGCTGCGGCGGGCGCTGGCGGCCGGCGGCGCCGAGGTCGAGCCCAGCGAGCAGCTGCGGCTGCGGCGGATCGAGCTGGCCTTCCTCGGCGGCGAGCCGCGCTTCGCCGATGGCTGGCTGTCGCGGCGCGAGGACGGCGGCTGGCTGCTGGAGGCGCATCCGGTCGACGAGTTCCCCGGCGACGACCCGCTGCGGGTGTTGCCGAGCGCATTGGCGGCGGCGCTGAAGGGTCTGGCGCACGAGCTGCGCAACCCGCTGGCCGGGCTGAAGGGCGCGGCGCAGCTGCTGGCGCGGCGCAGCGAAGAGGGCGAGGCGCGCGAGCTGGTGGCGGTGATCCAGGCCGAGGTCGGGCGCCTGACCGGGTTGGTCGATCAGCTGCTGGCGCCGGCGCCGCCGCAGCCGCACGCGCCGCTCAACATCCACGGCGTGCTGGAGCGGGTGCTGCGCCTGGCCGAGCACGAGGCGGGCTGGGTGGTGAAGCTGATCCGCGACTACGACCCCAGCCTGCCCGACCTGCACGGCGATGCCGACCGCCTCACCCAGGCGGCATGGAACCTGGTGCGCAACGCGATCCAGGCGGGCGCGGCCAACGTCACCCTGCGCACCCGCATCGAGCGCGGCGTGCGCATCGCCGATGCCGTGCACCCGCTGGCGCTGCGCCTGGAGATCGTCGACGACGGCCGCGGCGTGCCCGAGGAGCTGACCGAGCAGATCTTCCTGCCGCTGGTCTCGGGCCGCGCCGACGGCAGCGGCCTGGGCCTGGCGCTGGCGCAGCAGGTGGCGCGCGAGCACCGCGGTTCGCTGGCCTACCGCTCGCGCCCGGGGCATACGGTTTTCACGCTGCTGCTGCCGCTGGCGGCCAGGGAGCACGACGATGTTTGAGCGCGAACGCGGCGCCGCCGGGCGATCCCCCGTAGGAGCGGCCCATGGCCGCGAAAGCCCGCGAACCGGATCGCCAGGTCGGTCCCGATTCCCGGCCGCGTGCTGCGGAGACGCTTCTCCCCGGTGGAACCGGGGATGGCGGGGGCCGAAGGTGCGCGGGGTCCATGATTCGCGGGCTTTCGCGGCCATGGGCCGCTCCTACGAGAGCATGGGCCGCTCCTACGGGATCACGGGTCGCACCGGCAGAAATCCGCAACGGCGTGGAGGCCGACGATGAGCGCGCCGGCCGTGGTCTGGGTGGTCGACGACGACCGCAGCGTGCGCTTCGTGTTGGCGGCGGCGCTGGGCGATGCCGGCTACGAGGTGTCGGGGTTCGATTCGGCGCAGGCGGCGCTGGATGCGCTGTCGCGCCGCACCGCGCAGCTGCAGCCGGCGCCGGACCTGCTGTTCACCGACGTGCGCATGCCCGGCGACGACGGCCTGGCGCTGCTGGAAAAACTGAAGGCGGCGCACCCCGGGCTGCCGGTGATCGTGATGTCGGCCTATACCGACATCGCCAGCACCGCCGGCGCATTCCGCGGCGGCGCGCACGAGTTCCTGTCCAAGCCCTTCGACCTCGACGACGCCGTGGCGCTGGCGGCGCGCACGCTGCGCCGCGATGCGTCGGCCGAGCCCGGCGACGTCGCCCCCGACGCGGCTGGCACGGCCGACACCCTGGTCGGCGACACCCCGGCCATGCGCGATCTGTTCCGCGCCATCGGTCGCCTGGCGCAGGCGCCGCTCAACGTGCTGGTCACCGGCGAGACCGGCACCGGCAAGGAGCTGGTGGCGCGCGCCCTGCACCGGGAGTCGCCGCGCGCACGCGCGCCCTTCATCGCCATGAACACCGCCGCGGTGCCCTCCGAGCTGCTCGAGAGCGAGCTGTTCGGGCACGAGGCCGGCGCCTTCACCGGCGCCGCGCGGCGCCACGTCGGCCGCTTCGAACAGGCCGACGGCGGCACCCTGTTCCTCGACGAGATCGGCGACATGCCGCTGCCGTTGCAGACCCGGCTGCTGCGGGTGCTGGCCGAGGGCGAGTTCTTCCGTGTCGGCGGCCGCGAGTTGATCCGCGTCGACGTGCGGGTGATCGCCGCCACCCACCAGCAGCTGGAGGCGCTGGTGGCCGAGGGCCGCTTCCGCGCCGACCTGCTGCACCGCCTGGACGTGGTGCGGCTGCGGCTGCCGCCGCTGCGCGAACGTCGCGCCGACGTGCCGCGGCTGGCCGAGGCCTTTCTGCAGGCCGCGGCGGCCCGGTTCCTGGCGCCGGTCAAACGCTTCGACCGCGGCGCACGCGAGCGCCTGCTGGCGCACGTCTGGCCGGGCAACGTACGCGAGCTGGAGAACCTGTGCTGGCGGCTGGCGGCGCTGGCGCCGGGCGACACCATCACCGCGGCCGACGTGGACGGGGCGCTGTCCGCACCGCCGCCGGCGGGGGATGAGGCCTCGTGGGAGGACGCGCTGGGGCGCTGGGCGCGCGAGCGCCTGGCCGCAGGCGACTCCGATCTGCACACGCAGGCGCTGGAACGCTTCGACCGCGTGCTGCTCGAGGCGGCATTGGCGCACACCGGCGGCCGCCGCGCCGAGGCGGCCGCGCGGCTCGGCCTGGGCCGCAACACCGTGACCCGCAAGCTCGCCGGCCGCAATCGGCGCTGACCCGGCCCAACGCCTCTTCCCCCGTTTTCCGCTGCGGGCCAGACCCCTGTAGGAGCGCGCCATGCGCGCGAAGGCCGGCGCGACAGGCAGCGACCGGAATCGCCGCCAACCCGACCGGAGCCTCCCGCGGCTTTCGTGGCCATGGGCCGCTCCTACAGAAAAACGCCCGAGTTGCCCGGCACGTCTGTAGGAGCGCGCCATGCGCGCGAAGGCCGGCGCGACAGGCAGCATCCGAAATCGCCGCCAACCCGGCTGTAGCCTCCCGCGGCCTTCGCGGCCGTGGGCCGCTCCTACAGTTCATCGCGCGCTCCGGCGTGCGGCGTTATCTTCGCGGCCCCGATCGCCAATGAGCGCCGCGACATGCGTCCGATCCTTTCCGTTGCCGCCGCCCTGCTGATGACCGCCTGCGCCAGCACCGCGCCGCCGACCGCGCCGCCGCGTGCGGGCGGGGCCACGCCGCTGCCTTCGCCGTCGCTGGCCGAGCAGGGCACCGCCAGTGCGGCGGTGGCCAACCTGGCCTCGGCCTCGGGCAGCCTGGTCAGCGGTCGGGTGGAGCTGGCCGCGGTGCCGGGCGGCGTGCGCATCACCGGCGAGGTCGGCGGCCTGGTCCGCAACGGCGCCCACAGCCTGCAGGTGCACGAGCGCGGCGACTGCAGCGCGGCCGACGCCGCCAGCGCCGGGCCGTACTTCGATCCGCAGGCGGGTGCGGAACAGGTCGGCGTGGTCGGCGGCAACCGCGACCGCATCGTCGCCGATGCGGAGGGCGTGGCCCGCGTCGACCTGCTGGTCGCGCGCGCAGTGCTGGGCGGCGGGGCGGCCAACGACATCGCCGGCCGGGCGCTGGTGGTGCTCGGCGCCACCCCCGGGGCCTTCAGCGCACGCGTGGCCTGCGGCGCGATCGCGATCACGCGATGACGGCTGCGTGACGCGGCCGTGTGTATACACAGCGAACCCGTCTCATCCAGAGGAAACGACCCATGCGCCTCTCCCGCACTCTGCTGCTGGCCCCGGCCCTGTTGGCGCTGGCCGCCTGCTCGTCCGACGACCGGCCCGACACCGAAGCCGAGGTCGCCGCCGACACCGCGATGACCGAGCCGGCCGATCCCGACCGCGCCCCGGTCGCGCAGGCCTACGGCACCCAGGCCGGCACCGACGCCGAGCAGTCCGCCGTCGCCCGCGCCACCCTGGAGCCGACCGAGGGCAACGACGTCGCCGGCGAACTCAGCTTCAACGCCGAGGGCGGCCTGGTCCGCGTCAGCGGCGAGGTCCGCGGCCTGTCCGCCGACAGCGTGCACGGCTTCCACGTGCACGAGAACGGCGACTGCAGCGCGCCCGATGCGACGAGCGCCGGCGGGCATTTCAATCCCGGCGACGATCCCCACGGCCGTGCCGGGCGGGGCGAGCACCACGCCGGCGACAGCGACAACATCCGCGCCAACGCCGACGGCGTGGCCACGGTCGACGCGACGCTGCACGGGGCGACCCTCGGCGACGGCGGCGCGGCCGACATCGCCGGCAAGGCGGTCATCGTCCATGCCGATGCGGACGACTACAGCACGCAGCCGACCGGCGACGCCGGCGCACGCCTGGCCTGCGGCGTGATCCGCCTCTGATCGCGACACCCATGCGAGCGGCCAAAGGCCGCGAAGGGCGCGGGAACTTCGGCCGGGTTGGCGGTGATTCCGGGGGTTGCCGGCCGCGCCGGCTTTCGCGTGCATGGCACGCTCCTACAGGGGCGGCGGCGAGCGGCAGCTCTGTAGGAGCGGCCCATGGCCGCGAAAGCCGCGGGAGGCTCCGGCGGGGTGGGCGGCGATTCCGGGTGTAGCCGGCCGCCCGCTCAGGCCAGCTCGTCGTGGGGGTCCAGGCGCGAGCGGCAGTGGGCGTAGGTGACCGGGATGCCATGCGCCTGCAGCAGCGCGGCGATCTGGCGCTGGCGCGCTTCGAAGCGGGCGAAACCCCGCTCCAGTCGCGCCTCGTCGTCGTCGCCGATGGCGTAGCGGTTGCGCCAGCCGTCGGGCGAGAACAGGGCGATGCGGGCCTCGCCGTCGACGTAGTGCAGCAGCGGTTCGGGCGGGGCGTCCAGCCAGGCCTCGTCGGCCGGTGCCAGCAATGCGGTCTCGAGCAGCGGCCACAGCGGCTTGAGTCCGGCGTGCTCGTACTGCAGCGCGGTCATCGCGCAGAGGTCGTGCAGGGTGAGATAGCGCGCGTGCTCCAGCTGCAGGCCGAAACCGTCCTGCGCCAGCAGCGCGGTCGCCGCGCCGGCCATCCCGCGTTCCATCAGCTCGCTTTCGAAGGCCGCGTCCACACCGGCCTGCACCGCCGGGTCGCCGATCAGCGTCAGCGGCACCAGCCGCAGGGGTCCCCCGCGATGCTCGGACGAGGGTGCGAACGCGCCGGGCAGCCGCCCCTGGTGGGCGCCGAAGGCGATCACCCGACCGCCGCTCTCGCCGGGCGCGCGCGCCGAAAGCTGCTCGAGTTCGCGGTGCAGCGGCCAACCCGGCCGCAACAGCTCCACCGGGTCGTAGTGCGCGCCCACCAGCACCAGGTCGAGGCCCATCGCCTCGGCGGCGAAGCCGGCCAGATCCGCGGCGATCAACGCGCCCAGTTCGCCGGCATCGTTCTGCGCAAGGGCGTCGCGCGTAGCTTCGCTGCCGGGCCTGAGTTCCAGTGCCAGGGCCGCGCGCACCGGCGGAGTGGGGTTCAGGGCGGATTGGGTCATCGTGATTGGCCGTGCACGGTGGCGGCGCTAAACTGCCGTCATTATGCCCGTCATGGTCGATGGGCCGTCGCGAGGTGCTTCCGATGCAGCAAGGTCGTCCCGTCGCCGTGCTCGGTGGCGTCCGTATCCCGTTCTGCCGCCGCAACACCGCCTATGCGGACGTCGGCAACCTCGGAATGTCGGTACGCACCCTCGGCGCGCTGGTCGAACGTTTCGGCCTGCATGGCCAGCAGCTCGGCGAGGTCGCGATGGGCGCGGTGATCAAGCACGCCAGCGACTGGAACCTCGGCCGCGAAGCGGCGCTGTCCTCGGGCCTGTCGGCGCTGACCCCCGGCATCACCCTGCAGCGCGCCTGCGGCACCTCGCTCGACAGCCTGATCACCGTCGGCAACAAGATCGCCGTGGGCCAGATCGAGGCCGGCATCGGCGGCGGTTCCGATACCACTTCCGACGTGCCGATCGTCTACGGCCAGTCGCTGCGCCGGCGCCTGCTGCGCGCCGCGGCCGCCAAGACCACCGGCGAGAAGCTGGCCGCGTTCCGCGGCTTCCGCCTCCGCGAACTCAAGCCGGACTTTCCCGGCGTGGCCGAGCCGCGCACCGGCAAGTCGATGGGCGATCACTGCGAGGACATGGCCAAGGAGTGGAACATCTCCCGCGACTCGCAGGACGAGCTGGCGGTGGCCTCGCACCACAAGCTGGCCGCCGCCTACGAGCGCGGCTTCTTCGACGACCTGGTGGTGAGCTTCCGCGGGGTGGCGCGCGACAACGTCCTGCGTGCCGACACCTCGATCGACAAGCTGGCCACGCTCAAGCCTGCTTTCGATCGCGCCTCCGGGCGGGGCACCCTCACCGCCGCCAACTCCACGCCGCTCACCGATGGCGCTGCCGCCTGCCTGCTGGCCAGCGAGGACTGGGCGCGGACCCATGGCCATGAGCCGCTGTGCTGGATGCGCGATGCGCAGGTGGCGGCGGTCGATTTCGTCCATGGCGAAGGCCTGCTGATGGCGCCGACCGTGGCGGTGGCCGAACTGCTCCGCCGCAACGATCTGACGCTGCAGGATTTCGACATCTACGAGATCCACGAGGCCTTCGCGGCGCAGGTGCTGTGCACGCTGCGCGCCTGGGAGAGCGAGGACTACTGCCGCAACCGCCTCGGCCTGGAAGCGCCGCTGGGGCGGATCGACCCTGCCAGGATCAACCCGGTCGGCTCGTCGCTGGCGGCGGGGCATCCGTTCGCGGCTACCGGTGCGCGCATCGTCGCCACCGCGGCCAAGCAGCTGGCCGAGCGCGGCGGCGGCCGCTGCCTGGTGTCGATCTGTACCGCCGGCGGCATGGGCGTGGTGGCGATCCTCGAGCGCTGAGCAGTCCGCCTCAGGCGGCGTACCGCACGCGGCGCCTGCGGAGCGGTCGGCCGCTCGCGCGGTTGGCGGCGCCCCGCCGCGTAGGAGCGCGCCATGCGCGCGAAGGCCGGCGCGGCTGGAGCTGCCCCGAATCACCGCCCACCCGGCCGGAGCCTCCCGCGGCCTTCGCGGCCATGGGCCGCTCCTACAGGGAACGGCGGCTATTCGCGCAGCCGCGGCATCCCGTGCTCGTCGCGGTCCTCGCTCGCGGCCTCGTCGAAGATGCGCTGGCGCAGGTCGCGGTCGGCGAAGGCCTCGACCGGTTCGCCGCGGGCGGCGTGCAGCGCGTTGCGGTAGCACAGCCGCGCGCGCGCGTCGTCGCCGCGGGCCGCGAAGCCGTGGCCGAGTTCCTCCCATGCCTCGCTGCCCGCGCCCTGCGCGAGCGCGCGGTGCAGGTAATCCTCGGCCTGGGTCCACTGTCCCTGCTCGCGCGCCAGCCGCGCCAGCGCCAGCAGCAGCGCCGGGCTGGAGGGGTGCGCCTGCAGCCAGCGTTCGGCGGTCTGGCGGCGCTGCTCCAGGCGTCCCAGCGGCAGCGCGCCGTAGCGTTCGGCCAGCGACTCGTCCCAGCGCGCATCCAGCGCCTGTTCCAGGCTCTTGGCCGCGGCCTCCTCCCAGCGCAGCGCGGCCGCGCGCTCGGCGTAGGCCGCGACCACCGCCGGCTCCGCCTTCAGCGCCTTGGTCATCGTCTCCCAGCGGTCTGCCAGGACATTGGCGTCGGCGGCCTCGCGCAGGGCGGCGGCGGCCCACAAGATCTCGTGGTCGTCCAGGCGTGCGCCCGGCAGGGCCTGCTGCTGGCGCAGCGCGCCGAGCATCTCGTAGGCCTGCGCCGCCTGTCCCGAGGTCGCCAGGGCCTCGGCGCGCAGCGCCAACCCGCGCGGCGGCAGGGGCTGCGCCGCCGGGGCGTCCAGCGCCACCAGTGCGTCGGTGGGACGACCGTCGGCCAGGGCCAGCTCGGCCTCGGCGATGGCGCGCGAGGCGGGATGGCGCTCGCCGAAGCCCGCCAGCAGCTGCCGCGCCAGGGGCGCATCGCCGCGCGCCCAGGCGGCGTGCGCCGCGGCCACCCGCGCCGGCGCCTCGCCATGCGGATCCTCGCAGGCCTGCGCCAGCAGCTTCTCGGCGCGCTGGTAGTGCCCCTGGTGCAGGGCCTCCAGGCCGTCGCCGAGCCGCGCGCGGCTCTGGCGGTCGCGGTGGCGGCTCCAGCTGCGGAACGGGAAGCTCAGCAGCTTCCACAGCAGCCAGAGCACCAGCAGCGCCAGCAGGCCGATGCCGATCGCCCGGACCAGGGTGGTGGTGTAGTCGTAGCCGCCGTAGCGCACCAGCACGAAGCCGTGGTCGTGGGTGAGCAGCATCTGCGCCAGCAGCGCACCCAGCACCGCCAAGGCGATCCAGAACAGCAGGTTGCGGAACAGGTTCATGTGGCGGCTCCTGGCTCGTTGCCGTTCACGTTAGGCGCGGGGATGTGGCCGGGGCGTGCAGCCCGCGGCCGCCGGTGCCGGCGGGCCGGCCCCCGTTCAGCTTTCCCCAGGCGCTGCGGCGGGCCGCGGCGGCGAGGCGCGCTGCCGGCGCAGCTGTTCCAGGGTGCTGCCCAGGGAGGGCAGGGACGCCGACAGCGGCGCTTCGCGCAGCGCGGCGAGGGCGGCACGCCGCTCGCGCAGCCCGGCGGAGTCCGGCCATAGCCGCGTCAGCCAGGCGTCGACGCGATCTAGGGCTTCGCGCAGCCCGGCCTCGTCGCGGCGCTCGATCGCCACCCGCGACAGGGTCAGTTCCAACTGCAGCGCCGCGAGGCCGGCGGCGCGGTCGGCCGGCTCCAGCGCCAGCGCGCCGTCGCTGGGCCGGACCTCGACCAGGCGCGCGAACGCCCGCTGCCACCAGCTTGCGGCCGGCTGGCCGGCCGCCGGCGCGTGCACCGGAAGCGCGGGCAGCGCGGCAGCGAGCGCTTCCAGGCGCCCGGCGGCGGTTCGTCGCGGGTCCTCGCCGAGCGCGTCGAGCGCGGCGCGCTCCTGGGCCAGGGTCTGGCGCAGGTTGAGCAGGCCGGGATCGGGATGCTCCAGCCCGGCCAGCAACTGCGCAGCCAGGGCATAGGCGCGGTGGGCGCCGTCCTGGTCGCCGGCCAGCTGCAGGCGCTGCTGACCCTGGGCGAGCAGCAGTTCCACCTCGTCCAGCCGCAGCGCCTGGGCGGCGTCGCGCTGCGGTCTCGCCACGGCGGCCAGGTCGTCCTCCAGGATCGCGGCGCGTTGGCCCAGCCCCAGCAGCTCGTCGCGCAGGACCCGGTTGGTCGCCTCGGCCTGCTGCAGGCGCTGCGACTGCGCGCGCAGGTCCAGGCGCAGGCGCGCGGTGCGCGCCTCCAGCGCCTGCAGGTGCTGGTCGAGGTCGCGATCATCGGCCATCCGCATCTGCTCCTGCGCCGACCACCAGCGCCACCCGCCCCAGACGACGAGCAGCACCAGCGCAAGCGCCAGCAGCCAGACGGCACCGCGGCCGCTGCCGCGGGCGCGGGGTTGGGAAGCAACGGACGTTTCGGTCATGACGGGGGCAGGGGGACCGGCACGGGCCGGTGCCGACGATGCTACCGGATCGCCGCCGTCGCGGCGGCGGCCAGCAGCGAGCGCGGCCGCGCATCCGCGGCCATCGTGACCGCCGCGAAT
>NZ_JACCKA010000003.1 GCF_013425525.1 Luteimonas salinisoli | reverse complement strand
TGGCGACGGGCTGCCCGGCGCGGACCGTATCGAACGGCGCCTTGACGTGCAGCTGTTGGATCACCGCATCCACCGGCACGCTCACCACGTGCTCGCGACGCAGGTCCCAGGCGATGGTGCCGGGCACCGAGAGCGCGCCCTCCAGGCGGCCGCGACCGACCGCCACGGTGCGGATGCCCAGGGTCCGGCGCAGCTCGGCGGCGACCGCAATCCCCGGCCGGTCGCCCCCGGTGTCGTCGGCATACTTCGGCACCAGCTGCATGTCCATGAAGGGCGACTTGCCGGGCCTGTCGAAACGCTGGTCCGGCGCCATCGGGTCGTACCAATACAGGACCTCGCGATCGGCGGTGGCAGCCGCCGGCGATGAGGTGGAGGCGTGGTCGGCGCCGGTGCGCGGCTGCGCCCACCAGTATCCGAGCATGCCGCCGGCAGTCATCAGCACGGCGGCGGCGGCGGCGAGCGCAAATCGGGTCCGGACGTTCATTGCGATTCCTCCAACAGGAAGGCGAGCGCCGCCCAGGCGCGTCCGAGCCGGTTCAGGTGCCGGGCATGGGCCACGTGCAGATCGAGTTCGTCGCGGCGGGCGTCGAGCCAGGGCTGCAGTCCGGCGCCGGCGCGGTAGGCCGCCAGCGCGGTAGCGCTGCGGTCGTGTGCCAGCGGGATCTGCGCCTGCACGTGCAGGTTCACCACGTGCCGGATGCCTTCCCAGCGTGCGAAATCGGCGCGAATCCGCGCCTCCTGCTCCCGGCGGCGGTCTTCGCGCGTCGCCAGCGCCTCCCGGTAGTCGGCCTCGCGCGCGGCGATACCGCGGTCCTGCCGGTTGCGGGCGAACAGCGGCAGGCCGACGCCGACCTCGAGCATCAGCATGTCGCTGCGCGCCGCGCCGCGGCGACCATAGGACGCCGCCACGCTCCAGTCGGGCCGGCGCTCGGCCCGCGCCGCGTCCACCGTGGCCGCTGCGGTTTCCAGCCGCGCATCGATCGGCTCGAGTGCAGGCAGACGGTCCAGCGCGGCCAGCAGTTGCGCCTCGGAGAACGGCACCACTGTGAAGTCGGGCGCGCCGGCCACCGCGACCGCACCCTCTCCGATCCACCGCTGCAGCCCCGCCTGCGCTTCGATCTGCCCCGCTTCCGCCTCGGCGATCCGATTGTCGAGCTCGAGCACCGCGGCCTCGGCAGCCAACGCATCGACCGCCTGGCCGGCACCGCTGCGCAGCCGTGCGTGCGCCAGCCGCGATGCCAGCTGCGCCTGCTCACGCAGGCCCCGCAGGGCCAGCAACTCGCGCTGGCTCGCCCAGAGGTCGATCCAGGCCTCCGCGGCCGCACGGCGGACCGCGAGTCGCTCGGCCTCGAGCCCGGCCCGGGCTTCATCGATCCTGCGCGCGGCCAGCACGCGCTGCGCGTCGCGCTTGGCGCCGGCCGGGATCGCCTGGCGCAGCCCGATCCGCTGCATGGTCATGGGATCGACCTGCGTCGCGAACGCGTCGCTGCCGGTCACCGGCAGATTGGAGACACCCACCGTCAGGACCGGATCGGGCAACGCGCCGGCGCGGCGCGCCTCCTGCCGCGCGGATTCCAGCGCGGCGCGACGTGCATCGAGGAGGACGGCACGCTCGCTGGCGAGCCGTACCGCCTCTGCAAACGGGAGTTCGCCGGGCGCGGCGAAAGCCTGGGGCAGCGCCGCGAGAAGCGCGACGCACAGCCAAGGCGTCGCTGCGTGGATGGCCACGCGCCGGCGGGTGCCGGCAGGGATCGGGAATGGCATGGTGCCTCCGGAACGACAACGGGGCGGATGCGCGGCGCTGATGCGCCGGCACGGACTCGTGGTGTCGCTTCGGGGACTAGATCAGGAGGGTGCAGTAGCGCAGGCGAGGCGGTGGATCCACGCACGCGAGCGGCACGGCGGCATCCGCGGCCGCATGCGCGACCGGCACCGCCACGTGCAGGTCGTAGGCCAGCGGCGGAATCGCCAGCGGCGGAACCGACAGCTTGGCGGTATCCGCGGTGGTGGCGTGCTCGGGCGCGCAGTGCCTGGCGCAGAGCACCGGGTTGTCCTCGGCCTGCGGCGGGCCCATCTTCGCGCAGTCCGCGGTGACGGCAACCGGCTCCGGCGCTGCAGCCGACATCGTGCAGGCATAGGCGGCCATCGCCAGCTGCTGGAACAATAGGCAGAAGATCGCCAGGGTGGCGATGCGCAAGCGGCGGCGATGACACCGGGTCATGGGCGGCAGTCTAGCGCCATTTCGCCGCTCCCGCGCAGCGGGGACCGACGGCGCTCCGCGATCCGGACCGAGGCCTGGCCGAGGCCGTACCGGCGGCCGCGAGCGAGGCTGCATGCGGCGTTTTGGGGAAACCGCCACGGCCGTGCGAAAATCCCCGGGCTCGGCCCCGTAGCTCAGCTGGATAGAGCGTCCCCCTCCTAAGGGGAAGGTCGCACGTTCGAATCGTGCCGGGGTCGCCAGTACGACCGACAGGATGCGCGGTGGCCCATTGCCACGCCGGCGAACCGGAGTCCACCCCTTCCGCCCGGCTCGACGGGCCCCGCGCGCTCATCCGCAGTCCCAGCCATTCATGTTCCCCAGGAGTCATTGATGCCCCATCCCGTCCTCAGCGCCCTCGACCTCTCCAGCACCGAATCCGGCACCTACCTCGGCAACGGCGAGTGGTCCGGCGACACCTCCGCCGGCGTGCTCCAGCCGGTCAACCCCACCGACGGCGAGGTACTGGCGCAGGTGCGGGCGACCTCCGCCGCCGACTACGAGACCGTGATCGGACGCGCCCAAGAGGCGTTCAAGGTCTGGCGCACCACCCCGGCGCCCCGCCGCGGCGAGGCCGTGCGGCTGTGCGCCGACGCCCTGCGCCGCAACAAGGACGCGCTGGGCTCGCTGGTCGCGCTGGAGATGGGCAAGTCCAAGCCCGAGGGCGACGGCGAGGTGCAGGAGATGATCGACATCGGCGAGTTCGCCGTCGGCCTGTCGCGCCAGCTCTACGGCCTGACCATGCACAGCGAGCGCCCCGGCCACCGCATGTACGAGCAGTGGCACCCGATCGGCCTGGTCGGCATCATCAGCGCATTCAACTTCCCGGTGGCGGTGTGGGCCTGGAACGCGTTCGTCGCCGCGGCGTGCGGCGACATCTGCATCTGGAAGCCGTCGCCGAAGACCCCGCTGTCGGCGATCGCCTCGATGAAGATCTGCAACCAGGCGCTGAAGGAAGGCGGGTTCCCCGACATCTTCTTCCTGATCAACGATGCCGGCACGGACCTGGCGCAGACCTTCGTCGACGACCGCCGCATCCCGCTGATCAGCTTCACCGGTTCGACCAAGGTCGGCCGCCAGGTCGGCGAGCGCGTCGCCAAGCGGATGGGCCGCTCGCTGCTGGAACTTGGCGGCAACAACGCCATCATCGTCGACCAGACCGCCGACCTGAAGCTGGCGATCCCGGCGATCGTGTTCGGCGCGGTCGGCACCTGCGGCCAGCGCTGCACCTCGACCCGGCGCCTGTTCGTGCATGCGTCGATCTACGACAGCGTGGTGGAGAAGCTGGTCGCCGGCTACCGTCAGGTCGAGCAGCGCATCGGCGACCCCACCGACGCGGCCAACCTGATGGGCCCGCTCAACAGCGCCGACGCCGTCCAGGCCTACCTCGACACCATCGAGAAGGCGAAGGCGGCAGGCGGCACCGTCGCTTCCGGCGGACGCGCCCTGGACGACCGCAAGGGCCACTTCGTGCTGCCGACCCTGATCACCGGCCTGGCCAACGACGCCGAGGTGGTGCAGACCGAGACCTTCGCACCGATCCTCTACGTGATGAAGTTCGCGGACCTGGACGAGGCACTGGCGATGCAGAACGACGTGCCGCAGGGCCTGTCCTCGGCGATCTTCACCACCGACCTGCGCGCCTCCGAGCGCTTCCTGTCGGCCTGGGGCTCGGACTGCGGCATCGCCAACGTCAACATCGGCACCTCCGGCGCCGAGATCGGCGGCGCCTTCGGCGGCGAGAAGGAAACCGGCGGCGGCCGCGAGTCCGGCTCCGACGCATGGAAGGCGTACATGCGCCGCCAGACCAATACCATCAACTGGTCGGATGCGATGCCGCTGGCGCAGGGCATCAAGTTCGACCTCTGACCCGCGCGCCGCGACGCGCACGGGCCGCAGGGACGCATGCTGCGGCGAAACGCCGCGGCGACCGGATGCCGGCCGGGCTCATGACCCGGCCGGCCCGGACCGCACCGCACCGCACCGCACAGAAACTACGAGCAGGAGTGCAGGGCCATGAACGTCCCGATCCGTCAGACCAGCCCGCTGGCCATCGTCAGCCTGATCTCCGGCATCCTCGGCATCCTGCCGTTCCCGCTCATCGCCAGCCTTGTGGCCGTGGTCACCGGGCACCTGGCGCGCGGCGAGATCCGCCGCCAGCCGGACCGCTACGACGGCGACGGCCTGGCCCTGGCCGGGCTGATCCTCGGCTACGCGATGATCCTGCTGTCGGTCTTGGCGATCGCCGTGTTCGTGCTGCTGTTCGGCGGCCTGGTCTGGTTGGGGATGCAGGGCTGACATGTATGGCCTGGCCCGCTCGCTGCTGTTCCGCCTGGACGCGGAACGCGCGCACGCGCTGGGGCTGGCCGGGCTCGAGGCCGCCTGGCGTGCCGGCCTGCGGTCGCTGCTCGCCGAGCGCCGCCGCGAGTTCCCGGCCTCGCTGCTGGGCCTCACCTTCCCCAACCCGGTGGGACTGGCGGCGGGGCTGGACAAGAACGGCGCCCATGTCGATGCCCTGTTCGGGCTAGGCTTCGGCTTCGTCGAGGTCGGCACGGTGACCCCGCGGCCGCAGCCGGGAAACCCGAAGCCACGCATGTTCCGCCTGTCCGGCCACCGCGCCATCATCAACCGGCTCGGCTTCAACAACGACGGCGTCGATGCGCTGGTCGCCAACGTCTCCCGCGCCCGCTGCCGCAGCGGGCCGCTGGGCATCAACATCGGCCGCAACCGTGACACCCCGAACGAGTCGGCCGCAGGCGACTATCTCCACTGCATGGAGCGGGTCTACCCGCTCGCCGACTACTTGACGGTCAACATCTCCTCGCCCAATACCGCCGGCCTGCGCGAGTTGCAGGAGGAACAGGCGCTGCGGCGCCTGGTGGGGACCTTGCGCGAGGCCCAGGAGCGGCTGGGCGCGCAGCACGGCAAGCGGGTGCCGATGCTGGTCAAGGTCTCTCCCGATCTCAGCGACGAGGACGTCGAGGCCGCGGCGCGTGTGCTCGCCGACCTGCGGGTGGACGGGGTGATCGCCACCAACACCACGGTCTCGCGCTTGGCGGTGCAGGACCACCCGCTGGCGCGCGAGACCGGCGGGCTGTCCGGCGCGCCGCTGATGGACAAGTCCACCGCGGTGTTGAGGATGCTGCGCACGCGCCTGCCGGCGTCGATCCCGCTCATCGGGGTGGGCGGCGTGATGTCCGGCGCCGAGGCGGTGAAGAAGATGGCCGCGGGTGCCAGCCTGGTGCAGCTGTACACCGGATTCATCTACCGCGGCCCGGCCCTCATCGGCGAATGCGTCGATGCGATCCGCCGGCGCAAGGAAGCGCCGAGCCGCGGCACCCTGCCCCCGGAATGAGCCGCGCATGAGCGAACCCTGGCGGCTGGTCGAGGGCGCGCCGCTGCAGGCGCGCAACACCTTCGGCGTGCCCGCCACCGCCGACCTGATGGTGGAAGTGCGCGATGCGGCGGCGCTGCCGGACCTGTTCGGCAACGCGATGCTGCGCGACGGGCCGGTGCTGGTGCTCGGCAGCGGCAGCAACCTGCTGTTCGCCGGCGATCCGCCCGGTGTGGTGCTGGCGCTCGGCGGCCAGGGCATCGCCATCGTCGAGGACGACGGCGACTGCGCGCTGGTGCGCGCCGAGGCGGGGGTCGACTGGCACGCGCTGGTGCTGTGGACACTCGGCCACGGCCTGGCCGGGTTGGAGAACCTGGCACTGATCCCGGGCACGGTGGGCGCGGCGCCGATCCAGAACATCGGCGCCTACGGCGTCGAGGTGGCGGAGTGCATCGACGTCGTGGAGGCGTTCGAGCGCGGCACGCGCGAGCAGCGGATTCTCGCACGCGACGAATGCGCGTTCGGCTACCGCGACAGCCGCTTCAAGCGAGAGCCCGAGCGCCACGTGGTCACCGCGGTGCGGTTCCGGCTGCAACGCAGGGCGCCGCCGAGGGTGGACTACGCCGGGCTCGCAGAGGAACTCGCCGCGATGGGCGCGGAGGAGCCGCGGCCCTCGCAGGTGGCCGAGGCCGTCTGCCGCCTGCGCCGCCGCAAACTGCCCGATCCGGCGCTGACCGGCAATGCCGGCAGCTTCTTCAAGAACCCGGTGGTCTCGGAAGCGGCGGCGCGGGAGCTGAAGCTGGCCCACCCCGGCCTGCCGGTCTTTCCCGCCGCCAGCGAAGACGAACGCAAGCTCTCCGCCGCCTGGCTGATCGACGCCTGCGGCTGGAAGGGCCGGCGCGAGGGAGATGCCGGCATCTCGGAACGCCATGCGCTGGTGCTGGTCAACCACGGCGCCGCCAGCGGGGCGCAGCTGCTGACGCTGGCGCGGAACGTCGCCGCCTCGGTGCGGGAGCGCTTCGGCGTCGCGCTGGAGCCGGAGCCGCGGATCGTCGGTGCGGCGTGGTGAGCCGCCCCTACGGAAGCAGCCGCGCAATCTCGTGCCGTAGAGCGGAGCTTGCTCCGCTGCCTTTGGCTCCGGAGCCAGGCGCAGCGGAGCAAGCTCCGCTCTACGTGGTCGTTCTTTCGACCGGCCGCTGACCTCACGACCCCGCATGCCGTCCTCCCAACATGGTCGCGCCGCGCTGCTGATGCTGGGCAGCACCCTGCTGTTCGCGCTGATGGTGATCGCGATCCGGCTGGCCTCGGAGAGTCTGCACACCTTCGAGATCGCGTTCTTCCGCAACTTCTTCGGGCTACTCGCCGCGCTGCCGCTGCTGCTGCGCCCCGGACGCGGCCTGGCCTTCCTGAGGACCGCGCAGCTGCCGCGCTACTTCGTGCGCTGCCTGATCGGCATCGCGTCGATGTTCTGCGGCTTCTGGGCGATCGGCAACCTGCCGCTGGCGCAGGCGGTGTCGCTGTCGTACTCGACGCCGATCTTCGTCACCATCGCCGCGGTGCTGTTCCTGCGCGAGCAGGTGCGGGCGCGGCGCTGGACCGCGGTGGGGCTCGGCTTCCTCGGCGTGCTGGTGATCCTGCGTCCCGGCAGCGGCGAGTTCACTCCTGGGATGCTGGTGGCGGTGGCCGCGGCGATGCTCAGCGGACTGGTGGCGATCCAGATCAAGGAGCTCTCGCGCACCGAGCCGGCCGACCGCATCGTCATCTGGACCACGCTGTTCTGGGTACCGATGTCGCTGCTGCCGGCAATGGCGGTATGGGAATGGCCACAGGGGATCGTCTGGCTGTGGGTGGTCGCCGCGGGCATCCTCGGCACCGGCGGGCACATGCTCTGGACCCGCGCGCTGCAGCTGGGCGAGGTCTCGGCGCTGACCCCGATCAGCTTCATGCAGCTGCCGGTGGTGGCGCTGTTCGGCTGGGTGCTGTTCGGGCAGACGGTGGACGGTTGGACGATCGCCGGCGCGGCGATCATCTTCGTCGCCAATGCCTACATCGCCCACCGCGAGGCGCAGCTGTCGCGGCGCGCCTCCACCAGCGCGCCGGTGGAGGCGGCCAAGCCGGGGGAGTGACGATCGCCGACGCGGCCGGTCGGCCCGCTCAGCGCATTTCCGCTTCGATCTTGCGCCGCCGCCCGAGCATGGGCGCGCTCAGCGTTTCCGGGTCCGCGGCGAGCAGCGGGTCGACCAGCTCGCGCTGCAATGCCAGCGCCTCCGTCGTTTCGCCGTTCGCCCGCAGCGCGCGCACGGTCTTCCAGGCGACGGCAATCGTCTCCGTGCTGTCGGCCCCTGCGTGTTCTCGGTGAAGCGCCAGCGCCTCGCGCAGCAGCGTGACGCTACCGGCCGGGTCGCCGAGATCCAGCAGCGCCTCGCCGGCCGCATGCATGCCGAGCCGGAGCTGCGGGTGCCGGTCGCCGAGGACCCGCCGCGCGACCGGCAGGGCCGACTCGAGCAACTGCCACGCCTCCGCCGGGTGCCCGGCCCTGCGGAGGGTGGCGCCGTGGTTGAGGCGCATGAAGACCGTGTCGGGGTGCTCATGCCCGAGGATCCGCTCGCGCGCCTCCAGCACCTGGCGTTCGAGCGGCAACGCCTTCTCGAAATCCTCGATGCGGGCGTGGAAGCTGGCCAGGTTCAACAGGCTGCGCAGGGTCTGCGGATGCTCCGCGCCCAGCACCCGCACCCGCGCGTCGTAGACCGCTTCGGCCTCCACCAGCGCCTCCTCGGTGCGACCCAGGCCGCTGAGCATGTTGGCCAGGTTGCCGCGGGCCACCAGGGTGACCGGATGCTCATTGCCCAGCTGCTTGATGCGGATCTCCGCCAGGGTGCGCTGCAGCCGCTCGGCCGACTCGACGTCGCCCAGCATCGCCCGCAGCGGTGCCAGGGTGGTCATCGCCGACAGCGTGCGCGGGTCCTCGTCGCCGAACCTGCGCCGGTAGTGCTCGAGCGCCGGCTCCATCAACTCCCGGCCCGCGTGCAAGTCGCCGCTGCGCGCCATGGTCATCCCGAGGTTGTTGGTTGCGCGGAGCACTTCCACATCGTCCGCCGGGCGGGTTTCGCGCAATTTCGCCAGCAGCCGTTCCTGTCGCGCGCGGGCCGCCGCGGGATCGCCCTGCGCCAGGTCCAGTTCGGCCATTGCCAGTTCGATGCGGCCGCGCGTTTCGGACTCCCAACCCAGCGCGGCGCTGTCGGCGAGCGCGCTCTCGAGCGCGGCACGCGCCTCGTCGTAGCGCGACAGCTTGATCAGCGCGTCGGCATGCTCGGCGCGCGCGGCGAGTGTCGGTTCCGCCTGCGGGCCGAGGGTGGCCAGGCGATGCGCGATGACCGGCGCGTAGGCCTCCGCGGCGCGCTCATAGAGGCCGAGCGCTGCGTAGACCGCGGCGGTGGCCTCGCGCAGGTCGGCGGCGACGTCCGGCTGGCTGGCGAAGTCGCGCGCGATCGCTTCCTCGGAGGGGGCGAGCACGTTGTCGCCGACCAGCGCGCGGGCGATGTCGGCGGCGCTCAGCTGCGCCAGCACCTGGGCCGCGTCCTCCTCGTCGAGCCGCCCCCCGCGCACCAGCTGGGTCCGCACCATGTCCGCCAGCGACAGGCCCATCGCCTCGATGTCGATGTCCTCGAGCAGCGACTGCTGAAACGACGAGACCGTTTCCAGCTGCTCGGCCCGCTGCTCGGCGAGCAGGCGCTGCTCGCGCGCCTCGAACAGACCGTAGAGCGACAGCCCAAGGCCACCCAGCAGCGCCACCAGCACCATCGCCGCGGCGGCGAGCCCGACGCGGTTGCGCCCGGCGAACTTGCGCCATGCATAGCCGCGCCGGCCGGGCACCGCATGCAGCGGGCGGCCTTCCAGGAAACGGCGCAGTTCCTCGGCCAGCTCCGCCGCCGAGGCGTAGCGCAGGGTCCGGTCCGCGGCCGCCGCCTTCGTCACCACCCAGTCCAGTTCTTCGCGCAGGACCCGCAGCAGGCGCGCGCCGCTGGTGCCGCGCTCCACGGCGGCGCGTGCGACCTCGGCCTTCCCGAGCGCGACCAGCCGCGCCGAAGGGCGCAGCATCGCACCGTCGGCGCCGGCCTGCGGACGGCAGCCGGTCAGCAGCACGTGCAGGAGCACGCCGAGCGAATAGATGTCGCTGCGGGTATCGACCGTGGCCGGGTCCGTCGCCTGCTCCGGGCTCATGTAGGCCGGCGTACCGGCGCGGTCGTCGGAGCCGCTGCCATAGCCGATCGAACCGGGCGACCCCAGCGTGGCGATGCCGAAATCGATGATCTTGGGCAGCGCGCGTCCGTCGATCCCGGCGACCAGCACGTTGGCCGGCTTGATATCGCGATGGATCACGCCCTTCTGGTGCGCGTGCTGCACGCCCTCGCAGATCCGCACGAACAGTTCGATGCGCGCGCGCAGCGGCAACTGCGCCTGGCGACAGTACGCATCCACCGGGGCGCCGTCGATCAGCTCCATCGCCGAGTACGGGTGGCCGTCGGCGGTGCCGGCGTCGTAGATCTGCGCGATCGCCGGGTGGCTCATCTGCGCCAGCAGCTGCCGCTCGACCTCGAAGCGGGCGCGCTGCGCTGCATCGAGCTCGCGGTGCTTCATCAGCTTCAGCGCGACCTGGCGCCGCACCGGTTCTAGCTGCTCGGCCAGGTAGACTTCGCCCATCCCGCCGCGGCCGAGCAGCGACACCAGGCGGTAGTGGCCGATGCGCGCGCCCGGTGCGTAGACGCCGGCCTCGACCTCGGGCCGCGCGGGAAGCGCCAGCGTCTGCTGGGTCTCCCCGACCTTGTCCGACTCCCCCATCGCCCGCGCCCCCCGGTCCCGTCGCGGCACAGATGGTAGCCGATCGCGGTTCTTCCCTCGCGCGGGCGGCGCGTTTACCGTCGTAGGCGGCTTCGCTATGCTTGCCCGTCCGGTCCCGGGCCGGCTCCGCCGGAGCCGATCACGTCATCCGGCCTGCAGCCCCGGCGCATCGCGCAACGATGCACGGGGCCGGGCCGGGCGGGACCCGGCCGCGATCGCGATCTTCTGGGGACCTGCGCTTTCGATGAACGCTGCTGCCGAACCCGCATGGACCTGGGCGCACGCGGCACTGCCGGCGTCGCCGGAGCTGACCGGGCGCCGGCAATGAGCGAGCCGTCGCCCGCGCCCGCGATGCCGCGGCTGCGGCTGCTCGGCATGGGCCGGCTGCTGGATCCGGACGGGCAGGACCTGTCGCTGCAATACCGCAAGGGCTGGGCGCTGCTCGGCTACCTCGCGGTGGAACGCGACCGCCGTCATGCGCGCGAACAGCTCGCCTCGCTGTTCTGGCCCGAGCTCGGCGCAGCGGCGGCGCGCACCAACCTGCGCCAGGTGCTTGCGGACCTGCAGGACGTCTTCCGCCGGCTCGGCCTGGACGGCCTGATCGCGGCCGACCGGGACACCATCGGTCTGTTGCCGGGGCGCCGCTCCCGGGCGCTGTTCGACATCGACCTGCTCGACCCGTTGATCGTCGCCGAGGACGACGCTGTCGAGGCCGTTTCCGGCCAGTCCTGGCACCACGCCGGCCTGCTGCTCGAAGGCGTGCGGATGGACGGCTGCGACGACTTCGAGGACTGGCTGCAGTACACCCGCCAGCACTTCTTCCGCCGCGAGATCCGTCTGATGGAACGGCTGCGCGAGCGCTACCGCGCCGAACGCCGGCACCCCGAGGCGGCCGACATCGCCCACCGTCTGGTCCGCATCGACGGCTGGAACGAGGCCCATCACCGCGCCCTGATGGAGATCTTCGCCGCCGACGGCGCGCGCCATCACGCGCTGCAGGTCTATGCCGAACTCGAGCGCAACCTGCGCCGCAGCCTGGACTGCGAGCCCGATCCGCTGACCCGCGCGCTGCGCGAGGAGATCGCCGGAGCCGCGCGCACGGCCGGCAGCCCGGCCTGAATCCGCACGCATGCACGGCCCGCGCCGCGAACTACGGAACCGCATAGATTCCGGCAGCATCGGCGCTCTTCGCGTTTTCCAGCACCAGCGGCGCGAGCGCCGCCGAATTGGCGATCGGTCCGTCGATGTCGCGGTACAGCTCCCTGGCCTCGTCCAGCGCGATCGCGGAGGTCACCACGAACGCGATCGCCGCCGCCTCGGTCGCCGCAGCAGCCGCGACCGCCGCTGCGGCCAGGCCGACCCGGTAGGAAATCGCGCCGGTGCTGGCCAGGCTCTCGGCCGCCGCGTCGAGCACCCCGGCGGCCGCCGAGACGATCTGCGCGGCGCCGGCCACCGCCGCGGCGTCGGCGGAAATCTGCGCGGCGATCGCCAGCTGCCTGGCGACCTCGAGCTGGCGCTTGTAGTCGCGCAGCGCCTTGAGGTGCACCTCGGCGGCGGCGGCGGCGTTGAAATGCGCGTACGCGGCAGGGGCGAGATTGTCGCCGCAGCGCATCCTGGTCCACAGCTGGTCGTTTCCGGTCGCCAGCACCTGGTCGTGATAGTCGGCGCTGCCCGGCTGCCGGGGCGAGGCGAACGCGGGCGAACTGCCGCGGTGGATCGGGGCGAGGCCCTCGGGCACGGTGGGCGCGGCCAGCGCATAGGCCACGTTCTGGGCGACGACGCCCGGCTGGTCCTCGCGACGGGTGTGCACGAACGTCGGATCGGCCGGCAGGCGCATCGCCTCGCGCAGGGCGTGGCACAGGTCCAGGCCGTTGCGCGTGCCCAGCGGCAGGCCGATGCCCTCATCGCCGGAGACCTGCAGCGGGCGCGGCCGGTCCCTGAGCACCGCCAGGTCGGCGTCGTGCTCCTGATCGGCATCGGCGCGGCGCAGCACCCCGTAGCGGATCCGGCCGGCGCGCTCGTCCGGCAGGCCCAGGGTCGCGTACGGCAGCCAGCCCACGCTCGCCGCGCAGCTCTCGCTGCCGGCGCCGTCGACTGCAGGGCACGGCAAGCGGCCGTTGACCATGGCATACGCCAGAAGCGCGTCGTCGGCGCGCACCATCAGGTCGCGACCGGTGACGTTGCGCTGCTCCACCGCAGCCGCCCCCACCCAGCGCGCCAGCAGGATGCCGACCACGCCGAGGATCACCACCGCCACCGCCAGCTCCACCAGCGAGAAGCCCCGCTGCCGCACGCCCATGCCGCGCCCCCCGCTCATGCGCCCAGCCCCGCGGCGTCCAGTTCGCGCAGCCGCTCGCGCGCCTGCTCCTCCAGCGCCTGCATGCGCTGCAGGTTGGCCTGTGCGGCCAGCTCGTTGGCGCGCGCGGTCTCCACTGCCTCCACCGCGTCCACCTGGTCGGCCACCGCCAGCGCCAGGTTGGCGATCGCGCTGGCGATCTGCGCCACCGCGACGATCTGCTCGGCCACACCGATCGCGATCGCGACGGCGTCCGGCGGCCAGCCGGCGGCGATCTGCAGGATCGAGATCACCTCGCTCACCACGCCGAAGGCGACCTCGAACGAGCCCGAAGCCACCGCGACGTCGGCATTGAGCTTGTTGAGTTCTGCGGTACGGATGTCGAAGGTGCGGAACTCGAGGTAGCGCTCGGCCACCCGACGGATGTCGTAGGCGGCCATCGCCGCACGCGCGCCGCCCTGCACCCGTGCCACCCGGTCCGGGCAGGCCAGCCGCGCAGCCAGTTCGCCGAGGCCCAGCGCTGCCACCGGCGGGCGGCCCGATACCGCGGCCTCCGACCCGGGCAGCGCGAACTGCGGCGTCGCCATGCGCTCGTGGCCGGCGCCGCCGACGTGCGCCAGCGCGAACGCCGCCGGCATTCCCAGCCCCGCCATCGGTGCCGACGCCGACTGCTCCGCGGCCAGGCTGGCGCAGAAGTCGAGCCCGTTGACCGGCACCGGCACCGGCGTGGTCGACGGCGGATGCTCGGGCTGGAAGCGGTTGCCGGGCGACGCCGCCGCCAGCGGCTGCGGCACCCGGTAGTGGATGCGCCGACCGGCGGCCAGGCCCAGGGCGCGGGTCGGCAGCCAGCCGACCATCGCGCCGGGATCCTCCCCCCCGTCGCCATCGGCGTCCGCATTGGGCAGGCGCAGATGGGCGCGGGCATGGCCCACCAGGGCCTCCTCGGCCTGCAGCAGCTCGCGCTGCATCGCATCGGCCGCGCTGACCTGGCGCCCCAGCGGCAACACCTGCACCAGCGCCACCGACAGCAGCGCCATCACCAGCAGCACCACCGCCAGCTCCACCAGCGACCAGCCACGTTGGCGAAGCGCGCTCACGGCGCGTCCTCCGGCGCCACCGGCCCGACCGCGCCGCGCCAGTCGACGGCCCGCAGGATGTCCTCCGCCTTCTTCCAGCGGTCGACGCCCGGCACCGGCGTGCCCGGCGGCGCCCCGGCGATCGCGCGCAGGTCGATGCACTGCTGCGCGGCGGTATCGAAGCGCTCCTGCAGCTCGGCCAGCTCCTCGCGTTTCTGCTCCAGCGCCGCGTTCTGCGCCACGTACTGGCGGGCATGCCAGCCGTACGGCCGTCGCGGGTCCCAGTCGGGCTGGTCGAGGATGTACAGCACCCGGCAGTAGGAGGGATAGCTCCCGAGGTCGGGGGCGTCGAGGAGCGGGCACGGCTGCATGTTGTAGCGCACCACGTGCACCGCGTGCAGGTCGTCGAGGCGCTGGCGCTGCTGGTCGCGATCGGCCCGCGCCTGGTCGCGCGCAGCGACCGCGTCCTGCCACTCCTGGTGCATGGTGGCGATGCACTTCACCGCGGGGTTGCCGCACTCGCGAAGGTCGGCGAGCCCCTTCCGGAACGAGTCGCAGCGGTACTGGTCCACGGTCGACTGGATGTCGTCGCAGGCCTGCGGGATCAACACCGTCTCCAGGTGCACGGCGCTGGCGACCGCGTCGTCGTGCACACGCTTGGCAGCCTCGGCCGTCTCCACCCCCTGGTCGTAGACCAGGCGCAGGTCCTCGTAGCCGCGGATCGCCTGCAGGTTCTCCTGCAGGCGGGTGTTGAGCAGGGCGTATGCGCCGGCGTGGTCCGGGTCCGAGGGGTCGACGCCGTGGCGGCCGTACTCGATCTTCGAGGACGGGTTGGTGCTCCAGTCGTCCAGCACCCCCTGGTGGATCGCGACGCGCGTTTCCAGCACCCCCACCTCCGCCTGCACCGGGACCAGCTGCTGTTCGAGCCCGTCCTGCCAGACGAATTGCCCGGGCACCGGCTGGTTGTTGCCGTCCAGCACCGGAACCATGCCGCCGTGCGCCGAGGTGCAGACGGCATCGGCGAGCTCGCCGTAGTCGGCCTCGCTGCCGCCGCCGGTCGTTCCGTGGGCCATCTGGTAGGCGATGCTGGTCGCGGCCAGCGCCCCGCTGGTCACCGCCAGGGCCGCGGCGTTGGCCCCGATCGCCGCGCCCGAGGTCGCCACCGCCGCCACGGCCAGTCCTACGGCGGTGCTGTAGACCGGGATCAACGCGCACTGCGCCCAGGGCGGCAGGGCGCAGGCCGCAGTGGCCGCGGCGAGCTGGGCCGAGGCGGTGGCGAGCGTGCTGATCGAGTTGCTGAGGTTGGCGCTGGCCAGTGCCACCGCGGACACCGCAAAGACCTCGTTGATGATCGCGAATGCCAGCGAGACCTCGGCGTTGGCGCGGTTGAACTCCTGGAACTCCTCCACCGTCTCGGCCACGGTGACCGAACCCGACAGCAGGTCGACCGACGCCAGTGCGACGCTGTCCGGCGCGTCCGGACGGGCGAAGCGGCAACCGAGGGCGTGGCCGAGCTCGCGCAGGTCGCGTACCCGCACGCGGTCGTCGTAGTCGGCGTCGCCCCGGCGCCAGGGTGCCTCCATCACCACCGAATCGGAGGCGTTGCGGTCGTCGAGGCGGCCGGCTGCGCCGGCATCCGGTCCGGCCGCCGCGATGCCGTAGGCGACGTTCGCCGGGACGCCGGCGCGGTCGAGTACATGCGCGACCGACGCGTCGGTGCCGATGCCCTGGGCGTCGGCGAGCATCTGGCAGAAGTCGAGCCCGTTGATGGCGTCGAAGTCGCGGGCATCGCCGGCCAGGTCCACCGGGTTGTAGCGGTTCTGCGCCACCGCGAGGTCCGGTGCGGCGCCACTGCCGCGATAGGCCATGTAGCGCATCGGGCCGATGCCGCGGCCGTTGCCCGAGGCGCCGACCAGCGAGCGCAGCGGCAGCCAGCCCTTGGCATTGCCGCTGGCGCAGTTCTCGTCCCCGTGGAGCTCGTCGGCCGGGCACGGCAGACGCGCGTGGGCCGCGGCGAACGCCATCACCGCCTCGTCGGCCCAGGCCAGGGCCTGCTCCTGGCTGGTGGCCTGGCGCGACGGCTTCGGCGCATGCAGCAGCACCGCAGCCGCCGCCAGTGCCGCGCCCACCGCCAGCACCACCAGCAGCGCCTGCAGCAGGCCGACCCCGCGCTGGCGCCGCGGGCCGGCGGGCGCACGTCCGGCCGGGATCAATGCATGCGCTGCCATCCATCCTCCCCCTTGCTGGGCGGCACGTCGCCGCAGGCGTTCACTGGGTCATCCTCAAGTAGCCTTCGAGGGTGACGATCTGGCCGCCGAAATCCGGGTCGTCGTCCGGATCGTCGCTGTCGTAGGTGAGGGTCTCATCGCTGCTCCAGGTCCGCTCCGCCGGGTCCGCCGGCGTGCTGGTGGCGTTGTGGCGGCCGCGCTCGCGCAGCCGCCCGAACAGCGCGTCGACGGCGCCGTCGACGCGGTTGTCGAGGAAGGTCGCCAGTTCGGGAGTGAGGCCGGACAGGTACATGGCGTTGCGCGGCCTTTGCACGTGGCTGCCGGGACTCGTCGGCGACGGCTCCGACCAGTCGTCGACCGCGACGAAACAGATCTGCAGCTCCTGCGGGTTGCCGCCGCTGTCGCGGTAGACGTAGCGGGTCTCCAGGCCCTCGCCGCGACCCTGCGGCAGCGCGACCCCGCGCTCGAGCATCGCCAGACGCAACTCGTCGCCGCACAGCGCCTGCACCGGGAAGTCGCCGGGGATGGGGCCGGTGCCGAGCACCCTGCCCTGCGGATCGGACAGGCTGTCGCCTGGCACCGCGCCGACCTGCGCCACGTAGCGCTCGTAGGCCAGCAGCCAGCCCTGCACGAACTCGCTGGAGATGCGCTCGGCCACCGCGCCGCGGTAGACGTCGCGGCCGACGCTGACCGCACCGATGATCAGCGCGATCACCACCAGCACCACCGACAACTCCACCAGGGTGAAGCCGGTCGCCGGGGGCGAAGGCCGGGCGGCGCGCCGATGCGATCGATCTTGGCTCTGCATGGGTGCTCCTCCTCAGAACTGCGGCGACGACATCGCCTGCTGCACCAGGTCGTAGACCGGAAGCAGCAGCGCCACGATCAGCAGCACGAACATGCCGCCGGCCAGCATCACCACCACCGGCTTGATGATTTCCGACAGGTTGGCGATCAGCCGTTGCAGCCGCAGGCTGTACTCCTCCGACAGGCGCAGGAACTGCGAGTCGAGGGTGCCGGTTTCCTCGCCCACGCCGATCATCCGCACCATCATTGGCGGGAAGCCGCCGACCTGGCGCATCGCCGAGGACACCCGGTCGCCGCGCTCGAGCACCTGGCGGATGGCGATGATGCGGTCGCGGTAGTACTCGTCGCGCATCGCCCGCTCCATCACCTGCAGGCTCGACACCATGTCGACGCCGGCGCGCACCAGCAGCGCCATGTGCTCGGTGAAGAACGCCAGGCCCGACGAGAACATGATCGTCTTGGAGATCGGCAGCCGATGCAGCAGGTGGTGCACGGCGCGGCGGAAGCTGCGGCTGTAGCGCCAGGTCACCCACAGCAGGAACGTCGCCACCACCATCCCGACGAGGATGTAGCCCACGTTGCCGATCAGCCATTCCGACAGCGCCATCACCGCGATGGTCAGCGGCGGCAGCTTGGCGTTCATCTGCTTGAAGAGTTCCGCCAGGTTCGGGATCACGTAGTAGATCCAGAACCCGCCGGCGGCGAAGATGGCCGAGAACACGAACGCCGGATAGATCAGCGCCTGGCGGGTGTCGGCGGTCATCCGGGTGATGCGCTCGATGTGGTCGGCCGCCTCCATCAGCATCGAGTCCATGGTGCCGGTCTCGTCGCCGATCATGATCAGGTTGCGCACGGTCTCCGGAAACGCGTCCGGGAAGCGCGCGAAGGCGTCGCTCAGGGTGGCACCGGCGTCCAGCTCCTCGAGCAGGCGGCGCGCCAGGCGCGCGGCGTTGGAAGTGCGCCCGGTGCCGACCTCGTTGGCCACCGCGCGCAGCGCCTCCATCACCGGAATGCCGCTGCTGGTCATCACCGCCAGGTCGCGCAGCATCCCCGACAGCTCCGCCGGGCGGATGCTCGGCCGCACCAGGTGCGAGAGCGTGCGCTGCACCTCCGCCAGGAAACCCGGCAGCCGGTACAGCTTCAGCACCACCGCGTCGAAGTTCTTCTCCAGCCACACCCGCGCCGAGCTGTCGTGCTCGACCGAGAGCTGGGCGATGCCGGCCTTGACCCGTCCGGTCGAAAGCAGCAGGCGGTAGTAGTAGACGTTCATGCGGCCGGCCCGATGCCCGCCACGCGCTGGATCTCCTCGCAGGTGGTCTGGCCGGCGATCACTCGGCGCCTGGCGACCTCCTCGATGCCGCGGAAGCCGGAGGCGTGGGCGAGCGCGCGGATCCCCTCGCGGCCGACGTCGTCGGCGATGCCGTTGGCAAGCGCCTCGTCCAGCAGCAGCACGTCGTAGACCGGCAGCCGCCCGTAGTAGCCGCTGCCGCGGCAACGCTCGCAGCCGGGCGCGCGCTTGCCGCTGCTGCCCGGCGGCAGCCCCAGCCACTCCAGCTCGGCTTCGGTGAACGGCGCGGCGGCGGTGCAGAACGGGCAGTTCTGCCGGACCAGGCGCTGGTTCACCACCGCCAGCAGATTATCGGCGATCACCTGGGCTTCCAGCCCGAGCGGGCGCAGCCGCGGCACCACGCCGAACACGCTGGTCACGTGCAGCGTGGAGAGCACCAGGTGGCCGGTAGCGGCGGCTTCGATGCCGGCCTGGGCGGTCTCCGCGTCGCGCATTTCGCCGAGCAGGATCACGTCCGGATCGTGGCGCAGGAAGTGGCGCAGCGCGGTGCCGAACTCGTAGCCGGCGCGGCGGTTCACTTCGGTTTGCGCCGCGCCAGGCACGCCGTACTCGATCGGATCCTCGACGGTGAGCACGTTGCGCTCGATCAGCGACTGCATCCGCAGCGCCGCGTGCAGGGTCGAGCTCTTGCCCGAGCCGGTCGGCCCGGTTATCAGCACCAGCCCGGCGGGCTTGGCGAACAGCCGCTCCAGCACCGCCACGTCCTCGTCGAAGAAGCCCAGCTCGCGCAGCCCGACCATCTCGCTGTGTTCGGGCAGCAGGCGCATCACCATGCGCTCGCCGACGTCGGTGATCAGGGTCGATACTCGCACCATCAGCGACGAGTCCAGCACCACGGTGCGGAAGCTGCCGTCCTGGGGGCGGCGCTGCTCGGAGATGTCCATCTCCGCGGCCAGCTTGACGAAACCGAGCAGGCGCGACAGCGACGACGGCATCGCGAACATCGGCCGCAGCACGCCGTCGACGCGGAACAGCACGTGCAGACTTCCCGCGGCCGGGGCGATGTGGATGTCGGTGGTGCGCTCGCGCACCGCGTAGTGCAGCAGGTAATCGAGCAGCTTCTCGGGGCTGTAGGCGTGGTCGGTGTCGGTGCCGAGGCGGCGGATCTCGCGCTCGAGCAGGGTCTCGACGGGATTCTGCGCGAAGTAGTAGGTGTGGCGGATCAGCCGCGCGACCTTGCCGTATTCGCCCTGCAGGAACCGGCAGCGCAGGCCGCAGCGCTGCAGCACCAGTTGCGCCACGGTGGCGGTGTCGGCGTCTCCCAGCAGCACCTCGAGGGTGTCCTCGATGCGGCGCAGCGGCAGGAACTGCCGCAACAGGCAGAGCTCGCGGTTGAACAGCGCCAGCACCTGCGGCTCCGGATCCGCCAGGGTCTCGACCTGGACGAAGTCGATGCCCTGCAGCTCCGCCTGGGTGCTGACGATGTCGGACTCGTTGGCCAGGCCGTGCTTGATCAGCAGGCGACCGAAGCTCTGCTGCTCGACCTGGTTCTTCTGACGGGCGTAGAGCAGCTGCGCGCCATCGAGCAGGCCGCGCTCGTTGAGCAGCTCGCCCAGCCGCGCGTTTTCCTTCGGCGAAGGTGCCGGGGCCTGACGGAGCGGGTTGCGGGGATCAACTGTCGCCATGGTGGTCCTGTGTGGCCGGGCCCGCCGCCGCCTGGGCGGCGGCGAGCGTGTCGAGGAACAGCAGCGTGGCGGCGTCCGGCAGGCCGGTCGCCTCCAGCCCGTTGCGCGCTTGGAAGGCGCCGATCGCGGCACGCAGCCGCGGGCCGTAGAGGCCGTCGATCGCGGCCGGATACAGCCCCTCGGCGGCCAGCGCGCCCTGCACCCGGCGCACGTTGCGCGCCGAATCCGGGCCCATGAAGAAACGTTCCGGCAGCAGCTCGCCGCGCCAGGCGATCCGCCAGGTCGCCCCTTCCCGGGCCACGCAAGTCTCGGCGCGACCGGCCAGGCGCGCGGCCCAGGCGGCCTCCACCCGGGCCAGTTGCACGCCGCCGCTTGCGGACGCCGTCAGCGTGTCGACGCAAGCGTCCCAGCGCCGATCGCCCGCGGCGGCAAGCGCCGCCGGAACGGCCGGCGACGCGGATGCCAACGCTGTGGTGGACGCGATCGGCCCGTTGGCGACGCCGGCAGGCACGGCCGCGTGGAACGCCGCCGCCGCGGCGATCGCCGCCACCGCGGCGGCGCCCAGTGCCGCGCTGGCCAGCAGGCGTGGCCGCCACGTCCGGACCGGGCGGACGCGTGCCCCCGATTCGGCGGCAGCGGCGCGCACCAGCGCGGCATCGATGGTGCCGCCGCCGGCGGCCACCAGGCCGTACAGGCAGCGGTCGAGGATCAGGTGGATGCGCCGCGGATTGCCGCGGCTGGCGCGCAGCAGCGCGCGCAGCCCCGGTGCGGACAGCTGGATGCGCCCGGCGGCGCCGGCCATCGCCAGCCGGAAGCCGACGTAGTCGCGCACCTGGCCGGCATCCATCGCCGGCAGCCGCACGTGCTTGACGATGCGCGTGGTCAGCTGGCGGATCGCGGGCGCGGCGAGACTGGCGCACAGCTCGGGCTGCCCGGCGAGCACGATCTGCAGCAGCTTCTCCTGCCCGGTCTCCAGATTGGTGAGCAGCCGCAGCAGCTCCAGACTGTCGAGCGACAGATTCTGGGCATCGTCGATCACCAGCACGCACAGCCGGCCCCGGGCGCGGCGCTCGAGCAGGAAGGCGTTGAGCCGGTCGAGGCCAGCGGCCATGCCGGCGCCGGCCGTCAGGCCGAAATCGCCCAGGATCGCGGCCAGCAGTTCCTCGCCCTGCAGGAAGGTGTTGAGCACCATCGCCGCGTCGGTACCCTCCTCCTCCAGCAGTGCCAGCAGACGCCGCAGGAAGGTGGTCTTGCCCAGGCCGACTTCGCCGGTGAGCAGCACGATGCCGCCGCGCGTGCGCAGGCAGTGCGCCGTCTCGGCCAGTTCCCGCTCCAGCAGCGGCGTGTGGAAATAGGCCGAGGCGTCCGGCGTCGGCGGAAACGGAACCCGGGTCAGTCCGAGCCGCTGCAGGCAGGCGCCGAGGGCGGTGTTCATCGCGCCATCGCCTCCAGTTCGGCCATGGCGCCGCGGACCTGCGCCGAGCCGGGGTGGCGGCCGGACAGGCGCGTGAGGCGGCCGCGCGCGCTGTCGATCTCGCCGCGCCCGGCCTCGAAGCGTGCGACGTTGACGGCGGCGTTGGCGTCGTCGGGCACCCGCTGGAGGATGCGTCGGTAGCCGAGCTCGGCCTCGTCCGCATCGCCGCGGACGGAGGCGACCCAGGCGCGCATCCGCAGCAGGGTCAGGCTGTCCTCGTGCAGCAGTCCCGACAGCGCGTCCAGGTGCAGCTCCGCCGCGGCGACGTCGCCGGCGGCCACCGCCCGTTCGATCGCCGCCACCGTCGGTCGCACCGACGCGGCATCGGCCGGCGGGGCGCCGGCGGTCGCGCGGCCCCCCCGGGTCACCTCGATGCTGATGCGCCCCGGCGGCCGCTCGGCCGGCATCGGCGCCGCGGCCGATGACAACACGGGCCCAGCCGGCTCGGCGGCAGTCATGGGCGGCGCCGCGGGCAGCACCGACGAGTGCTGGCCCGGCGCCGCTGCGTGGATCTCCGCCCGCCCGTCGTCCGCGCCGGCGGCGACCGGTACCGCCACCTGCACCGCGGCCGCCTCGGGCGTCCTTGGCGCAACGATCTCCCGCACCGCCGCCGCCCCGGTGCTGGAAACCGGCGCGGCGGCGCGGGTGAGATCGACCAGCGCCAAACCATCCGCTTCCGCGGTCCACGACGCGGAGCCCGCTGCATCGTCGACCTGGGCCATGTCGCCCGCAACCACGGGATCGGCCGCACCCGCCTCCCCGGCGCCCGCGAGCAGGTAGCCCGCAAGCGCCACGGCCGGCAGCGCGGCGGCCACGGACAGCGCCCAGGCGCGCCGCGGGCGTCGCGACGCGACCGGGGTCGGCGCGGACGCCGCCATGGCGCCGCCGGCGGCGGCCTCGACGTGCCGCAAGGCGTCGAACACCAGGCTCATATCACCGAGACCTTCAGCACAAGCACCAGCTCGCGGGTGTTGTGGCTCCTGCCGCGCGATCCGAACAGTCGCCCCAGACCGGGCACATCGGACAGTCCCGGGATGCCGCGGTCGGTGGTCGACGAGGACTGGTCGATCAGCCCCCCGAGCATCACCGTGTCGCCGTCGCGCAGGTTGAGCGTGGTGGTCATGCCCTTGACGTTGATCACCGGCAGGGTCACCGCGTTGCCGTTGGGGAACTCGCGCAGCTCCAGGCTGCCCGGCTCCACCTCGGTCTGCATCGGGTGCACCAGCAGCTCGACGGTGCCGTTGTCCATCACCAGCGGCGCCACGCCGATCACCACGCCGGAGAACAGCGAGTCGGTCTGGATGTCCGACGAGGTGTTGGATCCGGCCCCGGTATTGGAGAAATTCGTGGTCGACTTGGTGACGTAGCGGATGTTGGAGCCGACGCTGAGATAGGCCGGGCTGCCGCTGCGCACCCGAACGCTCGGGTTGGAGACCACCTTGACGTTGCCGAAGCTGCGCAGCACGTTGAGCGCGGCGGCGAAGGTGTTGCCGACATAGGCCAGCCCGATCGCCCGGCCGGTGGCGTTGCCCAGCGTCTGCGCCGGGAACACGATCGTGCGCGGGTCCAGGGTGCCGTGCACGTCGGGCGCGGGATAGTCGCGCTGGAATGAGGGGATCGTCGCCGGAGTGTCGCCGTAGATGCCGGCCACGCGCTCGCGCAGCAGGGTCCAGTCGACGCCGAACTGGGAACCGTCGTTGAGCGACACGTCGAGGATCTGCGCCTCCACCAGCACCTGGCGGCGCATCATCCGCTTGGTGTGGTCGAGCAGGTTCTCGACCGAACGCACCTGCGAAGGCCGCGCACGCACGAACAGCGTGCCGGTCATCGGATCGAGGCTGAAACGCGCCGCTTCCGGCGCCGTCTCCGGATCGACCCGCCCTGCGCTCGCCTGGTTCTCTCCCAGGATCGCCTCGAGCGCGACGGTCAGCTGCGCGAACGGATCGTTGTCGCGGCCGACGGTACCGTCCAGGGTGAGGGTGCCGCGCAGCGACTGGCCGCCCCCGCCCCCGCCGCTCTGCAGTCCGGCGCCGAACACGTCGCCGCCCGTGGACAGATCGATCGAGGTATTGGCGTTGAGCATCTCGACGTTGAACACGCGCTCCTGCATCTCGCCCACCACCAGCGCGCCGCCGCGCAGTTCGCCGTGCAGGTCGAAGGCCTCGAGGATGTGGTTGTAGACCTCGCGCGCGGTGACGTCGCGCAGCTGCAGGGTGGCGCGCTGGCGGCGCTGCAGCACCCGCGGGTCGACGATCAGGTTCATGCCCAGTTCGTCGGCCAGCGCCCACAGCAGCTGGCCGACGTCGGCGTCGTGCATGCTGATGCTGACCACGCTGTCCTCGAGCGGATCGTAGACCGGCGCCACCGGCTCGGGCTGCGGCGGTGGCGGGCCGAAGCGCTCCATCTCGCGGCGCAGCGCATCCTGGCGCTCCGAGAGCTTCGCGGACTCCTCGACGATCGCCTGCGCGGTGCGCTCGAGCGCGACGTGATCCGTCGGCGGCATGTCCATGGTGCTGCGCGGCGCGCCGTGGGTGCATGCGCCGAGCAGCAGCGTGCAGACCGTGGCGGCGAGCGCGCTGCGGCGCGGCAGGCGGTGGTGCTGGCGGTTGGGCGTCATTTCGATACAGCCTCGGAAGGAATGGGACTTGGCTTGCGGTGCGGCGGCGGAAGGGACGCGTGTCACCTGCTCCTGGCGGCGATCCAGCCGAGCAGCGCGGCGCCGCTCTCCGCCGCGACCAGATCGTCGGAGACGCGGTCCGGCGGTCGCGACGGCGGCGCCGCGCACTTGCCGGCGCCGGCGGCCATGGCCGCGTTCATGCCGTCGAAGTTCGGGTTCGGCCCGGGCTGGCCGTCCCGGTCCGACAGCGGCACGACCAGCAGGAACGCCGGATTGGCGACGGCGCCGCCGCAGGCGGTCGAGCCATCCGGCGCGTGCTGCAGCGGATGGTGCGGGTTCTGCGGCGACGGCGCGGCCGCGACGAGCGCGGTCAGCGCCGCGACGAAGCTGTGCCCGCCATCGATGTCGTGACCGTCGGTGGAGGCCGACAGCGGCGGCGCGACCAGGTCGGCACCGCCGCCGACACCACGGTGCACCGCGTAGCGCATGCGCGCTCCGGGCGCCGGCAGCGCCAGGCCGAGGGTTTCGTAGGGCAGCCAGCCCACGTCCAAGCCGGCGGCGCAAGGCGAAGCCTCGCGTCCGCTGGCGCCGCTGGCATCGACGCCGGGACAGGGCAGACGCTTCTCGCGGAGCGCGAAGGCGCGCAGCGCCTGGCGTGCGGCCTCGGCGTCGGCCCGCGCGCGGTCGTACTGGCGCAGGTCGTGGATGTTCGAGAACGCCGAAGTCATGCCCAGGGCCAGCAAACCGAGCACGCCAAGCACGACGGCGAGTTCGACGAGGGTGAATCCGCATGGCCGGCGATGGGCAGGCGGCGGCCGGCGCGCATGCATGGCGGCCTCACTCCGCACCGCTGCCGGTTGCCGGCGCGTCGACGCCGACGTCGTAGCGCAGCTGTCCCTGGAGCTGGTTCAGCTCATCCACCTTGGCGCGCATCGCCGCGGTGCGCGCCGCGCCCGCTGGCTGCAGCGACAGCGCCTGCACTTCCTGGGTGATCCGCTGCATCCGCAGCGCGACCTCGAGATTGCCGCGCAGCGCATCCAGATTGACGCCGGCGGCTGCGCCGTCTCCGGCCTGCAGCTCGTCGAGCCGGGCGATGGAGGCGCGGATCCCGGCCTCGTTCGCCTGGCTGCGGGCCTGCAGGTCGGCCAGGGCGCGGCGCGACTGGTCCGCTGCCTCGGCGGCCTGCGCCTTGGCCTGTTCCAGCGTGGCTGGCGCCGCGTCCGCGCCGCCGCCGAGCCATGGCGGCGGCGCCTCGTAGGCGGGTGCCGCCGCCGGAGCCGGCGACCGG
>NZ_JACCKA010000048.1 GCF_013425525.1 Luteimonas salinisoli | reverse complement strand
AACACCTACGGCTGCTCGCCGTGGACAGACCCGGTGGGGCCGATGGGGATGATGGCGGAGGGTGAGGACGGGGCCGGGCAGGAGGACGCCGCGGAGCAGGAAGCCGCGGCGTCGGACGATGCCGCGCAGGACGCCACGGACCAGGAGGCCACGGACGAGGGCGCCGTCCCGGATGAGGACGCGCCCGGGGAGGAATCGCCATGAAGGGGCTGCAGGTCTGGGCGCTGTGCCTGTTGTGCTGGCTGGCGCAGCCCGCGCATGCGGCGGAGACGGTGCGCTACATCCACACCGACGCGCTCGGCAGCGTAGTGGCGGTGACCGACACCAGCGGCGCGGTGATCGAGCGACGTGAGTACGAGCCGTACGGGGCGCAGCTGTCGCCGGCGGTGGCGGACGGGCCGGGGTATACCGGGCACGTGCAGGATGCGGCGACTGGGCTGACTTACATGCAGCAGCGCTACTATGACCCGGGGATCGGGGTGTTCCTGTCCGTCGATCCGGTGACGGCGCTGGGCAATCCGGTCGGGCAGTTCCATCGGTACAGGTACGCGAATGGCAACCCATACTCTTTCATCGATCCCGATGGGCGAGAAGCGAAGGGCGGATGTGGAACCCACGTCAAGGACCGTGATTCTATTAGCTGTAGGTCTGGCGATACTGCGCAAAATTCGCCGCCGACGAATCAACAGTCACCTGAAGCCAGCAACGGCGGCGGAGGAGGCTCAAGTGGTCGTCAAAGTTACGACTCGAGTGAGTCTGGCTACCACTTCTACGAAGTCAATACACCTGCGTGTGATACCGCACAGCAGCATGGTTGTAGTGCGCAGACCGTATTTTACCAAGGGCTACTCTATCAGCCATTTCCTGGGCCGAGACTGGAGGCTCCGGCAAGCAATGGTCAGATCACTTCAGTTCCTGGTTTCGGGCTAGTTAGAACATTGGTTTATCCAGATCACCTACTGATTAGAAATGAAACATTGCCAGGTCATTTGCTGCATCCCGGAGAAGTTAGTCGTCAAGTGCTTCAGGGTGGCAGCCAAGTTTTCATCCGCACAACTGGAACTGGCACTGGGCTAGGGTGGGGTAGCTGGGCGCAAATCTTAGGAGCGCCGTTTCTTTGGCATAGCGTGGACATACAACTCAGACAGTCATTGCCGGTTTATCCGCCAAGCCCATGAGCTAATTCTGCTGGAGAGAAATTGTGCAGACTATTAATACAGTGAGTTCAAATATGGCATATAGGACTGAGCGTGGTGGATTACATTGGATCAAGCTGATTGTCTTTTCTGTTATTGCGATGGCACTATCTTCTTGCCAAGCAAGTTCATTTCTTCCAAGTCGTGCATTAGAGATTGATTTGCAAGTAGCAAACAAAAGTGTAGAAGATGTCGCGGTTGAAGCAGAAGCATATTTGCAGGAACAAGGCCTAAGAAGGATGGGTAAAGGCGGCTATGATGAAATTCATGGGACTGAAAACACTGTTGGGTATGAGAGTAAAGATGGAGCAATTATCATAAGCATCAGCGTAGATCGCGAGATGCGAGTTCCAATACGTATTTCATCCACCGCTGAAAATTTTCCTCCTGAAGCTGACGCTCTTTTTGAAGGCTTGAAGGTTCGTATGAACAATCGTTGGCCTAATTCGACGCAAGAAACAACGAACTAAAATGGGACAAAACAGGGGACAAAAACAGGGCGACGCCCCCCTGATAAGTTGGACCAGCCAGAACTAGAGGATTCGGCGACACTCAGGCCCAAGGAGGAAGAATCGGGGTCACTCCACTCTGACCCCTGTTTTGCCTCCTGTTTTGCCTGTTTTCAAACATGATTCGGGGTAACGAAGAGCATCGTTCTCAAGAGCTCGCGGGGATAGTTGCTCATGAAGGGGATCACGGTGTTACACAGAGAGACCGAGGCAATAGTCGATCAAGAGATCAGTCTCTGAGTAGTGAAAGAAGCGCATATCGAACACAAGGGCAAACGCATCGTGCGCTTGGGTACGGCACGTCGCCCTACAGACTTTGGACGCCAGGTGGCGGCATAGATGAGGCGCAAATTGATGAGATGGCTGAGAAATCTGCCAGCAACTGGGACAGCCAGTAGGGGTAATCCAATGCTGATCTCGATGAGGCATAGCGCCTGCGTCTGTTTTCTCGTGCTGTTGCAAATCGGATGTGCCGACAACGGGCTGATCAAGAATGCGGAACCCAACTTGTCTGATTTCTGCGAAGTGATCCGTGATCCCAAGATATATGATCGCGACACGATATGGTTGCGCGCGATGGCGAGACCCCCGGACCATGCGCCAATGCGGCTGGAGACGGCGGGTTGTCAAGGAGTTATTTTCTTGGAAATCGGTGAAATAGGTTGGGAAGATGCTCGCCGATCAGCGCTAGAAGCTCGAGTTTGGAACGGGTTCCCAGAACCAACCGCCGGCGTCTGGGTCGATGTGGTCGGCAGGTTCAAGTGGAACAAGGATGGTCGCCCTAGTGGAACGCTGACAGTTTTTCAGATAATTGAAATCGGTGAAGACAACACTGAGAGCCTCATCACAGACTAGAGCACGTTATGAACTTTGAGACGCCGGCTATACGGCTTCTACCTGGCAAGAACAGGCAAGAACAGGGGTCAGAGTACATTTCCGAGGCAGCCTGGACTACGACGCGCACGGCAACGTGGCAAGAACAGGGGTGGAAGAACAGGGGTCAGAGTACATTTCTGACAGTCGATTGCGACTTGAGCTGAGGGCCGCTCCAGCCTGCCGCCGATCGCGCCGCCGCGTTCCAGTGCGCATGCTGCATCTCCCAAAGGGTTGGAAAACAGGGGTCAGGGAGAACAGGGGTCAGAGTACATTTCTGACAGTAGACCGCGGCTTGGGCTGACGGCCTGTCCAGCCTGTCGCCGATGGCGCCGCCGCGTTCCCGTGCGCATGCTGCATTTCCCAAAGAACTGGCACGGATGCCATGCCCAGAATGAAGTGTCTCGACCTGGCTGGCGTAACGCAGCACGTGATCCAGCGCGGCAACGACCGCCAAGCCTGCTTCTTCCAGGAGACGGACTACTTGCGGTATCTGCAGGATCTGCGCGAGGCATCGCTGAACTACGGCTGTCGGCTACATGCGTACGTGCTGATGACCAACCATGTGCACCTGCTGGTGACGCCGGAGGCCGAGGGCAGCGTGTCGCGCATGATGCAGGCGGTTGGGCGCCGCTACGTGCGCTATGTCAACGACTCGTCCGGCCGCACCGGAACGCTATGGGAAGGGCGCTACAAG
>NZ_JACCKA010000047.1:43448-72690 GCF_013425525.1 Luteimonas salinisoli | reverse complement strand
CCATCCATGGCGGTACTGCGTGAGCTCCGGAGCGCCCGGCCCGGCCATCCTTGGCCGGTCGTTCGCGAAGGCGCGAGCCGGTGGCTCGCAAGCGCCTTCGCTCACCCCTTCAACGTATCGATGTCGGCGACGTTGATCGTGCGCCGGTTGCGGAACAGCGTGACCAGGATCGCCAGGCCGATCGCCGCCTCGGCGGCGGCGACGGTCAGGATGAAGAACACGAACACCTGGCCGGTGGCGTCGCCGAAGTGGCGCGAGAACGCGATGAAATTGATGTTGACCGCGAGCAGCATCAGCTCGATCGACATCAGCAGTACGATCACGTTCTTGCGGTTGAGGAAGATGCCGGCCACGCTGATGCAGAACAGCGCGGCGCCGAGCGCCAGGTAGTGGCCCAGGGCCAGGCCTTCGCCGAGGAAGTTCATGCCTTGTCCTCCCCTTCCGGCGCCTGGCCGTCGGGCGGCGGCGCCGCGGTGGTGCGCGGCGCCTCGGCCGCCATCTTCACCAGGCGGAAACGGTCCTTCGCCTGCACCGCCGACTGAGCCCCCGGGCTCTGGTGCTTGGTGCCCTCGCGGCGGCGCAGCGCGAGCATCACCGCGGCGATCACCGCCACGGTGAGGATCAGCGCCGCGACCTCGAACGGCAGCAGGTAGTCGGTGAACAGGCGATGCGCCACCCAGGCCGTGTTGGAGACACCAGCCGCTTCGGCGACGTCCGGCCCGAACGGGACCGCGCGCGCGCGGATGCCGATCAGGGTGAGCATCTCGGCCAGCATCACCCCGGCCACCAGCAGCCCGACCGGCAGGTAGCGCACATAGCCTTCCCGCAGCGGCGCCACGTCGATGTCCAGCATCATCACCACGAACAGGAACAGCACCATCACCGCGCCGACGTAGACCAGGATCAGCGCCACGCCGAGGAACTCGGCGCCGGCGAGGATCCAGGTGCAGGCCACGGTGAAGAAGGTCAGCACCAGGAACAGCGCCGCGTGCACCGGGTTGCGGACGCTGATCACGGCCACGGCGGCGATCACGGTGACCGCAGCGAAGACCAGGAAGGCGAGCAGTGTGAAGTCCATGGCTTACCTGTAGGCGGCGTCGGCGGCGCGGCGCTCGGCGATTTCCGCCTCGAGGCGGTCGCCGATGGCCAGCAGCTGCTGCTTGTTGACGATGTTCTCGCCGCGGTTCTCGAAGTGGTACTCGTGCACGTGGGTCTCGACGATCGAGTCCACCGGGCAGGATTCCTCGCAGAACCCGCAGTAGATGCACTTGAACAGGTCGATGTCGTAGCGCGTGGTGCGGCGGGTTCCGTCCTCTCGCATCTCCGAATCGATGGTGATCGCCAGCGCCGGGCACACCGCCTCGCACAGCTTGCAGGCGATGCAGCGCTCCTCGCCGTTGGGATAGCGGCGCAGCGCGTGCAGCCCGCGGAAGCGCGGCGACTGCGGCGTCTTCTCCATCGGGTACATCAGCGTGTACTTGGGCCGCCACAGGTACTTGAACGTCAGCCACAGGCCGCCGAGCAGCTCGAGCAGCAGCAGGCTGCGGAACCACGCCACGATGCGCTTCATCGCTGCACCCCCTCGAGCACGCCGTAGTAGGCCATCAGCGCGACCACGCAGATCCAGAAGATGCTGATCGGGATGAACACCTTCCAGCCCAGGCGCATGATCTGGTCGTAGCGGTAGCGCGGGAACGAGGCGCGGAACCAGACGTAGGCGCTGGCGAAGAAGAACACCTTGACGAACAGCCACCACCAGCCGTCCACAGACAGCAGCGGGATGCCCCAGCCGTGGAACGGCGACAGCCAACCGCCCATGAAGAAGATCGCCGCCAGGAAGCTGATCAGGATCATGTTGGCGTATTCGGCGAGGAAGAACAGCGCGAACGCCGACCCCGAGTACTCCACCATGTGCCCGGCCACGATCTCCGACTCGCCCTCGACCACGTCGAACGGCGCGCGGTTGGTCTCGGCGACGCCGGAGACGAAATACACCACGAACAGCGGCAGCAGCGGCAGCCAGAACCAGCTCAGGAAGCCGCCGTCGCCGGCCTGCGCCATCACGATGTCGCTGAGGTTCAGGCTGCCCGCGGCGATCAGCACGCCGACCAGGGCGAAGCCCATCGCGATCTCGTAGCTCACCACCTGCGCGGCCGAGCGCATCGCGCCGAGGAAGGCGTACTTCGAGTTGGACGCCCAGCCGGCCAGGATGATCCCGTACACGCCCAGCGAGGTCATCGCCAGCAGGTACAGCAGGCCGGCATTGGCGTTGGACAGCACCAGCTGCGCGTCGAACGGCACCACCGCCCAGGCGGCGAACGCCGGGGCCAGGGTGATCAGCGGCGCCAGCAGATAGAGCGACTTATGCGCGCTGGAGGGCTGGATCACCTCCTTGAACAGCAGCTTGAATACGTCGGCGAAGGCCTGGAACACGCCCATGCCGACGTACATCGGCCCGTGGCGCACGTGCATCCAGCCGATCAGCTTGCGCTCCCAGACCACATAGAAGGCCACCGCCAGGATCACCGGCACGGCGATCGCGAGGATCTTCAGCACGATCCAGACGATCGTGCCGAACGGGCCGAGCGCATGCAGCCACTCCTGCACGGGCCCGGTCAGCTGCGTCAGCAGTTCCGCGGTGTTCATGCCGCCACCACCTTCACCCGGCCGGCCGCGAGCGCCGCGGTGGCGCCGTAGCCGCTCTCGGCCCAGGCGGCGCCGCGCGCCACCCGGTCGCTCACCGTCACCCGCAGAGTCGCGACTCCCGCGGCATTGGAGACCTTCGCCATGGCGTTCTCGGCTACTCCGATATCGCCGGCGTCCTGCGGATGCAGCGCGATGCGCGGCCCGAGGTTGAGCGGATGCGACTGTAGCGCCGCCGCGCGCCGAACCACCGCGTCGGCGCGGTAGATTGCGGGCGCGACCGCCAACTCCAGACCGCCCGGTGCATCTTCATGGGAGCGATGGGAGTCGCGGCGGTCTTCAGCCGATGCGGGGACGCGACTTCCGTCGCTCCCGCCCGTGACCCGACTATCTCGGTCGCCCGGCTCGCCGTCGTCCCGGGGCTTCATGCTGGCGCGCAGCTCCGCCAGTTCGGTGAATTCGAACCCCGACAGCTGCAACTGTCCGCCGAGCGCGCGCAGCACGCGCCATCCGGCACGGGCCTCGCCCGGCAGCCGGCCCGCGGCGACGCAGCGCTGCACCCGGCCTTCGAGATTGGTCAGGGTGGCGTCGATTTCGGGAAGCGCGCCGATCGGCAGGATCACGTCGGCCACCGCACGCGTCGATTCGCAGGCGAAGTGGCTGAACGCGACCACCTGGGCGCCGCCCAGCGCCTTCAGGGCCGCGGCCTGATCGGCGAAATCCAGGCCCGGCTCGATCCCGTACAGCACGTAGGCCGCGCGCGGCTCGGCCAGCATCGCCGCCGCGTCGCGCGAGGCGGGCAGCACGCCGCGATGCGTCAGTCCCAGCGCATTGGCGCCCTGCGGGATGCGGCACAGCGCCGCTCCGTACCGCGCGGCGAAGGCGGCTGCCGCCGCGCGGATCGCCGCGGCATGCGGGCTGCGTTCCGCGATCGCACCGACGATGACCACCGCACGCTCGGCGCCGTCCAGCGCAGCGGCCAATCCCTCGTCGCCGCCGAGCATCCCGGCGATGCGCGAAGGCGGCACGACATGGCTGCCGGCCAGATCGAAGGTAGATTCGAATTCCACGGGGTTGACCGCGTGAACCCGCGCGCCCTTGCGCCAGGCCTGGCGCACGCGCTGGTTCACCAGGGGAAGCTCGTGGCGCAGGTTGCTGCCGACGATCACGACCACGTCGGAGGATGCGATCTCCGCCACCGGCATCGCGAACGGCTCGGCGACGGCGCCGTCGGACAGGTCGGGCTGGACGATGCGGTGATCGAGATTGCCGGTGCCCAGGCCCTCGGCCATGCGCGCCAGCAGCGCGCCCTCCTCGTCCGAGGTCGCCGGGTGCACCAGGACCCCGAGGTCGTCGGCGGCGTTGTCGCGCAGGATTCCAGCGGCCTTGGCCAGGGCCTCCTCCCACGAGGCCTCGCGCCACTCGCCGCCGTCCTTGAGCAGCGGCCGCAGCGCGCGGTCCGCCGCGGCCAGCCCCTGATGGGAGTAGCGGTCGCGGTCAGACAGCCAGCACTCGTTGACCGCCTCGTTGTCGCGCGGCACTGCGCGCAGCACCTCGCCCCGGCGCACGTGCAGGAACAGGTTGCTGCCCAGCGGATCGTGATAACCCAGCGACTCTTTCGCGATCAGCTCCCACGGCCTGGCGCGGAAGCGGAACACCTTGTTGGTCAGCGCGCCCACCGGGCAGACGTCGATGACGTTGCCGGACAGCTCGGTGGTCAGCGGCTTGCCGTCGTAGGTGCCGATCTGCAGGTTCTCGCCGCGCTGCATGCCGCCCAGCTCGTAGGTGCCGGCGATCTCGGCGGTGAAGCGGATGCAGCGGGTGCACTGGATGCAGCGGGTCATCTCGGTGGAGACCAGCGGACCCATGTCCTCGTCGGCGACCACCCGCTTGCGCTCGGCGAAGCGGCTGACCGAACGGCCATAGCCGAGCGAGAGGTCCTGCAGCTCGCACTCGCCGCCCTGGTCGCAGATCGGACAGTCGAGCGGGTGGTTGATCAGCAGGAACTCCATCACATTGCGCTGCGACTTCAGCGCCTTGTCGCTGCGGGTGCTGACCTTCATGCCGTCCATCACCGGCGTGGCGCACGCCGGCGCCGGCTTGGGCATCTTCTCCACCTCGACCAGGCACATGCGGCAATTGGCCGCGATCGCCAGCTTGTCGTGGTAGCAGAAGCGCGGGATCGCGATCCCGGCGCGGTCGGCGGCCTGGATGATCATCGAGCCCTTGGGCGCGGCCAGCTCGACGCCGTCGATGAAGACGGTGACGTGGTCTGGCGGCAGGTCGGGGTTGACGGGCTGGGCGCTCATGGGGTCGCTCCTTGCGGAGCCGGGAATCGGGAATCGGGAATCGGGAATCGAAACGCAACGGATTCCGGATTACGCACGATAGACCGGTCAAAGCGACGCGCACTGTTCGCTTTTACCATTCCCCATTCCCCATTTCCGATTCCCGGCCTCGTCATGCCGCGACCTCCAGCTGCCGGTCAACGATCGAGCGCCCGGTGCGGATGAAGTACTCGAACTCGTCCCAGTAGTGGCGCAGGAAGCCCTGCACCGGCCAGGCCGCGGCCTCGCCGAAGGCGCAGATGGTATGTCCCTCGATCTGGCCGGCGGCGGCCCTGAGCATGTGCAGGTCGTCGGTGGTGGCCTGGCCCTCGACGATGCGGCTGAGCATGCGGTACATCCAGCCGGTGCCTTCGCGGCAAGGGGTGCACTGGCCGCAGCTCTCGGCGTAGTAGAAGCGCGCGATGCGCTGGCAGGCGCGCACCATGCAGGTGGTGTCGTCCATCACGATGACCGCGCCGGAGCCGAGACCCGAACCCGCCTTCTGGATGCTGTCGTAGTCCATGGTCAGGCCCATCATCGTCTCGCCCGGCAGCACCGGCATCGACGAGCCGCCGGGGATCACGCCCTTGATGCTGCGTCCGGGGCGCATGCCGCCGGCCATCTCCAGCAATTCGGCGAACGGCGTGCCGAGGCGGATTTCGTAGTTGCCGGGGCGCGCCACGTGGCCGGAGACCGAGAAGATCTTCGGTCCGCCGTTGTTGGGCTTGCCGAGGTTGAGGAACCACTCCGCGCCGTTGCGCACGATCGCCGGCACCGAGGCGAAAGTCTCGGTGTTGTTGATCGTGGTCGGCTTGCCGTACAGGCCGAAATTGGCCGGGAACGGCGGCTTGTAGCGCGGCTGGCCCTTCTTGCCCTCCAGCGACTCCATCAGCGCGGTTTCCTCGCCGCAGATGTAGGCGCCCGCGCCGAGCGCGTTGTACAGATCGATGTCGATGCCGCTGCCGAGGACGTCCTTGCCCAGCCAGCCGTTGGCGTAGGCCTCGGCGGTGGCCTCTTCCAGGTGCTCGAACGGCTCGTGGTGGAACTCGCCGCGCAGGTAGTTGTAGCCGACGCTGGAACCGGTGGCGTAGCAGGCGATCGCCATGCCCTCGATCACCGCGTGCGGGTTGTAGCGCAGGATGTCGCGGTCCTTGGCGGTGCCCGGCTCGGACTCGTCGGAATTGCAGAGGATGTACTTCTGCATCCCGGAGCCCTTGGGCATGAAGCTCCACTTCAGGCCGGTCGGAAAGCCCGCGCCGCCGCGCCCGCGCAGGCCGGACTGCTTGACCATCTCGATCACGTCGGTCGGGGCGATCTTCTCCTCGAGGATCCTGCGCAGGGCGCTGTAGCCGCCGGTCTTGAGGTAGTTCTCGTACGACCACGGCTTGTCGAAATGCAGCGTGGTGTAGACGGCCTGGTGCTCCTTCGGCGCGGGGCCGACGGGGCCGTAGCCGGGCGAGGCGTGGGGAGTGTGGTGCGCCATGGTCTCGCGTCGCCTCACTTCAGTCCGTCGAGCAGCTCGTCCACCTTCTCGGTGGTGAGCTGCTCGTGATAATGGCCATTGATCACGACGACCGGCGCGCCGCAGCAGGCGGCCACGCACTCCTCCTCGCGCTTGAGGTAGACGCGGCCGTCGGCGGTGGACTCGCCCAGCCTGCAGCCGAGCTTCTTCTCCGCGTGCGCGACCAGATCCTCGGCGCCGTTGAGCCAGCAGCTGATGTTGGTGCAGAAAGCGACGTTGTTGCGGCCGACCTCGCGGGTCTCGAACATCGAGTAGAAGGTGGCGACCTCGTAGGCCGACACCGGCGGCAGGCCGAGGTACTTGGCCACCGCCGCGATCAGCTCGTCGGTGAGCCAGCCGCCGTTCTGCGCCTGCGCGGCGTGCAGCCCCGCCAGCACCGCCGAGCGCTTGCGGTCCGGCGGGAACTTCGTCAGCCAGTGGTCGATGTGCGCGCGCGTCCCGTCGCTCAGCGCGACCATCGGGTCGACGTTGCGTGCGTTCTCGAAGTTGCCGGTCGCTTTCATGCGATTGAAGCCGGGAATGGGGAATGGGGAATGGAGAATCGGAAAGCAGCCGGGAATCGGAAATCGGGAATCGGGAATCGAAAAGCTGCGGATTCCAGTTCCTGCTGGCGCGACAGGTCGAAGCGACGCGCGCTGTTCGCGCTTGCCATTCCCAATTCCCGATTTCCGATTCCCGGCCTCATCGATCGATCTCCCCGAACACGATGTCGTAGGTGCCGATCATCGCCACCACGTCGGCCAGCATGTGCCCCTTCACCACCGCGTCCATCGACGACAGGTGGGCGAAGCCGGGCGCGCGCAGGTGCACGCGGAACGGCTTGTTGGCGCCGTCGGAGACCAGGTAGCAGCCGAACTCGCCCTTGGGCGCCTCGACCGCGCAATAGGTCTCCCCCGCCGGTACGCAATAGCCTTCGGTGAACAGCTTGAAGTGGTGGATCAGCGCTTCCATGTCGTCCTTCATCTCCTCGCGGGAGGGAGGCGACACCTTGTAGTTGTCGATCATCACCGGGCCGGGGTTGACCTTCAGCCAGGCCACGCATTGTTCGATGATGCGCACCGACTGGCGCATCTCGGCAACGCGCACCAGGTAACGGTCGTAGCAGTCGCCCTCGACCCCAACGGGGATGTCGAAATCGACTTCGGCGTACTTCGCGTACGGCTGCTTCTTGCGCAGGTCCCAGGCCACGCCCGAGCCGCGCAGCATCGGGCCGGTCATGCCCCAGGCCAGCGCCTTTTCCGGCGGCACCACGCCGATGCCGACGGTGCGCTGCTTCCAGATGCGGTTGTCGGTGAGCAGGGTCTCGTACTCGTCGATGCGCGCCGGGAAGTCCTTGGCGAAGGCCTCCAGATAGTCGAGCATCGAGCCTTCACGCCAGGCGTTGAAGCGCTTGAGCTTCTCGCCTTTGCGCCATGGCGATTCGCGGTAGCGCGACATGCGATCGGGCAGGTCGCGGTAGACGCCGCCGGGGCGGTAGTAGGTCGCGTGCATGCGCGCGCCGCTGACCGCCTCGTAGACGTCCATCAGCTCCTCGCGCTCGCGGAACGCATACAGGAACACCGCCATCGCGCCCAGGTCCAGCGCGTTCGAGCCCAGCCACATCAAGTGGTTGAGGATGCGGGTGACCTCGTCGAACAGGGTGCGGATCCACTGCGCGCGCTCCGGCGCCTCGATCCCCATCAGCGTCTCGATGGCGCGCACGTAGGCATGCTCGTTGCACATCATCGAGACGTAGTCGAGCCGGTCCATGTAGCCGATCGAGTGGTTGAACGGCTTGGACTCGGCCAGCTTTTCGGTGCCGCGATGGAGCAGTCCGATATGCGGGTCGGCGCGGACCACGGTCTCGCCGTCCATCTCCAGGATCAGGCGCAGCACGCCGTGCGCGGCGGGATGCTGCGGCCCGAAGTTCATCGTGTAGTTGCGGATCTCCTGGCGCAGCACCGCGGCATTGCTGGCGCTGGCCTCGATCGGCTGGTTGACCGGGATGCTCGCGTCGCTCATTTCGCGTCCCCGGTCCTGCGCGCCATCTGCTCGCCGGCGGCGGTGGCGTAGCGCGCGTCGTCGCGGATCACCCGCGGCACGCCCACGCGCGGCTCCACCGAGGTGACCGGTTCGTACACGACGCGCTTGCGCTCGGCGTCGTAGCGCACTTCGACGTTGCCGATCAGCGGAAAATCCTTGCGGAACGGATGGCCGACGAAGCCGTAGTCGGTGAGGATCCGGCGCAGATCCGGGTGGCCGGCGAAGACGATGCCGAACAGGTCGAAGGCCTCGCGCTCGAACCAGTTGGCCACCGGCCAGATGTCGGTCAGCGAGGCGACGATCGGCAGCGCGTCGTCGGGCGCGTAGCAGGTCACGCGCAACCGCTGGTTGTACTGCACCGACAGCAGTTGCGCCACCGCGGCGAAGCGCCGCGCCGGCATCGGGATTGCGCCCTCGCCGTCGGGCTCGTGCAGCTGCCGGCTGGTGCTCTGGCCATAGCCGAACCGGCCGGGGCCGCGCCCTTCCACGCCGCGGCTGAAGCCTTCCGAGGACACGCCGGTGTCCCATTCGTCGCTGCCGTAGCCCAGATGGTCGAGCCCGCAGACGTCGATCAGCTGCTCGAAGCCGAACTCGTCGCGCAGCGCCAGGCAGCCGTCGTGCCAGGCGGCGGCGTCGAACACGATGCCGACCTCGCCGCGCGGCTCGGCCACCGAGACCTCGGCCCCATCGAAGCGCGCGCGCAGCCGCTCGGCGAAATCCATCACCGTGCCGCTCATTCGCGCAGCCCCGTGCGGGTCTCGCCGAAGTTGGTGGCGCGGCGGATCTTGCGCTGCAGCTGCAGGATGCCGTAGACCAGCGCCTCGGCGGTCGGCGGGCAACCGGGCACGTAGATGTCGACCGGCACGATGCGGTCGCAGCCGCGCACCACCGCGTAGGAGTAGTGGTAGTAGCCGCCGCCGTTGGCGCAGCTGCCCATCGAGATCACCCATTTCGGGTCGGGCATCTGGTCGTAGACCTTGCGCAGCGCCGGCGCCATCTTGTTGACCAGGGTGCCGGCGACGATCATCACGTCGGACTGCCGCGGCGAGGGGCGGAACACCACGCCGTAGCGATCGAGGTCGAGGCGCGCGGCGCCCGCGTGCATCATCTCCACCGCGCAGCAGGCCAGGCCGAAGGTCATCGGCCACATCGAACCGGTGCGCGCCCAGTTGAGCAGGATGTCGGAACTGGTGGTGACGAAGCCGCGCTCGAGCAAGGGGTTCTCCCCTTGCGGTCGCAGGATGTCGTCGAGCTGCCCCTCCGGCAGCGGGTTGCTGGCGAAGTCGGCGACCTTCTGGATCGTCTGGATCACTCCCATTCCAGCGCCCCCTTCTTCCACACGTAGATGAAGCCGAGCAGCAGCATGCCGGCGAAGATGCCCATCTCCACCAGGCCGACCACGCCGAGATCGCGGAACACGGTGGCCCAGGGCACGATGAAGATGATTTCCAGGTCGAAGATGATGAACTGGATGGCGATCAGGTAGTAGCGCACGTCGAACTGCATGCGCGCGTCCTCGAACGCGGCGAAGCCGCATTCGTAGGGAGCCAGCTTCTCCGCCGAGGGCCGCTGCGGGCCGAGCAGGTTGCCGATGATCAACAGGGCGACGCCGATGCCGGTGGCAACGATCAGGAACAGCAGGGTCGGCAGGTATTCGGCCAGCACGCGTTGTTCTCTCGGCTACTTGCCGCCAGGGCGGCCATTGCTCGGCGCTCTCGCGCCGGTCGCGGGGTACCGCGACGCGAAGGATGCGCGGACCGTTGCTGCCGGCCCGAACGACTTACGCCTTCCCTGGCGCAGGCGCGGCCGGCATTCCGGCCCCGCACACGAACCTGTGAATTGTAGCGGTTCGTAAACTCGCGAGTAAACGATTACGCGCGCATCGGCCACGCGTGAAGGAACCGTGACGCGCACGGCCGCGGCCAGGATCCGAAACAAGAAGACCCCGCGCGGCGGGGTCTTCTTCGGTGCACGCAGCGCATGCGGCGCGCATCCGGACATGGTGCCCAAGAGGGGACTCGAACCCCTACGACTCTCGTCGCTACCACCTCAAGGTAGTGCGTCTACCAATTCCGCCACCTGGGCTTGTTCGGGTCGCCGGGCCGGCCGGCGACGAAGCGCGCATTGTAAGCGCTATCGGTCTTCCTGCGGAGCCGGTTCCGGCTCGCCGTCGACGGGCGTCTGCACGTCCTCCTGCGTCGCTGCCGGCGGCGGCGCCGGCACGGCCTGGTCGGCCGAGGGAGCGGCAGGCACGGCCGCGTCGTCCTGCTGCGCCGGCGCGGCCGGCACCGAGCCCGCGCCCTCCGCGGGCGGAGCCTGCGGGATCGCCATCACCCCGAGATCCTGCTGCACCTGCGCGGGCGCGGCCTGGCGGGTCGCATGCCAGGCCATGAACAGCGTGATCGCGAAGAACGAGATCGCCAGCCACTTGGTGGCCTTGGACAGGAAGCTGGACGAGCCGCGCGCGCCGAACACCGTGGCCGATGCGCCGCCGCCGAACCCGGAGCCGGCGGCCGCGCCGGAGCCGCGCTGCATGAGGATCAGCGCGACCATCGAGATCGCGATCAGGACGAACAGGACGTTGAGGACGAGCAACAGCATCGGACCGGATCCGTTTCAGGGCGCCGCAGCGGCGATGATGGCGAGGAAATCGGCGGCGACCAGCGAGGCCCCACCGATCAATCCGCCATCCACGTCCGGCTGCGAGAACAGCGCGGGAGCATTGTCAGGTTTGCAACTGCCGCCATACAGGATCGGCAGCAAGCCGGCGATTGTAGCATCGCGGCGGGCGGCCTCGCCACGCAGGAAGGCGTGGACCGCCTGCGCCTGCTCGGGGGTGGCGGTGCGGCCGGTGCCGATCGCCCAGACCGGCTCATAGGCCAGCACCGCGCCATCCAGCGCCTGCGCCCCGGCCGCCTCGAATACCGCGGCCAACTGCGCTGCGGTCACCGCCTCGGTCCTGCCCGCCTCGCGATCCTCCAGGGTCTCGCCCACGCACAGCACCGGCACCAGGCCGCCGGCCCTGGCGGCGGCGAACTTGCGCGCCACCAGCGCGCTGTCCTCGCCATGGTACTGACGGCGCTCGGAATGCCCGACCAGGACGTAGCGGGCCCCGACCTCGGCCAGCATCGCGGCGGCGACCTCCCCGGTGTAGGCGCCCTGGCCGTGCTCGCTGACGTCCTGGGCGCCGAACGCCAGCCCGGAGTCGGAGTCGCCGTAGCGCCCGGCGAGTTCGGCCAGGTAAGGCAGCGGCGGCAGCACCACGCGCTCCACCCCGGCCGGCACCGGCGCGCCGGACAGCGCGTCGAGCAGGGCCGCGGCGGACCCGCGGTCGCCATTCAGCTTCCAGTTTCCGGCAACGATTCTGCGACGCATGACCACTCCAGCCGAAACGGGGCGGTGAAGTCTAGCGCAGCGCGCCGTCAGCCCGCTCCGCAACGCCCGCGGGAAGCATCGGTTGCGACGGGAACCGGGCGCGGTGCGCCGTCCGTCGAACCCGGGGCAGAATCGTGGCCGCCTCCCGGCGCCCAGGCCGTAATCCCGATCCAAGGCACGAAGGGATTCGCACGGGAGCGCCAGACCAGGCGCACGAACGAGCTTCGCACCCGCCTCCCCGGCAGACGCCGAACCGCGCGTCCCGCACTCCCTTCGCCCTCGCCGGCCCGCGCCCCGGGTCGAGACGCGCCGGCCGGCCCGATCCATCGACCCGCTTGTTCCGCAATACGGAGCATCACCCCCGAAGGAGTCAGTCATGGAAGTCCGTTACCACGCCCCCATCGCGGGCGACCCCCCCGCCCCGCACCCCATCGCCGCTGCGATCCGCCTGCTGGGCCGTTCGATCCTGGTCGGCGCGCTCGTGCTCGCGCCCTTCGCCGCGCCCGCGCTGGCCGGCGAACGGGTCGTGCGCGTGCCCGGCGGAGACGTCGTCCGCCTCGACGCCACCGACGCCGCACAGCGCAGTCCCAAGGCCGGCGCGCACCCGTTCGCCACCCGCGAGCAGCGCGCCGCCGCTACGCCGATGCGCTGGAGCGGCGGCGAGCCCGCCTCGAAAACGCCCGCCGACACTACCCCCGCCGGCCCGGCCGGATCCGCCGGCGGCGGCGGCGCACCGCCCTTCGCCGACTACCTGGCCCGCAGCCACTTCCCGGAGGCCTGGGCGGAACTCGACGCCGCCCGGGCGGGCGATACGCCGGAAACGGCCGCCGAGCCCGCCGCCGAGAAGGACGGCGCGCACCACCCCTACGTGCGCTTTCCCGGCAACTACTACGCATCGCGCTGGCAGCTGGCTCCGTGGAACAAGATCGGCAAGCTGTACTTCACCACGCCCTCGGGCGGCAGCTCCTACTGCACGGCCAATGTCGCCAGCGGCAATTCTGTGATCATCACCGCCGCGCATTGCGTCTACACCCGCGGCCAGGGCTTCAACTCCAACTTCGTGTTCGTGCCGGCCGACCGCTACGGGGTCGCCCCGTACGGCAGCTTCGGTTGGAGCTCGGCCACGGTGATGAACAACTGGATCAACCAGGGCGGCAGGCGCTGGGACGTCGCCGTGATCAAGCTCGCCGGCGAAGCGTCCACCGGCGTGCCGGTCACCAGCTACGTCGGATGGCTGGGCCGCAGCTGGAATCAGCCCTATTCCGAGTTCCACTACTCGATCGGCTACGCGAGCAACTTCAGCACCCAGTACACGACCGTGTGCGCCGGCCAGACCTACAGCTCGCCGGCCGAGGGCGACAACGTGCTGGTGCAGGGCTGCGACATGACCTACGGCAGCAGCGGCGGCGGCTGGCTGCGGCAGTTCGCCCACAACTCGCACGGCGGCAACTACGTCAACGCGGTGGTCAGCGGACCGCACATCGGCGACTTCGGCCAGAGCTACGTCGGGCCGCGCTTCGCCAGCGACAACATCGTTCCGCTCTGCAACGCGATCGGCTGCTGAGCGGCGGCACCTGCCGGACGGGCCCGTCGCGCCCGTCCGGACCCGCGCCTGGCTCCCGTCGAACCTACTTCAGCTTGATCTCCCGCAGCCGCTCCTCCAGGTAGCCCTGGGCGGTGATCGGTTCGGGATAGCGGCTGGGGTTGTCCGGGGTCACCGTCCCGGGCAGCACGTCGATCAGGAAATCAGGGTTCGGATGCAGGAAGAACGGCGTCGAGTAGCGGGGCTTGCGCGCTTCCTCGCCCCGCGGGTTGACCACCCGATGGGTGGTGGACGGATACACATGGTTGGTCAGCCGCTGCAGCATGTCGCCGATGTTGACCACGATGGTGTCCGCGTCGGCGGTGAACGGCACCCACTCGCCGCGGCGCGAACGGACCTCCAGGCCCGCGGCGCTGGCGCCGACCAGCAGGGTGATCAGGTTGATGTCCTCGTGCGCGCCGGCGCGCTCGTTGGGAATGTCGGTGCCGGTGATCGGCGGATAGTGGATGGGGCGCAGGATCGAGTTGCCGAAGTCGGTCTTGTCGGCGAACCAGTCCTCCGCCAGGCCGAGGTGCAGCGCCAGGGCCGCCAGCACGCGGGAGCCCAGGCCGTCGAGGGCCTGGTACAGGCCGTAGCCGTGCTCGCGGAAGCCGGGCACTTCGTCGGGCCACAGATTGGGCGGCATCGCCTCGCGGTACTTCGAGTCGTCCGGGATCTCGCGGCCGATGTGCCAGAACTCCTTCAGGTCGAAGTGGCTGGCGCCCTTGGCGGTCTCGACGCCGAACGGCGTGTAGCCGCGAGCCCCGCCGGTGCCCGGCACGTGATACTGCATCTTCACCTCTTCGGGGAGGGCGAAGAAGGCGACGAAGGCATCGTAGGCCGCGTCGATGTCGGCCTGCGGGATGCCGTGGCCGTTGATGCCGGCGAAGCCCCACTCGCGATAGGCGGCGCCGAGTTCGGCCACGAAGGCGTCGCGGTCGCTGCGGCTGCCGGGATCGGTGAAGCGGCGGATGTCGAGGGTCGGGATGCGGGAAGTCATCGCTGGTCCTGGTCGAATCGATTCGGGGGCGGGCGTCCGCCCCGGGAAGCAGGCCCTGACGACGGGAACGGTGCGCCCCGCCGCCGGCCCTCCCGGCGGCGGGTGGGGTTGCGTGGATTCTATCCGGCCGCGGCGCGCACGGCCTCGGCGAGGCCCTCGAGCGTGCGCTGCATCAGCGCGGCCTCGTCGGCCTCCACCGTCACCCGGACCACGGGTTCGGTGCCCGAAGGACGCAGGAACGCGCGCCCCCTGCCCTCCACGGCCGCCTGGGCGCGGGCCAGCGCCGCCTGGACTTCCGGCGCCTCGGCCGGCCGCATGCCGCTGCCGTAGCGCACGTTCACGGTCTGCTGCGGCAGCTTCTGCAGGCCTTGCAGCGCTTCCTGCAGGGTCAGGCCGCGGCGCTTGAGGACCTCCAGCACCTGCAGCGCGCTGACGATGCCGTCGCCGGTGCCGGCACGGTCCAGGCACAGCAGATGGCCGGAGGTCTCGCCCCCCAGCACGCCGCCGTGCTCGAGCAGCGCCTGATGCACGTGGCGGTCGCCCACCTTGGTGCGGACCAGGCCGATGCCGCGCGCGCCCAGCGCCTGCTCCAGGCCGTAGTTGGTCATCACCGTGCCGACCACGGGGCCCTGCAGCCGGCCGCTGTCGAACCAGTCGCCGGCCAGGATGTAGAGCAGGTCGTCGCCGTCGGCGACGCGGCCCTCCGAGGTGACCATCATCACCCGGTCGCCGTCGCCGTCGAAGGCGATGCCCAGTTCCGCGCCGCATTCGCGCACGTGCGCCACCAGCGCCTGCGGATGCGTGGTGCCGACGCCGTCGTTGATGTTGAGGCCGTCGGGATCGTCGCCGATGGCATCCACGCGCGCGCCGAGCTCGCGCAGCACCAGCGGCCCGATCTGGTAGGTCGCGCCGTTGGCGCAGTCCATCGCCACGCGCATGCCGTCGAGGTCGAAACCGCGCGGCAGCGAGTTCTTGCACGCCTCCAGGTAGCGCCCGACCGCGTCGCGCGTGCGCACCGCCTTGCCCAGCTTGTCCGAGGGCACGGTGCGGAACGGGTGCTCGAGCGAGGCCTCGATCGCCAGCTCGGTGGCGTCGTCGAGCTTCTCGCCCCCGGCGGAGAAGAACTTGATGCCGTTGTCGTGATGGGGATTGTGCGAAGCCGAGATCACGATGCCGCCGTCGGCGCGCAGCGAACGGGTCAGATGGGCTACGGCCGGAGTCGGCATCGGCCCCATCAGTTCGACGTCGACGCCGGCGGCGACCAGCCCGGCCTCGAGCGCCGCTTCGAACATGTAGTTGGAGATGCGTGTGTCCTTGCCGATCACCACGAACGGCTTGCGCCAGGCGGCATCGCCGTCGTGCAGGGCATGGCCGTAGGCGTTGCCCAGGCGCAGCACGAAATCGGCCGAGATCGGCGACTCGCCGACGCGGCCGCGGATACCGTCGGTGCCGAAGTACTTTCTGCTCATGGGCGCGACCGCCCATGAGCAGGGAATGGGGAATCGGGAATGGGGAATCGGCGAAGCGCGGAGCGCGGCCGCCACCTGGAAGCCCTTCCGATTCCCGATTCCCGATTCCCGATTCCTGCCCTCATGCCGCCACCTCCACGTCTTCCTGCGGTTGCGGTTGCCGCGTCAGCAGGGCCAGCAGGCGGGCGATGCGCTCGCGCAGTTCGCGGCGGTCGCAGATCTGGTCGATGGCGCCGTGCTCGAGCAGGAACTCGGAACGCTGGAAGCCCTCCGGCAGGGTCTCGCGCACGGTCTGCTCGATCACCCGCGGGCCGGCGAAGCCGATCAGCGCTTCCGGCTCGGCGAGGTTGATGTCGCCGAGCATGGCGAACGAGGCCGAGACGCCACCGGTGGTCGGGTGGGTCATGACCGAGACGTAGGGCAGGCCCGCGGCGCGCAGGCGGCCCAGCGCGGCCGAGGTCTTGGCCATCTGCAGCAGCGAGAACAGGCTCTCCTGCATGCGCGCCCCGCCGCTGGCGGAAAAGCAGACGAACGGGCAGGAGAGCTCCAGCGCGCGCTCCGCGCCGAGGGCGAAGCGCTCGCCCACCACCGAGCCCATCGATCCGCCCATGAAGGCGAAGTCGAACGCGCAGGCCACCACCGGCCTGCCCTTCAGCACGCCTTCCATGGCGATCAGGGCATCGCGCTCGCCGGTGGCCTTCTGCGCGGCCTTGATGCGATCGGCATAGCGCTTCTGGTCCTTGAAGCGCAGCACGTCGGTGGGGCCCAGCCCGGCGCCGAGCTCGATGCCGGTGTCGCGGTCCAGGAACCCGCGCAGCCGCGGCCGGGCGCGGATCGCGCGGTGGAAGCCGCATTTGGGGCAGACCTCCAGGTTCTCCTCAAGCTCCGGCCGGTACAGCACCGCGCCGCAGCGGTCGCACTTCTCCCACAGCCCTTCCGGGACGCTGCGCTTGCGCGGCGCGCTGCCCTCGGTGCGGATGCTCGCGGGCATCAGTTTCTTCAGCCAGCTCAAGTCGGATTCACCTTCGTGTCGGGTGGCGGCGCGTGCAGGCGCGGGCCGCGGGGGCCGCCGGATGCGCGAAGTCTAGCGCGGGGCGCGGCGGAACGTCTGTGCGCCGGGTTCAGGCATCCAGCGCGGCGCGCAGCGGGGCGAGGAAGGCAACGGCGCGGCGCGCCGCGTCGGCGGCGTCGGCGGCCCCCGCCAGCGCCGCCACCAGGGCGCTGCCCACCACCACGCCATCGGCGTCCACCGCCATCGCGGCGGCGCTGGCGGCGTCGCGGATCCCGAAGCCCGCCACCACCGGCGCGCCGGCGCGGGCGCGCAGTTCGCGCAACCGGATCCCGGCGGCCCCGGCATCGAGCCGCTCCGACGCCCCGGTGACGCCGGCGAAGCTGACGTAGTACAGGTAGCCCTGGACGTCCTCGCACAGGCGCTGGAGCCGCGCGTCGCTGCTGGTGGGCGAGGCGAGCAGGATCAGCGCCAGGCCGTGGCGGACGAATGCCGTACGCAGGTCCCCGGCCTCCTCGGGCGGCAGGTCGACCAGCAGCACGCCGTCGACGCCGGCGGCGGCGGCCTGGGCCGCGAACGCCTCGGTGCCGCGGATCTCGACCGGGTTCAGGTAGCCCATCAGCACCACCGGGGTGGCGTCGTCGCGTTCGCGAAAGGCCCGCACCGCGTCGAGCACGAAGGACAGTCCGGCGCCGCGGGCCAGGGCGCGCTCGGAGCTGCGCTGGATGGTCGGCCCGTCGGCCATCGGGTCGGAGAACGGGACCCCCAGCTCCAGCACATCGGCGCCCGCCTCCACCAGGGCGTGCATCACCGGCACGGTCGCCTCGAGCGAAGGATCGCCGGCTGTGACGAACGGCACCAGCACCTTGCGGCCCGCAGCCGCCAGCATGGCGAAGCGGCGGTCGATCCTCGAAGTATTTCCGTCCATCACATGCAGCCCTCGCCGAGCGTCGCCGCGCCGGCATCGCCCCAGTAGATCGCGTCGACCAGGCCGTCGTAGGTTTCGAGGCGGATGCCGAGCGTCGAGGCCGGATCGCGCCAGGTCAGGTATTCGCCTTCCGGCGCCTCGTATTCGTGCGGGGCCGCCTGCGCGCCTTCGGGCAACAGCGCGAACGCTTCGCCTCTGATCTGCCCCAGATGCACCCCGAACGGCGCGCGATAGCGCACCGCCTCGGCCGGATCCTGGCGCATCGTCAGTTCGAAGCGCGCGATGGCACCGTCCATCACCATCATCGACATGCCCCGCGGCAGCGCATCGCCGGTGTACTGCTCGCAGTCGACGTAGGGGTCGTGTTCCTGCGCGCCGGCGGCGACCCAGTCCGCGAGCCAGTCGTCGGCGGAAAACGCCTCGCCGATGCGGGCGTCGCCGACGCGGTCGAGCGCGAACGGCGCGTCGATGCCGGCGGCGCGCCCGGGTGGGACGGGCGCGCCGCCGGCTACACCGGGCACGGCCGGTTCGACGACGGCAGAATCCACAGGATCGGCGCCGCCGGAGGCATCCGGCGGCGCGCATCCGGACAACTGGCCTGCCGCGAACACCAACGCGGCGGCATGCGCCATCGCGTTATTCACAGCGCGATGCCGTCGCGCGCGGCGATGGTATGCACGTCCTTGTCGCCGCGGCCGGACAGGTTGCACAGCACCAGCCCGTCCTTCGGCAGTTCGCGCGCCAGCTTGATCGCCTGGGCGATGGCATGGCTGGACTCGAGCGCGGCGAGGATGCCCTCGGTCTTCGCCAGCAGGTGGAAGGCTGCCAACGCTTCGTCGTCGTCGATGCCGACGTACTCGGCGCGCCCGCTGTCCTTCAGGAACGCGTGCTCGGGCCCGACGCCCGGGTAGTCCAGCCCGGCGGACACCGAGTGGGTCTCGGTGATCTGGCCGTCGTCGTCGCAGAGCACGTAGGTGCGGTTGCCGTGCAGCACGCCCGGCCGGCCGGCGGCCAGCGATGCGGCGTGGCGGCCGCTGGCGATGCCCTCGCCCGCCGCCTCGGCGCCGACGATGCGCACCTGCGGATCGTTGAGGAAGGCGTGGAACAGGCCGATCGCGTTGCTGCCTCCGCCGACGCAGGCGGTCACCGCGTCGGGCAGGCGACCGTACCCGGCCAGCATCTGCGCGCGCGCCTCGCGCCCGACCACGGCGTTGAAGTCGCGCACCATGCGCGGGTACGGGTCCGGCCCGGCCACGGTGCCGATGATGTAGAAGGTGTCGGCGACGTTGGTCACCCAGTCGCGCATCGCCTCGTTGAGCGCGTCCTTGAGCGTGGCCGATCCGGACGTGACCGGCACCACCTCGGCGCCGAGCAGTTTCATCCGGTAGACGTTGATCTTCTGCCGCTCGATATCGGTGGCGCCCATGTAGACCACGCATTCCAGTCCCAGGCGCGCGGCGACTGTGGCGCTCGCGACGCCGTGCTGGCCGGCGCCGGTCTCGGCGATGATCCGCGGCTTGCCCATGCGGCTGGCCAGCAGCGCCTGGCCGATCGTGTTGTTGATCTTGTGGGCGCCGGTGTGGTTGAGGTCCTCGCGCTTGAGCAGGATGCGCGCGCCGCCGGTCTCCTCGCTCAACCGGCGCGCATGGTAGATCGGGCTGGGGCGGCCGACGTAGTGCGCCAGGTCGTCCTCGAACGCGGCGACGAAGGCGGGATCGGCGCGCGCGGCATCGTAGGCGGCGGCGAGCTCCTCGAGCGGGCCGATCAGGGTCTCGGCGACGAAACGGCCGCCGAACCTGCCGAAGTGTCCCGCCGCATCCGGCCAAGCGTGGTAATCGATCGCCGGCTCAGTCATCCGCGCGCTCCTCCGGGATCTCGTGGCAGTCGGCGCGCCGCACCTCCTGCACGAAGCGGCGCATGCGGTCGCCGTCCTTGATCCCCGGGGCGCTCTCGATCCCGCTGGCGGCGTCCACGCCCCACGGCAGGGTCGCCAGCGCGGCGGCGTAGACGTTGTCCGGTGTCAGCCCGCCGGCGACGAAGAACGGGACGTCGAACCCCGGCGGGATCAGGGTCCAGTCGAAGGTCGCGCCGGAGCCGGGTTCGGCGCCGCCGCCGTGGCTGTCGAACAGGAAGCCGGTCGCCGCCGGATAGGCCAGGCGCAGCCCGATCACGTCGAGCGCCCCGGATCCGCGCATCGGCACCGCCTTGATGTAGGGAACGCCGAAACTGCGGCAGAACCCGTCTTCCTCGTCGCCGTGGAACTGCAGCAGCGAGGGCCGCACCTGGCGCACCACCTCGCGCACCGACTCGCCGTGGTTGTCGCGGAACACCGCGACCGCGTTGACCAGCGGCGCGAGCGCGCTGCGCATCGCCCTGGCCTCCTCCGGCTCCACCCGCCGCGGGCTGCCCGCGGCGAACACGAAGCCGACCGCGTCCACGCCAAGCTCGCCGGCCAGGCGCACGTCGCCGGCGCGGGTCATGCCGCAGAACTTGATGCGGGTGCGGAACAGCGTGCGCTTCATGAACGGGTCCGGAGTCGTCTCGTCGACAGCACGACAGCGTAACTTTTTCCGCGCCAGCCTGCGCGCCCACCGGCCTCAGAGGGAGACCTCGCAGGGCAGCCCGCAGGCGCGCGGATACAGCGGGCCGACGAACAGCAGCCCGGACGCGGGCGCGGTGGCGCCGGCCAGGGTGCGGTCGCGGGCCGCCAGCAAGCCGGCGATCCAGGCCTCCGGTCGCTCCCCGGCGCCGACCTCGAGCAATGAACCGACGATGTTGCGGACCATGTGGTGCAGGAAGGCGTTCGCCTGCACCTCGACCACCACCTCGTCGCCTTCCCGCGTCACCGCGATCCGCTGCAGCTCGCGGCGGGCGTGCGGCGCCTGGCAGTGCACGGTGCGAAAGCTCGAAAAGTCGTGTTCGCCCAGCAGCGCCTGGGCCGCACGGTGCATCGCGGCGGCGTCGAGCGGACGGCGGCACCAGGCCAGGTACTGGCGCGCCAGCGCCGGACGCACCGCGCGGTTGAGGATGCGGTAGCGGTAGCGGCGCGCGAGCGCGCCGAAACGCGCATGGAAGTCGTCTGCCACCGGCACGCACCAGCGCACCGCCACCGACGGCGGCAGCCGCGAGGTCGCGCCGAGCATCCAGCCGCGCGGCTCGCGCGGGGCATCGCTGTCGAAGTGCACCACCTGGCACAGCGCATGCACGCCAGCATCGGTGCGGCCCGCGCAGACCGTGGCCACCGGAGCGTCGGCCACCTGCCCCAGCGCCTGCTCGAGCGCGGCCTGCACCGTCGGTGGGCCCGCCTCGCCCGGCTGGCTCAGCCGCTGCCACCCCGAGAAGCCGCTGCCGTCGTATTCGACGCCGAGTGCGTAGCGCATCGCCGGCCGGACGGCCTCAACCCAGCTCGCGGAGCATCCGCTCGGCCTCGCCGCGTTCGCCGGCCTCGCCGCTGCCGGCGACTTCCTGCAGCAGGCCGCGCGCGGTCTCGACGTCGCCGAGTTCGATGTAGGCGCGGGCGAGCTCGATTCGCTCCTGCCCGGCTTCCGCGGCGACGCCGGCCGACGCCGGCGCATGCTCTGCCGCCCCGGGCGCGGAGGTTTCGGGTCCGGGGCCTGCTTCCGTGTCCGTCGACCCCACGGCGTCCTGCACCGCCGGCGCTCCCGACGCGCCGTCCCCGTTGTGCCACGTCGGCATCGCCGCGCCGGGAGCCGGCCTTGCGGCCGCCGCCGCGGACTCCATCCCGGCCACCGCGGCTTGCGTGGTACGGCGCTCCGGCGCCGGTGAGGCGGCGGCACGGAAACTCCGCACCGGCTGGTCGCGGCGCCGCCGCGACCACAGCCAGGCGCCCGCGGCGGCCAGCAGCAGCGCGATCCCGAGCGCCGGCCACAGCCAGGCCTGGCCGCCGGCCGAAGCCGTACCGGCATCGGCCGGCGTCGTCGACTGCTGCTGGTTGGATTCGGCCAGGCGCTCCTGCGCGGCCGCCAACTCGCTGTCCTTGAGGGTCAGCAGTTGCTGCTGTTGCTGCTGCAGCTCTTCCAGCTCAGCGACCCGCGTCCTGAGCTCTTCGACCTCGGCCTCGCGCGCCGCCAGCGTTTCCTGGGTTTCCTGCATGTCCTGTCGAAGCATCTCGCCCTCGCCGCCGGCGGTGACGCCGGACCGTGTTCCCGCCTGCTGCCCGCCATCGGTCGATGGCGGCACGATCTCCAGCCGCGCCTGCGCGCCGGGCGCGGCGGATGCCGAGCCGTCGACGCCGGAAGCATCCGCGGGAACGCCGTCCTCCTGCGCCACCGCCGCGTCCGGCTGCGGCGCCGGCGCCGACAGTTCGCGCCAGCGCGCCACCTGTGCGCGCACCTCGGCGGTCGCCTCGGTGACGCTGAGACTGGTGGCGTCCTCTCGCGAGGGGATCCGCAGCACCGCGCCCTGGCGCACCAGGTTGACGTTGCCGCCGATGAAGGCCTCCGGATTGGCGCGCAGCAGCGCGAGCATCATCTGGTTGAGGCTGACGCCGTCGTCGGGTCCGATCCGCTGCACGATCTGGCTCAGGGTGTCGCCCGCCTGCACCGGTCCGTATTCGCCCGGCACGGACATCGCCGTCGCGGCAGGCGCCGGCGCAGGCGCCGCCGGCTGCGACGGAGGTGCCGGCGTCGCGGAGGGCTCGGGCGCAGCGAGTTCCTCTGCCGGGTCGGTCGACGGCTCGACGGCCACCGGCTCGGCCGGCACCGGCACCGGCGGACGCACGATGGTGCCGGTGGGCGCGGCGTCGGGGGCCTGGATCGGCGGCTGCGCGGGCGCCGCGACGGTATCGGGCGTATCGATCAGCGCCGAATACTCGCGCACCAGCCGCCCCTGCCCCCAGTCGACCTCGACCAGGAAGGTCAACAGCGGCTGTTGCACCGGCGCGACGCTGGTGACCCGCACCACCGGGCGGCCCGAGGCATCGAGCGCCACGGTGAACTGCAGGTCGGAAACCAGGCCCTGCGGCGGTTCCAGGCCGATCCGGGCGAAGGTGTCGGGCGAGGCCAGCCGGGCCTGCAACTGCTGCAGCTCGGCCGGATCGCTCGAGACGATGGGGATCTCGGCCAGGAACGGCTCGCCGTACTGCGAACGCACCTGGATCTGGCCGAGACCGAGCGCAGCCGCCGGCCCGGCGACCAGCGCCAGCACCAGGATCCACGCGTATCGCCACTTCAACAGCATGTTTCTCCCCCTTTCGGGACGACTCTAGCCGGGCGCGCCGCCGCTCCGCAACGGCTCAGCCTTCGGCGGCGACCAATTCGGCGATCTGCACCGCGTTCAGCGCGGCGCCCTTGCGGATGTTGTCCGAGACGATCCACAGGTCGAGTCCGCGCGGATGCGACAGGTCATCGCGGATGCGCCCGACGTAGACCGCGTCGCGGCCGGAGGCGTGGGTGACCGGGGTCGGATAGCCGCCGGGAACGCGCTCATCGACTACCTCCACGCCGGGGGCCGCGGCCAGCAGTTCGCGGGCGCGCGCGGCGCCGATCCTGTCGCGGGTCTCGATGTGCACCGCCTCGGCGTGGCCGTAGAACACCGGCACGCGCACCGCGGTGGGGTTCACCCCGATGGACTCGTCGCCGAGAATCTTGCGCGTCTCCCAGACCAGCTTCATCTCCTCGCGGGTGAAGCCGTTGTCCATGAACTCGTCGATCTGCGGGATGACGTTGAAGGCGATCTGCACCGGGAAGCGCTGCGGATCCGCGCCTTGGAAGTTCAGCAGCGCGCCGGTCTGGCGGCCCAGTTCCTCCATCGCCGCGCGCCCGGCACCCGACACCGACTGGTAGGTGGCCACGTTGATCCGCTCGATCCCGGCCTCGCGGTGGATCGGCGCCAGCGCCACCAGCATCTGCATGGTCGAGCAGTTCGGGTTGGCGATGATCCCGCGCGGACGCTGCTTCACGGCCTCCGGGTTGACCTCGCTGACGACCAGCGGCACGTCGTCGTCGTAGCGGAACGCCGAGCTGTTGTCGATCACCACCGCACCGGCGGCGGCGAACTTCGGCGCGTACTCCTTCGATACCGAGCCACCGGCGGAGAACAGCGCGATCTCGACACCGGCCGGGTCGAAGCCGGCCAGGTCGCGCACCACCACCTCGTCGCCTCGCCAGTCGATGCTCTCGCCGGCCGAGCGCTCGCTGGCCAGCACGACCAGCTCCGATACGGGAAACCTGCGTTCGGCGAGGATCGACAGCATGGCCTCGCCGACCGCGCCGGTGGCGCCGACCACGGCCACCTTGAAACGTCTCTGGGAATCGCTCATGGGGGGTACTCGGATCAGGATGGGGAACGGATCTGGGTGCCGGCGGCAGCGCCTGTGGGGGGAGCCGCCGGCGCAGGCGAGCGATGCGTCGCCGCGGCCGAAGCCGGTTCCGCGACAGCTTCGCATGCCACGGGGAGCGCGGGGGCCGGGAGCTCGCGGACGGCCGCGGGCTCCCTATCGTTTCAGTGCACCGGCATTGACCGGCGTCGGCGGCCGGCCGGCATCCGGGCCGCAGCCGAGCGCGGCGACCAGATTGTCCACCGCCAGCGCCACCATCGCGCGCCGGGTGGCGAGGCTGGCGCTGGCGATGTGCGGGGTCAGCACCACGTTGTCCAGCGCCAGCAGCTCGGGACGCACTCGGGGCTCGCCCTCGTAGACGTCCAGGGCTGCCGCGCCCAGGCGCCCGCCGGCGAGGGCCGCGGCCAGCGCGAGTTCGTCGACGATGCCGCCACGGGCGATGTTGACCAGGGTGGCGGTGGGCTTCATCCGCGCCAGCGCACCGGCATCGATCAGGTGGTGGGTGGAGGCGGAGTGCGGCAGCGCCAGCACCAGGTGGTCGGCCCGCTGCAGCAGCCCGGGAAGGTCGGCGTACTCCGCGCGGCATTCGCGCTCCACGGCCTCCGGCAACCGGCTGCGGTTGTGATAGAGCACGCGCATGTCGAAGCCGGCGGCGCGCCTGGCGATGCCCTGCCCGATCCGGCCCATGCCGAGGATGCACAGGGTGCTGCCATGCAGGTCGACGCCGAGCAGGGTGTCGAACGACCAGCGGCCCCAGTGGCCGTCGCGCAGCCAGCGCTCGGCTTCGGTGACGCGCCGTGCCGCTGCCATCAGCAGCGCGAAGCCGAAGTCGGCGGTGGTGTCGGTGAGCACGTCGGGGGTGTTGGTGACCAGTACGCCGGCCGCGCCCAGCGCCTCGACGTCGATATTGTCGTAACCGACGCCGACGTTGGCGACGGCGCGCAGACGCGTGGCCCCGGCGATCTCCTCGGCGCCGATCCGCTCGACCAGGGTGACGAGCGCGCCGTCGACGTCGCGCAGCCGCGCGGCGATCTCGGCGCCGGCGTAGCGGTTCCCGACCGCGCTGCGGACCACGTCGAAATGCTGGTCGAGCCGGCCGGTGACGTCCTCGAACAGGGGCCGCGCCAGCCACACCCGCAGGCGCGGTTCAGCCATGTCCGTGATCGCCGCCCGGCGCCGCAGCCGCGATCCGCGGCGCCACCTCGCCGACGTCGCCGCACTGCGCGCGGTGGCGCAGCGCCTGGTCCATCAGCACCAGCGCCAGCATCGCCTCGCAGATCGGCGTGGCGCGGATGCCGACGCAGGGATCGTGGCGGCCGGTGGTCACCACCTCCACCGCGTTGCCGTCGAGGTCCAGCCCGGGACCGGGCAGGCGCAGGCTGGAGGTGGGCTTGAACGCCACCGACACCACCAGCTGCTGCCCGGTCGAGATGCCGCCGAGGATGCCGCCGGCGTGGTTGGACAGGAAGCCGTCCGGTGCCATGCCGTCCCGGTGCACCGTACCGCGCTGGGCGACGCTGGCGAAGCCGTCGCCGATCTCCACGCCCTTGACCGCGTTGATCGACATCATCGCCGCGGCCAGCTCGGCATCGAGCTTGCCGTACACCGGTTCGCCCCAGCCCGGCGGCACGCCGTCGGCGACCACGGTCACCCGCGCGCCGACCGAATCGCCGGACTTGCGCAGCGCGTCCATGTAGGTCTCGAGCTCGGCGACCTGGGCGGCATCCGGCCAGAAGAACGGGTTGTCCTCCACCGCCGCCCAGTCGTGGGCCGCGGGGACGATGCCGCCGATCTGCGCCAGATGCCCGCGGATCCGGACATCGTGCCGTTCCGCCAGCCACTTCTTCGCCACCACCGCGGCGGCCACGCGCATGGTGGTCTCGCGGGCGGACGAGCGGCCGCCGCCGCGCGGGTCGCGGATGCCGTACTTCTGCCAGTAGGTGTAGTCGGCATGGCCGGGACGGAACTGCCGGGCGATGCGCTCGTAATCCTTGCTGCGCGCATCGGTATTGCGCACCAGCAGCGCCAGCGGGGTGCCTGTGCTGCGGCCCTCGTAGACGCCGGAAAGGATTTCCACCGCGTCGCTCTCGCGCCGCGCCGAGGTGTGGCGGGTGCGGCCGGTGGCGCGCCGCTCGAGGTCGGCGGCGAACTCCTCCGCGGCGATGGCGATGCCGGGCGGACAGCCGTCGATCACGCAGCCGATCGCCGGCCCGTGCGACTCGCCGAAGGTGGTGACGCGGAACAGCTGGCCGGTGGTGTTGCCCACGCCGGTCAGAACAGGCCGGCCGGGGCGGGATCGGAGGCTTCGCCGGACGCCGCGGCAGACGGCTCGCGCGCCGCCGCCAGGGTAGAGATACGCGTGTTGTGGGCGACCAGGTCGTGGCACTCGGCCACGAACACCCCCATCTGCCCCACCTTGAACTCCACCCAGACCAGCGGCAGGTCCGGCAGCAGCGCGGAGAGTGCGCGTTCCGCCTCGCCCACCTCGCAGATCAGCAGGCCGTCCTCGCGCAGGTGCAGCGGCGCATCGCGGAGGATCTTCAGTACGAGGTCCAGCCCGTCGCCGCCGGCGCGCAGCCCCAGCTCGGGCTCGTGCGAATACTCGCGCGGCAGCGCGTCGGTCTCGTCGTCGGTGACGTAGGGCGGATTGGTGACGATCAGGTCGTAGTGCTCGCCCTGCAGCGCGGAGAACAGGTCCGAGCGCAGCAGGCGTACGTTCCCCACGCCCAGCCGCGCCTGATTCTCGCGCGCCAGGGCCAGCGCATCGTCGCTCAGGTCGGCGCCGTCGACGTGCCAGTCGGGGTTGTAGTGCGCCATGGCCAGGGCGATGCAGCCCGAGCCGGTGCACAGATCCAGGGCGCGGCGCACCTCGCGCCCGCCCAGCCAGGGTTCGAAGCCGGCCTCGATCAGCTCGGCGATCGGCGAGCGCGGCACCAGCGCGCGCGGGTCGCAGCGGAAACTCAGCCCGGCGAACCAGGCCTCGCCGGTGAGGTACGCGGCCGGGACCCGCTCCTCGATGCGGCGCAGGAACAGGCCCAGCACCTCTTCCTTCTCGGCCAGGGTGACCCGCGCCTGGCCGTAGGCCGGCGGCAGGTCGTGCGGCAGGTGCAGGGCATGCAAGGTGAGCTGGGTGGCCTCGTCCAGGGCGTTGTCGTAGCTGTGCCCGAACGTCAGCCCGGCCGCGCTGAAGCGGCTGGCGCCGTAGCGGATCAGGTCGATGATCGTCTGCAGTTCGTCGGTCATGGCGCGCGCCGGGGGCCTGGCGGCCGGAAGCCTGCCGCGTGGAGGACCGGGAAGTATATCGGCCGCGCGGGTATCATGGTCGAACTTCAAGTGGAACCTGAGATGTTCAACCGCACCACGCTCGTCGTGCTGATCGTCGCCCTGGCCGCCGGCCTCGGCCTGCTGGCCGCCCAGCGGCTGTCCTCCGAGCGGGTCGCACCGGCCGCACAGACCCGCGCGGTGACGCTGTTCCCTCAGCCGCGCGAGCTGCCGCCCTTCGCCCTGCAGCAGTCCGACGGCACCCAGCTGGTCCCCGGCGAGTTGCACGGCCACTGGACCGTGGTCTTCATCGGCTTCACCTTCTGCCCGGACGTCTGCCCCATGACCCTGGCCGAACTGGCCCGCGCGCAGAAGCAGTGGGAGGACATTCCCGAGGCGGTGCGCCCGCGGGTCCTGTTCGTCTCGGTCGATCCGGAGCGCGACAGCCCGGACCGGGTCGGCGAGTACGCCGCCGGCTTCCATCGCGATACCCTGGGCGCGACCGCCGACGTCCCCGCGCTCGAGGACTTCACCCGCGCGCTGTCTCTGGTCTTCATGAAGGTGCCGCCGCCGGAAGGGGCGCCCGCCGGCCAGTACTCCATCGACCATTCCGCAGCGATGGCCGTCCTCGACCCGCGGGGGCGCATGGCCGGGGTGATCCAGCCGCCGCTCGATCCGGCGGCGATCGCCGCCGACCTGCGCATGCTGACCGAAGCCTCGCGCGACTGAACCGCCAGCGGCGGCCCGAACCCATGCCGACACCATGAGCCTCGTCACCACCCTCACCCATGTGCTGCCGCACCGGCTGCTGTCCTCCCTGGCGCGGCGGCTGGCGTACTCGCGGCATCCGGCACTGAGCCGCTGGCTGATCGATACGGTCACCCGGCGCTTCGGCGTCGACCTGGGCGAAGCCGCCGAGGCCGATCCGCGCGCCTACGACAGCTTCAATGCCTTCTTCACCCGCGCCCTGCGCCCCGGCGCGCGCCTCGCGGAACCGGACCCCCGCGCGCTGCTGATGCCGGCGGACGGCCGGGTCAGCCAGTGCGGCGCGATCGGCCACCCCGACGAGCGCGGCCGCATCTTCCAGGCCAAGGGACGTTCGTTCACCGCCGCGGAACTGCTGGGCGACGCGCGCGACGCGGAGCCGTTCGACGGCGGCGTATTCGCCACGGTCTACCTGTCGCCGAGGGACTACCATCGCGTGCACATGCCGTGGACCGGGACCCTGCGCGAGACCGTGCACGTGCCCGGCAGGCTGTTCAGCGTCGGCCCGGCGGCGGTGCGGCGGGTGCCGCGCCTGTTCGCCCGCAACGAGCGGCTGGTCTGCCATTTCGACACCGATTTCGGGCCGATGGCGGTGGTGATGGTCGGCGCGCTGCTGGTTTCCGGGGTGGAGACGGTCTGGAGCGGCGAGGAGATCCCCCGCTACGGCGATCGGATCACCCGCAAGGATTATCGCGGCCGCGACATCGTGCTCGAGCGCTTCGCCGAGATGGCGCGCTTCAACTACGGCTCCACCGTCATCGTGCTGCTGCCGCCCGGGGTCGCCGACCTCGCTCCCGGGCTGTGCGCCGAGGCGCCGGTAAGGTTGGGCCAGCGGCTGGCAACCAGGCGCTCCTGAGCCGAGCGGATCGGCCAGCCGCACCGCGCCTCAGTGTCGCGACTCCCATCGATGGCACAGGAGTCCGCGCTACGACCGCGGCCGCAGCTCCCGGCAAGGAAATCCGCCACGCCGCTGGTAAGGACGCCGGTAGTATCCAGGGCCGGCACGGTGCCCCGGTGCGGGACCGTCGACGCCATGGATGG
>NZ_JACCKA010000047.1:0-43443 GCF_013425525.1 Luteimonas salinisoli | reverse complement strand
GATTCACGGCGTGTCCCGCACCGGGGCGCCGTGCCGGCCCGCCCGCGAACTCATCCATCTTCGGATCGACACCCCCGCACCATCTGCATCGGTGTCGTGACTGCCGACACGGATCGTTCGGCGATCGCCGTCACAGAACGGGGTGCCGCGCCGCGCGCTCGGGTTTGCCCCAGCTTGGTCGTCGTGCATTCGCCCACCACCCTGGCTTCAGGAGCGAAGTTTCCGCAGAGGAGTGAGAGCGACCATGACCGAGGTCCAGCCGCGCAACGAGACGTCCACCCCCGGCCACGCCGGCGGCAATGACGCCTTCCATACCATCGCCCGCGGCGAGACCCTCGGCGCCCTGGCGCAGCGCTACGGAATCGGCGTGGACGCCCTGCTGCAGAGCAATCCGCAGATCCGCAACCCCGACCTGATCTACGCCGGAGAGCGGCTGTCGATCCCGGACGGCGGACAACAGAGCTACCTGGTGCGCTCCGGCGATACGCTCGGCGCGATCGCCCGCGAACACGGCACCACGGTCGGCGCCCTGGCGACCGCCAACAACATCCGCAATCCGGACCTGATCTTTCCTGGCGACCGCCTGGTCGTGCCGGCGGCGCGATCGGCACCCGAACCGCCGCCGGTATCGAGTCCCGCGCCGGAAGGCCCGCCGTCGACGCATTCACCGGTCCCGGTGGCCGGCGCGCCGCCGGCGGCCGAGGGACCGTTCGACTACGACGGCATCGTCGGCGTGCGCGGCAACCCGAACGTCACCCCCGACTTCATCGCCGGCGTCGAGGCCATGGCCGAACGCCTCGGCGCCGAGCCCGAGCACCTGCTCGCAGTGATGAGTTTCGAGACCGGCGGCAGCTTCGATCCGGCACAGCGCAACATGGCCGGTTCCGGAGCCACCGGCCTGATCCAGTTCATGCCCGCCACCGCGCGCGGGCTGGGGACCACCACCAGCGCACTGGCGGCGATGACACCGGTGCAGCAGCTCGAGTACGTCGAGCGTTATTTCGCCCAGTACCCCGGCCAGCTCGGCACGCTGGAAGGCGTCTACACCTCGGTGCTGTCGGGGCGCGCCACGCCCGACCCCGCTGCCACGCTGCGCACGCCTGCCGGCCGCGAATTCGTCCAGGGCAATCCGGAATACGCCCAGAACTCGGGCCTGGACTTCGACCGCGACGGCCGCATCACCGCCGGCGAGGCGACCCAGGCAGTGGCCGCGCGCCTGTACGGCGGCGTGTCCGCGGTCCAGCAGCAGCTGGTCGACGCCGGCGTGGTCCCCGCGGCGTTGCGCGACGGCTTCGTCGACGGCCAGTTCGGCCGCAACACCTCGGCTGCGGTGCGGGCGTACCAGGAGGCCAACGGCCTGCCCGCCACAGGCCTGCTCGACGCCGCCACCGGCGCCGCGCTCTCCGGCGGCGCGATGCCGCCGACCGAGGCGCCGGCGCCCGCAGGCGACCTGCAGCTCAGCCAGCCGGTGCACGAGCGCGGCACGCCGGGGCGGCAGACCATCACCTCGCCGGTGCTCGGCGAATTCATCCTGACCGAGGGCTTCATGGCGCGCGGCGGGCCGCACAGCTCCAAGCGCGAGGCGCTGGCCGTGTATTCCGACAATCCCGGCGTGGCCGAACGCGTGCCGGCCGGGGTCTACAACCTCGGCATCGACTACGTGGCCACCGACGGCCGGATCCGCTCCTGGTTCGATGGCACCGTCGAGGAGATCCGTCACGACGCCGGCGGCTACGGCAACTACGTCATCACCCGCACCGACGCCACCTTCGAATACCAGGGCCGCGAGTACACCGTCCATGCCCACTACGCCCATGCCGACAGCTTCGACGTGCGACCGGGCGACCGGATCCAGGCCGGACAGGACATCGGCACCCAGGGCAGCACCGGCGGCAGCACCGGCGACCACGTCGACTTCCTCGCCTGGATCAATGTCGAGGGCCAGCGCGTCTTCCTGTCGCCGAACCTGCTCGCCGGTGCCGGCTGATTTCGCCGCGCGCGGCGCGGCGGCTGCCGCCTGCCTGCTGGCGGGGCTGCTGGTCGGATGCAGCGCCGGCGATGCCTCGCGGCCGGAAGCGCTCGCCGCAGGCGACGCGCAGCCCGCCACCGCGTCGGCGGGCGCGCCCGCCCGCGCCGGCGAGGTCCTGTTGGACCTGCGCGCGCCCGCAGCCGCATTCGAGACCACCGCGGAGGAAACCCGGCGAGTGGTCGCCGCGGTGTACGGAGAAGGCGCGCCCGGCGACCTGGAACTGACTTCGCGCGCCGATGGTGCGTTCACCGCGCCCGATGCGCGGCAGACCGCCTACACCCTCCGCCGCGGCGGCGCGGTGCCCGGCCCGGACCGCGCGCGGACGCTCCTGGCGGTGCTGGAGGACGACGACCGCGTGGCCGCGCAGTTCGTCGTGGACCACGACCGCATCGCCGCGGCCGCGGATGTCGAGGGCGACGGCATCGAGGAACTGTTCCTCGCCAGCCACGGCTACCAGATGGGCCAGGCGTACGTCGGCCTGGAACTCGTCTCGCTGGCGGGCGGCCAGCGCCGCACGCGCGCGGAGTACCCGCAGGCTTGGCTCGACGCCTGCGGAAATCCCGCGGGCGAGCGCCACGTCGAGGCCGCGGTGATCGTCCGCGGCGCGCCGCAGCCGGAACTGCGCCGTTTCCGCGCCGACTGCACCGGCGACCGGCCGCCCGCCATCGACGACTACCGGCCCGCACCGCCGCCGGACGAGCCGGCCTGAGCGGTCCTCAGCGCGCGCAGCCCTCCAGGCGCAGGCGCTGTCCCTGGCGCACCGTATAGCCCGGCGCGCGCAGCTGGTTGGCCTGGGCCAGCACGCGCAGGCTGCAGCCGTAGCGCTCGGCGATGCGGCCCAGCGACTCGCCGCGCGCCACCCGGTGCTCGCGCACTGCGGCGGATGGTGCTGCGGCGGCGGCGCCGCCGGTAGCCGCCAGGGGCTGGGCCGGTCCGGAACGCACGATCGCCCGGCCGGGATCGCTGTTGACCAGCTCGCGGGCGAGCTCGGCGCGGGGGCCGCGCGTGCACCAGCGGCTGTACAGGCCGGCGACGCGGGTGGTGGCGTTGAGCTCGGTCCCGGCCGGAATGACGTCGTCGGCCTGGTAGCGCGGGTTGAGGTTGCGGAGCATGCGCATGTAGCCGTAGCGGCTGCCGCTGCTGCCCAGGCAGATCGTCAGCTCGTAGATCGAGGCCGGCCGCTCCAGCGCGAAGCTGGCCGGACGGGCATCGACCTTCGGGAAGGTCAGGCCGTACTTCTTCGGGTGCAGGTACAGCCAGGCCGCGGCGATCACCATTGGCACGTAGTCGCGGGTCTCGGGCGGGAACTGGCTGTAGACCGATTCGTCCCAGAAGCTGCGGCCGCCGTTGGCGTTGTACACCCGCAGCGCCCGGCCCTCGCCGCCGTTGTAGGCGGCCAGGGCGAGTTCGATGTTGCGGTTGAGCTCGGCCATGCGCTCGTTGAGGTAGGCGGCGCTGGCCTGCGCCGAGGCGTAGGGGTCGTAGCGGGTGTCGAAGCCGGTGGCGTCCGGGCCCAGCCCGAAGCGACGCCCGGTGGCGTACATGAACTGCATCGGCCCGGCGGCGCCGGCACGCGAGGTGGAGTGCACGCGGCCGGTGGACTCCTTGGCCAGGATCCCGAACAGCAGCGCCTCGGGCAACGCCGAGCGCTCGTAGTGGGGCCACATCAGGTGGCGCATGTACTGGTAGTTCTCGTGGCTGACGATCAGCGAGTGGCGCATGTCGGTGAGCCAGCGGCGGATCGCCTCCTGCACCGCGGGGTTGTACTGCACCATCTCCACGAACCGGCGGCCGTCGCTGAGCAGCGCCGCGGCGCGCGCTGCCTCCGGGACGTCGGCGCCGATCCCGCCGGCCATGCCGTCGGGGTCGGTGTCGAGGGGATCGATGTCCTCCTCGTCCTCGACCGCGGCGGCGGAGTCCGCGTCGGCCTTGAGCAGGCGCTTGAAAACGGTGACGTGGCGGATCGGGTCGCAGCCCCGCACCCGCCCGCACTCCACCATCACGTCCTCCATGTCCTCGAGCGCGGCATCGCCCTCGGCCACCGCATCCGGCTCGTTGTTGCGCACGCGCACCATCGCCTCGCGGTACCGGGCCTCGGCCTGTTCCATGCGCCGGTCCAGCTCCTCGACGGCGGCACGCTCGCGGCGCGATTGCGCTTCGGCGGGCGCCGCCGCCGCGAGGGTCAGCGATGCCGCCAGTACCGCCAGCAGGAGGAAGGACGAACTGCGGACTGCTGGCATGTCGACGGCGGCCGGGAGAAAGGGGACGGCAGGGTAGCCGCCGCCGCGCGAACCTGGCAAATCGGCGCGCCGCGGCGTGGAGCGGCCGGGCGATCGCATAGAATCTGCGCACTCCCGGCCGGACCTCTCCATGCCACCGATCCTCCTCGGAAAGTCGCTCACCAGGGCCGATGGCCATCAGGTCCACCTGCTCCCGAGCCACGGCAACCGCCACGGCCTGGTGGCCGGCGCCACCGGCACCGGCAAGACCGTCACCCTGATGACGTTGGCGGAAGGCTTCTCGCGGATCGGCGTGCCGGTGTTCATGGCCGACGTCAAGGGCGACGTCGCCGGCCTGGCGGTGCCCGGGGAAACCAGCGACCGCATCGGCGAGCGCCTGCGCACGATCGGCATCGACGACTACCGCAACGAGGGCAGCCCGACGGTGTTCTGGGACCTGTACGGCAGGCTCGGCCACCCGCTGCGGACCACCGTCAGCGAGATGGGGCCGACCCTGCTGGGGCGCATCCTCGAACTCAACGACACCCAGTCCGGGGTGCTCGACATCGTCTTCAAGCTCGCCGACGACCGCGGCCTGCTGCTGCTGGACCTGGCCGACCTGCGCGCCCTGCTCGCCCTGATCGCCGAGGAGCGCAAGGCTGTCTCGACGGAGTACGGGTTGGTCAACGTCCAGTCCGTAGGCGCCATCCAGCGCGCGCTGCTGCGGCTGGAGCAGGACGGCGGCGCGCAGTTCTTCGGCGAGCCCGCGCTGGAACTGTCCGACCTGATGCGCACCACGCCGGACGGACGCGGGGTGATCGGTATTCTCGCCGCCGACCAGCTGGTGCTGCGGCCGCGGTTGTATTCGAGCTTTCTGCTGTGGCTGCTGTCGGAACTATTCGAGGCGCTGCCCGAGGTCGGCGACCTGGACAGGCCGAGGCTGGTGTTCGTGTTCGACGAGGCCCACCTGCTGTTCAAGGACGCGCCCGCCGCGCTGCGCCAGCGCATCGAGCAGGTGGTGCGGATCATCCGCTCCAAGGGCGTGGGCGTGTATTTCTGTTCGCAGTACCCGGACGACGTGCCCGACGAGATCCTCGGCCAGCTCGGCAACCGCGTGCAGCACGCGCTGCGGGCCTATACCCCGCGCGACCAGAAGGCGGTACGCGCCGCGGCCGAGACCTTCGTCGCCAATCCCGCGCTGGACGTGGCTGCCGCCATCGGCAGGCTCGGCACCGGCGAGGCGCTGATCTCCACCCTCGGCGACAGGGGCATCCCCACGCCCGTCGAACACACCCTCGTGGCGCCGCCGCGCTGCCGCATGGGCGCGATCACCGAAGCCGAACGCGCGCGGGTCCGTGCCGGCAGCCCGGTCGGCGCGAAGTACGACACCCCGGTCGACCGCGAGTCGGCAGCGGAGCTGCTGGCCCGCCGAGCCCGGGCGACGAGCGAACAGGCGCGGGCGCCCGACGCGAAGCGCGCCTCCGGCGGCGAGCGCGGGCTGGGCCGGACCATGAAGGACGCGGTGTTCGGCACCGGCCGCCGCCAGGGCATGCTGGAGACCATGGGCAAGCAGGCCGCGCGCACCGTCGGCAACCAGATCGGCAGGCAGATCCTGCGCGGCGTGCTCGGCGTGTTCGGCGGCAAGCGCTGACGCCGGCCTGCGGATGGGACGCTGGCGCCCGCCGGGCGAGAAGAGCACCGCGCTGATCACCCCGCAAGGGCACGCGCGGCTGAAGGCCGAGCTGGACGACCTCTGGCGGGTGCAGCGGCCGGAGGTGGTGCGCGCGCTGGCCGCCGCCGCCGCCGAGGGCGACCGCTCCGAGAACGCCGAGTACACCTACCGCAAGAAGCAGCTCGGCGGCATCGATCGGCGGGTGCGCTACCTGTCCGGGCGGTTGGAGTCGTTGCGGGTGGTCGATACTCCGCCGGCGGACCGCGGCGCGGTCTACTTCGGCGCCTGGGTCGAGCTCGAGGAGATCGCCGGGGGCGCGCTGCACCGCTACCGCATCGTCGGCCCCGACGAGACCGACGCCCGGCAGGGCTGGATCAGCATCGACTCGCCGCTGGCGCGGGCGATGTTGAAGAAGCACGCCGACGACGAGTTCGAGGCGGACCTGCCGGCGGGCAAGGTGCGGATGGCGATCGTCGGCGTCGCGTACCGGGAGGATTGACCGCCGCACCCGGCCGCTCAGGACACCGCGTCGATCACCGCCCTGGTGAAGGCCGGAATGTCGTCCGGCTTGCGGCTGGTGATCAGGTGTCCGTCGATCACCACCTCGGCATCCTTCCAGCGCGCGCCGGCGTTCTCCAGGTCGGTGCGCACCGACGGCCAGGAGGTGACCTCCCTGCCCTTGGCCGCGCCCGACTCGACCAGCAGCCACGGCCCGTGGCAGATCGCCGCCAGCGGCTTGCCGGCCCCGTCGAAAGCGCGCACGAACTCGACCGCCTTTTCCTCGCGGCGCAGGGTGTCGGGATTGATCACCCCACCCGGCAGCACCAGTGCGGCGTAGTGGTCGGCATTGGCCTGCTCCAAGGTGACGTCGACCTGCACGCTGTCGCCCCAGTCCTTGCCCTTCCAGCCGCGGATCTCGCCCGCCGACGGTGCCACCACGTCGACCTCGAAGCCGGCCTCGCGCAGCTTGGCGCGCGGCTCCATCAGTTCGGACTGTTCGTATCCATCGGTCGCGAGGATCGCGATGCGCTTGCTGTCGGTCATGGTGAACTCCTGACGAATCGGAGGAGCGGGCACGCTAGCGCCACCGCGGTGGCAACACCGTGAATCGCGACCGCAGGCGGCGGCCAACGGCCCCGCGCTGTCGCAGGAACGCGCCAAGCGCGCGAAAGCCGGCGCGGTCGGAAACGTCGGGGCTCACCACCGACCCGGCCGGAGCCACCCGCGGCCTTCGCGGCCATGGGCCGCTCCTACGGGAGGCAGCCCCGAGCCCTGCAGTCGTAGGAGCGTGCCATGCACGCGAAGCCGGCGCGGTCACCAAAACCCCGAATCACCGCCCACTCGCCAGAGCCACCCACGGTCTTCGCGGCCATGGGCCGCTCCTACCCCGGGGCCGTCAACGTCCGGTGCCGTCTCCTTCGGCGCCGTCGATCCGCTCCAGCTCGAACAGGCCGGCGTCGGCCAGCACCGAGAAGTAACCGCTGCCCGACTGGAAGCCGTCGCGCGGGAAATGCGTACCCGGTTCCACCCGGCACAGCATGAACATCGCCGACAGGCCGCACTCGAGGCCGCGGCTCTCGCCGACGCCGGGAAACAGCCCGGCCATCTGGTCGGGCGTGGCACGCGCCAGCTCCAGCGGCTGGCCTTGGAACCAGGCCCGCCAGCCTCCGCCCGGGATCGGCTCGACCCGCAGCTCGCCCCCCTCGCCGGACGGCGCCGCACCGTCGCCGAGCGGCCGGTAGCGTCCGCTGAGGCGGTCGGAGGCCGCCGCCGGCAGTGCGATGCAGATCGTGGCGGCCAGCGCCACCGCGAAGCGGAGGCCGGGGGTCACCGCGCCACCTCGCCGTAGAGGTCGTGCTCGTCGCTGCCCATGATCCGCACCTCGACGAAGTCGCCGGGCTTCAATCCGGCCGCGGCGCCGTCCTGGACCTGCACCAGGCCGTCGATCTCCGGAGCGTCGGCCCGCGAGCGCGCGATCGCCAGCTCGCCATCGATCGCGTCCACCAGACAGCGCTGCACGCTGCCCACGCGCGCCTCGAGCCGCGCCGCGGAGATCGCCGCCTGCCGCTCCATGAAGCGCGCCAGCCGCTCCTGCTTGAGCTCCTCGTCGACAGGGTCCGGCAGCGCGTTGGCGCTGGCGCCCTCCACCGGCGAATAGGCGAAGGCGCCGACCCGGTCGAGCTGCGCCTGATCGAGGAATTCGAGCAGTTCCTCGAACTCGGTTTCGGTTTCGCCCGGGAATCCGACGATGAAGGTCGAGCGGATGGTGAGTTCCGGGCAGATTTCGCGCCAGCCGCGGATGCGCTCGAGCGTGCGATCCACTGCCCCGGGGCGCTTCATCAGCTTCAGGATGCGCGGGCTGGCGTGCTGGAACGGGATGTCCAGGTACGGCAGCAGCCTGCCCTCGGCCATCAGCGGGACGATCCGGTCGACGTGCGGATACGGGTAGACGTAGTGCAGCCGGGTCCACACGCCGAGTTCCGACAGGCCTTCGCAAAGCGCCTGCATCCTCGTCTCGTAGCGCCTGCCGCGCCACTCCCGTTCGGCGTAGCGCAGGTCCACGCCGTAGGCCGAGGTGTCCTGCGACACCACCAGCAGCTCGCGCACCCCGCCGCGGACCAGGCGCTCGGCCTCGCGCAGTACCTCGTCGACCGGCCGCGAGACCAGGTCGCCGCGCATCGACGGGATGATGCAGAAGCTGCAGCGGTGGTTGCAGCCCTCGGAGATCTTCAGATAGGCGTAGTGCCGCGGGGTCAGCTTGACGCCGATGTCGTCCTCGCCGGCGCGCCGCGGCACCAGGTCGACGAAGGGATCGTGCTTCGGCGGCAGCGCGGCGTGCACGGCGCGCATCACGCTGGCGTAGTCCTGCGGGCCGCTGATCGACAGCACCCCGGGATGCGCCTGGCGGATCACCTCCTCGCGCCTGCCCAGGCAGCCGGTGACGATCACCCTGCCGTTCTCGGCGATCGCCTCGCCGATCGCGTCCAGCGATTCCTCCACCGCGGCGTCGATGAAACCGCAGGTGTTGACCACCACCACGTCGGCGTCGTCGTAGCTTTGCACCAACTGGTAGCCCTCGACCTTCAGCTGGCTGAGGATCCGCTCGGAATCGACCAGCGCCTTGGGGCAGCCGAGGCTGACGAAGCCGACCCGGGGGCCGGCGGTCTTGAGGGGGATCACTGACATGCGGGGGCCGGACGGGGCGGCCGGCGATTATACCGCCGTGGCCGTTCCGGGCCGTCGGGGGCGACGCCGCCGCCCCACCCCTCCCCGCGCCAGGCGGGAAGGGGAGCCGGCCGCCTCAGAACCCCAGCGCGTAGCGCAGCGAGACCATGCGCGCGTCGCCGCGCGGCCCGAACCGCTGGTCCCACCCCAGCGTCACCACGCCGCGGCGCCCGGCCCAGGCCTCCAGCCCGAGCCCGAACAGCCCTCCCGAGCGCCCCGGTTGCAGGCCGCCCAGCGGCGACCAGGCGTCGGCGCCGACGAAGCTCGCATCGAAGTCCAGCCCGCTGGCGCCCAGGGTGTGCTGCCACTCCGCGTAGCCATGCAGCGTCAGGCCCCGCCAGCCGCGCTCGGCGCGAACCCCGGCGATGGCCTGGCTGCGGCTCGAGGTCCACGGGTCGGCGCGCAGCCCGAACCCGTCCGCCCCGGGCTCGAGGAAGCCCTCGCTGTCGACCCGGGTGTACTCGGCGCCGACGTATGGCGTCACCGCCGCATCGTGTCCGCCGAAACGGTAGCCGCTCTCGAGATTGGCGTTGAAAAAATCGCCGGCGTAGGCGGTCGCCACGCCCGCCGACCGACGCCCGGTGAACAGGTGCCGTTCGAGTTGCCGGTCGAAGCGCCCGAAGCCGGCCTGGGCCAGCGTATACGCGTTGCCGTGCAGGCTGCCGGCGTAGAGCTGGGCATGCGTCTGGCGATCGCGTCCACGGTCGCGGCTGCCGTCGCGACGGCTGTCGGCGCGACTCTCGCCGAACGCGAAGCCCGCCACGCCGTTGCCGCCGAAACGGTGGTCGCGGCCGATCATCCAGCCGTCGAGCGCGAACCCGTTGCCGGTGAAGCCGCCCTGTCCGCCCTGGCCCAGCTGCCGCTGCCAGACCTGCGGCCCCTGTACGCCCCGCCGGGCCGCGGCCTGGCCGAACTGCGCCGACAGCGCGCGCCGGCCCAGGTCGATGGCGTCGAACGTGGCCGAGGACGCCAGCGCGTGCAGCTCGCCCGAGAGGCTCGAGAGCGAGGCGGCGGCAGTGGCTTCGTCAGGGATGCGCTGGAACTCGCCGGCGGCGCGGATGAAGCCGTCGGCGATGGTGCCGGCCCCGCTCTCGCGCTGGCCGTCGATCTGCCGGAACGCGGTCTCCACGCGCTGCGCCGACGATAGCGATGCCGCGCTGACGGTCCCGAACGCGGAGGCGGTGGCGAGCACGTCGAGGCGGTTGATCCTGAGCAGCACCAGGTCGAAGCTGTAGTCGTGCACCAACGCGCCCTCGAAGAACACCGCGTCCTCGTCGAACGTGTAGCCGTCGAAGGCGCCGTTGAGTGTCCCGTCGGCGCGCAGCACCACCTCGTCGTTCTGGGTCGTGTAGCCGTCGAGCACGCCGGCCACATGCACGGTGCCGCCTTCGATGTGGGCGTCGCCGCCGACCGCCAGCGCGCCGGCGCCGAACAGCAGCGACAGCTGCGCGCCATCGCGATGCCGGTAGTCGCCGCCGACGGTCAGCGCGGTGGTGCCGTCGCCGGCATCCAGGTACACGACGCCGGCGTTGTCGACGTTGCCGGCGACCACACCGTCGCCACTGAGCATGCCGTTGCCGGCGATCGACACCGCCGAGCGGTTCAGCGCGCCGCTCAGCCGCAGCACGCCCTCCTCGACGCGGGTCTCGCCGCGGTAGTCGTTGTCGCCGGAAAGCTCGAGCAGCCCGCTGCCGCGCTTGGTCAGCCCGCCGCTGCCGGCGATGTCGTTCGACCATTCCGAACTCATGTCGTCGAAGTCGGCGGTCACCCGGCCCCAGTCGAAGCGGCCGGGTCCCTGCACGGCCTTGCCGACGTCCAGCAGGCCGTAGCCGAATACCTCGTCGACGCCCGGAGCGCCGATGTCAGCGGCGGTGCCGAGGATGGTCTGGCGCACCAGATCGTTGTCGAACCAGGGGAAGGCCTCCCAGACCAGCGCGGCGGCGCCCGAGACCTGCGGCGCGGCGAACGAGGTGCCGGACCAGCGCCAGTACTCGGGCGCGTCGGGCGCATCGTCGGTGCCGGTGACAACCACCGTGCCGGGAGCCGACAGGCAGTAGTTCATGGCGATGCCGCAGGCGTTGGAGTACTCAGCCAACTGCGTCGGGTCGTCGGCGTCCAGGGCCGCGACGGCGAGCCAGCCGCGCTCCAGATCCGCCGCCGGAGTGGTGCCGTTAGGGCCGGGCTGGCTCGGCAGAGCCGACATGTCGGTCGGGTCGGCACCCTCGAGGTTGCCGGTGGCGAACACCACAAGCCCGTCGTTGTCGAAAATGAAATCCCGGTACTCGTCCGCGATCGGTGCGGTCGCCGCGGAATCGTCCCAATACAGTCCACCCCAGGAATTGTTGAGGATGCGCACGCCGCGATCGATCATGTCCTGGTGGATCGGCTCGAGACCGAGCGGCCCGTCCACCTCGTTGCCCTCGCCGCTGCCGTCGTCGTCCGGCGGCTCGTCGTTGATGATGCGTGCCGAGACGATCTCCGCACCGGGAGCGATGCCGCCGGGCCACTGACCGAACGGGGTCCCGGCGATGATCTGCGTCACCGCGGTGCCGTGGCCGTCGACATCGTCCACCGAGAGATCGTTATCGATGCTGCTCACGTACACCAGGTTGTCCACGACCCGTCCGGCGAGGGCGGGATGTTCGCTGTTCACGCCGGTGTCGAGCACGCCGATGCGTACGCCCTCGCCGGTCAGGCCGGCGTCGTGCGCCTCGTAGCTATTGGTGAGCGCGAGGTGTTCGCTGTAGTCCGGGTTCGGCGGCTCGACCGTGGTCGGCGGCGGCGGCGGCCGCTCGGTAGGCGGCGGATCGGGACGGTTGTCGCTGCCGCCGCCGCCGCAGGCGGTGAGCGCCACGCCGACCGCGAGGGCCAGCAACGAAAGTCTGCAGGACGGTGCCGCGCGGGCACCGGAAATCTGTTCCGCCATAGCGATGGGTTCCTTCTCTGTTCCGGGCGCCACTGCCGTTGCCGCACCACGCGGGCGACACGCACCGATCCCTGCTCCACCATCCGGTGCGGTCATCTATACCCGCAAACAACGGGGCGTGCCACCGCGGAAACGTGACGCAGCGCGTTTCCCCGGCGATCGCAACCGCTGAATGGGCATGCGTTTGCCGCACCATCCACGCGGCGCGATAATCGCCGCTTTCCCGGGGCCCCCCGCCCCTGCCGGAGCAAGCTTCATGAGCGACATCGTCATCGTCGGCGCCAAGCGCACCGCCATCGGTTCCTTTCTCGGCCAGTTCACCGGCGTGCCTACCCCGACGCTCGGTGCCTCGGCGATCACCGGCGCGCTGCAGCACGCCGGCCTGGCCGCCGACCAGGTCGACGAGGTGATCATGGGCTGCGTGCTGCCGGCCGGCCTGGGGCAGGCCCCGGCGCGCCAGGCGTCGCGCGCGGCGGAGATCCCGGACCGGACCGGCTGCACCACCATCAACAAGGTCTGCGGTTCCGGCATGAAGGCGATCATGCTGGGGCACGACATCATCCGCGCGGGATCCTCGGCGGTGGTGGTAGCCGGCGGCATGGAATCGATGACCAACGCGCCGCACCTGCTCAACGGCTCGCGCACCGGGATCCGCTACGGCAGCGCCGAGTTCCTCGATCACATGGCCTGGGACGGACTCACCAACCCCTACGACGGCAAGGCGATGGGCGTCTTCGGCGACATCACCTGCGAAAAGTACCAGCTGAGCCGAGAAGACCTCGATGCCTTCTCCGCCGAGAGCGCGCAGCGCGCGCAGGCGGCGATCGCCGGCGGCGCCTTCGCCGGCGAGATCGTCCCGGTCACGGTGCGTACCCGCAAGGGCGAGCATTCTGTCGACACCGACGAGGAGCCCGGGCGCATCGACACCGCGAAGATCCCGACGCTGCGTCCGGCCTTCGGCAAGGAGGGGCGCCTCACCGCCGCGTCGTCGTCGAAGATCTCCGACGGCGCCGCGGCCACGGTGCTGATGTCCGCCGACGAGGCCGGCCGCCGCGGCCTGCAGCCGCTGGCGCGCATCGTCGCGCACGCCGGCCACGCCCAGGCGCCGGAGTGGTTCACCACCGCGCCGGTGAAGGCGATCGGCAGCGTGCTCGAGCGCGCCGGCTGGAAGGTGGAGGACGTCGACCTGTTCGAGATCAACGAGGCCTTCGCCTGCGTGGCGATGGCGCCGATGAAGGACCTGGGAATCGCCCACGAGCGGCTGAACGTGAACGGCGGGGCCTGCGCGCTCGGCCACCCCATCGGCGCCAGCGGCGCACGACTGGTGGTGACCCTGATCCACGCCCTGCGCGCGCGCGGAGGGCGCCGTGGCGTGGCTTCCCTGTGCATCGGCGGCGGCGAGGCGACCGCAATCGCGGTTGAACTGCTCTAGCCGGTTAACGCCATTTTTACGAAAAAAATCAAACACCTACTTGACACCCAACGGCGGCTTGTCATGATGTGCCCCGGCGCGCCGATTCGCGCGTTCTGACTCACCAACACGACGAGGAAATATCAATCATGTCCATCAACAAGGCTCTGCTTGCCCTGGCCATGGGTTTCGCCCTGGCCGCCTGTTCGAACCAGGACGCCGCCCAGGACGCGGCTGCCGATGCCGCTGACGCCGCTGCCGAGGCCCAGGCTCAGGCCGACGCCGCCTACGGCGACGAGACCGCCCAGGCCGCTGCCGACACCGCCGACATGGCTGCCGACACCGCCGCCGACGCCGCCGCCGACGCTTCGGCCGCTGCCACCGACGACGCTGCCGATGCCGCCGCCGACGCCGCCGAAGACGCGGCCGATGTCGCCGAGGACGCTGCCGACACCGCCGACGAGGCCCAGGACGCAGCCGAAGACGACATGCACTGAGTTCCGCCCGGCCCCCTCCGGGGCCTCGCGACAACAGCACGTGCAGAAAGGCCGCCGGTTCGCCGGCGGCCTTTTGTTTTGCGGACGGGTATCCTGATGAGCTTCCCCCGCCGGACATGCCCATGCCCGTACTGAGCTCGAGCCTGGATCCACGCTCGCAGGAGTTCGCCGACAACGCCGGCTATCACCGCGCCCTGGTGGCCGAGCTCGACCGCAGGCTCGCGCGTGCGGCGCAGGGCGGCGGCGACGCCGCGCGCGAGCGCCACACCGCGCGCGGCAAGCTGCTGCCGCGCGACCGGGTCAGCGCCCTGCTCGATCCCGGCTCGCCTTTCCTGGAGATCGCCCCGCTCGCCGCCGAGGACATGTACGACGGCGCGGCCCCGGCGGCCGGCATGGTCTGCGGCATCGGCCGGGTGATGGGCCTGGAGGTGGTGATCGTCGCCAACGACGCCACGGTCAAGGGCGGGACCTACTTCCCGATCACGGTGAAGAAGCACCTGCGCGCGCAAGAGCTCGCGCGCGAGAACCGCCTGCCCTGCGTGTACCTGGTGGATTCGGGCGGCGCGTACCTGCCGCTGCAGGACGAGGTGTTCCCGGATCGCGAGCACTTCGGCCGGATCTTCTACAACCAGGCGCGGATGAGCGCGGAGAACATCCCGCAGATCGCGGTGGTGATGGGTTCGTGCACCGCCGGCGGCGCCTACGTGCCGGCGATGTCCGACGAATCGGTGATCGTCAGGGAACAGGGCACGATCTTCCTCGGCGGGCCTCCGCTGGTGAAGGCCGCGACCGGCGAGGTCGTGGACGCCGAGGCGCTCGGCGGCGCGGACGTGCATACCAGCGTCTCCGGCGTGGCCGACCATTTCGCCGAGGACGACCGCCACGCCCTGCAGATCGCCCGCGACATCGTCGGCAGCCTCAATCGCCGCAAGACCGTGCCGGTGGCGCTGCGCGAGGCGCGCGAGCCGCTATACGCGGCCGAGGAGCTGTACGGCATCGTGCCCAAGGACACCCGCCGCCCATTCGACATCCGCGAGGTGATCGCGCGGATCGTCGACGCCAGCGAGTTCCAGGAGTTCAAGGCGCGCTACGGCAAGACCCTGGTGACCGGCTTCGCGCACCTGCACGGCTACCCGGTCGGCATCGTCGCCAACAACGGCATCCTGTTTTCCGAGTCGGCGCTGAAGGGCGCGCACTTCATCGAGCTGTGCAACCAGCGCGGCATCCCGCTGGTGTTCCTGCAGAACATCACCGGCTTCATGGTCGGCCGCAAGTACGAGAACGCGGGAATCGCCAGGGACGGCGCCAAGATGGTCACCGCGGTGGCCTGCTCCAGCGTTCCCAAGTTCACCGTGGTCATCGGCGGCAGCTTCGGCGCCGGCAACTACGCCATGTGCGGCCGCGCCTACGGCGCGCGCTTCCTGTGGATGTGGCCGAATGCGCGCATCAGCGTGATGGGCGGCGAACAGGCCGCCAGCGTGCTGGCGACCGTGCGCCGCGACGGGATCGAGGGCAAGGGCGGCAGCTGGAGCGCGGACGAGGAGGAGGCTTTCAAGGCGCCGATCCGCGACCAGTACGAGACCCAGGGCAGCCCCTGGTACGCCACCGCACGGCTGTGGGACGACGGCATCATCGATCCCGCCGACACCCGCAGGGTGCTGGGACTCGGGATCTCGGCCACGCTCAACGCAGCGTTCGAGCCGGCGCGTTTCGGCGTCTTCCGGATGTGACCGCCGCCGGCCGCGCGGCCGGTGCCGGCAACACCCGTGGAGGTGGCGTGGAGACTTCGCACGGCCGCCTCAACAAAGCGTCGTAACGCCCTGCCCGATCTCGGATTCGGTGAGCCCGGTCACATTCGGGCGCGGGCGGGTGCATGCTAGTCTCGCGGCACGACCCCCTGTCGTTGCGTGGCTGCCGCTGGCAGCCGACGCGCCTGTCCCTGTCCGCCCATGAGGAATTCCGTGATGGCCATCTTCAACCAGCCAAGCTCCGCCAAGAAGGACACGCCCTCCTTCGCCCCGGCTCCCGCCCCGGCCCCCGCGCCCGCCCGCGAGCCGCAGCCGGCCGTGGCCGACTTCAATCCGACCCAGACCTCGCCCCCGCGGCGTCCCGCCGCTGCCGAGATCAAGGAGTCGCTGATCGCCGCCAACCTCACCATCGAGGGCAAGATCGAGGGCACCGGCCACGTCCGCATCGCCGGCAGGTTCAAGGGCGACGTCAACGTGCAGGGCGACCTCACCATCGAGCAGGGCGCCAAGCTCAACGGCGGCGTGCGCGCGGAGAAGGTCGTCGTCTCCGGCGAGCTGGAAGGCAACATCGACGCCGCCTCGCGGGTGGAACTGCTCGACACCGCAGTGATGAACGGCGATCTCAAGGCCGGCTCGCTGACCGTCGCCGCCGGCTCACGGATCCGCGGCCACGTCGAGTGCGGTTGGGAAGCCAAGGACACCAAGGTCAACGGCAAGTCCGAGACCAAGGCCGACAAGGCGGACCTCGAACTCGCCTCGTGAGCAACGGCCGGCCTGGCGCGGCGGGCGCCACGCGCACCTGTCCGCACTGCAAGACCACGATCCTGCAGAGCGCGGCGATCTGCCCGTCGTGCCGGCACTACCTCCGTTTCGATTCGGCGGCGTCCGCGGGCGTCGCCGCCTCGACCACGGCCCTCAACGTCGAGGGAACGATCCGGCACCCTGCCGAGGGCGGCGCCTGGGAGTACTCCGTGGTGCTGGTCGTGCGCGACGACGAGGGCAACGAGATCAACCGCCAGGTGGTGGGCGTGGGAGCGATGCATTCCGGCCAGGAACGCAGTTTCAGCCTGTCGGTGGAGGTCTTCCCCACCAGCGACATGCGCAAGCCCGCCAAGCGCGTCACCACCCGGCACTAGGGCTTCATTTCACGATCCCAACGCGGCAGTTGGCGTCGCGGATTTCGGATTTCCAATAACCACTCGCAGCCCCCTGCGCCCCGAATCGGGGCAGCGTCAAGGGGAGAGCTGCGCGTGGTTCAGCCGGGCTGTTTCCCGGCGGCCACCCCTCGCTTCACGCGGCGCGCTTGCGCCTCAACGCTGCGCGTCGCCCGGCCCGCAACCGTCGCAACCGCCGCAGGCGTCGCCCGCCCGCGCTGCCGCCGGGGCGATGCGCCTGCCCAGCGCCCGCGACCAGGGCGCGCGACTATGGCGCAACACCGCGAGCGCGGCCGCGGCTCGCAGTCGACGCGCGGTGCCTGGTACCTGTTTCGCCAGTACCACCCAGGCGCTCGACGCGACCGCCAGCGCGACCGCGGCGTGTTGCAGGACGGTCGACGCGTCCATCGCGGCTACCCCGCCCCCAGCAGCACCGCCACCTGGTAGGTGACCAGCGAGGCGAGATAGGCGAGCGCGAACAGGTAGCCGGCGCTGATCGCCATCGTCCGCCACGAGTTGGTTTCTCGGCGGATCGTGGCCCAGGTGGAGATGCACTGCGGCGCGTACACGAACCAGACCAGCAGCGACAACGCGGTGGCGAGCGACCAGCCGTCGCTGATCAGAGGCGTCAGCGCCTGGGCCGCGGCATCGTCGTCCGCGGCGGACAGCGCGTACACGGTGGCCAGCGACGACACCGCGACCTCGCGCGCGGCCAGCCCAGGGATCAGCGCGATGCAGATCTGCCAGTTGAAGCCGAGCGGCGCGAACAGCCCGGTCATGGCATGGCCGAGGCGGCCGGCGAAGCTGTAGTCGATCGCCGGACCCGTCGCGCCCTCCGGCGCTCCGGGGAACGAGAGCAGGAACCACAACAGCACGGTCAGCGCCAGGATGATGCCGCCGACCCGGCGCAGGAAGATCATCCCCCGTTCGTACAGCCCGATCGCCAGGTCCCGCGGATGCGGCAGCCGGTACGAGGGCAGCTCCAGCATCAACATGTGCTCGCCGCCGGCGCGGCGCCACTTCTTCATCACGAACGACACCGCCAGGGCGCTGAGGATCCCGGCCATGTACAGCGCGAACAGCACCAGGCCCTGCAGGTTGAACACCCCGCCCACTTGTTGCTGTGGGATGAACGCCCCGATCAGCAGCGCGTACACCGGCAGCCGCGCCGAACAGGTCATCAGCGGCGCCACCATGATCGTGGCGATGCGGTCGCGCGGATCCTGGATCGAACGCGTCGCCATGATGCCGGGGATCGCGCAGGCGAAGCTCGACAGCAGCGGGATGAAGGAACGCCCGGACAGGCCGGCCGCGGCCATCGTCCGGTCGAGCAGGAATGCCGCGCGCGGCAGGTAGCCGGACTCCTCCAGCGCCAGGATGAAGGCGAACAGGATGAGGATCTGCGGCAGGAAGATGATCACGCTGCCCAGGCCGGCGATGATGCCGTCGGCGAGCAGGCTCGCCAGCGGGCCTTCCGGCAGGGTCGCGCCCACCCAGGCGGCCAGCCAGCCGGTGCCGGCGTCGATGGCGTCCATCATCGGCGTGGCCCAGGCATAGACCGCCTGGAAGATCAGGAACATCACCGCCGCCAGGGTCAGCAGGCCGGCCACCGGGTGCAGGAGCCAGCGGTCCAGTGCGTCGTCGATCCGGTCGGTGCTGGAGGGCATCCGCACCGCGACATCGAGCAGGCGCCGGGTCTCGGCGTGCAGCGCCGCGTCGTCGCCGGGCTCCGGCCCTGCCACTGCGGCGGCCGGGCCTGCCCGACCGGCCTGGGGCGGGGCGTCGACCAGCGCCTCGATCCGTTCCACCAGGGCCCGGGCGCCTTGGCGGCGCACCGCGACCGTTTCCACCACCGGCAGGCCCAGCTCCCGCTCCAGGCGCTCGCGGTCGATACGGATGCCGCGCCGGGCCGCCACGTCGGCCATGTTGAGCGCCACCACCATCGGCCGCCCCAGCCGCCGCAGTTCGAGCACGAAGCGCAGGTGCAGGCGCAGGTTGGTGGCGTCCACCACGCACACCATCACGTCGGGAGCGGGCTCGCCTGGATAGTGGCCGCGGCACAGGTCGCGGGTGATCGCCTCGTCCAGGCTGGAGGGGGTGAGGCTGTAGGCGCCGGGCAGGTCGAGCAGCGCGTAGCGCCGGCCCGAGGGCGCCACCAGCCGGCCCTCCTTGCGCTCGACCGTGACCCCGGCGTAGTTGGCCACCTTCTGCCGGCTGCCGGTGAGGCGGTTGAACAGCGCGGTCTTGCCGCAGTTCGGGCTGCCGACCAGCGCCAGGCGCGGCACCTCGACCTGCCCGCTCATGCCGCGCGGTCCCGCGCGTCCAGCAACACCCGCGCCGCCTCGGCGCGGCGCAGCGCGAAGCGGGTGAAGCCGATCTGCACCAGCAGCGGCTCGGCCCCGAACGGACCGGCCGCGGTGATCCGCACCGCCTCGCCGGCGATGAAGCCGAGTTCGCGCAGGCGCCGGGCGATGGGATCGCCCGGCGCCCGGTCTTCGACCCGTTCGACGCGGGCGGATGCGCCCCGCGGCAGCTCGGAAAGTCTCACGATGTCGCCCTGAATGCTAATTGTTCTCATTCTACCTTCGCGGCGCCGCGGTGTATGCCCCTGGCGCCGTCGGCGCAGCCGCTATCATGCGGGGCCCGTTCACCGGATCCGACGCAATGTCCGATGCCCTGCAGCTGCAACGCGCCGGCGCCGTCGCGCGCCTGCGCCTGAACCGCCCCGGGGTCCACAACGCCTTCGACGCGGGCCTGATCGCCACGCTAACTGCGCGCCTGGCCGAGCTCGGCAGCGACCAGGACGTGCGGGTCGTGGTGCTCGAGGGCGCCGGCGACTCCTTCTCGGCCGGCGCCGACCTCAACTGGATGCGCTCGATGGCCGCCGCCGACGCCGACGAGAACCGCGAGGACGCGCTCGCCCTCGCGCGGCTGATGCGCACCCTCGACCAGTTGCCCAAGCCCACCATCGCCCGCGTCCACGGCGCCGCCTTCGGCGGCGGCGTCGGCCTGGTCGCCTGCTGCGACGTCGCCATCGCCGCCGAGGACGCGAAGTTCGGCCTGACCGAGGCGCGCCTGGGCCTGCTGCCGGCGGTGATCTCGCCCTACGTCATCGCCGCGATCGGAGCGCGCAACGCCCGGCGCTACTTCGCCACGGCCGAGGTCTTCGCGGCGCCGGAGGCGCTGCGCATCGGCCTGCTGCACGAGGTGGTCGCCGCCGACGCGCTGGACGCCGCGGTCGAGCGCCAGGTGGGCCTGCTGCTCAGGGCCGGACCGGTGGCCTCGGCGCAGGCCAAGGCCCTGGTGCGCGCGGTGGTGCCGCAGGGCGACCGCGATGCGCTGGACGGCGCCACCGCCGACCTGATCGCCGCCATGCGGGCTTCCCCGGAAGGCCAGGAGGGCCTGACCGCCTTCCTCGACAAGCGGCCGCCGGCCTGGGCGCCCGCCTCGTGAGCGGCCCCGACCGCATCGATGCCAGCCGCGGTGCGTTCGCCCTCGACCCGGGTGGCCCCAGTGTCGCGGCCATCCGCCACGCGCCGGAGTAGCAGCGAATGTTCGACAAGCTCCTCATCGCCAACCGCGGGGAAATCGCCTGCCGGGTGATCCGCACCGCGCGCCGTCTCGGCATCGCCACGGTGGCGGTGTTCTCGGAGGCCGACGCCGACGCGCAGCACGTCCGCCTGGCGGACGAAGCCTGGCCCGTCGGCGGTCCGCGGCCGCAGGACAGCTACCTGCGCGGCGACGCCATCGTCGAGGCGGCGCGGCGCAGCGGCGCCGGGGCGATCCACCCCGGCTACGGCTTCCTCAGCGAGAACGCCGATTTCGCCGAAGCGATCGAGGCCGCCGGCATCGCCTTCGTCGGCCCGTCCGCGGCATCGATGCGGAAGATGGGCAGCAAGGCCGGAGCCAAGGAGTTGATGCAGGCTGCCGGCGTGCCGGTGGTGCCCGGCTACACCGGGACCGAGCAGGCCCCGGATGCGCTGCTCCGCGAAGCCGGGCGCATCGGCTGGCCGCTGATGATCAAGGCGGCGCACGGCGGCGGCGGCAAGGGCATGCGCGTGGTGCGTTCGGCGGAGCAATTCCTGCCGGCGCTGGAAAGCTGCCAGCGCGAGGCCGGCAGCGCCTTCGGCCGCGACCGCGTGCTGCTGGAACGCTACATCGAACGGCCGCGCCACATCGAGATCCAGGTGTTCGGCGACCGCCACGGCAACATCATCCACCTCAACGAGCGCGAGTGCTCGGCGCAGCGCCGCTACCAGAAGGTGCTGGAGGAATCGCCCTCCCCCTTCCTCACCCCGCAGCTGCGCGCGCGCATGGGCGAGGCGGCTGTGCTGGCGGCGCGCGCCATCGACTACGCCAACGCCGGGACCGTGGAGTTCATCGTCGACCCGGGCGGCGAGTTCTACTTCATGGAGATCAACACCCGGCTGCAGGTGGAGCACCCGGTCACCGAGATGGTCACCGGCCTGGACCTGGTGGAATGGCAGTTGCGGGTGGCGGCGGGCGAAACGCTGCCGCTGGCGCAGGACGACGTGCGGCAGCAGGGGCACGCGATCGAGGTGCGCCTGTACGCCGAGGACCCGGACGCCGGCTTCCTGCCCGCCTCGGGGCGGCTGCAGCGCCTGCGCCTGCCGCAACCGTCGGCGCACGTGCGGGTCGACGCCGGCGTGGTCGAAGGCGACACGGTGACGATCTTCTACGACCCGATGATCGCCAAGCTGATCGTCCACGACCTCGACCGTCCGCGCGCCCTCGCCCGCCTGCGCGAGGCGCTGGCGGGCTGCGCCATCGCCGGCCCGAAATCGAACATCGCCTTCCTGGAGCGCCTGGTGCGCCATCCGGAGGTCGTCGAGGGGCGCATCGACACCGGCTACCTCGACCGCCACCTCGACCGGGTGCTGGCGCCACCGGCGCCGCCCGGCGAGGTGCGGGTCGCCGCCGCGGCCGCGGCCACCCTGCTGCACGAGGAGGCCCGGGCGCGGCGCGGCGCTGCGGCCTCTCCCGAACCGGACTCGCCCTGGGCGATCGCCGACGGCTGGCGCCTCGGCCACGCCGGCGAGCGCCTGCTGGTGCTGCAGCAGGACGGCCGACGCCTGGAGCTGCACGCGTCCGGCACCGGCGGCGACTACCGGCTGCGCGGCGCCGGAACGGAGCCGCTGCGGATCGAGGGCGCGCGGCTGCGCGGCGAATCGCTCTCGCTGCGCGTCGACGGCCGCTCCCACCTGTTGCGCGCGCAGGTCGACGGCGGCAGCGTGACCGTCCACGACCGCGCCGGGCGGCTGGCCTTCGAGCGGCTGCCGGCATTCCGCTTCGAGGCCGGAGACGCTGCCGGCGGCAGCGACCGCGTCGCCGCGCCGATGCCGGGTCGCGTGGTGCTGGTGGAGGCGACGCCCGGCGCGGTGGTCGCCGAGGGGCAGACCCTGCTGGTGATGGAAGCGATGAAGATGGAGCTGACCCTGCGCGCGCCGCGCGCGGGCACGGTCGCCGAGGTGCGCGCGAGCGCCGGCGAGTTCGTCGAGGGCGACGCCGTGCTGGTGACCCTGGAACCGGAAGACTGAGGGCAAGGCGAGGCGGGACGGCCGGTCGCGCGCCCGTCTCGCGTGGCTTCATGTCCGGCGGCACGGTCCGGACCGGGCGCCCCGGGAAGCACGATCCGGCAGGCGGCCGCGGATGGCCGAGTGCGGCTGGCCGGGTCCCGGACCGGCGCCACTGAAACCCGGCGACCGGAACCGGTACCCTCGGGGACGGGGCCGGCGGCCGGCCTCCCCCGATCCGCGTTCCCCACGACTACCGCAGGACGCCATGAGCCAGTACCCCGCTGACGTGCGCATCGTCGAGGTCGGCCCGCGCGACGGGCTGCAAAACGAGAAGGCGCTGGTCGCCACCGCCGACAAGATCGCGCTCGTCGATCGCCTGTCGGACACCGGGCTGCGGACGGTCGAGGCGACCAGCTTCGTCAGCCCGAAGTGGGTACCGCAGTTGGCCGATGCCGCGGAGGTCTACTCCGGGATCGCCCGCCGTCCCGGGGTGGCCTACCCGGTGCTGGTCCCGAACGAGCAGGGCTACGCGCGCGCGCGCGCGGTCGGCGTCGAGGAGATCGCGGTCTTCACCGCAGCGTCCGAAGCCTTCAACCGCCGCAACGTGAACGCCTCGATCGACGAATCCCTGCAGCGCTTCGCCCCGGTGCTCGAGCGCGCGGCCGGTGACGGCGTGCGCGTGCGCGGCTACGTTTCCACGGTGCTCGGCTGTCCGTACCAGGGCGAGGTGGCGGTGGCCGACGTGGTGCGGGTGGCCCGCCGGCTGCACGCCATGGGCTGCTACGAGGTCTCGCTCGGCGACACGATCGGCGTCGGCACCCCGGCCAGGGCGCGGACGATGCTGCGCGCGGTCGCGGGCGAGGTGCCGATGTCCGCGCTGGCGGTCCACTTCCACGACACCTACGGCCAGGCCCTGGCCAACGTCCTCGCCTGCCTCGAGGAAGGGGTAGCGGTGGTCGACGCGGCCGTTGCCGGCACCGGCGGCTGCCCCTATGCGCGCGGCGCCAGCGGAAACGTGGCCACCGAGGACCTGGTCTACATGCTGCACGGCATGGGCGTGGGGACCGGCGTCGACCTCGCAGCCCTGGCCGCCGCCGGGCGCTGGCTGGCGTCGCTGCTCGGACGCGAGACCGGCAGCAGGGTCGGCCGCGCCACCGCCGCGGCGGCGGACGGCGACGGGGCGGCAGCGGGATGAACGCCGGCGGACCAGGCGCGCGCGCCGACGCTGCGGATGCCGGCAGCGACCCCGCCGCCCTCGCCGAGGCGCTCGAGGCGGCCTCCCGCGACGACGCCCTGCCGGCGTCCGCGCGGCGCCTGCTCGCCAGCGCCGCCACCGCCCTGCGCGGAGCCGCCGCGGACGCCGAATCCTCCCAGTCGCGCTACCGCGCGCTGTTCGATGCCGTGCCCGACCCGGTGAGCATCCTCGACGAGCGCGGCATCGTGCTCGACCTCAACCGCGCCGGCATGGCCGCCTACCGGCGCAGCCGCGGCGAGATCGTCGGCCAGCCGATCGAAGTGCTCAATCCCGACCTGCCCGAGGACCACCTGCAACCGGTGCTGGAGACGCTGCGCCGCGGCGGCACCTACGTCGTCGAGGTCACCAACATGCGCGGCGACGGCAGCAGGTTCCCGGTGGAGGTGCATTCGGCGGGCTTCGTCCACGACGGGCGCCGCTGCATCGTCGCGGTGGCGCGCGACCTCAGCGCGCGGCGCGAGGCCGAATCGCGCTACGGCCAGCTGCTTGAGGTGATCGACAAGGGCGTGCTGGTGCAGGACGCCGACGACCGTCCGCTGCAGGTCAACGCCGCGGCGATGCGCATCCTCGGCGCGGAGGACGACCGCAGCCTGGCGGACTACCTGGCCCCGGAGAAATGGACGGTGCTCGACGAGACCGGACGCCGGGTGCCGCCGGAGGAGCTGCCGGTACGGCGCTCGCTGCGCACCGGCCAGGCGACCCAGAGCACGGTGCTGGGGCTCTACCACAAGCCGGAGCGCCGCTTGCGCTGGCTCTCGGTGACCACCGTGCCGCTGTTCGCACCTGGCAGCTGCCGGCCCCACCAGGTGATCTCGCTCTTCAGCGACGTCACCCGGCTCAAGCGCGACAGCACGCTGTTCGCCCGCGCCCAGGCGCTGGCCCGCATCGGCGGCTGGGAATGGGAGGCGGGGCGCGACGCCCTGTACCTGACCGGCGAGGCCGCGCGCATCCTCGATCGTCCGCAGCCGCCGGCGACCATGGACGCGCTGCTGCGCTGCCTGCGCGAGGGCGATCGCGCCCGCTTCGCCCATGCGCTGCAGCAGGCGCTGCACCGGCAACAGCCGATCGACCTGGAACTGCAGGGCCGGCGCAGCGACGGACGCATGCTGTGGATGCGGATCATCGGCGAGCCGGAAAGCGACGAGTCCGCCAACGTCAGCATCACCGGCACCCTGCAGGACATCAGCGAGCGCAAGCAGGCCGAGGAGACGCTGCGGGTGCAGGCGCGCACCGATCCGCTCACCGGCCTGCTCAACCGCGACGCGATCCTCGGCGAGATGGGCGCACGGATGGACGATCCGGCGCAGGCGCGGCTGGCGGTGCTCTACCTGGACCTGGACCGTTTCAAGATGGTCAACGACGTGCTCGGCCACGGCGCCGGCGACGAACTGCTGCGCCATGCCGCGCAGCGGATCGTCCAGGCCGCCGGCCCGGAGGGACTGATCGCGCGCTTCGGCGGCGACGAGTTCCTGGTGCTGTGCAGCCTGGCCGACGACCCGGGCCGGCCCGAGCGCATCGCCCAGCGCATCCTCGATGCCTTCGAGGGCAGCTTCGGCTACGAGGGCGAGGAGTTCGACGTCACCGCCAGCATCGGCATCGCCCGCGCCCCGGAGGACGGCGAACGCCCGCAGACCGTGATCCAGAGCGCCGATGCGGCCATGTACGACAGCAAGCGCCGCGTGCGCAACGGCTGGCAGGCCTACAGCCCCGCCCTGGCGCAGTCGCGCGACGACCGGCTGCGCATGGAGACGCAGCTGCGCCGCGCGGTCGACAACGGCGAGTTCCATCTGGTCTACCAGCCCCAGGTCGACATGCGCAAGGGCAGCATCGTCGCCGCCGAGGCGCTGATCCGCTGGAAGAACCACCAGCTCGGCGAGATGCGCCCCGATCACTTCATCGGCCACGCCGAGACTACCGGCGACATCGTCAGGATCGGCCGCTGGGTGCTCAGCGAGGCCTGCCAGCAGGTCGCCGCCTGGCGCGACGCCGGTCTCGGCATCGTCCGGGTCGCCGTCAACGTGTCCTACCGCCAGTTCCTCGGCGACGACCTCGCCGGCACCGTGCGCGGGGTCCTCGACGAGTACCGGCTGCCCGGGGCCGCGCTGGAGCTCGAGTTCACCGAGCGCGCGTTGATCGAGGACGCTCCCGATACCCTGCGCACCTTCGCCGAGCTGCGCGAGATGGGCGTGGTCCTGACCATCGACGATTTCGGCGAGGGCTATAGCGCGCTCAACTACCTGCGGCGGCTGCCGATCCACGGCATGAAACTCAGCCAGCTGTTCGTCGAGGGGGTGCCGCGCAACCACTCCGACGTCGCGGTGTGCCAGGCGATCGCGGGCATCGCCCGCAGCCTCGGGCTGGGCCTGGTGGCCGAGGGCGTCGAGTCCGAGCCGCAGCGCCGGTTCCTGCTCGAGCTCGGCGTGCCGGTGGGCCAGGGCTTCCTGTTCGCACCGGGACTGTCGGCCGATGCGTTCGCCCACCAGCTCGGTGCCGGGCTGGCGCACGGCACGGCGTTGCGGAAGGCGCGCTGAGGCGACGGTCGCGAGCGCTCCGGCGTCGGCGCAGGCGCTTCCTTTTCGTGGAATCGCCGGCCTAGGGCATCGCGGAGACCGCGGCGGAGCGCTGGGCGCGGCGCGGGCGGCGCTCCTGCCGGAGCGGCGGTCTGCGGACACCGCGGCGGCGAGCCTGCGCGATCCCATGGGACGCGCCGCGGCCCGGCCCGCGCCGGAACGTGGCGCCGCGGGCGGGTAGAATGCCGGGCCCCGCATCCCTGGAGCCCGCCATGCAGCTTTCCGACCTCCGCGCCATCGTCACCGGCGGCGTCTCCGGCCTCGGCCTGGCGGTCGCCCGGCGCCTGGCCTCCGACGGCGGCAGGGTCGCCCTGTTCGACGTCGACGAGGACAAGGGCGCCGCCGCGGTGGCGGACCTGGGCGCGGAGCGCGCCCGCTTCTTCCGCACCGACGTCACCGACGAGCACGGCGTGGCCGCCAGCGTCGACGCCGCTTGCGCGTTCCTCGGCGGCCTCGATGCCGCGGTCAACTGCGCCGGGATCCTCGGCGCGGGCCGGGTGCTCGGCCGCGAGGCGCCGATGCCGCTGCGGCAGTTCTCGACCACGGTGATGGTCAACCTGGTCGGCAGCTTCAACGTCGCCAAGGCGGCGGCCGCGGTCATGCAGCACAACGATCCCGGCGAGGACGGCGAGCGCGGCGCGATCGTCAATACCGCCTCGGTGGCGGCGTACGAGGGACAGATCGGCCAGGCGGCCTACTCCGCCTCGAAGGCGGGCGTGGTGGGCATGACCCTGCCGATGGCGCGCGAACTCGCCCGCTTCGGCATCCGCGTCAATACCGTCGCCCCCGGCATCTTCTGGACCCCGATGGTCGACGGCATGCCCGAGGACGTGCGGAAATCGCTGTCGGCCTCGATCCCCTTCCCCTCGCGCCTCGGCCAGCCGGACGAATTCGCCGATCTGGTGGCGTACATCCTCGGCAACCGCTACCTCAACGGCGAGACCATCCGCCTGGACGGCGCGGTGCGGTTGGCGCCGAAATAGCAGGGAATCGGGAATCGGGAATGGGGAATCGAAAAGCCGCCCCCCTCCGACACCCGCTCTTTGCTCCCACCATTCCCCATTCCCGATTCCCGGCCACCAAATGAAAGCCAGCGACATCAAGAAGGGCAACGTCCTCGAGCACAACGGCAGCGTCTATCAGGTGCGCGACATCGAGCGCAGCGCGCCGCAGGGCCGCGGTGGCAACGTCAAGTTCCGCTTCACCCTGTATTCGGTGCCCGGCGGGACCAAGCTGGACCTGAGCGCCGGCGGCGACGACGACTTCCGCGAGGTCGAACTGTCGCGGCGCCAGGCCAGCTTCTCGTACCGGGACGGCGAGGCGTTCGTATTCCTCGACGATGAGGACTACATCCCCTACACCCTGGATGCCGACGTGGTCGGCGAGGATGCGGGCTACGTCCACGAGGGCCTGACCGGCTGCTACGTGCAGATCATCGACGAACTCCCCGTCGGTCTGCAGCTCCCGCAGACGGTCGCGCTCGAGGTCGTGGAGACCCCGCCGGAGCTGAAGGGCGGCACCGCCACCAAGCGCCCCAAGCCGGCGCGGCTGAGCACCGGCATCGAGATCCAGGTGCCGGAATACATCGGCAACGGCGAGCGCGTGCTGGTCAACACCACCACGGGCGAGTTCGCCGGTCGCGCCGATTGAACCGCCGGCGATCGCGATGCACGGCCCGCCGCTGCGGGCCTGCTAGGCTGGACGCATGAATCAGCCCCCCCCTGTCGCGACTCCCGCCAGCCCGATGGCGAAACGCTTCCGCGGCTACCTGCCGGTGGTGGTGGACGTGGAGACCGGCGGCTTCGACTGGAACCGCCACGCGCTGCTGGAGATCGCGGTGGTGCCGATCGACCTCGACGCCGACGGCCGCTACGTACTCGGCGAAACCGCCAGCGCCCACGTGATCCCGGCCGACGGCACCGAGATCGACCCGCAGTCGCTGGAGATCACCGGCATCGACCTGGACCACCCGTTCCGGCTGGCCAAGCCCGAGCGCGAGGCGCTGAACCACGTGTTCGCGCCGGTGCGCACCGCGGTGAAGAAGCACGGCTGCCAGCGCGCGATCCTGGTCGGCCACAACGCCCATTTCGACCTCAACTTCCTCAACGCCACGGTGGCCCGCTGCGGCCACAAGCGCAATCCGTTCCATCCGTTCAGCGTGTTCGACACGGTCACCCTCGGCGGGGTGGCCTACGGCCAGACGGTGCTGGCGCGTGCGGTACAGGCCGCGGGCTTCACCTGGGACAGCGCCGAGGCGCATTCGGCGGTGTACGACGCGGAGCAGACAGCGCGGCTGTTCTGTGCGGTGCTCAACGCCTGGCCGCCCCCGCCGACTCCCGGATCCCCGTAGCGGCCCATGGCCGCGAAGACCGCGGCAGGTTCCGATCGCGTCTGCGGTGATTCCTGGCGTGGGCAGCCACGCCGGCTTTCGCGTGCATGGCACGCTCCTACAGGCGCCGCATCCCTCGCCCGTAGGAGCGGCCCACGGCCGCGAAGGCCGCGGGAGGTTCCGATCCGGTTGGCGGTGATTCCGGGTGTAGCCGACGGCGCCGGCTTTCGCGTGCATGGCCCGCTCCTACACGGGCGCGGCGAGCCGATTCCCACAGGCGCGCCGTCATCGGGCGAGCAGGCGCTCCAGCAGTGCCAGGTAGACCCCCGGCAGCGCCTCGAGGTCGGCGATGCGCACGTGTTCGTCGACCTGGTGGATGCTGGCATTGACCGGGCCCAGCTCGATGCACTGCGCGCCCAGCGGGGCGATGAAGCGCGCATCCGAGGTGCCGCCACCGGTGCTCTCCTCGGGCGCGCTGCCGAGCAGCTCCGTCAGCACCTCGCGCGCGGCCGCGCGCAGCGGCCCCTCTGGGGTGTGGAACGGCTCTCCGCTGCGATGCCAGCGCAGGCCGTAGTCCAGCCCGTGCGCATCCAGCAGCGCCGCCACCTCGGCCTCGAGCCGCGGCGCATCCCAGTGCGGGGTGTAGCGCAGGTTGAACCGCACCTGCAGTTCGCCGGGGATGACATTGCTGGCACCGGTGCCGGCATGGATATCGGAGACCTGCAGACTGGTGGGCGGGAAGCTCTCGTAGCCCTCGTCCCAGCGCCGGGATACCAGGTCGCCCATCGCCGGCAACGCCAGGTGCACCGGATTGCGCGCCTTGTCGGGATAGGCGACATGCCCCTGCACCCCGCGCACCGTGAGCAACCCCGACAGCGACCCCCGTCGCCCCACCCGCAGCAGATCGCCGAGCCTGGCCTTCGAAGAGGGTTCGCCGGTGATGCACCAGTCGATCCCCTGGCCGCGCTCGCGGAAGGTTGCGGCGACGCGCCGCACGCCGTCGATGGCGTCGCCCTCCTCGTCCGAGGTCAGCAGCAGCGCCAGCGTCCCGGCATGCCGCGGGTGGGCGGCGACGAAGCGTTCGGCGGCGACCACGAACGCAGCGACGCCGCTCTTCATGTCGGCCGCGCCGCGTCCGTACAGCATCCCGTCGCGTTCCTCCGGCACGAACGGATCGCTGGCCCATGCCTCCCGCGGACCGGGCGGCACCACGTCGGTATGCCCCAGCAGCACCAGTACCGGGCCGCCCTCGCCGTGGGTCGCCCAGAGATTGTCGACCTCGCCGTAGCGCAGACGCTCGCAGGAGAAGCCGGCGCGCTGCAGGCGGCCGGCGATCGAAGCCTGGCAGCCGGCGTCGTCCGGAGTGATCGAAGCGCGGCCGATCAGGTCGCGGGCAAGCTGGAGGACATCGGACATGGCGGCGGCGGGTGGGTGAGGCGCCCAGCCTAGCAAGGACCGCAAGGCATCGGCAGCGAGGCGCCGCCGACGACCGCACCGGAACCACCGCCGACCCCGCGGGATCGCCCGCGGCTTTCGCGGTCATGGGCCGCTCCTGCGGGCGACGCGGCTGCGCGGGCTCTCGCGCGCACGAGCGCACCGTGCGCGCGAGAGCCGAAGCGGTCGGCGGCGCCGTATCCGCGCCGCGCGGGCTCACCCCTTGCCGAAGCGCTTCTTGAAGCCGTTGTCGGTGAAGCCCTGGGTGGCGACCCCGTCGGCGGTGACGATGACCGGGCGCCGGACGAGCTGCGGATACTCGCGCAGCAGCAGCTTCCACTCGGCTTCCGAGCCCGGGGTCTTGCGGGGCGGCGGAAGGTTTCGCCAGGTGGTGGAGGACTTGTTGACCAGCGCGTCCCAGCCACCGGCCTGGGCGGCCCAATCGGCCAGCGTCTGCGGCGATTGCGGCGTGTCGCGATAGTCGACGAATTCGTGCGCGACGCCGAAGCGATCGAGCCACTTGCGCGCTTTCCCGCAGGTATCGCAGTTCTTCAGTCCGTACAGCGTCGTCATTGGATTCCCCACGTCTGCAACAGGCACGCCTGCGCGGGATGCGCACGGCCGGCGGAGGCGCCGCTCCCGCAGCGGCACGCGTGCGCGCCCTTGCGGGCAGCAGCGATCAAGCCAGGCCCCGCAGCAGCTCGTTGACCGAGGTCTTGGCGCGAGTGCGCTCGTCCACCCGCTTGACGATCACCGCGCAGTACAGCGAATGGCTGCCGTCGGCGGCGGGCAGCGAACCGGACACCACCACGCTGCCCGGGGGCACGTATCCGTAGCTGATCTCGCCCGTCGCCCGGTCGTAGATGCGCGTGCTCTGGCCGAGAAACACGCCCATGCCGATCACGCTGTGATGGCCGACGACCACGCCCTCGACGACCTCGGAACGGGCGCCGATGAAGCAATGATCCTCGATGATCGTCGGCCCCGCCTGCAGCGGCTCGAGCACGCCGCCGATGCCGGCTCCGCCGGAGATGTGGCAGTGGCTGCCGACCTGGGCGCACGAACCCACCGTGGCCCACGTGTCGACCATGGTGCCGGCGCCGACGTACGCGCCGATGTTGACGAAACTCGGCATCAGCACCACGTCGCGGCCGAGGTGGCTGCCGCGACGCGCCACGGCACCGGGCACCACCCGCACGCCGAGGGCGCGGAAGGCGGCCTCGTCGTGCCCGGCGAAGCGCGCCTCCACCTTGTCCCAGAACGGCGCCGGCTGCGCCTCGACCACCGCCATGTCGTTGACCCGGAAGTACAGCAGCACCGCCTTCTTCAGCCAGGCGTTGAGCCGCCAGCCGCCGTTGCCGTCGGGCACGGCCACGCGCAGCACGCCGGCTTCCAGGCCAAGGATCGCCTGCTCCACCGCCGGACGCACCGCGCCGGCGATTTCCTCGGGGGTGAGCGCCGCGCGGCGTTCGAAGGCGCTGTCGATGGTCGTCTCGAGCAGGTCGAGGGCGGCGCGGTCGGCAACGAAGGCTGGGGCGGTCATCGGCAGGGTCGTCTCGCAGGGGTCATCGGGGAGCGTCGCCGTCGATCGTCGCCAGCAGCGCATCGCGCAGCGAATCCTGGCGCGACGCGTCGAGCGCGTGGTTGCCGGCGGCCAGCCGAAACACGTCCTCGACGCGTTCGCCGTAGGTGGCGACGCGGGCGTCGTGCACGCGCAGGCCCTGCAGGCGCATCACATGGGCGACGTCGGCCAGCAGCCCGGGGCGGTCGGTGCAGACCAGGCTGAAGACGGTATGGCGGCCGTCCGCGCTGTCGCTGAAGGCGATCTGCGGCACCACGCGAAAATGGCGCAGGTGCCGCGGCTGCGCCCGGCGCGCCGGCCGCACGTCGAGCGAACCGGCGAGCACGGTCAGCAGCTTGCGTTCGATCGCCGGCAGGTCCGGCACGTGGCGAGGATCGGTCGGCAGGACCTGGAAGACGTCGAAGACGGTGCCGCCAGGGCCGTCGATGGCGCGCGCCTGCTGGATCGCCAGGCCGCTGCGGTCCAGGGTGATGGCGATCGCGGTGAACAGTCCGTCGCGGTCGCGCGCGTGGACGAACACCTCGAGCGCCTGCGCGCCGGCCGCCAGCCGCCGCACCCGCACCACGCTGTCGCCGGGAGCGGTGCCGCGCAGCCCCAACGCCTGCCAGGCGATCTGGTCGGCGCGGCCGCGCAGGAACAGCGGCTCGGGCATCCGCGCGAACAGCGCGTCGGCCTCGTCGTCGCCGACGCCGTACGCCGACAACAGGCCGCGGGCGCGGTCGCGGGTCTCGGCGATGCGCTCCACCGCCGCCACCGGGTTCTCCAGCCCGCGGCGCATCGCCAGGCGGGTGGCGGTGCGCAGGTCGGTGAGCAACCTGTCCTTCCAGGCGTTCCACAGTTTCGGCGAGGTCCCGGCGATATCCGCACAGGTGAGCAGGTAGAGGTAGTCCAGCCGCTCGCGGTCGGCGACCTCGGTGGCGAAACGATGGATCACCCCCGGGTCGGAAATGTCCAGCTTCTGCGCGGTGGTCGACATCAGCAGGTGCTTGCGCACCAGCCATTCCACCAGCGCGCTGTCGGCCTCGCCCAGCCCGTGGCCGTCGCAGAACTCGCGCGCATCGACCGCTCCGAGTTCGGAATGATCGCCGCCGCGGCCCTTGGCGATGTCGTGGAACAACCCCGCCAGCAGCAGCAACTCCGGCTTGCGCAGCTGCGGCCAGACCTCGTGCGCGGTCGAGAAGCGCTCGTCCGGCGCTTCCATCGAGAAGCTGGCGATGTTGCGCAGCACCGCCAGGGTGTGCTGGTCGACCGTGAACACATGGAACAGGTCGAACTGCATCCGCCCCGAGACCTGCGCGAACTCCGGGATCCACACCCCGAGCACGCCCATCCGCGACATCCGCTCCAGGGTGCGCACCGGCGTCGGGCCGCGCAGCAGCGCAATGAACTGCGTCCGCAACTTCGCGCCAGCGTCGCGCCAGGACGGCAGTGCGTGCAGCGATTCGGCCAGCGCCCGCGCGGTCTGCGAATGCAGGCCGCGGATCTCCGGGCGCTCGGCCCACATCGCGAACAGGTCGAACACGCGGCCGATGTCGCCGCCGGGCCAGACCTCGTCGCGCGCGACCAGGTAGCCGCGGCGGGTGGCGAAGTCGGTGTCCAGCGGCACCAGCTCGCCCTCGCCCTCGATCTGCTCCTCGAACCGCTGCAGCAGCCGGTCGTTGATGCGCAGCACCACCGAGGCGCTGCGGTAGAACTCCTGCATCATCCGCTCGACCATGGCGTTGTCGGCCTCGTCGGCGTGCGCCAGGCGTGCGGCCAGGGCCTTCTGGTGATCGAAGCGCAGCCGCTCCTCGGCCTTGCCGGCCACCAGGTGCAGGCCGAAGCGCAGCCGCGACAGGGTCCGGCGCTCGCGCTCGAGGGTGGCGTACTCGTCGACGCCGAGCAGGCCCAGGGTGATCAGCTGTTCGAGTCCGTAGGCGTCCAGCACCCGCCGCGCCATCCAGCGCAGGGTATGCACGTCGCGCAGGCCGCCGGGCCCGTCCTTGAGGTTGGGCTCGAGGTTGTCGGCGGTGTCGCCGTAGCGGGCGTGGCGATCGCGCTGCTCCTGGCGCTTGGCGGCGAAGTAGCGATCGGGCGGCCAGCTGCGCTCGATCGAGATCGCGTCGTTCAGGGTGCGCACCTCCGCCAGGTTGGCGAGCAGCGGACGCGCTTCCTGCAGCGAGGTCTGCACGGTCAGGTCGGCGGCGGCGGCGCGGGTGCACTCGGCGGCGCTGCGCACGGCATGCCCGACCGGCAGCCCGGCGTCCCAGAGCAGCGCGAAGAGCCGCGCCAGGGCATCGGCGTAGCGCTCCTGGGAGCCCTCCTCAGCCAGCGCCAGCACGTCGATGTCCGAGTGCGGGAACAGTTCCCCGCGTCCGTAGCCGCCCACCGCGAACAGCGCCAGCGGGGCATCGGCGGGAATGCACCGCGCCCAGGTCTGCCGAACCCAGCCGTCGACGGCGTTGACGCGCTCGGCCAGCAGCCGGTCGATCTCCTCGCCCTCGTCGAAGCGGCGGGCCAGCTCGGCGTCGTGTTCGGCCAGGGCCGCACGCGCGTCGGCGGCCCAGGCGGCGTCGTCGGGCGCGCCGCCGTTCGCCTGCTCGCCTGGCGCAGCATTCGCCATCAGAGGAACTGATCGTTGTCGTCGCCGGGCACGCGCGTGAGGATGTCGAACCCGTCCGCGGTCACCGCGATGGTGTGTTCCCACTGCGCCGAGAGCCTGCGGTCCTTGGTGACCACCGTCCAGCCGTCCGGCAGCACCCGGGTGTGGCGCGCCCCCTCGTTGATCATCGGCTCGATGGTGAAGGTCATGCCTTGCTGGAGCACCGTGCCCTCGCCCGGCCGGCCGTAGTGCAGCACTTGTGGTTCGTCGTGATAGACCCGGCCGATGCCATGGCCGCAGTACTCGCGCACCACGCTGAAGCGCTCGCCTTCGGCGTATTTCTGGATCGCGTGGCCGATGTCGCCCAGGGTGGCGCCAGGGCGCACCGCGCGGATGCCCTCGAACAGCGCATTGCGGGTGGTCTCGACCAAGCGGCGAGCCATCACCGAGGGCTCGCCGACGTAGTACATCCGGCTGGTATCGCCATGCCAGCCGTCCTTGATGACGGTGACGTCGATATTGATGATGTCGCCATCCTTCAGGACCTTCTCGCTGGGGATGCCGTGGCAGATGACGTTGTTGGCGGAGATGCAGGTCGCCCTCGGGTATCCGCGATAGCCGATGTTGGCCGGGGTCGCCTTCTGGACGTTGACGATATGGTCGTGGCAGATGCGATCGAGCTCCTCGGTGGTCACGCCCGGCTTGACGTGCGGGGCGACGACCTGCAGCACTTCGGCGGCCAGGCGGCCGGCGATGCGCATCTGCTCGATCTCTTCTGGGGTCTTGAGGGTGATGGCCATCGGGCCATTATCGCCGATCCCGGCGCACCGGGCCCGGAGGCGCTGCGCCTGCGACGTCGGACCCCGCGATTCGAGCGCTGTGGTGTGCGGGCTTCGGAGGCAGCGGTGCCCGGGCCGGGGGATGCTCCCCGGCTCAGTCGGGCCATCCATGGCCCGATTCGCCGCCGCAAGCCATCCATGGCTTGCTGTCCGCATCCCCCGGCCCGGGCACCGCGTCGGTGATTCACTTTCGGATGCTCGGTCACCCATTCCTCCGGAGCCGACCAACGCTGCAGCGGGAGCTGCGCCGGGGGGATTGCGGAGAGCTGCACAGGGATGTGCAGCGGCCCTTCGGTCCGGCCATGGATGGCCGGACCGAAGGGCGGAGCAATCCCCCCGGCGCGGCTCACGCCCCGCGCAGTTGACCGAAGCGGCTCTGGGGAGCGGGCAAACAGCGGCTATTCGCTTCCGTACCCCGTGGCGACGGTGATACATCCTCCCAACGGAGGAAACTGCTTGGCGCGGCGACGGTGACGGATTGAAGCGACGGATGGGACTGCTTGGCGCGGATTTGCCCTTGCCCCCGCAAAAGGCTAGAATCCCGCGGCTGCGCCGGCTCCGGCCGTCCGCACCGCCCACGCCGGGCGACACCGGCGAATACACACCCGCTGCCGCAGCCCGTGCCGGGGTGCCCCACGATCCACGGATCCGGGGTTCGGTCACGGAGGCGGCGGGGAAGCCCAACCCCGGAACCTCGCGCCCGCATGCGGGCGTACCGCCCCATCGGACGGGCGGCCGGTTCCCTATCAGGAGTTTCCAGCGATGCCCCAGATCACCATGCGCCAGATGCTGGAGGCCGGCGTGCACTTCGGCCACCAGACCCGCTACTGGAACCCCAAGATGGCTCCCTACATCTTCGGCGCCCGCGGCAAGATCCACATCATCAACCTCGAGAAGACCGTCCCGCTGTTCGGCGACGCGATGAACTTCATCTCCGCCATCGCCCAGAAGCGCGGCATGATCCTGTTCGTCGGCACCAAGCGCAGCGCGCGCGAGGCGGTCAAGGAAGAAGCCGAGCGCTGCGGCATGCCCTACATGACCCAGCGCTGGCTCGGCGGCACCCTCACCAATTTCGCCACGGTGAAGAAGTCCGTCGGCCGCCTCAAGGAACTCGAAGCCGCCGAGACCGACGGCACCTTCGAGAAGCTGGTCAAGCACGAGGTGCTGGGCCTGCGCCGCGAGCGCGAGAAGCTGCTGGCCTCGCTGGGCGGCATCAAGGAGATGGCGCGCCTGCCCGACGCCCTGTTCGTCATCGACATCGGCCATGAAGGCATCGCCATCAAGGAAGCCAAGAAGCTCGGCATCCCGGTGATCGCCGTGGTCGACACCAACTACGACCCCGCCCTGGTGGACTACGCCATCCCCGGCAACGACGATGCCATCCGCGCCGTGCAGCTGTATGCCCGCGCCGCCGCCGACGCCGTGCTCGAGGGCAAGGCCGCCGCACCGTCCGCCGCCACCGTCCGCGAAGAGGACTTCTCCGAGGACGGCGACAAGCGCCGCGGTCCGGCCAGGAAGTCGGCCGCCAGGAAGAGCGCCGACAAGCCCCAGGCCGAAGACGCCGCGGCCCCGGCGGAAGCATCGTCCCCGGCGGAGCCAGCGGCCGCGAGCGAAACGCCGGCCGCCGAGTAGCCGCAACGCCACGCGGCCGCGCGATCCGGCACGGCCGCCGTTCTCCCGCAGGAGCGCCCCATGGGCGCGACCCGCCCGTCCGGCGGCCACCCCGCGTCCATGGGGCGCTCCTGCGTACCACATCCGCATTCAGAGGTATCCCGATGGAAATCACCGCAAGCCTGGTCAAGGAACTGCGCGAGCGCACCGGCGCCGGCATGATGGAGTGCAAGAAGGCGCTCACCGAGAACAACGGCGACGTCGACACCGCAGCCGAGGCGCTGCGCAAGTCCGGCCTGGCCAAGGCCGACAAGAAGGCCAGCCGCGTCGCCGCCGAGGGCCGCATCGCCACCGCCCAGGCCGAAGGCCGTGCGGTGCTGGTCGAGGTCAACTCCGAGACCGACTTCGTCGCCAAGGACGGGAATTTCATCGCCTTCACCGACGCCGTGGCGCAGACCGCGCTCGAGGCCGGCGGCACCGACGTCGAGGCCCTGAAGAGCGCGAAGCTGCCCTCCGGCGAGTCCGTCGAGGAAGCACGCGCCGCGCTGATCGCCAAGGTCGGCGAAAACGTGCAGGTGCGCCGCATCGCCCGGATCGACAGCGGCAACAACGTCGCCGCCTACGTCCACGGCGGCCGCATCGGCGTGCTGGCCGAGGTCCAGGGCGGCGACGCCGAACTGGCGCGCGGCCTGGCCATGCACGTCGCCGCGATGAATCCGCCCTACAACAAGGCGGCCGACGTCCCGGCCGATTTCATCGCCAAGGAGAAGGAGATCGAGTTGGCGAAGATGTCCGACAAGGACCGCGCCAAGCCGGCCGAGATCCTGGAAAAGATCGTCAGCGGCAAGATCAACAAGATCGTCAACGAAGTCACCCTCTACGGCCAGCCGTACGTGCTCGACACCAACCAGAGCGTCGAGGCCGTGCTCAAGGCCGCTGGCGCCGAGGTGGTCGGCTTCCAGCGCCTGGCCGTCGGCGAGGGCATCGAGAAGGTGGTCGAAGACTACGCCGCCGAGGTCATGAAGCAGGCCGGGCTGGCCTGAACCGCCAGCGGCACACACGAAAAAAGCCGCGGCATGCCGCGGCTTTTTTCATGGCTCGACGGATGCCCTGCCCGCCCGTGCCCCCGACTACAGTTCCGGTGCGGCCGGCCGATACCGTGGCGCCCACGGAGCGCGCCAGGCGGTCCGTCCTGAATCGCCACGGAGCCCGCAGTCGATGCACCCGGAGCTCGAAGCCCAGCTCGGCCGCTGCCGCGACCTTCCGACGCCGCCCGGGGTGGCGCTGCGGGTCATCGAGCTTGCCCAGGACCCGGCGGCGGACCTGACCGCCACCGCCGAGGCGATCTCCCTGGACCCCGCGTTGAGCGCCCGGATCCTGCGCATCGCCAACTCGCCGCTGTTCGCCAGCGCCAGCCGCCGCAGCTCCGCCACGGTGTCCCAGGCGCTCGCCCTGCTCGGCCTGAACGCCGCGCTCAGCCTGGCGCTCGGGTTCTCGCTGGCCGCCACGATGCGCGGCGGCGACCAGGTCGCCGCGGAGCGCGAGCGCTTCTGGCGCCGCAGCGTGCTCGGCGCCATGGCCAGCCGCCTGCTCGGCGAGCAGGCGGGCCTGGAGCGGCTGGAGGAACTGATGCTCGCCGGTCTGCTGCAGGACATCGGTGCGCTGGCGCTGATGCAGGCGCTTCCCGAGCGCTACGCGGAGCTCGGCGGCGGACCCGCCGGCGTGCCCGCCCTGGAGCGCGAACGCGCACTGTTCGGCGCCGACCACGCCGAGGTCGGCGCCTGGCTGGCCGCACGCTGGAACCTGCCCGCATACCTGCAGCGGCTCATCGCCCGCCACGAATGCGGCGAGGACGACGATGCCGCGCTCGTCTGCGTGGCCGGGTCGGGACTGCTGGCGGACCTCTGGCTCGGCTCCGGCGGGCCGGAAGCGCTACGCGGTATCGCCGCCGCGCTCGAGCGGCGCACCGGGCTTTCGGGGGCGGAGATCGCCCGCCTGATGGAGCGCATGTCGGCGTCGGCACCCGAACTCGGCACCCTCTTCGACGTCCGCCTGGAGCATCCGCGCCAGGTCCACGAACTGCGCCAGCAGGCGCTGGAGCTGATGGTGGTGCGCAACCTCGTCGAGGTCCGCGACGCCGCCGACGCCCGCCGCGAGATCGACGCCCTCAAGACCAGGACCCGCGACCTCTCCGAACAGGTCCGTCGCGACCCGCTCACCGGCGCCTACAACCGCCTGCAGCTGGAGGAAGTGCTGCAGCGCGAATTCGAAGAGGCGCTGCGCTGCAAGCGCCCGCTATCCATCGCCTTCGTCGACCTCGACGACTTCAAGCGCATCAACGACCGCCACGGCCACCTGGTCGGCGACCAGGTGCTGCAGGAATTCTGCCGCTGCCTGGGCAGGCAGCTGCGCCAGACCGATCTGCTGGCGCGCTACGGCGGCGAGGAATTCCTCATCGTGCTCAGCAACTGCGATGCCGACGCGGCGCGGGCCACGCTCGAACGGATCCTCGCCGAAATCTCGAGCACGCCGATGGCGCTGGTCGACGGGGCGCCGCTGTACATCACCTTCTCCGCCGGGCTGGCGTGCCAGGGCGGCGGCGACCAGTTCGCCAGCGCCGAGGACCTGCTCAAGGCGGCCGACGAGGCCCTCTACGGTGCCAAGCGCGACGGCCGCAACCAGGTGGCACCGTCCACCTGCTGAAGCGCGAGCGCGCTACCGCCAAGCGGCTTTCCGGCCGATCGATGACCGCGATGCGAGCCTGCGAAAGCCGCAGATCAGCCGCCAACGATGTCGGCCACCTCCCTGGTAGCGCTACCTGTCAACAGTGCCGGGTTGCCAACCCTCCAAAATCCATGCTATTCGACACTTGCGGATGAACGGATTCTGTTCTTCCGATTTGCTTTACTTGCTTATTTAGCCGTTCCAAACCAATCGGGGAGAACAACTTCCATGCGCACTCTGAAGAGGGCGGCCCTGTTCGCCGCACTATGCGTTGGCCTGAACGGGGTGGCCCACGCCCAGTCCAACGCAGCAGGCTCGATCTACGGCACCGTCGAGCCCGGTTCCACGGTGGTCATCACCCGCAGCGACACCGGATTCCGTCGCGAGATCCAGGCCGATGCCGGCGGCCGGTACCGGGTGCCGGCGCTGCCGGTAGGTGAATATGAGGTCAGCGTCACGAAAGATGGACAGGCCATCGGCAGCCGAAGCGTGCAGGTGTTTCTGGGCGGCGGCGCCGACGTCTCGTTCGCACGGGCTGGTGAGAATATCCAGGATTTCGCCGCGGTCACGGTGACGGGCACCGCCGCTTCCTTCATCGACGTGTCCAATACCGACACGCGCGTCGTCTTCACCGCAGAAGACCTGCGCCGAATCACGGTCGGCAACAACATCGAGTCGGTGGCGATGCTCACCCCGGGCGTAGTCGCGGCCGACTCGCGCTACACCAACGCCTCGGGCGCCCCCGTACAGTCGTTCGGCGGCTCGGCTGCCTCCGAGAACGCGATCTATATCAACGGCTATCCCGTCACCAATCCGCTGACGAACCTCGGCTCCACGACCATGCCTTTCAACGGCATCAGCCAGTATCAAGCTTTCATCGGCGGCTACGGGGCCGAGTTTGGCCGCGCCACCGGCGGAGTGGTCAACATCATCACCCAGCGGGGCACCAACGATTGGGGCGGCGGACTGTCGCTAATGTGGTCGCCGGACAGCCTGAGGGCCGACCAGCGCAACATCTACTACCCCATGAACGGAACCGCGAACGACGGCCTGCTTTACCAGAATCTTTCCGCGCAGACCGACGACCACATCACGTACGGGGGTTATGTCAGTGGCCCCATCGTGAAGGACAGGCTGTTCTTCTACGCCAGCGCCGAATTCACCGACCGGGAGCGGGAGACCTATTCCGCACGCGGCACGAACCAGTATTTCGAGCGGGACTACGAGGTGCCGCGCTGGCTCGGCAAGGTGGACTGGCACATCACCGATAACCACCTGCTTGAGCTGACGGCCATTTCCGACGTGACCAAGCAGACGGCGCTGGTTAGGCCCTACGATTACAACACCGGCGAAATCGATCGCAACGCCGAGTTGTCCGGATACGAATGGGAAGACGGCGGCGAACTCTACATCGGAAAATACACCGGCTACATCACCGACAACCTGACCTTGTCCGCCCTCTACGGCAGGCAGAAGCAGGACCATATCGAAAATCTGATCGGCTACGACCCCAGCGTGGTCTACGTGAGCGACGCCCGCAACACTCCCAACCCTGTCCAGAACGGCCGCTTTGCGCAGGTCGCCTTCCCGGATGCGTTCGACGAAACCGAGGGCGGGCGCCTCGATATCGACTGGCAGGTGGGGAGTCACGGACTGCGCCTCGGCTACGACCGGATCGACTCGACGTCGCGGGCCGGCGAGCAGACCTCGGGGCCGGGATACCGCTGGCGCTACGAGTCGGTCGGACCCGACGCAGCGAACGACACGATTCCCGGCAGCGGCGGCGCGAGCGGCCCTGGCGGCAACGGCGACTACGTGGTCCGGTACATCTATGCCAACGGCGGCACCTTCGAAGTCAAGCAGTACGCGTACTATCTCGAAGACCGCTGGCAGATCAACGATCGCTGGCTGCTGTCGCTGGGCGTGCGCAACGAGAATTTCGAGAACTTCAACGCCGACGGCATCCAGTACGTCGAACAGAAGAACCAGTGGGCGCCCCGTATCGGAGCCACCTGGGACGTTCATGGCGATTCCAGCATGAAGGTCTTCGCCAACGTCGGGCGTTATCACCTGGCCATGCCGAACAACGTCGCCCTTCGCGGCGCCGCCGGCTCCCTCTACACCCAGGAATACTTCGCGTTCACCGGCATCGACCCGGCGACCGGCGAGCCGCTCGGCCTGACGGCGCTGGGCGACGGACCGCATTCGTCGAACAACGAGTTCGGTCAGGCCCCGAACCCGCTTACCGTCGCGGCGAAGGACATCGACTCGCACTACCAGGACGAGTTCGCGATCGGTTTCGAGAAGGCCGTGGGCGACAGCCACATCTTCGGCGCTCGCTACATCTACCGCGACCTGAAAAGCGCGATCGACGACATGTGCGACTACCGTCCGGCCTACAACTGGGCGATCCGCAATGGCTACTCCGAGGATATCGCCCTGGAGATCGGCGACTCGCTGGCGCACTGCCGCCTGTTCAATCCTGGCGAAGACAATACCTTCGTTCTGGACGACGCCGAAGGCAATCTCTACGAGGTGCCGCTGACCGCGGACGAACTCGGATTCCCGAAGCTCAAGCGAACCTACCAAGGCGTGGACCTGTTCATCGAGCGGCCCTTCGACGGCACCTGGTACTACAAGATCGACTACACGTTCTCCAAGAACTACGGCAATGCCGAAGGCCAGCTGAAGTCCGACGTGGGCCAGGGTGATGTGTCGATGACCATGGACTGGGACCACCCGGAACTGATGGAGCATACGAACGGCTACCTGCCCAACGACCGCAGGCATTACGTCAAGGCTTTCGGTTTCTACCAGATGAACCCCGAGTGGCGCTTCTCGGCGACCATGACGCTGCATTCCGGCCGCCCGAAGAACTGCCTGGGCATCTACAACGGACCCAGCCTCGATGAATCGGACGAGTTTCGGAACAACGTGGAATACGGCGGTCCGTACTATATGTACTGCAACGGCGAACCGAGCCCGCGCGGCAGTGCCGGAAGGCTGCCCTGGAGCGGCAAGCTCGATCTAGGGGTTGCCTGGTCCCCAGCATTCCTCGACCACAAGCTGATGGTCGGGCTCGACGTGTTCAATGTGACGGATGCGCAACCCGTGCAGAGCGTCATGGAGTATGGAGAGATCGGTGCTCCGGGCAATCCGTACCACTCGACGAATCGCCCGATCAGCTACCAGGCGCCCCGCACCGCCCGGTTCACGGTCCGCTACGACTTCTGATCCACCGTCATCCCTTTCCCTCTTGGACGCCCGCGCAAGCGGGCGTCTTTTTTTCCGCTGAACCCGGACAACCTCGGCTACAATTCGCCCGTTTGCCCGCCCGGAGCCCCCATGTCCCAAGTCGCCTATCGCCGCATCCTGCTCAAGCTGTCCGGCGAGGCCCTGATGGGTGACGAGGACTACGGGATCGATCCCAAGGTGATCGGCAGGCTGGCGCGGGAGGTGGTCGAGGCGCAGCAGGCCGGGGCCGAGATCGCGCTGGTGGTCGGCGGCGGCAACATCTTCCGCGGCGCCGGGCTCGCCGCCGGCGGCATGGACCGGGTCACCGGCGACCAGATGGGCATGCTGGCCACGGTGATCAACGCGCTGGCGATGCAGGACGCGCTGGAGAAGGTCGGCGCCAAGGCGCGGGTGATGAGCGCGATCAAGATCAACGACGTCTGCGAGGACTACATCCGCCGCCGCGCCATCCGCCACCTGGAAAAGGGCCGGATCGTGATCTTCGCCGCCGGCACCGGCAACCCGTTCTTCACCACCGACTCGGGCGCCGCCCTGCGCGCGATCGAGATCGGCGCCGATCTGCTGCTCAAGGCCACCAAGGTGGACGGCGTGTACGACGCCGACCCGAAGAAGAACCCGACCGCCACCCGCTTCGACGCCCTGACCTACGACGAGGTGATCGCCCGCGACCTGCAGGTGATGGACACCGCGGCGTTCGCGCTGTGCCGCGACAGCGACCTGCCGCTGCGGATCTTCGACATGAGCCAGCCAGGCCAGCTGCTCCGGATCCTCGAGGGCGAGCCGATCGGCACCCTGGTCCAGGGCCGCGGCTGAGCCTTCCCGCCGCGTCGCGCGGCGGCCCCGCC
>NZ_JACCKA010000046.1 GCF_013425525.1 Luteimonas salinisoli | reverse complement strand
AGGGCCCCGGGCGCCAGCAGCGCGAGGACAGGCCGCAGCAGGCCGACGCCCAGCAGGCCCAGCCGCAGAAGCAGAAACAGGACGGCGTGCAGGAGGAGTCCGCGCCGCGTCCGCCGCGCCAGGCCCGCAAGGGCAGGGGTCGCGGCGAAGGATCGCGCCGCGACCCGGCCACGGCCGATGAGGCCGCAGCCGAGGGGGCGGGGCCGCGCCGCCAGGCAGCTGCTACGGCCGCCGCCGCGACACCGGCGCCAGCGCCGGCAGCCGATGCGGCTCCGGCACCGGCACCGGCCCCTGCCGACGTTCCGGGACGGTCCGGATCCGGATCCGACGCCGCCGCATCGGCGATGACGGCGTCCGCGCAGCCCGAGCCGGGCAACGGCACCGACGGCACGGGCGACGATGCCAACGTCAGCGGCGAAGGCCGTCGTCGCCGTGGGCGTCGCGGCGGCCGCCGCCGCCGCCGCGGCACCGGCGAAGCCGCTGCCCCCGGAGCGATCGACGACGCCGGCACCGACCCCGTTGCCGCCGCCGACGACAGCCAACCCGAGTTCGACTTCGACGATGTGCCGAAGACCGCCCGCGCCAAGCGCCCGGCCGCCCCTGAGACCGAGGCTGCGTCGCCCGCCCAGGCACCGGCGGTGCCGGAGTCCGGCAAGCGCGACGCCGACGACCGACCCGCGCCGACTGCCGCGCAGCCGCCGGCCGGGCCGCAATCGGTCGCCGCGGCCGCCCCGCCTGCCGCCACCCCTGTCGCACGGTCCGAAGGCGCCGACGCGGCCTCGGGACCGGACGCGGCCTCCGCGAGTCCGCGGATCGACGCTACGCAGAGCGACGCCCCCTCGCCCGTGCCCGCGGCCGAGCCTGCCGTCGCCTCCGCGCCGGAGCCTGCCGTAGAGCCGCGCGCACCCCAGGTCGAGCCGGAAGCCTCCTTGGAGAGCGACGAGGCGGAAACATCGGCAGGCGAAGGCAGCGGAAGGCTTCCGGCCGCAACCGCCGGGCACCCCCCCGCGCCGACCGCAGCGGCGGTCCCCGCCCCCGTGATTGCTCCGGCTCCGGCTGCTGCTCCGGCTCCGATCCCGACTCCGACTCCACCGCCCCCTGCCCCTGCTCCTGCGTCGTCGCCGACCGAACCGGCTTCGGCTTCGGCACCCGCCGCACAGGAGGCGGCCGAAGCGCCGGCACCACGTGCGCCCGGACTGTTCGACACGATGCCCGTGCCCCATGCGCCAGCGGAGACCGCCGCCGCGGCACTGGACGGCGACGCCGAAGGAGAACGCGAAGGCGAACGCGACGAGGAAGACGGGCCGAACGGACAGGACCACCAGGACCGCGACCGGCACGCCCCCGGCACCTGAGCGACGCACCCGCGCAGGCGCCCTATAGCGTCTGCGCGGGATCGCTGAGCCCGTACTGGCTGGCCAGGCGCGCCAGCGCGATGCTGTCCTGGATCTGCAGTTTGTCGAACATGCGGGTCTTGTGCGTGTTGACGGTCTTGGCGCTCACGCTCAACCGCTTGGCGATCTGCTCCTGGCGCAGGCCCTGGATCAGCAGCATGGCGATCTCCAGCTCGCGCATCGACAGCGCGTCGAAGGGGCTCTCGACGCCGTCGAGTCCCGACAGCGCGAGGTTCTGGGCGATGCTGCTGGCCAGGTAGCGCTTGCCCGCCGCCACCGCGCGCACCGCGCGCAACAGTTCGCCCGCATCGCCGCCCTTGCCGACGTAGCCGGATGCTCCCGCCTCGATCAGTCGCTTGGGCATCGGCCCGTCCTCGAGCACCGACACCACGATCACGCGCGGACCGTAGCCGCCCTTGACGATGCGTTCGGTCACCTCGAGCCCGCTGACGCCGGGCAGGTGCAGGTCGCACAGCACCACGTCCGGCTTGAGGCTGCGGATCTCTGGCAGCGCCAGCTCGCCGCTCTCGGCTTCGCCGACGACCTCGATATCGGCCTCGCCGGCCAGGATCATGCGCATTCCGGTGCGCACCAGTGCATGGTCGTCGACCATGTAGACGCGGATGGTCATCCTTGCCCCCTCCAGATCGCGAATTCCCCTGGCGTCAGGCTAGCGCCCGGGGGCCGCGCCGGCAAGCAGAACCCAGACAAGATCCGCTCGCGCGCGGGACGCGGCGCCGCGTTCAGGCCAGCGTGGTATCGAGCAGCATCATCAGCACGAAGCCCAGCATCAGCCCTCCGGTGGCCGCGGCCTCGTGGCCCTTGCGATGCGACTCCGGAATGATCTCGTGACTGACCACGAACAGCATCGCCCCCGCGGCGAACGCGAGGCCCCAGGGCAGCAGCGCCTGCGAAACGCCCACCACCATCGCCGCCAGCACCGCGGCCGCCGGCTCGACCAGCCCCGAGAGCATGCCGATGGCGATCGCCACGCCGCGGCCGTAGCCGGCGGCGATCAGCGCCACCGCCACCACCATGCCCTCCGGAATGTCCTGGATCGCGATGCCGGTGGCCAGCGTCTCCGCGTTCGCGGCGCTGGGCCCGGCATAGGCCACGCCGATCGCCAGACCCTCGGGGATGTTGTGCAGCACGATCGCGAACACGAACAGCCAGCTCCGGCGCAGGGTTCGCGCGGTCTGGCCCTCGACGCCCTTGATGAAGTGTTCGTGCGGCACCAGGCGCTCGACCAGCAGCAGCACGGCCGCACCGAGCAGCACGCCAGCGCCCATCGTGGCTCCCGCCTCCCACGGGCCCGCGCCGCCGGCGCGCGCCGCCTCGATGCCTGGGCCGATCAGCGAGAACGACACCGCCGCCAGCATCACCCCGGCGCCGAAGCCGAACAGGCCGTCGAGGACGCGGTCGGTCAGCCGCTGCGAGAACCACACCGGCAGCGTGCCGAGCGCGGTCGCCGCCGCCGCCATCGACCCGGCCAGGAACGCATCGAATACCGGCTGCGGGTACTCGGTCTGCAGCATCCGCCACAGCGACTGCAGCATCGCGAACAGGCCCAGTACCACGATGGCGAAGCCGAGCAGGCGTCGCAGCGTGGCCGGTGGCGGCAGGTGCGGGGCGTGCATGCGCGGATGATCGCACCAATCCGCCGCGCCGGCGCAACGATCAGGGTGCCGCGGGTCCTCCCCCGCCCGGCGCGGTCGCGGGGGTCGCCGGCGCGCGCTGCGTGGCGACGATTTCCGCCAGCAGCGCGTGGAGCTGGTCGCGGTAGCCGCCGCTGCCGGAGGGATGGCGCTCGTCCGAGGTCATCGCCACGGTCAGCTGGAGCGCGGGCACCACGTACAACATCTGGCCGCCGTACCCCCAGGCGTAGCGCACCTCCTCGCCGCCGATGCGGCGAAGGAACCAGCCATAGCCGTAGCCGTCGCCGCTGTAGCGCGAACGCGTGCGCGGCCGCCACGAGGCATCGACCCAGGCGCGCGGGATCACCTGCCGCCCGTCGGCGCTGCGCCCGCCATTGCGATACAGCTCGCCGAACGCCAGCAGCGACCGCGGCGTCATCGCCATCTGGTTGCCGCCGAAGCGGATGCCCTGCGGATCGCGATCCCAGGCGCTGATCGCGAAGCCCGGCTGCGCGCCGAGCCACTCGCGCGCGAGATCGAGCGCGTCGCGGCCGCTCGCACGGGTCAGGATGGCGGACAGCAGATGCGTGGAACCGGTCGAATACAGCATCTCCCCGCCCGGCTCGTCCTCGAACGGCCGCGCCAGCGCGGCGCGTACCCAGTCGTCGCTGGCCACCCAGCGGCCATAGTGCGAACCGGAGGTTCGCCCGAGGCCGGCCCGCATGCTCAGCAGGTGCGCGAGCGTGACCTCGTACAGGCGCGGGTCCGGGTCCGCGGGCAGCGCGTCCTCGAGCAACGGCGCGATCTTCTGCGCCTCGCCCGCGAGCAGCCCGCGTTCGATGGCGATGCCGACCAGCGCCGTCACCACCGGCTTGGACGCCGACTTGATGTTGGCCGGGCGCGCCGGGGAGTGGCCGCGGTATCCGCGTTCGGCCAGGACTTCGCCGTGGCGGGCGACGACCACGGTGCGCAGCGGGGCCAGGGCGGCGGCATCGTCCAGCACGTCGCCCAGCGTCGGCCTGGCCGATGCGGGGAGCGCCGGCAGGAGCAGGAACAGCGTCAGGGCGAGGAGCGGGAGTGGCGGAGAGAGTGGGATTCGAACCCACGGAAGGTTTGACCCTTCGCCGGTTTTCAAGACCGGTGCCTTAAACCACTCGGCCATCTCTCCGTATCGCTTGCCTCGCTTCGCGGCGGCGCGCTCAGCGGATTGTCGCATGCGCCGCGGCGGCGTCAGGCGTCCCGGCGCGCTGCATGGCGGCCAGCCGGCTCTGCTCGATCTCCGGGGTCTTGCCGCAGTGCTTGCAGTTCAGGCTGGACTCCTCGATCAGCGGCGGCAGCGTCTCGGCGAGATGGTCGATGAACACCCGCACGGCAGGCAGCAGGCCGCGGCGCGAGGCGAACACGGCATGGGCGATGCCCTGCGGCAGGCGCCACTCCGGCAGCACCACCTCGAGCTCGCCGCTGCGCACCGCATCGGCGCACAGGGTCTCAGGCAGCATGGTGATGCCCAGGCCCTGCCGCGCCAGCGCCATCAGCATCGGGAAGTCGAACCCGGCCACGCGCGGCTTGAGCTCGATGCGGCGCGTGGTGCCGTCGTTGCCCTGCAGGTCCCAGCGCTGGCTGACCTCGTCCTCGCCCATGGTCATGGTCGTGTGGTTCCTGAGCTCCTCCGGATCGCCAGGGCGGCCGGCCCGGTCGAGGTACCCGGGGCTGGCGACCAGCAGCTCCTGGATCTGGCCGAAGCTGCGCATGATCAGGCTGCCGTCGTCGTCGAGCTTGGAGCGCACCCGCACGGCGACGTCGAAGCCCTCGTTGATGACGTCGACGCGGCGGTTGCTGACGTGCAGCTGCACTCGCACCTGCGGGTACTTGGCCAGGAAATCCGGCAGCAGCTTGGGCATCGACTGCTGCGCGATACCCACTGGCACGCTGACCCGTACCGTGCCGCGCGGCTCGGCGCTGAGCCGGTCGACCACCTCGCGCGCGGCGGAGGCCTCGGCCAGCATCGACTGCGCGTGACGGTACACGCTCTGGCCGACGTCGGTGACGGCGAAGCGCCGGGTTGAACGCTGCAACAGGCGCACGCCGAGTTCGGTCTCGAGTTGGCTGATGCGGCGGCTGAGCCGCGATTTCGGGATCCCCAGCGCGCGCTCGGCGGCGGCGAAACCGCCGTGCTCGACCACCACGGCGAAGTAATAGAGATCGTTCAGGTCCTGCATGGGAGGCTCGCGATTGGAACGATGCATAGCATTAGAGCACCTTTATCCCACCCAGGCAACGACCTAGATTGGTCCCGTCGCGGCCATGCCGCTCCCTGGAGGACAGTCCCATGAAGCTGCTGCACATCGATTCCAGCATCGCCGGACCCGGCTCGGTGACCCGCGCTCTCGCCGCCGCCATCGTCGCGCCCTGGCGGGACTGCCCGGAAGGCACCGAGATCCTCTACCGCGATCTCGATGCAGCGCCGGTGGCGCATCTGCGCAGCCGCGCCGCCCCCGCCGCCGCTGACGGGGAGGCGGAACGCATCCTGCAGGAATTCCTCGATGCCGACGTGGTGGTGCTGGGCGCACCGATGTACAACTTCGGCATTCCCTCCACGCTCAAGGCCTGGATCGACCGCATCGCGGTGGCCGGGCGGACCTTCCGCTACACCTCGGACGGGCCCGAGGGGCTGGCCGGCAACAAGCGGGTGATCGTCGCCATCGGCAGCGGCGGCCTGCACGCCGGGCGGCCCGAGGATTTCGTCGAACCGTACCTGCGCCAGGTGTTCGGCTTCCTCGGCGTGACCGACCTCGCCTTCGTGCGCGCCGAGGGCGTGGCGCTGTCCGCGCAGCACCGCGAGCAGGCGATGGCGCGGGCGCTGGGCGAGATCCCGGCGCCGGGGCCGCTGCGGCTGGCGGCCTGACGGCGAGAGGAACGAGAAGCGGGCGACGACCAGGAGCGACCGCCGGGTCGTTGCCCGTTCCTCGCCGCTCGTTTCCCGCTCTTCAGGCGATGCGCTCGGCGCCGCCCATGTACGGCCGCAGCGCCTCGGGCACCTCGATCCCGCCGTCGGCCTGCTGGTAGTTCTCCATCACCGCGATCAGCGCGCGGCCGACGGCGACGCCGGAGCCGTTGAGGGTGTGCACCAGCTCGGGCCGGCCGCTGTCGGGATTGCGCCAGCGCGCCTGCATGCGCCGCGCCTGAAAGTCGCCGCAGTTGGAGACCGAGGAGATCTCGCGGTACGCCTGCTGCGACGGCAGCCAGACCTCCAGGTCCCAGGTCTTGCGCGCGGCGAAGCCCATGTCGCCGCTGCACAGCAGCATCCGCCGGTACGGCAGCCCCAGCTTCTCCAGCACGACCTCCGCGCAGCGGGTCATGCGCTCGTGCTCGGCGTCGCTGTCCTCGGGACGGGCGACGGCCACCAGCTCGACCTTCTCGAACTGGTGCTGTCGGATCATGCCGCGGGTATCGCGGCCGTGGCTACCGGCTTCAGCGCGGAAACACAGCGAATGCGCGGTCATCCGCAGCGGCAGGCGCGCGGCCTCGACGATTTCCTCGCGCACCAGGTTGGTGAGCGGGACTTCGGCGGTGGGGATCAGGTAGCGGCCGCCCACGGCGTTCTTCACGGCGTCCACCAAAGCCGAGCAATCGTAGCGATTGCCCTCGACGAGTCCGGCGGGAGCCGGCGGATCCGATGCGTCGACGACCGTTCGCGCCGCGTTGCGCAGCGCCTGCTGCGCCTCGTCGCCCAGGATGGACGTGTCGCCGAAGGTCCGGAACAGATCCTCCTCGAATTTCGGCAGCTGCCCGGTGCCCTGCATCGCCGGCGGGTTCACCAGCAGCGGGACGTTGGTCTCCTCGTAACCGTGCTCGCCGGTGTGCAGGTCGAGCATGAACTGCGCCAGCGCGCGATGCAGGCGCGCGAGCTGGCCGCGCAGCACGGTGAACCGCGCGCCGGACAGTTTCGCTCCGGCGTCGCCGTCGAGCCAGCCGTGGCGGGCGCCGAGCTCGACGTGATCGCGCACCTCGAAGTCGAAGCTGCGCGGCGTGCCCCAACGCGCCTGCTCGACGTTCTGCGATTCGTCGGTGCCGGCGGGCACCGTCGCATCCGGCAGGTTGGGGATTCCGAGCGCCAGCGTCTCGAGCTCGACCCGCAATGCCTCGAGCCGCGCCTCGCTGGTCCCGAGTTCTTCGCCGAAGCCGGCCACCTCGGCCAGCAGCGGGGCGATGTCCTCTCCGCGCGCCTTGGCCTGGCCGATGGCCTTGCTGCGGGTGTTGCGCAGGTTCTGCAGCTCCTGGGTGCGCACCTGCAGCTGCTTGCGCTCGGCCTCGAGCGATTTCAGCGCGTCCGCATCGAGCTCGAAACCGCGCGCTTCGCGCAGGCGCCGGGCGAGTTCGTCGGGATCGTTGCGCAGCAGGCTGGGATCGAGCATCGGGGTTCGCACGCGGTGGAGGGCCACCGATTATCGCCCGGGATCGCGATCGCTGCCGCCTCGACGACGGGAGCGGCTATGCCAGAATGCCGCGGTCCCCGTAACCGGTACGCAGGATGTCGACCCCGGAATCCAGCGAACGTCGCCGCTCGCCGCGCTTCCTGCTGCCGGTGCGGGCATGGCTGATCATCGCCGCCGCCTTCGCCGCCGGGCTGCTGCTGTCTGCGCTGTTGTGGCTCGGCCGCGACGAGGACCGCCCTGCCGCGCCGCTCGCCGGCCCGGCTCCGCAGGATGGGGCCGACCCCGCGCGGGCGCTGCCGGCGCCGCGCGCCGCCGACACCGACGGCGCCAGCGGTATGGCGGAGGCCGATCCCGCGGCCGTTCCGCGGCCGCTCGAACGGCCGCCGGCCCAGGACCCTACATCCGGGATCGATACCGCGCCGGCCGCCGAGGCGATGACGGCCATCGCCAGCCGCCCGCCAGTGGCGGTGGACACCCCCGCGCCCCGCTATCCGAGCGCGGCGCTGCGCCGCGGCGAGTCCGGGGAAGTGCTGCTGCGGGTGGAAGTCGCGGCGGACGGCCGCGCGCGGGCGGTGGAGGTGGTGCGCAGCAGCAGCTCCCGGGCGCTCGATCGCGCCGCGGTCGCCGCCGTCAGGCGCTGGCGCTTCCAGCCGGCCCTGCACGACGGCAGGCCGGTGGCCGGCACGGTGCAGGTACCGATCGACTTCAGCCCTGGCGGTTGAGGTCCCCGTACGTCCCTTCGAAGCGGTTGTTAAGCCGGACTAGACACCACCGTGACGCGGCGCGCACAACCGCTGTGGAACGCTCGTGCCGTCATCCTGAACAGGGGTACCCGTCATGTCCGATCCCATGAACCGCCCCACCGACTCCCGTCCCCCGCCGCCGCCGCAGGAGCCGCCCCCCGGCGAGCGCAAGAGCGCCAGTCCGCTGGTCTGGCTGCTGCTGCTGATCGCCCTGCTCGCGGTGGGCTGGTATTTCTACAGCCAGCGCGGCGCGGTCGAGCCGCCCGTCGAGCCTGCGGAGCCGATCGGCGAGCCGGCCGACATCGGCGACGGCACCCCGCCGCCCCCGGCGAGCGAGCGCGAGGACGCCGCGCGGCCACCGGCCTCGACGGCGACGCCCCCCGCCGACCGCCCGGCCGATCCGATCGAGCGCGTCGAGCCCGACTATCCGGTCGCCGCGCTGCGCGCGCAGGAAGAAGGCACGGTACTGCTGCGGGTGCAGGTCGACGCCCAGGGCAACCCCGGCGACGTGGAGATCGCCAGGAGCAGTCGCTCGCGCGAACTCGATCGCGCCGCGCGCGACGCGGTGCGCAGATGGCGCTTCAGCCCGGCGCTGGAAAACGGCCAGGCCGTGGCCTCCACGGTCGAAGTGCCGATCGACTTCCGGATGGACGCCCAGTAGGCGCGGTAGGGCGCGCGGCGAGCGCGGCCCCGCCGCCAGCGAGGCCGGCAGCGTCCACGGGGTCGTGGTCCAGATCGGCACCGCCACCGCGGTGCCCTCGTCGATCGTCGCGCCGAGCCGTCGCGCCCGGATCGAGCGCGCGCCAGGCGACGTCGAGCGCCGGCGGCTGCGCAACGCAGCGCGGCCGCAGCCGAGGGCGATCCGGGATCGATTGCGCGGTCGGCTGCGGTGGGCGCGCCGGCTCCGGCGTGCGCCGTGGGCGGCCGCTCCCGCGAGGTCGAACGCCCGCGCGATCGATGCGCCGTGGCCTGGGGCTCAGGCCGGACCGGCGTCCAACCCGAAGCCGGCACTTCGCGACAGCGGCTCGAAGCCCGGGAACGAGGTGGCGACGTTGGCGACGTCGCCGATCCGCACTTCGCCCGCCGCGCGCTGGGCGGCGACCGCGAACGCCATCGCCACGCGGTGGTCGCCGTGGCTGTCGACCTGCCCGCCGTGCAGCGCCCCACCATGGATCAGCGCGCCGTCGGGCGTCTCCTCGATCCGCGCGCCGAGCGCGCGCAGGCCTTCCGCCATGGCGGCGATACGGTCCGATTCCTTGACCCGCAGCTCGGCGGCGCCCTGTATCCGGGTCGTGCCGGCAGCGCAGGCGGCGGCCACGAACAGCACGGGGAATTCGTCGATCATGTCGGCGACGTGCGCTCGCGGCACCTCGATGCCGCGCAGCGGCGCATGGCGCACCCGCAGGTCGGCGACCGGCTCGCCGCCCTGTTCGCCGGGGTTCTCCTCGGCGATCTCCGCGCCCATCGCCCGCAGCACCTGCAGCAGGCCCGTGCGGCGCGGATTCATGCCCACCCTGCGCAGCACCAGTTCCGAGCCCGGCACCAGGCTGGCGGCCACCAGGAAGAAGGCCGCCGAGGAGAAGTCCGCGGGCACCGCGACGTCGGTGGCGCGCAGCCGGTGGCCGCCGCGCAGCCGGGCGAGACCCGGGGCGAACTCGATCGGCCAGCCGAACGCCGCCAGCATCCGCTCGCTGTAGTCGCGGGTCGGCTGCGGCTCGCGGACCACGGTTTCGCCGCGGGCGTACAGGCCCGCGAGCAGCACCGCGGACTTGACCTGGGCGCTGGCGACTTTTGCCGTAAAATCAATCGATTGCAACCCACTGTTCGCGTGAATCCGAAGGGGCGGCAGGCCACCGGGCGCACTGTCGATGCGCGCGCCCATGCGCGCCAGGGGCCCGGCCACCCTGCCCATCGGCCGCTTCGACAGCGAGGCGTCTCCGGTCAGCACCGAATCGAACGCCTGACCGCAGAGCAGGCCGGCGAGCAGGCGCATCGCAGTGCCCGCGTTGCCGCAGTCGAGCGGTCCGGACGCGGCCCGCAGCCCGTCGATGCCGGCGCCATGGACGATCCGGACGCCCTCGCCGGGGGCCTCGATGCGCACGCCGAGCCGGCGGAAGATCGCCTCGGTGGCGCGCGCGTCCTGCCCTTCCAGGAAACCGTCGATCCGCGACACGCCGTCGGCCAGCGAGGCGAGCATGATCGCCCGGTGCGAGACCGACTTGTCGCCCGGGACCAGCAGTTCGCCGCGCAGCGGCCCGCCGCCGCGGGCGCCCCAGTCGCGCCGTGCGCCCCCGCTCATGCGCCGGCCCCGTCGAGCGCCCGCAGCAGCCGCGCGTTCTCCTCGGCGGTACCGACGCTGATGCGCAGGCAGTCCGCCAGGCCGTAGCCGCCCATCGGCCGCACCACCACGCCCCGCGCCAGCAGCGCCGCCTCGACCGTCGCGGTGGCATCGCCGAACCCGACCAGCAGGAAATTGGTCTGCGAGGGATGGACGAAGCGGCCGCGCGCCCTCAGGGCCTCGGCCAGCTGCACGCGCTCGCGCGCATTGGCGTCCACGCCGCGCTGCAGGTGCGCCCGGTCCTGCAGCGTCGCGGTCGCCGCCGCCAGCGCCACCGCGCTGACGTTGAAGCTCTCGCGCAGCCGCTCCATCACCGCCACCAGCGCGGCGTCGGCGACCGCGTAGCCGATGCGCAGCCCGGCCAGCGCATGGGCCTTGCTGAAGGTCCGGGTGACGGCCAGGTTGCGGTATCGCGGCAGCAGCGACAGCGCGGATGCGTAGTCGGGGGCGTCGACGAACTCCGCGTAGGCCTCGTCGACCACCACCAGCACCTCCGGCGGCAGGCGCTCGAGCAGCCGCGCCAGCGCGTCGGCGCCGATCCAGGTGCCGGTGGGATTGTTGGGATTGGCCAGATACAGCAGCCGCGTATCGGTCCCCGCCGCGGCGAGCAGGGCATCGACGTCGTGGCCGCGCGCCATCGCGTGGCCGGCAGGCAGCGCCGGAGCGATGCGCAGCGGCGCGCCGGTCGCCTGCGCCGCCAGCGCGTACACCGCGAAGCCGTACTGCGACATCGCCACGCCGGCCCCCGGGCCGGCGAAGACCTGGGCGAACTGCATCAGCAGCTCGTGCGAGCCGTTGCCGAGCAGCAACTGCGCCGGCGCGACGCCGAGCCGCGCGGCGAGCGCCTGCCTGAGCTCGCCGCCGAGCGGGTCCGGATAGCGATGTGCGGAGTCCAGCGCATCGCGCGCCGCGGCCAGCGCCAGCGGGCTGGGGCCATAGGGATTCTCGTTGGCGCCGAGCTCGACCAGGCCGGCGCCGGAGCGCCGGCGCAGTGCCACCAGGTCGTGGCCCGGATCATAGGCCTTCAGCGCCCGGATCCCAGGCTGCGCCAGCGCAGCAAAGGATGCGTCGCCGCCTCTACCGATTCCCGATTCCCGAATCCCGATTCCCGGCTTCACGGCACCGCCACCGGGTAGGAACCGAGCACACGCACGTCGCCGGCGAACTCGTCGATCTCGTCCAGCGCGTCCTTCAGCGGCGACTCGTCGACGTGGCCGGCCACGTCGATGAAGAACGCGTACTGCCACAGCGCGCCGTGCGCCGGGCGCGACTCGATACGGTTCATGCTGATGTCGCGCCGCGCCAGCGGCTCGAGGATCTTGTACAGCGCGCCCGGCTGGTCGCGGATGAACACCATCAGCGAGGTGCGGTCGTGGCCCGAGGGCGGGAAGGATGCGCGGCCGATCACCAGAAAGCGGGTGGTGTTGTCGTCGCGGTCCTCGATCGGCCCGGCCACCACCTTCAGGCCGTAGACGTGGGCGGCATTCTCGCCGGCGATCGCCGCGGCGTCGTCGGCATTGCGGGCGCGGCGTGCGGCGTCGGCGTTGCTCGCCACCGCCTGCTTCTCGGCCAGCGGCAGATGCTGGCGCAGCCAAGACTTGCATTGCGCCAGCGAGAGCCCATGCGAGTACACCCGCTCGACGTCGTCGATGCGGCCGGTGCGCGAGAGCAGGTACTGGTGCACGCGCAGCTCCACCTCGCCGCAGATCTTCAGCGGCGAGGTCAGGAACAGGTCGAGCGTCGACTGGATGGTGCCCTGCCCCGAGTTCTCCACCGGCACCACGCCGAAATCGGCGGTGCCGGACGCGACCTCGTCGAACACTTCCTCGACGCTGGCCAGCGGCAGCCCGCGGGCGGAATGGCCGAAATGCTTGTGGACCGCCTGCTGCGAAAACGTGCCCTCCGGGCCGAGGTAGCCGACCTTGAGCGGCTCCTGCTGCGCCAGACAGGCCGACATGATCTCGCGGAACAGCCGCACCAGCACCTCGTCCGACAGCGGTCCGTCGTTGCGGTCGACCACCCGCCGCAGCACCTGCGCCTCGCGCTCCGGCCGGTAGTAGTCCACCGCGGCGGCGAGCTTGCCCTTGGCCTTGCCGACCTGGTGCGCCCACAGCGCGCGCTCGGCGATCAGCGCCTGGATCTCGCGGTCGATGCCGTCGATCTGCTCGCGCACCGCCGAAAGATCGGTGCCGGGCTCGCCCGGCTGTCCGGGGGTCCTCTTGCCTGCGGTCATGCCTGCTCTCTTGGGTGGATCGGGCTCGTTTCCCGTGCGGCGGCGGTCAGCCATGGCGCCGCCGGAACTCCTGCATGAAGTCGGTCAGCGCGCGCACGCCCTCCACCGGCATCGCGTTGTAGATCGACGCACGCATGCCGCCGAGCACGCGATGTCCCTTGAGTCCGATCAGCCCCGCCTCGCGGGCAGCCGCCAGGAACGGCGCGTCCAGCGCCGCGTCGTGCAGGAAGAACGGCACGTTCATGCGCGAGCGCGCGGCCGCGGCCACGTCGTTGCGGTAGAAGCCGCTGGACCCGTCGATCTCGCGGTACAGCAGTTCGGACTTCGCGGCGCTGCGGAGTGCGAACTCTTCCACCCCGCCCTCGGCCAGCATCCACTTCACGGTCAGTCCGAGCATGTACCAGTTCCAGCTCGGCGGGGTGTTGAGCATCGAATCGGCGGCCAGCTGCAGGCGATAGTCGAAGATGTCGGCGCGCGGCTGGCCGGCGCGCTCGAGCAGCTCGCGGCGCACGATCACCACGCCGATGCCGACCGGCCCCAGGTTCTTCTGCGCACCGGCATAGACCACGCCGTAGCGGGCGATGTCGAGCGGTTCGGACGCGATGCTGGAACTGAAGTCGGCGAACAGCGGCACCTCGCCGACATCCGGCGCTTCGCGGAACTCGACGCCGTGGATGGTCTCGTTGGCGGTGATGTGGACGTAGGCCGCGTCCTCGGACAGGCGCCAGTCCGCGCGCGCGGGCACGTCGCGAAAACCTTCGGCCTCGCCGCTGGCGGCGATGCGCAGATCCACGTACGGCGCCGCCTGGCGCAGCGCGGTCCGGCCCCAGTGCCCGGTGACGACGTAGTCGGCCGGCTGCCCTGCGGCGGCGAAGTTCAGTGCGATCAGGGCCTGCTGGGTGGTGGCGCCGCCGCCGACGAACAGCACCGCGTAGTCGTCGGGTACGCCGACCAGGCGACGCAGATCGGCCTCGGCCTCGGCCGCCACCGCCATGAACTCCGGGCCGCGGTGGCTCAGTTCGACGATCGACGCGCCTGCGGCGCGCCACTCGAGCATCTCCTGCTGGGCCTGGCGCAGGACGGGCTCGGGCAGCGCCGCGGGGCCGGCGCTGAAGTTGTACGCTCGCGACATCGGTAGCCTTTCGCTGGATCACGGCGGGCCCGTAGTATGCCGCAGCGCATCAATCCTGTGCGGCGCAACCTTCTCCCCGCTACGGTGTCCAATCCCGCTGCGATCAGCCCGGAGCCACGCCATGAACCTGCGCGACGCCCTGCGGATTCCCGCCGCGGAGGTTACCGATGAGACCGTCTATCGTTCGCGGCGCCGGCTGCTGGCGGCCTTCGCCGGCGCCCCGGCGCTGGGCCTGGCCGGCTGCGCCGGCGCCGAGCCGCCGCCTCCGGCGCGATCGGTGCCCGATGCCGCCCAGGTGCGCGCCGGTTTCGACACCGACGAGGAGCCGACGCGCTTCGAGGACGCCAGCACCTACAACAACTTCTACGAGTTCGGCACCGGCAAGGCCGACCCTTCGCGCGCGGCGCGCACGCTGCGGCTTTCGCCCTGGAACGTGGCCGTTGGCGGAGAGTGCGAGCGCCCCGGCACCCTGGCGCTCGATGAACTGCTCGCGGGGCTGCTGCCGGAGGAGCGCACCTATCGGCTGCGCTGCGTGGAAGGCTGGTCGATGGTGATCCCATGGCTCGGGGTGCCGCTGGGCACGGTACTGCGGCGCTTCGCACCGACATCGAAGGCGAAGTACGTCGCCTTCGCCACCCTCGCCGACCGCGAGCAGATGCCGGGCATCCGCTACCGCTCGATCGACTGGCCCTACCGCGAGGGCCTGCGCATCGACGAGGCCATGCATCCGTTGAGCCTGCTCGCCACCGGCATGTACGGCCGGCCGCTGCCGCAGCAGAACGGCGCGCCGCTGCGGCTGGTGGTGCCCTGGAAGTACGGCTTCAAGAGCATCAAGTCGATCGTCGCGATCGACTTCGTCGAACGCATGCCGCCGACCGCCTGGAACGATCTGCAGCCTTCCGAGTACGGCTTCTTCTCCAACGTTAATCCGCAGGTCGACCACCCGCGCTGGAGCCAGAAGACCGAGCGCCGCATCGCCGGCAGCGCCGGCAAGCTGTTCGCCAACCGCATCGAGACGCGGATGTTCAACGGCTATGCCGACCAGGTGGCCTCGATGTACGCGGGCATGGACCTGAAAAAGTGGTTTTGAGCCGACGGCTCCCCGGCCGGCCCATGGTCCCACCCAAATCCTCGCTCGTCCTCGCCAAGACCGCCGTCCATGCCCTCGCGCTGACGCCGCTCGCGATCCTCTCCTGGCAGTTCTGGCAGGTGTTCGGCGAGGCCGACATCGATGCGCTCGGCGCGGATCCGGTGGCCGAGATCGAGCACCGGCTCGGCATCTGGGCGCTGCGCCTGCTGCTCGTCGCCCTGGCGGTCACGCCGCTGCGGCAGATCACCGGCCAGCCGCTGCTGATCCGCTTCCGCCGCATGCTTGGGCTGTACGCGTTCGCCTATGCCAGCCTGCATTTCTCCGCCTGGCTGGTGCTGGACCTGGGCGGGTACTGGACGATGCTGTTCGAGGAGATCGTCAAGCGGCCCTACATCACCGTCGGCTTCGCCGCCTGGCTGTTGCTGCTGCCGCTGGCGATCACCTCGACCCGCGGCTGGATGCGGCGGCTCGGGCGCAACTGGGGCCGTCTGCACAGGCTGGTGTACGCCATCGCCGTGCTGGCGGTGCTGCACTTCTGGTGGATCGTGAAATCGGACATCCGCGAGCCGCTGCTGTACGCATCGATCCTGGCGCTGCTGCTCGGCTGGCGGCTGTGGCGCAGGCTGCGCCGGACGGCGGTTCAGCCGCTGCCGTAGAGCAGCAGCAGGCTGAGCAGCGCCGCCAGCCCCAGCGCCGCCAGCAGCAGCCAGGGAAGGCGCCAGCCGCGTCGCGACGCCGCGGCCGGCGTCGGGGCGGGCCCGGCCGAGTCCTCGCGCGCGACCGCCTCGGCGATCGGCTCCTGCCCGGCGAAGGCGCGCACCGGCGCCTCCACCACGAAGCGATGGTGCGAATCGAACACCACCTGGTCGCCGGGTAGCAGCAGCGCGTCGCGGACCGCCTCGCCGTTGACCAGGCTGCCCTCGTCGGAGCCGAGGTCGCGCAGGAGCACGCCGCCTTCGCCGATCTCCAGCCGCGCGTGGCGCTCGGCGAATGCGGCATCGTCGATGCGGATGTCAGCCTCGGCCGCGCGCCCGACGGTGCGCGGGTGCTCCAGGGTGAAGCTGCGCCCGTGGTGCTGGCCGCCGATCCCGCGCAGCACCACCCGCGGGTCGGGGCTCCCGTCCCGCGCCGCCGGCGCAGCCGCGGCGCGGCGACGCTCGCCGACCAGTCGCATCTCGATCCCGTCGACGTAGATCGCATCGCCGATGCGCAGCATCGCCAGGCGGCGGATCTCGCGCCCGTTGACGTGCACGCCGCGCTCGCCTTCGGACACCGACAGCCAGACGCCACGGCGGTCGACGCAGAAGCGCACCACCGCCGGCTGGCCGGGCGCCACCACGTCCAGGTCGCCGCGCGCGCGCGCGCGCCCGATGCCGTACATGCCGATGCCGAGCGGGAGGTCGGGCCGGGCGGCCGAGGCGAATCGAAGCTTCAGGACTTCCATCCGGCGGGAATCTAGCACGCCGCCCCGCTTTGACAGCGGCCGCAAGGACGCCAGAATGGGCGCCCGCAACCAGCGAGCCGCGCCATGTCAGGTATCGACATCCACCACCCCCACTCCCTGCCGATGCCCGAGGCGCGCGCGCGGATCGACGAGGTGGCGCAGAAGCTCTCCGAGCGCTTCGGCCTGGAATGCGCCTGGGAGGGCGACAGCCTGGGATTCGAGCGCTCCGGGGTGCAGGGCCGCATCGACCTGGCCCCGGACGAACTGCACGTGACCGCGAAGCTCGGCTTCCTGCTGTCGGCGATGCATGGGCCGATCGAGGGGGAGATCCGACGGGTGCTGGAGGAGAAGTTCGCGGCCTGAGCGGCGCTCAGTCCGGCTCGAACGGCGCCGGATGCCCTGCGAACAACCGCTGCATGGCGCGGTGCTCCTCCTCGCCGATCTCGGCGACAAAGCCCTCCACGTCGCCCAGCTGCTCGAACGCCGCATAGCCGCGGTCGAGGAATCCCTGCAGCTCGCTGAGCCCGGCCAGCCGCGCCGGGCCACGCGAGAACGCCAGCAGCGCGGCCACGCCGCGCTGTTTCAGGGCGCGGCCGAAGCCGGTGCCGACCTCCTCGATCAGCGCGATCTGGTGCGCCCGCAGCCGCGGCAGCCCGACTTCGCGGTAGGCGCGGCCGTAGAGGTCCTGGCCCAGGCGCCGGCCGCGCGGCGCCAGCCGCTGCAGCGCTTCGGCCATGCGCAGGTCCAGGGCCTGGCTCAGCGCGCCCAGTTCGATCGCCGAGGCGATGGTGTCCAGCAGCCGCGCCGGCAGCAGCTTCTGCATCATCGGGATCACCCGCACGATGTCGGCGTCGCGGCGGGCGAAATCGTGGTCGCCGTAGACGTCGCTCAGGAAGAATTGCGCCGCGGCCCGGCGCCGCGGGTCGTCGAGGAACCGGGCGAAGCTGCGCTGCAGCCGCCGCGCCTGCCAGCGCCGCAGCTCCGGCAGCCAGCGCAGTCCGTTGCGCGGGTCGACGGCCGGATCGTGCAGGGCCTGGTGCCAGCCGACCCGGCGCGACAGCCGCAAGATGACATCGTGTTGGCGCGACATGGCGCCATGATCGGCGCGCGCGCGGCGCCGGGGCAAGCCCGCACCGCGCGGTTACACTGCCCCGCTCCTCCCGGGTCCGACCGCATGCTCTCACTGCATCCCGCCCTGCGCCGGCCGCGCCGCCGCCGCCCGCCGCGCATCGGCCTGGCCGTCGCCGGCGGCGGGCCGATCGGCGGCATGTACGAACTCGGCGCCCTGCGCGCCCTCGACGAGGCCCTGGAAGGCTTCGATCCCACCGGCCTGGACTGCTACGTCGGCATCAGCAGCGGCGCGTTCCTCGCCGCCGGCCTGGCCAACCGCATCGATACCGCGGCGCTGTGCCGGATCCTCATCACCGGCGACAGCGACGACGTGCGCTTCCGTCCCGAGATGTTCATGCGCCCGGCGCTGCCGGAGTACCTGCGCCGCGTCGCGGGTCTGCCGCGACTGAGCCTGCATTGGTGGCGCCACCGACTCGGGCTGGATGGCCCGCGCCGCGCCTCGGGCCCCGGCATCGGCGGGATGCTGCCCACGGGCCTGTTCGACAACCGCGGCCTCGAGCGCTTCCTGCGCGGCGTGCTGACCCGGCGCGGACGCAGCAACGACTTCCGCCGGCTCGACGGCCGCCTCCACGTGGTCGCCGTGGACCTGGACACCGGCGAGCCGGTGCTGTTCGGCGGCGACGGCTGGGACGACGTGCCGATCTCGGTGGCGGTGCAGGCCAGCGCGGCGCTGCCCGGGCTGTACCCCCCGGTCGAGGTCCGCGGCCGCCATTTCGTCGACGGCGCCCTGCGCCGCACCCTGCATGCCTCGGTGCTGCTGGAGCGCGGCGTCGACCTGCTGATCGGCATCAATCCGCTGGTGCCGTTCAACAACAGCCTTCCCGAACGTGGCGCCGCCGACGGGCGGGGCCCCCGGCGCCTGGCCGATCGCGGGCTGCCCGCGGTGCTCTCGCAGACCTTCCGCACCCTGCTGCAGTCGCGCATGGAGGTGGGGCTGGCGAGGTACGCGCGCCAGTACCCCGGCGTGGACCAGATGGTGTTCGAGCCTGGCGAAGCCGACGGCGAGCTGTTCTTCGCCAACGCCTTCAGCTTCTCTTCGCGGCAGCGCATCTGCGAACTGGCCTACCGCAACACGCTGTCCGACCTGCGCCGCCGCGCCGGCGAACTGGAGCCGCTGCTGGCCGCGCACGGGATCCGGCTGCGCGCCGCGGTGCTGGACGACGAGGAACGCGGTCTGGTCGACGGCCTGCAGGCGCCGCCGCCGCGCAGCACCGAGACCACGGCACGCCTGCGCCGCGCGCTCGACGATACCGAGCGCCTGGTCGCCGCGCGCCGTCCGCGGCGCCCGCGGAAGGCTCCGCCGGTGGTGTGAATGCTCTAGACGCCGCCGTGATGCTCTGCCCCGTACCCTAGCCGCAAACGGAGGCATCCATGGCCAAGTTCAAGAAAACCGCGAAGAAGACCGGCGCGCGCCGCAGCACCTCGTCGGCCGGCGCGGGAGAGCAGGCCGAACGCCTGTCGCGCAGCCTCAGCGAATCCGCACAGCAGATCTGGCTGGCCGGCGTCGGCGCCTTCGGGCGCGCCCAGGCCGAGGGCACCCGCCTGTTCGAGGCCCTGGTGCGCGAGGGCCAGACCGTCGAGGAACAGGCGCGCAGGTTCGCCGGCGGCCAGGCCGACGTGGTCCGCGACGCGGTCGAATCCCGGGTGGACCAGGCGCGCCATCGCGCCAGCGACACCTGGGACCGCCTGGAGAAGGTGTTCGAGGACCGCGTGCAGCGCGCGCTGCTGCGGCTGGGCGTGCCCAACCGCGAGGACCTCACCGAGCTGACCCGGCGTGTCGACACCCTGACCTCGGAACTGCGCCGGCAGTCGAGCACCCCGGCGGCGCGCAAGGTCGCCGCCAGCCGGCCGGTCGCCAAGAAGGCCACGCGCAAGACGGCCAAGCGCGCCACCGCCGCCCCCCGCGCCCGCAAGCCGGTTGCCGGCTGATCCGCTCTCGCGTCGCCGCCGGGACGGGCGTCTCCGCGCGTCCCGACTCCTCGCCGGTCCGGACCGGCGGGCGTCCGGCGGCGGCGCGCGCGCTTAACCCCGTCGGCGATTCCGACTATCCTTCCTGCCCGTCCGCGCCTGCGCGGACCCCGGAACCAGGACAGGGGTGGAAGGCGTGAGTGCAGGTCTGCAATGGGCGATCGTCGCGGCGGTCGTGGTCCTCCTCGGCGGCGGCGCCACGCTGTACATCCGCCAGGTGCTGCTGCAGCGCGACGAGACCGGATCCGGCATCAGCGCCCTCTCGGGCACCTCCTGGCGCGAGTTCATCCACCTGGTGCTCGAAGCGCTGGCGCGGCGCGGCTTCAATCGGGTGTTCGACCACGAGGTCGCCGCCGGCGACAAGGACTACACCCTGGAGCGCGACGGCCAGCGCTGGCTGCTCTCGTGCAAGCACGGCAGCGCCTTCGTGCTCGGCAACGCCACGGTGAAGGAGCTCGCCAACGACGTGCGGCTGGCGAACGCCAGCGGCGGGTTCCTGTTCACCCAGGGGCGGATCTCGGACGAAGCGCGCAAGACCGCCGCGATGCACAACATCGAGCTGCTCGACGGCGCCACCCTGTGGCCGGAGCTGCGCGACCTGGTCCGGCCGGAGCAACTGGCGGGGATCCGTGCCGCCGCCGCGCAGCGCGCCCGCCAGCGTATCGTGCTGGCGTGGCTGCTGGCGGCGCTGGCCGGCATCGCGCTCTACTTCCTGCTGCCGGCGGCCGGGCCTGCGCCCGCCGACTTCCCGGCCACGACGGCGGCGCCTGCGGCGCCGCGTGCTCCCGGCGCGACCGAAGGCGCCGCCGCCGGTGCCGCAACCGCGCATCCCGGGGAGGCTTCCGCCGATCCGCCGCTTGACGCCCCGGCGATGACGGCGGCGCAGCAGCGCGAAACCGTGGTCGACGCCATCGCCACCCTGCCGATGGTCGACCGCGCCGTGTGGGCGACGCAATCCACCCTGGAGGTCGTGCTCCTGGATACCGAGAGCGACGCGATGGCGGCCATCTGCCCGCTCATCGAACGCCATCCGGACCTGGTGGCCTCGCGCGTGCAGCTCACCCCGCCGGCGGACAGCGAGGTCCCGGTCCGCTTCAGGCAGTGCCGGACGTACTGAGCCGGTCGCCGGCGCGCCCGCAGGCTAGCCGGCAGCACTGTCCGCCCGGCTACCAGTGCACCCCGCGCATCAACGCGGCGAACGCGATCTGCTCCTGGCTCGGCGCCCGCTCCTTCGCCGACGGCTTGTCGCCGCGCGCTGCCGCCGAGTCGGGGAACAGCTCGAAGGCGGTGTTCATGATCACCTCGTAGGCCTTCGGAGCCACGGCGTTGATCAGCGCGGCGAACACGCCAAGCCGCGTGGTGATGCGGCTGGGACGCTCGATGATCGCCCGGACCATCAGCTCGGCCGCGTCCTCCGGGGTCAGGGTGGGCACGCTCTCGTACATCCTCGTCGGCGCGATCATCGGCGTCTTGACCAGCGGCATGTTGACCGTGGTGAAGCTGATGCCCTTGCCGGACAGCTCGCCCTGGGCGCAGCGGCTGAAGGCGTCGAGCGCCGCCTTCGACGCGACGTAGGCCGAGAACCGCGGCGAGTTGGCCAGCACCCCGATCGAGCTGACGTTGATGATGTGGCCCTTCCGGCGCCGGGTCATCGACGGCATGAAGCCCATGATCAGGCGCAGGCTGCCGAAGTAGTTGAGCTGCATGGTGCGCTCGAAGTCGTGGAAGCGGTCGTAGCTGAGCTCGATCGAGCGCCGGATAGAGCGGCCGGCGTTGTTGATCAGGACGTCGACGTGTCCGTGCGCTTCGAGGATCTCGGCGACCAGGCGGTCGCAATCGGCCAGGTCCGCCAGGTCGGCGGTGTAGGCATGCACCTTGCCGCCGGCGGCCTTCATCTCGTCGCGCGCGCGGAACAGCTCCTCCCTGCCGCGGGCGACGATCACCGTCACCGCACCGGCCTCGGCCACGCGCCGCGCGGTCGACAGCCCGATGCCGGAGGAGCCGCCGGTGATCACCACCACCTTGTTGCGCACCTTGCCCCTGAGGGTCCGGTCGACGAACAGGTCGGGATCGAGGTGGCGCTCCCAGTAGTCCCAGAGCCGCCAGGCGTAGTCATCCAGGCGCGGCACGGCGATGCCGCTGCCCTTGAGGGCGCGCTCGGCCTCGCGGCTGTCGAAGCGAGTGGGATAGGTGATGAACTTCAGTACGTCCTTCGGGATGCGGAAGTCGCGCAGCAGCATGCCGAGCATGCGGCGCACCGGCGGCAGGTTGCCGACCGCGGTGCGGATGCTTCCAGGCACGAAGGCGAACATGCGCGCGTCGATGCGCATGGTCATCTCCGGCGCGTGCCCGGCGCGGCAGAAGGTGTTGAGCACCTCGCCCACGCGCATCGGCTCGGGATCGGTGAGATGGAAGGTATGACCGTCCAACCGCGGCCGGTGGGCGATGTGGTCCATGGCGTCGGCCACGAAATCCACCGGCACCAGGTTGATGCGCCCGCCTTCCAGGCCGAGGGTCGGCATCCACGGCGGCAGCGTCTGGCGCAGCTTCTTGATCAGGGTGAAGAAGTAATAGGGGCCGTCGATCTTGTCGATCTCGCCGGTCTGCGAATGCCCCACCACCATCCCGGGACGGTAGATCCGCCACTTCAGCCGGGTCTCCTCGCGCACCAGCCGCTCGGACTCGTGCTTGGTGCGCAGGTAGGGATCGTCCAGTCCCTCCGCCTCGTCGAACATGTCCTCGCGGAAGATGCCCGGGTACAGGCCCGCGGCGGCGATCGAGCTGGCGTGGTGGAAGCAGCCCGCCTCCAGCGCCGCGGCCAGATCGAGCGCATGGCGGGTGCCGTCGACGTTGGCGGCCTGCTGCGCCTCCAGGCCGGCGGTGAGATCGTAGATCGCGGCCAGGTGGAAGAAATGCTTGACCTTCCCCTTCAACGCGCGCACCTGCGCCGCGGCCAGTCCGCATCGCGGCTGGGTCATGTCCCCCTCCACCGGCATCACCCGCTTCGGGTCCCAGCCCATCTTCGCGGCGATCGCGTCGAACTTCGCACGCGAGTCCTTGCGTACCAGCACGTGGATCGTGCCCTTGCGCCGCAGCAGGTTGCCGACCAGGAAACGGCCGATGAAACCGGTCGCGCCGGTGACGAAGTAGCTCATGTCTTCCCTCCCAGGAATCTGCATCCACGCCGGGCCCGAGGCCTCCAGGCCCAGCATAGCCAGCCGCGCCGGGGCTGCCTAGCGAGGCTCGCCCACCGGGCCCCGCGACCACGGCGCACGCGCCCCGCCAGCGACGCGCACCTGCAACGGGCCAGGCCGTTTCGCTGCGCTCGGCTCGGTTGACCGCCCCATGCCCCCGTGCTATCACCTGCGCACCCCGCCAGGAGCAGACGCATGTCGGACCTCAAGCGCGACTTCGAGCAGGCCGCCATCGATGTCAAGGGACTGACCGAGCGCCCCGACAACGACACCCTGCTGCGGCTCTACGCGCTGTACAAGCAGGGGTCCGAAGGCGACGTCAGCGGGCCCAAGCCCGGGTTCTTCGACTTCGTCGGCACCGCCAAGTACGAGGCCTGGGCGAAGCTGCAGGGCACGCCGCAGGACGAGGCCATGCGCCGCTACGTGGAACTGGTGGGCAAGCTGACCGCCTGAGCCCGGCACCGGACCCGCCCATGGCGCGCGATACCCGCCAGCGCATCCTCGACTGCGCGCTCGCGATGTTCAACGCGCAGGGCGAGCCGACGGTGACCACAAACCATATCGCCGATGAGCTGGAGATCAGCCCGGGCAATCTGTACTACCACTTCCGCAACAAGGACGACATCATCGAGCAGCTGTTCGCGCGCTTCGAACAGCGCATGGACGACGCCCTGCCCGGCCCCGAGGACCGCCTGCCCGGGCTGGAGGACATCTGGCTGCAGCTGCACCTGGTGTTCGAGTGCATCTGGGACTACCGCTTCCTGTATCGCGACCTGCTGGAGATCCTCAGCCGCAACCGTCGGCTGCGGTTGCGCTTCGCCCGGATCCTGCGCCGCGCCGACCAGCGCGCGCGCGAGGTGATGCGCGGCCTGGCGCAGGCCGGAGTGATCCGCGGCTCGGCCGCCGAGCTGGATGCGGTGAGCACCAACCTGCTGGTTGTGGCGACGTTCTGGCTGAACTACGCCGCGGTGCGCGGCGAGAAGGACGAGCAGGCGGCGATCCGCGACGGCATCGTCCAGGTGCTGATGTTGATCGCTCCGCTCCTGCGCGACGCCGAGCGCGTCCATCTGGACACCCTGACTCGCGCCTACCGCCGCTGAGCGCGCCGCCGCTGTCATCCAGGCGTCATCGCACCGACACGCGCCGAACATGCCCGCGCGGTGCAATGGCGGTGCCGGATGCGCGCCTGCGCGCGTCGCGCTCGTCGGGTCTCTCTCCTCCCTGTCGATTTTCCCCTCCTTGTGCGGGCCCACGGGCCCGCTTTTTTTGTTTCCACGCCCGCCCGAAACCCCGCCACCGTGCGGCCGCCGCCAGACCGGCCCGTTCCTGTCATCGCGGTGTAACAAAAACATCATTTTATGGCGGCATTCCACAGGCCAGCCGGCCGCTTCCTCCGGAGTCCCGCCATGCAGATCCAGCGCTCATTCGTCGCCCTCGCCCTGTCCGTCTCCCTCGCGCTCGGCCTGGCTGCCTGCAGCGGCGGTGGCGACGGCGCCCCGTCCGTCGGCCCGACGCCGGGGGACGCGACCGGCACCGCGCCCGGTGATCGCATCGACGTGCAGATCACCGGCGCCGGCGCCACCTTCATCTATCCGCTGCTCTCGCGCTGGTCCGACGACTATTCGCGCGCCACCGGCGCCCGCATCAACTACCAGTCGATCGGCTCCGGCGGCGGCATCGCCCAGATCAAGGCCGGCACCGTCGACTTCGGCTCGTCCGACAAGCCGCTCGATCCCCAGGAGCTGTCCGAAGCCGGACTGGCGCAGTTCCCGTCGGCGATCGGCGGCGTCGTGCCGGTGGTCAACCTGGAAGGCATCGAACCAGGCCAGCTGCGCCTGACCGGCGCGCTGATCGCAGACATCTATCTGGGCAAGGTCACCGCGTGGAACGATCCGGCCATCGTCGCGCTCAACCCGGACGCCCGGCTGCCTGCGGGCAAGATCAACGTCGTGCACCGCTCCGACGGCTCGGGCACCACCTTCAACTGGGTCAACTACCTCTCCAAGGTCAGCCCGGAATGGCAGGACGAGGTCGGCGAAGGCACCTCGGTCAGCTGGCCGACCGGCGTCGGCGGCAAGGGCAACGAGGGCGTGGCCGCCTACGTCAAGCAGATCAAGGGATCGATCGGCTACGTCGAGCTGGCCTACGCCACCCAGAACGGCATGTCCTACGCCTCGATGCAGAACGCCGACGGCCAGTGGGTGCGGCCGAGCGCCGCGAGCTTCCAGGCGGCTGCCGCGAGCGCCGACTGGACGAACTCGCAGGACTTCAGCCTGGTCATCACCAACGCGCCCGGGGCGGAGTCGTGGCCGGTCGCCGCCACCAATTTCATCCTGATGTACAAGCAGCCGAAGAATCCGGAGCGTTCGCAGCAGACGCTGGACTTCTTCGCGTGGGCGCTGGAAAACGGCCAAGCGCAGGCCGACGAGCTGCACTTCGTGCCGCTGCCGGCGCCCCTGGTCGAACAGGTCGAGGCCTACTGGGCGGCCGAAATCCAGCGCTGACCGCGACCCGACGGCCCGCGCCGGGGATCGCTCCACGGCGCGGGCACGGCATTCCACCACCCGCCGCCCAGCAGCGAGCCGATGAACGCCACCACGCTCCCGATCGACACGTCCTCGCGCAGCGACGCCGCCGACAGTCGCGCCGACCGCGGCTTCCGCTGGCTGGTCACCGCCGCCGGCGTGTTCGTACTGGTGTCGCTGGGCGCGGCGGCGCTGTCGATGTTGTGGGGCGGGCGCCTGGCGTTCGACAAGTTCGGCATCGCGTTCCTCTGGCGCGACGCGTGGAACCCGGTGCTGCAGGACTTCGGTGCTCTGGTGCCGATCTACGGCACCCTGGTCACGGCGTTGATCGCGATGGTCGTCGCGGTGCCGGTCAGCTTCGGCATCGCCATGTTCCTGACCGAGATCGCGCCGCGCTGGCTGCGCGGCCCGGTGGGCGCGGCGATCGAACTGCTGGCCGGCATCCCTTCGATCATCTACGGCATGTGGGGCCTGTTCGTGCTGGTGCCGTTCCTCGGCCAGCACGTCTATCCATGGGTCGACGCGCACCTGGGCGGGATCCCCGGGGTCGGTGCGCTGTTCTCGGGCCCCCCGCTGGGCCTGGGCATGGGCACCGCCGGCCTGGTGCTGGCGATCATGGTGATCCCGTTCATCTCCTCGGTGATGCGCGAGGTGTTCCTGACCGTGCCCACCCGGCTCAAGGAGTCGGCGTACGCGCTCGGCGCCACCACCACCGAGGTGGTCTGGGACGTGGTGCTGCCCTACACCCGCTCGGCGGTGGTCGGCGGCGTGTTCCTCGGGCTCGGCCGTGCGCTCGGCGAGACCATGGCGGTGACCTTCGTGCTCGGCAACGCCCACCGCCTGACGGTGTCGCTGCTGGAGCCGGGCAATTCGATCGCCGCCACCATCGCCAACGAATTCGCCGAAGCCGACTCGCCGATGTATCTCTCGTCGCTGATCGCGCTCGGCTTCGTGCTGTTCCTGGTCACCTTCGTGGTGCTGGCCATCGCCCGGCTGATGCTGCGCCGGCTCAGCCGCCGGGAGGGCAACCTGTGAGCGCCGCCGTCCTCTACCGCAATCGCCGGATCAAGAACCTGGTCGCGCAGCTTCTGGCCATCCTGGCCACGGCATTCGGCCTGTTCTGGCTGGTGTGGATCATGTGGACCACCCTGAGCAAGGGCATCGCCTCGCTCAACCTCGCCCTGTTCACCGAGATGACCCCGCCGCCCGGTGCCAGCGGCGGCATGCTCAACGCCTTCTTCGGCAGCGCCGTGCTGAGCCTGCTGGGCGTCGCCTTCGGCGCGCCGGTCGGGGTACTGGCCGGCACCTTCCTGGCCGAGTACTCGCAGAAGAGCTGGATCGGCGAGACCGTGCGCTTCGTCAACGACATCCTGCTTTCGGCGCCGTCGATCGTGCTGGGACTGTTCGTCTACACCATGGTAGTGGCGCAGATGGGCCACTTCTCGGCGCTGGCCGGCGGCATCGCCCTGGCTTTCATCGTGCTGCCGGTGGTGGTGCGCACCACCGACGAGATGTTGCGGCTGGTGCCCACGCAGATGCGCGAGGCGGCGCTGTCGCTGGGCGTGCCGCAATGGAAGGTGACCGTGCAGGTGCTGTACCGCGCCTCGCTGCCCGGCATCGTCACCGGCATCCTGCTGGCGCTGGCGCGGATCAGCGGCGAGACCGCGCCGCTGCTGTTCACCGCACTCAACAACCAGTACTGGAGCAGCAACCTGCTGGCGCCGATCGCCAACGTGCCGGTGGTGATCTTCCAGTACGCGATGAGCCCGTACGAGAACTGGCATACGCTGGCCTGGGCCGGCGCCTTCATCCTGACGATGTTCGTGCTGCTGGTGAGCCTGGTGGCCCGCGCGATCGTCATGCGCAACCGCATCGTCCAGGATTGAGACCGTGCCGATGGAAACGATCGCCGATCGCGACACCGATGCCTTCGCACCCGCCGGCCTGCGCCTGACGGGCGCGGCGCAGATCTCCATACCTCCCGTTTCCCGGACACCGGTCATGAACGACGCCCGCCCCCTCCCAGCCAAGCCGCAACGAGCTTTCGCCGCCGCCGCAGCGCCGACGCCGGCCAAACTCTCCGCGCGCGGCCTCGACTTCTACTATGGCGACTTCCATGCCGTGAAGAACATCAACTTCGACATGCCGGAGAAGCGCGTGACCGCGCTGATCGGGCCGTCGGGGTGCGGCAAGTCCACCCTGCTGCGCGTGTTCAACCGGATCTACGCGCTCTACCCGAAGCAGGAGGCGCGCGGCGAGGTACTGCTGGACGGCGAGAACATCCTGGCGCCGAAATACCCGATGAACCGGCTGCGCAGCAAGGTCGGCATGGTGTTCCAGAAGCCGGTGCCGTTCCCGATGACGATCTACGAGAACGTCGCCTACGCCATCCGCCACCACGAGAAACTGTCGAAGGCGCAGATGAACGAGCGCGTGGAGCAGGCGCTGGTGCAGGCCGCGCTGTGGGAGGAGGTCAAGGACAAGCTGGGCCAGAGCGCGCTGGGCCTGTCCGGCGGCCAGCAACAGCGCCTGTGCATCGCCCGGGCGATCGCCCTGCGGCCTGAAGTGCTGCTGCTCGACGAGCCGACCTCGGCGCTCGATCCGATCTCCACCAGCCGCATCGAGCAGCTGATCGAGGAGCTCAAGCGCGACTACACCATCGTCATCGTCACCCACAACATGCAGCAGGCCGCACGGGTCTCGGACTACACCGCCTTCATGTACCTCGGCGACATGATCGAGCACGACACCACCGAAACGATCTTCTCCAACCCGTCGAAGCAGCAGACCGAGGACTACATTACGGGGCGCTTCGGATGAAGCGCCCCGGGAATCGGGAATCGAGAATCGGGAATCGTCAAAGCAGACGCGCTCCCGCTCCCGAGTCCGGTTCCACCGCGGTTGCTCCGCGCTTCTCCATTCCCGATTCCCGATTCCCCATTCCCGGCCCTCAACCATGACCCAACCCCACGACCACATCGTCAAGAGCTACGACGACGAGCGCCAGCGCCTGCTCGGCGAGATCCTGCGCATGGGCGAGATGGCGGCCTCGCAGCTGGAGGCCGCGCTGGACGTGGTCGAGCGCCGCGACGACAAGGCCGCCGGGCGCATCATCGACAACGACGAGGCGATCGACGCGCTGGAGAAGGAGGTCAGCCACGACGTGATGAAACTGGCGCTGCGCGGCCCGATGGCGCGCGACCTGCGCGAGATCCTCGCCGCGCTGCGGGTCTCGGCCGACATCGAGCGCATCGGCGACTACGCCGCCAACGTCGCCAAGCGCTCCACCGCCCTCAACCAGTCGCCGCCGCTGCCGCACACCCGTGGCCTCAACGTGCTCGGCCGGTTGGCAGTGAGCCAGGTCCGCGACGTGCTCGAGGCCTATCGCGGCAACGACGCCGAGGCGGCGCAGCGGGTCCGCGACCGCGACGCCGAACTCGATGCGCTCTACACCGGCCTGTTCCGCGAGTTGCTGACCTACATGATGGAGGATGCGCGCTCGATCACGCCGTGCACGCATCTGCTGTTCATGGCCAAGAACCTGGAACGCGTCGGCGACCACGCCACCAACATCGCCGAAAACATCTGGTTCCTGGTCCACGGCGACGACGCCCTGCCGCCGCGCGAAAAGCGCGACGAGACCAATACCGTCAGCTGACGCTAAACGCCGGCTGAACATGGCCCCGGATCTCGATTCCGGCACAGCCGCAGCCGCATCGATGGGCGCTTCGGGCGCACCGGAAGCCGGATTTCGCGCGTACTCTTGCGCCTGCGGGGTCGCATGCCGCCGTCGTCGGAGCGGCCGCCGCGCCCGCATCGGTGCGGCGGCCGACGCGCGGCGTCATGTTAGTCGCCGATAACGCTCCGTCGCCGCGACGGCGCTAGACTCCCGTCCACCCGCGGGCGACGCCCGCGCTCCCCAGGAGATTGCGATGTCCCGCTCCAACAAGACTCCCAACAAGACTCCCACCGCCGTCGCCATCGGCACCGCGCTCGCCGGCGGCCTGCTGCTGTCCGGCTCCGCTTTCGCCATGACGCCGCTGGCACAGGGTTATCTGCTCGGCGCGCAGGAAGCCGCCACTACCGCCGGCGACAAGGCGCACGAAGGCCGCTGCGGCATGGAGCGCGTCGACAGCGACGGCGACGGCAGGGTCTCGCGCGACGAATTCCAGGCCGCGCATCCGGACAAGGCCGACACGTTCGCCGAGATCGACGCCAACGGCGACGGTTTCATCGACGCCGCCGAGAAGGACGCCCACCATGGCGACAAGGGCGACATGGAAGGCAAGTGCGGCGAAGGCCAGTGCGGCGGCGCCGTCTGACGCACCCGCGCCGCGTCCCCGCAAACCCGGGCGCGCGGCGCATCGGCTGAATCCGATGGCCGCCCCGCTCGCTCCCGCCAGCGCCGGACTCGGCCTGCGGCGCGGCCTGCTGCCCGCGCTGCAGGCCGCCTCGCGCAACGACTTCGATTTCCTCGAGTGCGCGCCGGAGAACTGGATCGGCGTGGGCGGACGCCTGGGCGCCGCATTCGAGGCACTGGCCGCCCGCCATCCTCTGACCTGCCACGGACTGTCGCTGTCGCTGGGCGGGATCGAGCCGCTGGACGAGACCTTCCTGCGGCGCCTGCGCGAGTTCCTCGATCGCCACCGGGTGGCGCTGTACAGCGAGCACCTGAGCTGCTGCGCCGACGACGGCCAGCTCTACGACCTGATGCCGGTGCCGTTCACCGAGGCTTCGGTGAAGAACGCCGCGGCGCGCATCCGCCGGGTGCAGGACGCGCTGGGCCGGCGCATCGCGGTGGAGAACGTCTCCTACTACGCCGCGCCCTACCAGGCGATGGCGGAGGCCGATTTCATCCTCGCCGTGCTCGAGGAGGCCGACTGCGACCTGCTGCTGGACGTCAACAACATTCAAGTCAACGCGGTCAACCATGGCTACGACGCCGCCGAGTTCCTGGCGCGGATGCCGACGGCGCGGATCGCCAGCTACCACGTCGCCGGGCACTACGACGAGGCCGAGGACCTCAAGGTCGACACCCACGGCGCGGCGGTCATTCCCGAGGTCTGGGAGCTGCTGCGCCAGGCCTATCGCCTGCACGGCCTGCGCCCCACGCTGCTCGAGCGCGACTTCAACTTCCCGCCGTTCGCCGAACTGCTGGTGGAACTGCAGCGCATCCGCGACCTGCAGCGCGACGGTGCGGGACAGGCGCGCGCCGCCGGACATGCCTGACCCCTTCGAGACGCTGCGCGCGCAGCAGTTCGCGCTGGCGCGGCACCTGCGCGACCCGGGGCGCCACCCGCCGCCGCCGGACATCGAGGACCGCCGCCTGGCGGTCTATCGCGACCTGTTCCACAACAACATCCGCAGCCTGCTCTCCGGCAATTTCCCGGTGATCCGCCGCACCCTGGGTGAGGACGACTGGCGTGCGCTGGTGCGCGAGTTCTTCGCCAGGCACCGCAGCCGCACACCGCTGTTCACCGAGATCGGACGCGAGTTCGTCCGCTTTCTCGAAGGCCGCGCCGAGCAGGCCGTGGGCGATCCACCGTGGCTGCCTGAGTTGGCGCACTACGAATGGGTGGAACTGGGGCTGCAGATCGCTGCAGACGAGCTGCCGCCGCACGATCCGGTTGCCGCCGACGACGCGCCCGCGGCATTGCTCGATGGCATCCCGGTGGTCTCGCCGCTGGCCTGGGCGCTCGCCTACCGCTGGCCGGTGCACCGGATCGGTCCGCAGTTTCGCCCGCTGCAGCCGCCGGAAGCGCCGACCCTGATGCTGGTGCGCCGCGACGCCGCCGGCGAGGTGCGCTTCTCGGCGCTATCGCCGCTGGTCTACCGGCTGCTGGAAATCCTCGGCGGCAACGAGGCGCACAGCGGCAGCGAATGCCTGGGGCAACTGGCCGCCGAGGCCGGCGCGCCCGACGCCGAACCCTTCCTCTCCGAAGGCGCGGCGATGCTCGAACGCCTGCACGACGAAGGCACCCTCCTCGGCGTCCGCCGGCCTGCCTAGCCCGGACGGCGCTCGACGATGAGACCCTCGCGTCGCAGCTCAGGCCGCGGGCGTCGTGGCAGCTGCTGTGGTCCCGCCGAGACCGAGCCACTTGCGCGCCATGCGCCGTAGCGTCGGATCCAGCGCCGGATCGTCGGCGACCTCGTCCAGCGCGCGCCAGGCCAGCGCGTGCGACTCGTCGCTGACCAGGAACCGCTCGTCGGCGCCGGCGCGGACGACATAGCGGACATCGTAGTGCCAGTGTTCCGGAACGCCGCGGTGCTCCGGGATCCGGTGACGGTCGAGATCGAGGATGCCACCCTCCAGGCGCAGGCCGCGCAGTCCGGTTTCCTCCTCCGCCTCGCGCAGCGCGACCCGCGCCAGGTCGCGGTCGCCGTCGGCATGGCCGCCGGGCTGCAGCCACAGCCCCAGCTTGCGGTGGTGGGTCAGCAGCGTGCGGCGGCCGTCGCCGCTGAGCACGAGCGACGAGGCGGTGAAGTGCCCGTCCAGTCGCGCGCGCACGAAGGGGTCCTGGGGGTCGCCGACCAGGGCGATGAACAGCTCCGCGCACGCCGCCTCGCCTGGCCAGCGCGCGGCATAGTCGGCGAACGACGCCGCCAGGGGCGGCAAAGGGGAAGCAGAAATCATGCTGCGGTGCCGCAATCGCATCCGGGAAGGGCCGCAGTCTAGCGCGCGCCGAACGCCCGCCGCGAGCGCCGCTTGTGATCCCCTGCGCGCTTTGGCAAGGTACGCCAGCCGCATCGACCGGCCATGCCAGACCAGGGGAACCTCCACGTGCGCATCCGCCGCTGCCAGACCGCCCGTCGCCGGGTGCCCCTGACCCGCATTCCCGCGCCCTTCGGGGCCTGCGCATGAGGACAGCAGGGCGCGCCGCCGCGGCGCTCGCGGCCCTGGCCCCCGCGGCTGTATCGGCGGCCCCCGCCACCGGGTCCGGCCTCGACGAAGCCATCAACAACGCCTTCAAGCCGGTCGCCGACGGCGTCTCGTGGCTGGTGTTCCACCCGGTTCCGATCGGCTTCGGCGCCAGCATGCCCTTCGTGGTGCTGTGGCTGCTGATCGCGGCGCTCGCCTTCACCCTGTATTTCCGCTTCGTCAACCTGCGCGGTTTCGCCCAGGGCTTCCGGCTGATCCGCGGCGACTTCTCACGCCGCGACGACCCGGGCGAGGTGACCCATTTCCAGGCGCTGGCCACCGCGCTGTCGGGCACCGTCGGTCTGGGCAACATCGCGGGCGTGGCCATCGCGATCGGCATCGGCGGGCCGGGCGCGACGTTCTGGATGATCGTGGCCGGCCTGCTCGGCATGAGCTCCAAGTTCGCCGAGTGCACCCTGGGCGTGAAGTACCGCCGCATCAACGCCGACGGCACTGTCTCGGGCGGGCCGATGTACTACCTCAGCCGCGGCATCGCCGAACAGCGCCCGTCGCTGGCCGGGCTCGGCAAGGTGCTGGCGGTGGTCTTCGCGATCTGCTGCATCGGCGGCTCGCTCGGCGCCGGCAACATGTTCCAGTCCAACCAGAGCTTCCAGCTGATGCTGCAGGTCAGCGGCGGCGCCGACAGCTGGCTGGCCGGCAAAGGCTGGCTGTTCGGCGTGGTGATGGCGATCCTGGTGGCGGTGGTGATCATCGGCGGGCTGAAGTCGATCGCGCGCGTGACCGGCAAGCTGGTGCCGATAATGGCGTTGCTGTACTTCACCTGCGGCCTGTACATCATCGTTGCCGATATCGGCAACATCGGCCCGGCGTTCCGCGCGATCTTCGATGGCGCGTTCACCCCGGAAGCCGGCTACGGCGGCTTCATCGGCGTGCTGATCCAGGGCTTCCGCCGCGCCGCGTTCTCCAATGAGGCGGGCGTCGGTTCGGCCGCGATCGCGCATTCGGCCTCGCGCACCAACGAGCCCGCCTCCGAAGGGCTGGTGGCGCTGTGGGAACCGTTCATCGACACGGTGGTGATCTGCACCATGACCGCGCTGGTGATCGTGATCACCGGCATGTACCAGGTCGACGGCGTCGGCGACGGCGTGCAATTGACCTCGATGGCCTACGCCTCGGTGCTGTCGTGGTTCCCGTACCTGCTGGTGGTGTCGGTACTGCTGTTCGCCTTCTCCACCATGCTGGCCTGGTCGTACTACGGCGAGAAGGCGGCCTGCTACCTGTTCGGCGAGTCCCGCCCCGTGGCGCTGGCCTACAAGCTGCTGTTCTGCGTGTTCGTCGTGATCGGCGCCTCCGCCAACCTCGGCGTGGTGATGGACTTTTCCGACGCAATGATCCTGGTGATGTCGGTGCCCAACTTGATCGGCGTCTACCTGCTGGCGCCGGTGGTGCGGCGCGAGGTGGAGCACTACCTGGCGCGCGTGCGCAGCGGCGAGATCCGCAACTACCGGCGCGCGCCGGCCGCTGCCTGAGCGCGCCTCGATGACGAAGACCGGGCCGCGCGACCCCACCCTGCCGCAGGCGCTGTTGCCGCTGCTGTTCCTGGTCGCCGCGCTGGCCACCGCGGTGTACCTGTACGCCGACGATGCGTCCTACGGCGCCAACCAGATCGCGCTGCTGCTGGCCGCCGGCATCGCCGCCCTGGTCGGCATCCGCAACGGCCAGCGCTGGCAGGAGATCCAGGACGCCCTGGTGCACGGCATCTCGGTGGCTGTGGTACCGATCTTCATCCTGCTGGCCGTGGGCGCGCTGATCGGCACCTGGATCCTCAGCGGAACTGTGCCGACGCTGATCGTGTACGGCATGCAGCTGCTGCATCCGGCCTACTTCTACCCCGCCGCCTGCCTGATCTGCGCCATCGTCGCGATCGCGATCGGCAGTTCGTGGACCGTGGCCGGCACTCTCGGCGTCGCCCTGATCGGCGTCGCCCAGGGGCTGGACATGTCGCTGCCGATCACCGCCGGCGCGATCATCTCCGGCGCCTACTTCGGCGACAAGATGTCGCCGCTGTCGGACACCACCAACATCGCCCCGGCCGCGGCCGGCAGCGAGCTGTTCGCCCACATCCGCCACATGATCTGGACCACCGGCCCCAGCATCGCCATCGCCCTGGTGCTGTTCTCGCTGATCGGCCTGGGCGGCAGCGGCGGCACCGGCGACGGCGCCGCCTTCGGCGACCTGCCGCAGGTGCTCGGCGCCCGGTTCGATCTCGGCTGGCACCTGCTGATCCCGATGGCGGCGGTGTTCGCGCTGGCGGTGATGAGGTTTCCGGCCTACCCCACCATTCTGATCGGGGCCCTGCTCGGCGCCGTGTTCGCGGTCGTGTTCCAGCCGGACCTGGTGGTCGCGCTGGCCGGCAACGCCGACCTGTCGCGGCCGATGGCCCTGCTCTCGGGAGCGTGGACGGCGCTGTTCGGCGGCTACCAGGCGGAGACCGGCAACGCCGCGGTCGACGAACTGCTCAGCCGCGGCGGCATGATCAGCATGCTCAACACCGTATGGCTGATCATTTGCGCGATGGGCTTCGGCGCGGTGATGGAAAAGACCGGGCTGCTGGAGCGGATGATCCGCAGCGTGCTCAAGGCCGCCAGATCGACCGGCTCGCTGATCGCCGCCACCCTGGCCACGGCGATGGGCGCCAACGCGGTGGCCGCCGACCAGTACATGGCGATCGTGCTCACCGGCCGCCTGTTCCAGCCCGAATACCGCCGCCGCGGCCTGGCGCCGGTGAACCTGTCGCGCGCCCTAGAGGACGCCGGCACCATCACCTCGCCGCTGGTGCCCTGGAACACCTGCGGCGCGTACATGGCCGCCACCCTGGGCGTGGCCACGTTCGACTACCTGCCGTATGCGTTCTTCAACCTGGCCAGTCCACTGGTGGCGCTGGTGCTGGCGTATGCGGGCTTCAAGATCCTGAGACTGCCGGCGCAGGCCGACGCCACACCCGACCCGGCACCCGCCCAGGCCGCGCCCGCGCGCGACTGACCGATCCCCGATCCACGCAAGCACTTCCGGATTCCCTATGGACAAGACCTCGATCCACGGCATGTGGTCCTCGCGCCTGATGTTCATCCTCGCCGCGACCGGCTCGGCGGTGGGCCTGGGCAACATCTGGCGCTTCCCCTACATGACCTCCGACAACGGCGGCGGCGCCTTCGTGCTGGTCTATCTGGGCTGCATCCTGCTGGTGGGACTGCCGATCCTGATGGCCGAGATCCTGATCGGCCGCCACGGCCGGGTCAGCCCGATCAATACCCTGCGCGGCCTGGCGCGCGACAGCGGCACGAGCCGCGGCTGGGTGGCCATCGGCTGGGTCGGCATCGTCGCCGGCATCCTGATCCTGAGCTTCTACAGCGTGGTCGCGGGCTGGACGCTGCACTACACCTTTCTCTACCTGAAGCAGCTGGTCGGCGGCGCCGCCATCACCGACCCCGGCGCCACCTTCTCCGCGCTGCTGTCCGACCCGCTCGAGCTGACTTTCTGGCACGCGCTGTTCATGCTGCTCACCGTGGCGGTGGTGGCGCTGGGCGTGGAGAAGGGCCTGGAGCGCGCGGTCCGATTCCTGATGCCGGCATTGTTCGTGCTGCTGCTGATGCTGGTGGTCTACGGCATGACCACGGGCTTCATGGGCCAGGCGGCGGCATTCCTGTTCCGCCCGGACTGGTCGGTGATCACCGGCGGCACCTTCCTCAGCGCGATGGGCCAGGCGTTCTTCACCCTCAGCCTGGGCATGTGCACGATGATGACCTATGGCGCGTACCTGCCGCGCGAGGGCGTGTCGATCGGACGGGTGGGCATCGCGGTCGCGCTGACCGACACCTCGGTGGCGCTGCTGGCGGGGCTGGCGATCTTCCCGGTGGTGCTGTCGTTCGGGCTCGACCCGGCGGGGGGCGGCCCGGGGCTGATCTTCACCTCGCTGCCGCTCGCGTTCGAGTCCATGCCGTTCGGAATCGTCTACGGGCTGCTCTTCTTCGGCCTGCTCTCGGTCGCGGCCTGGACCTCGTCGATCTCGCTGCTGGAGCCGGCCACGGCGTTCCTGGTCGAGAAGTTCGGCATCGGCCACCGCAAGCGCGCCGCGCTGACCATCGCCGGCCTGTCCTGGCTGCTCGGCCTGCTCTCGGTGCTGTCGCTGAACCTGTGGTCGGGCGTGCGGATCCTGAACCGCGACATCATGTCCTTCATCGAGTTCATCGCCAACGACCTGATGCTGCCGCTGGGCGGCCTGTTGATTGCGCTGTTCGCCGGCTGGGCGCTCAACCGCACCATCCTGCGCGAGCAGTTGTCCGACATGCCCGAAGCCCTGTTCACGGCATGGCGCTGGCTGATGCGCGTGGTCGCGCCCGCTCTGGTGCTGATCGTGCTGGTGCGGGCGGTGGTTTGAAGGCCGTGATTGGTGATTGGTGATTGGTGATTCGCAAGAACGTGGACCCGATGGACCTCGTTCCGGGGCATGCTGAATCCATCTCGCTTTTCGCAAGCCAGTTCGATTCCGGCTTGCGCCAGGATCGCGAGCGCCCGCCTTCGCCCTTGCGAATCACGAATCACCAATCACCGCTTTCAAGCTAGACTTCTCCCCATGAGCGCCCAGCCCTACGATTCCCACCGCCTCTGCGAGCTGGCCGGGGAACTCATCGTCAACGTGCGCGAACTCGCCGCGCGCGGCTGGACCCCCGCCACCAGCAGCAACTTCTCGCAGCGCATCGACGAGCGCCACGCCGCGATCACGGTGTCGGGACGCGACAAGGGGCGCCTGCGCGAAGCGGACATCATGGTCGTCGACCTCGACGGCGCGGCCGTGGGCAGCGACCACCGCCCGTCGGCCGAGACCCTGCTGCACACGCAGCTGTACCGGCGCTCCGCGGACATCGGCTGCATCCTGCACACGCACTCGCAGCACCAGACCGTCGCCTCGCGGTTGTTCGCCGGCGCCGGCCACGTGCGCCTGGAGGGCTACGAGCTGCTCAAGGCCTTCGCCGGCAACACCACCCACGAGGCCGCGGTCAACGTGCCGGTGCTGCCCAACAGCCAGCACATGCCGACCCTGGCGGCGCAGGTCGATGCGCTGCTCGACCGGGGCCCGCTCTGGGGCTATCTGATCGACGGCCACGGCCTGTACGCATGGGGCCGCGACATGGCCGAGGCGCGCCGCCACCTGGAAGCGTTCGACTTCCTGCTCGGTTGCGAGCTGGAGCTGGCCAGGCTGACGGGGTCGCGCTAGCGGCCGGACCGCGCTTGCGGTTGGTCGGCAAGCCGCGCCACGCGAAGACCCCCGACGCGGCTCCCACCCCGCGAGATCGACCCTGGCTGCGCTTCGCTTCGCAGGTCGAACAAAGCTGGACCAGACCCGCGACGCGGGCACCGAAGCCCCCGTAGAGCCGAGCTTGCTCGGCTGCGCAGGCTCCGGAGCCGAGAGCAGCGGAGCAAGCTCCGCTCTACCAAAGCTGGAGCAGGCCGGCGACGCGGGCATCGAAGCCCCCGTAGAGCCGAGCTTGCTCGGCTGCACAGGCTCCGGAGCCGGTAGATCCGAGCTTGCTCGGCTGCGCAGGCTCCGGAGCCGAGAGCAGCGGAGCAAGCTCCGCTCTACCAAAGCTGGACCAGGCCGGCGACGCGGGCATCGAAGCCCCCCGTAGAGCCGAGCTTGCTCGGCTGCACAGGCTCCGGAGCCATGGCCGACTCGCCGCCGCAGACCCGTGACACTGTGCGGGCCGGCCCGGGCGCCGCACCGGTCATTCGCTTTCGGATGCTCGGTAGCCACTCCCTCCGAAGCCGACCAACGTCTCAGCGGGAGTCGCGCCGGGGGTGTTGCGGAGAGCTGCACAGGG
>NZ_JACCKA010000045.1 GCF_013425525.1 Luteimonas salinisoli | reverse complement strand
AGCAGCAGCAGCACCGCCAGCACCGCCCACCAGGGCTGCAGCTCGCGCGGCGGCTGCGCCCAGGCGGCCATGCCGGTCTCGGGCGCATGGTCGGCAGCGCGTGCGCGCGCCGGCGCCGGCGGCGGCTCGAGCAGCGCGCGCAGCTGCTGCGGGAACGCCGCCTCCAGCAACTGCGGCATCGCCGCCGGCTCCAGCGCCCGGGTCAGGCGCAGCAGCCGCCCGCGCCCCAACGCGCCGCCCTCGGCCAGCGTCATGCCCAGATCGTCGCGCCACAGCGGCCGCAGCGCCGGGCCTTCTTCGAGCGTCGCCGCGGCATCGAGCAGGGCGGTACCGCCGGCATCGATCCAGCGCCGCACCTCGTCCGGCAGCGGCCCCGGCACCAGCCATACCAGGGTCCGGTCCGCCGCCGGCAACGCGACGTCCACGCCGCCGGCATCGAAGCGTGGCTGCGCCCCGTCGGTGTCCTGCCAGGCCTGCGCGGCCGCGCGCAGATAGCGCAGCGCCGGTGCGCGTTCCGCGGCATGCCGCACCGCCAGCGCCGGCGGCCCGGGCGGCGCGGACGCCGGCATCGCGCCCGGCAGTACCTGCCAATCCACCACGCGGGATAGCCTCGGGCGCTCGGCGTCGACGCCCTGGATCCGTTCGGGCACGAGCACGGTGAGGGCGACCTCCGCGGGCAGCCCGGCGTCGAGCTGGCGCAGCAGGCTGCTCAGCGGCAGCGGACCGTCCGGCTCCGGCTCGGCCAGCGGCGGGAAGCCGGGCGCCAGCCACCGCCGCTGGATCTCCTCGCCGTCCTCGGCGGCGGCGGCCAGCGCCGCCGGCTCGATGCCGGGCGCCGCGACGATCCAGCGCGCCGCTGCCGGCGCGCCGTACAGCACCGGCCGCGCCAGCCACAGCACCAGCAGCGCCAGCAGCAGCAGGCGCAGCAGCAGCAGCGGCCATTCGTCGAAGCGAAGGCGCTGCCGCGGTTTCGGCCGCCGGCGCAGCCAGCGCAGCGCGGCGAACGCGGTCGGGCGCTGCTCGCTGCGGCGCGCCAGGTGGATCGCCAGCGGCAACAGCAGCGCCGCCAGGGCCGCCAGCGCCGCGGGCAACAGCAGGCCGAAGCTCATGCGCCCCCCGGATCGCGTCCGGCACCGAACAGCCGCCGCAGCGGCTCGTCGAGCGGCCGGTCGAGCACGTATTCGGCATGGCGGATGCCGGCCGCGTCGAAGCGCGACCGCAGCGCGCGCCGCGCCGCGCCGAAGCGTTCCAGGAACTCCGCGCGCAGCGCGGCGCCGTCGCCGAGCAGCTCCTCGCCGGTCTCGGGGTCGATGAAGCGGCGGCCGTCGCGGAACGGGAAATCCCGTTCCTCCACCGTCAGCAGCTGGATCGCCAGCACCTCGCGCCGCGCCGCGGCCAGGCGTTCGGCCAGGGCGATGCAGTCCTCGTCGAAGCAGTCCCCGAGCAGCACCACCAGATCGTCGGGCGCGACCCGCTCCCACAGCGGCGCCAGCCGCTGCGGGTCGGGAAATCCACCCTCCGCGGCGAGCTCATGCAGGACCAGCAGCAGGCGGTCGCGCTGGCGCGGACCCGATCCGGGCGGCACCAGCTGCAGCCCGGCGGCGCGCAGCGCCACCAGTCCGCAGACATCGCCCTGCGCCATCGCCACTTCGGCGATGCAGGCGGCCAGCGCCCTGGCCGCATCGAGCCGCGTCCAGTCCGGCCGCGCGCCGTCGGCCTGCACCATCGACGCGCTGGCATCGAGCAGCACCCAGACCGTCAGCGGGCTCTCGCGCTCGGCCTCGCGCACGAAGAAGCGGTCGCTGCGCGCGTACAGCTTCCAGTCGATCTGGCGCGGTTCGTCGCCCGGCTCGTAGGCACGGTACTGAGCGAACTCCAGGCCCGCGCCGCGGCTGCGGCTATGGTGCATGCCGATGCCGCGGCGGCCGGCCGCGCGGCGCGGCAGGATTCGCAGCGCGCGCAGCCGGGCGCGGACCTCGGGCGGGACGGGGTCGTACACGGCGCCGGCCGGTCAGGCGTCGGGGAACGGCACGTCGCGCAGCAGCGCGGCGATCACCGCGTCTGCGTCGGCCTGCTCCGCCTCGGCGGCGAACGACAGCAGCAGGCGATGGCGCATCACCGGCGCCGCCAGCGCCAGCACGTCCTCGCGGGTGGCGGCGAGGCGGCCGTGCAGCAGCGCGCGCGCCTTGGCCGCCAGCACCAGCGACTGTCCTGCGCGCGGGCCCGCGCCCCAGCGCACGAAGCGGCGCACCGCGTCCGGCGCCCCCTCACCGGGCCGGCTGGCGCGTACCAGGCGGGTGATCCATGTCAGCAGTTCGTCGCCGACGTGCACCTCGCGCACCAGCGCCTGCAGCGCCAGCACCTCGTCGCCTTCCATCACCTGCGGCACCTGCGGGATCTTCGCGCCGGTCGTCTGCGCCAGGATCGCGCGCTCCTCGCCCTCGTCCGGATAGTCGACGCGGATCTGCAGCAGGAAGCGGTCCAGCTGCGCCTCCGGCAACGGATAGGTGCCGGCCTGCTCGATCGGGTTCTGGGTGGCCAGCACGAAGAACGGCGACGGCAGGTCGTGGGTGACGCCGGCGTAGCTCACGGTGCGCTCCTGCATCGCCTCCAGCAACGCGGCCTGGGTCTTGGGCGGAGTGCGGTTGAGCTCGTCCGCCAGCAGCAGGTTGGTGAACACCGGCCCCTGCTGGAAGCGGAAGTGGCGGTGCCCGGTGCCGTGGTCCTCTTCCAGCAGTTCGGTGCCGAGGATATCGCTGGGCATCAGGTCCGGGGTGAACTGCACGCGGTGGAAATCGAGCGCCAGCGCCTGCCCCAGCGTGCGCACCAGCAGGGTCTTGCCGAGTCCGGGCACCCCCTCGAGCAGGCAGTGGCCACCGGCGAGCAGGCCGATCAGCAGCTGCTCGACCACCTCCGCCTGGCCGACCACGGCCTGGCCGATCGCGTCGCGCAGCGGGGCGAGGCGGGAGATGCGCGCCTGGAGGTCGGATTCTGAAACGGTGTCGGTCATGGAGTGGCCTGTGGAATCGTAAAGAAGGTTCGTGGTGCAGCCGCCACAACCCGGCTCCCCCGGCCGCTTAGGCCCCGGAGCCCCCTGTAGAGCCGAGCTTGCTCGGCTGCGCGGGCTCCGAAGCCGAAAAGCAGCGGAGCAAGCTCCGCTCTACGCGAGGCTTCGGAGCCTGCAGCAGCGGAGCAAGCTCCGCTCTACGACGGGGGCGGGCTCATGCGGTCAGCGCGTACATGACGATGTTGACCGCGAACTTCGTGTTGTCCTCGGCCAGGAAGCGCTTGTTGCGCCAGTCGTAATCCCATTCGCAGCCATAGTCCTTGTTGCTGTAGAGCACGCCGAGGCGGCCGTCGATCTCGATGCCCTTGAGGTAGTCGTGCACCAGGTCGTCGCCCCAGCCGTTGAGTTCGAAGCTGGTGGCGGGCGGGCCGTCCGGAAAGCGGAAGAAGCTGCGGTACAGGGCGTGGTCGTTGGGCAGCTTGCGCAGCGCGCGCGGCCCGAAGACCGACGCCATCTGCGCCTCGAACGACTTCGCGAACAGGCCATCGATGTCGTGGTTGCAGTCGTCGGCGAAGACGAAGCCGCCGCTGCGCACGTAGCGTTCGAAGTTGCGGCGCTCGGCCGGGTTGAACTCGACCAGCTTGTGTCCGGCCAGGTAGCAGAACGGCGCTTCGAGCATCGCCGGGTCGGCCAGGTCCACTACCCGCTCCTCGGGATCGACGCGCAGGTTGGTGTAGTCGATCAGCGCGGTGACGACGTTGGAGGGCATGCGTGCGTCGACGTCCCAGTTGCCGGAGTCGTAGCGCAACCGCGTGAACCAGAAGTCGTACGCGGCGGCGGCGCGCAGCGGGCGCGGCAGCGCGGCGAACGCCGCCGCGCCCAGCGCCAACCGCAGGAACCCGGCGCGATTCATGCGCCCCCCGGACCGCGCCTTCCCCGGGCACGGGGAAGGCGGCGGGACCCTAGGAGCACGGGCTCGCGCAGCGCATCGCTACACCGCGTCCGACAGCGAGGTGAAGGTGAAGTCGCGCAGCTTCATCGGCGGCAGCATCATCACGAAGCTGGACTCGTCGCCGGCCACGCGCACCGGGCGACCCAGTTCCTCGATGTTGTTGAGCATGATCACCGGCGACTCGTTGAAGCGGAAGTTCTTCACCGGATACTTGAGCTCGCCGTTCTCGATGTAGAAGGTGCCGTCGCGGGTCAACCCGGTCAGCAGCACCGTCTGCGGGTCGACCATTCGGATGTACCAGGTACGGGTGACCAGGATGCCGCGCTGGGTGCCGGCGATCAGCTCGGCGGTGGACTTGTCGCCGCCGGCCATCAACAGGTTTCCGGGGCGACCGACCGCGCGCTTGCCCTGCTCCTTGGCCCAGAAGCGCGAATAGTCCAGCGCCACCACCTTGCCGTCCTCGATGATCGGCATGCGCTCGCGCGGCAGGCCGTCGTCGTCCCAAGGCATCACCGGGGCGTCGGCGTGCCACGGATCGGCGACGATGTTGACCCGCGGGTCGTAGACCTGCTCGCCGAGCTTGTTGCCGCCGCCCCTCTTGGACAGGAAGCTGCGGCCCTCGTCGGCGGTGCGCGCGTCGAAGAAGCGCATCATGAAGGACACCAGGCCGGCCGCGGCCGCGGGCTCCAGGATCACCGTGTACTTGCCCGGCTCGAGCGCCTGCGCCTCGGCCGACTCGCTGGCCTTGCGCATGGCCACGCGGATGTCGCGGTCGGCACGGAAGTCGCTGGCGTCCTTGAGATTACGCCCCACCCAGCCGGAACCCCGACCGTCCTCGGTGCGGACCGTGCAGGTGTAGTTGAAGTTGGTGACCCTCTGGTAGCCGAAATTGCCGTTGCTGTTGGCGAAGGCCTGGAAGCCCCGGCCGTCGTCCAGGAACCCCGCGGCGACCAGGTTCTCCTCGCGGCACGGGGCGATCGAATCGGCCGCTACCTGGGCGCGGAACTCCGGGGTGATCGCAGCGGTGGACTCGCTGAAGGTGGGGGTGGGCCGGTATTCCTGCTTCTCGATCGCCGGCATGAACTCGGGGTTCTCCGGTGCGAGGCGCGCCAGGTCCTCGGCGCGGCGCACCACGCGCTCGAGCGCGGCATCGTCGAACTCGTTGACCGTGGCGATGCCCACGCGCCGGCCGAACGCCACCTGCACGCCGAGTTCGGCGTCGGTGACGATGCCGCTGGTGGAGACGTTGTTGAGCGCGAAGCGGATGTTGCCGTCGATCGATCCGGACAGCGTGGCGGTGCACTCGTCGGCCGTCGACAGGGCGATGACCTTGTCGAGGATGGCCTTGGCTTGCTCTTCGGTGAAGATGGTCATGTGCTTGGAATCTCCTGGGCGCCGGTCAGCCGAGCGAGCGGGCGGTGTTGATCACGTTGATGCCGTTGAAGCGCGCGGTGGACGAGCCGTGCGAGACCGCCGACACCTGGCTGGGCTGGCCCTTGCCGTCGAAGAACGAGCCGCCGAGCCGGTAGTCGCTCTCGTCGCAGATCGCCGCGCAGGCGTTCCAGAACTCCGGGGTGCGGATCTGGTAGGCGACGTCCTCGATCATGCCGGCGATCTCGCCGTCCTTGATCTCGTAGAACAGCTGGCCGCCGAACTGCGCGTTGTAGCGCTGCTGGTCGATCGAGAACGAACCGTCGCCGACGATGTAGATGCCGTTCTCGACGTCCTTGACCATGTCGGCGACGCTCAGCTTGTCCTTGCCGGGTGCCAGCGACACGTTCGGCATGCGCTGGAACTGCACGCTCGACCACGAGTCGGCGTAGCAGCAGCCGTCCGACTCGGACTTGCCGAGGATGTGCGCCTGGTCGCGGATGGTCTGGTAGTCGACCAGCTTGCCGGCGGCGATCAGGTCCCAGCGCTTGGTCTTGACGCCCTCGTCGTCGTAGCCCACCGCGCCGAGGCTGCCGGGCTGCACCTTGTCGGCGAACACGGTGACGATGTCGCTGCCGTACTGGAAGCGTTCCTCGCGCTTGTCCAGGGTGGCGAAGCTGGTGCCGGCGTAGTTGGCCTCGTAGCCGAGCACGCGGTCGAGTTCCAGCGGATGGCCGATGGACTCGTGGATGGTCAGCCAGGTGTGCGACGGATCCAGCACCAGGTCGTACCGGCCCGGCTTGACCGAGGGTGCCTTCAGCTTTTCCTGCGCCTGCTTCGCCGCGGCCACGGCGTCCTCGCGCATGTCGTAGGACATGCCGTAGCTGATCACGCCGTTGGGCAGCACCGCCTTGCCCGAGGCGGCGCCGTCGAGGTACTCGTAGCCCATGCCCATCGGCGCCGACAGGCCGGCGCGGGTGCGGAACTTGCCGCTGTCCTTGTCGATCGCGGTCACCGTCATCGGCGCCCAGATCCGGTGCACGTCCTGGTCGATGTAGGAGCCGTCGGTGCTGGCGAAGTACTTCTGCTCGTTGACCAGGAACAGCATCGAGTTGACGAAGCTGGCGCCGGCGCCCATCGCCGCGGCGTTGACGCCGAGCAGCAGGTCGACCTTGTCCTTGAGCGGCACTTCCATCGAATTCTTCCTGATCGGCGTGCGCCAGGACACCTCGCCGACGCCCTCGACCGGCGCCAGCCGTACCGGCTCGGTCTGGATCCTGGCGTTGGCCTTGGCGATAGCCGTGGCCTGGCGCGCCGCCTGCGCCACGCCGTCCTCGGTGAGCGTGCTGGTGGCGGCGAAGCCCCAGGCGCCGCCGGCGATCACCCGCACGCCCGCGCCAATGGATTCGGTGTTGACCACGTTCTGCACCTTGTCCTCGCGGGTCATCACGAACTGGCGCAGGTAGCGGCCGATGCGCACGTCGCAGTAGCTGGCGCCGTCGCCGGTGGCCGCGTTCAGCGCGGCATCGGCCAGGCGCTTCTTGAGCGCCGGATCGAAGGTCGTCAGCAGCTCCTCGGCGGCGATCGCCTTGCCGAAGTACGAGGGCAGGACCAGGCCGCCCAGTCCGAGGCCGCCGAGGGCCAGGAAGTCACGTCGTTGCAAGGCAGCTCTCCCGTGATGGCGCCGCGGCGCGTTGCCGGCCGGGCTGAATGGGTTGCGGACGCACGCGCGACGGCTGTCGGCATGACCCTTCGATTCTTGCCGCCAGCCGGAGGAGCGTCAAATGACTTTTGGCATAGACGCGGCGCGAAACATCGCTCGTGCCGGGCATCGCCCCACCCTATCCCAGGCTGCGCGCCGTGTTGATGACGTTGACGCCGTCGAAGCGGGTGGTGGACGAGCCGTGCGAGACCGCCGACACCTGGCTGGGCTGGCCCTTGCCGTCGAAGAACGAGCCGCCGAGGCGGAAATCGCCGTCGTCGCAGATCGCCGAGCAGGCGCCCCAGAACTCCGGAGTGCGGATCTGGTAGGCCACGTCCTCGACCATCCCGGCGATCTCGCCGTCCTTGATCTCGTAGAACAGCTGGCCGCCGAACTGCGCGTTGTAGCGCTGCTGGTCGATCGAGTAGGAGCCGCGGCCGAGAATGTAGATGCCGTTCTCCACGCCTGCGATCATGCCGGCCGGGTCCAGCGGTTCGCGGCCCGGCGCCAGCGACACGTTCGGCATGCGCTGGAACTGCACGCTCGCCCAGGAGTCGGCGTAGCTGCAGCCGTGCGAGCGCTCGTGGCCGAGGATGTGGGCCTGGTCGCGGGTGGCCTGGTAGTCGACCAGCACCCCGTCGCGCACCAGATCCCAGCGCCCGGTCTTCACCCCCTCGTCGTCGTAGCCCACCGCGCCCAGGCTGCCGGGCTGCACGCGGTCGGCGAAGAAGTTCACCCGCTCGCTGCCGTAGCGATAGCCCTGCTCGCGCTTGTCCAGGGTGGCGAAGCTGGTGCCGGCGTAGTTGGCCTCGTAGCCGAGCACGCGGTCCAGTTCCAGCGGGTGCCCGACGTTCTCGTGGATGGTCAGGAACAGGTTGGTGGGATCGAGCACCAGGTCGTACCTGCCGGGCTTGACCGACGGCGCCTTCAGTTTCTCGCGCGCCTGCCGCGCCGCGGCCACCGCATCCTCGCGCATGTCGTAGGAGGTGGTGTAGGCCACCGCGCCGCCGGGCAGCTCCACCCGTCCGGCCGCGTCGCCGTCGAGGTATTCGTAGCCCAGTCCCATCGGCGAGGCGAGCCCGTCGCGGGTGCGGAACTTCCCGCTCTGCTTGTCGATGGCGGTGACGGTGAACGGCGCCCAGATCCGGTGCACGTCCTGGTCGATGTAGGAGCCGTCGGTGCTGGCGAAATATTTCTGTTCGTTGACCAGGAACATCCGCGAGGCGACGAAGTCGGCGCCGGCGGCCATCGCCGCGGCGTTGACCCCGAGCAGCAGCTCGATCTTCTCCGCCACCGGCACTTCCATGGCGTTGCGGCGTACCGGCGTATGCCATGCCACCTCGCCCACGCCCTGCACCGGCGCCAGCCGCACCGGCTCGGCCTGGATTTTCGCGTTGGCCCTGGCGATGGCTGCGGCCTGGCGCGCCGCCTGCGCCACGCCGTCCTCGGTGAGCGCGCTGGTGGCGGCGAAGCCCCAGGCGCCGTCGGCGATCACCCGCACGCCCACGCCCGTCGACTCGGTGCTGACCACGTTCTCCACCCTGTCCTCGCGGGTCATCAGCGACTGGCTCAGGTAGCGGCCGATGCGCACGTCGCAGTAGCCGGCGCCGGCATCGGTGGCCGCAGCCAGGGCGGCGTCGGCCAGGCGCTTCTTGAATGCGACGTCGAGCCGCGTCGGCAGGTCCTCGGCGGCGATGACGCGGCCGAAGGGCGGCAGCGCCAGCCCGCCCAGGCCGAGGCCGCCGAGTACGAGGAAATCGCGTCGTTGCAAGGGGATTCTCCCGATGATGCGCGGCTGGCGCGCGCGGGACCGGCGCGCGGGCGGGTCGATCCGGCGCGGGCCCGCCGCCCCGCATTCTTGCCGTGGCTCCGGCGACCGTAAACCACGGCTTGCGGCACATGCGCGGGCGCCTGCCCGCGTCTATCCTGCCCGGCTGACCGTCACCGGAGCCCCAAGATGCGCCATAGCCTGCTCGCCCTCGCCCTGCTCGCCGCGCTGTCGGCCTGCCAGCGCAGCGAGGCGCCCACCGGCCCCGCCGCCGGGCAGCCTTCCACCGCCGATGCGGCGGTGGACGCCGTCGCCGACGCGCGCTTCGCGCAGCTCTCGCAGCGTGCGCTCGACAGCTGGTTCGAAGTCTCGCCGGTGTCCGCCACGCAGATCGGCGAGCACCGCTACGACGGCGAACTCGACGACCTGAGCGCCGAAGGCCGCGCCCGCACCCTGGAGCTGGCCCGCGGGCTGCTGGCCGAACTGGACGCCATCGACGCCGCGCGCCTGTCGCGCGAGAACCAGGTGGACGCGGCGATCCTGCGCAACCAGCTGGAGGGCGAGATCTGGACCGCCGAGACCCTGCAGTCCTGGGCCTGGGATCCGCTGCTCTACAACAGCCTGGCCGGCGGCGCGATCTATGGCCTGATGGCGCGCGAGTTCGCGCCGCTGCCCGAGCGCCTGCGCTCGGCCACGTCGCGCATGGAGAAGCTGCCGGCGCTGTTCGCGCTGGCACGTGAGAACCTCGACCCGGCCCGGGTGCCGAAGATCCACGCCGAAACCGTGGCGCAGCAGAACCTCGGCATCCTCACCCTGGTCGACGAATTCATCACTCCGAACGTGGGTCGCCTGGAAGGCGCGGAGCGTGAGCGCCTCGACGCCGCCATCGCCGGCCTGCGCGAGGCGGTGGCCGAGCACCAGTCCTGGCTGGAGGACACCCTGGTGCCGAACGCCGCCGGCGATTTCCGCATCGGCACCGAGCGCTACGACCGGAAGCTGCGCTTCGCGCTGAACTCCGAGCTCTCGCGGGAGGAGATCCGCCAGCGCGCCGAGGCCGACCTCGCCCGCGTCCGCGACGAGATGTACACGATCGCCCGCGGCGTGCTGAAGGATGCGCCCGACGCGCCGGAAATGCCCGATCAGCCCGACGACGACCAGCGTCAGGCGGCGATCGAGGCTGCGCTGGAGCTCGCCTATGCCGAGAAGCCGGGCCGTGACGAGGTGGTCGACTTCGCCAAGGAGACGCTGGCGCAGGCCACCGCCTTCACCCGCGAACACGACCTGGTGACGGTCCCGGACGACCCGGTGCAGATCATCCTGATGCCGGAATTCCAGCGCGGCGTAGCCGTCGCCTATTGCGACTCGCCCGGCCCGCTCGACAAGGGCCTCGACACCTACTACGCGATCTCGCCGATCCCGGACGACTGGAGCGACGAGCAGAGCGAGTCGTTCCTGCGCGAATACAACGACCGCATGATCCACCTGCTGTCGATCCACGAAGCGATGCCGGGCCACTACCTGGAGGGCGCGCACTCGGTGAAGCACCCCTCCACCCTGCGCGCGGTGCTGCGCTCGGGCCCGTTCGCCGAAGGCTGGGCGGTGTACACCGAGGACATGATGGCCGACGCGGGCTACCTCGACGGCGACCCGCTGTTCCGCCTGGTGCAGCTGAAGTTCTACCTGCGGGGGGTGGCCAACGCGATCCTCGACCAGGGCGTGCACGTCGACGGCTGGGACCGCGACCAGGCCATGGAGCTGATGGTCCGCACCACCTTCCAGCAGGAGCGCGAGGCCGCCGGCAAGTGGGTGCGCGCCCAGCTCACCTCGGCGCAGCTGCCGACCTACTTCGCCGGCGCCCAGGAGCATTTCGACATGCGCCGCGCGGTCGAGGAGCAGCGCGGCGAGGCCTTCGATCTCAAGGCCTACCACGACGAGGTGCTGTCCAAGGGCGCCCCGCCGGTGCGCTTCGTGCGGCAGCTGATCCTGGACGAGCCGATCGGCTGACCGGCACGAGTCCCCGGCAGGGCCGGTGCGGGGGCGAGCGCAGGCGCACGAGAAGGGCGATACTGGCGGCGCGCCCGCGATCCCGCCGCGCAGCGGCGCGGATCGGACGCGGCGGCGCGATCCGCTGCCGTTCGCTGGCGCCCGGGCGGCCTCGGGCCTGCCGCTCCGAGAGAATGCATCGCCCTCGACTAGACTCCGGTCCTGTTCCGCGGAGGCGACGACCGATGGGAAAGCGCACGAGAAGGACGTTCCCCGACCAGACCGCCGCGCTCCGGCCGTGAGCGCCGCTGCGCCCGACGACCCGCCCCTTCAGGCGCCGCCGGGCAGCGCGCTGCGCCCGGTCCAGCGCCGCCGCGGGCACGGCGAACACCGCTACGACGACCACGTCGCCGAGGAGGTGCCGGTGGCCTTCGTCTACAACGATCTGCCGTTCGCGGTGATGATGGCGACGCCCGCCGACCTGGAGGATTTCGCGCTCGGCTTCGCGATCAGCGAGGGCATCGTCGCCGACGCGGGCCAGGCGCGCATCGAGAACGTCGGGCACCTGCTGGAAGGGGTGGAGATCCGGCTGCGCATTCCAGGGCATCGCGCGCAGGCGCTGGAACGGCGCCGGCGCAGCCTGAGCGGACGCAGCGGCTGCGGCATCTGCGGCAGCGAACTGCTGGAGGCGGCGCTGCGCCGGCCCGACGCCGTGGGCCCCGGGGTGACGATCGCCGAGCGCGCGCTGTACGCGGCGCTGCGGCAGCTGCGCGAGGGCCAGGCACTGAACGCCCGCACCGGCGCCACCCATGCCGCCGGCTGGGCCGATGCCGACGGCCGGATCCTGCTGCTGCGCGAGGACGTCGGCCGCCATAACGCGCTCGACAAGCTGATCGGCGCCATGCTGCGCGGCAGCCACGATCCGCAGGCCGGTTTCGCCGTGGTCACCAGCCGCGCCAGCTACGAGATGGCGATGAAGGCGGCCGGCGCGGGCATCGCCCTGCTCGCCGCGATCTCGGCGCCGACCGCGCTGGCGATCTCGCTGGCCGAGCGCGCCGACCTCACCCTGATCGGTTTCGCGCGCGAGGACGGCTATGCGGTCTATACGCATCCGCATCGCATCGACGCGGGCGACCGGGCACCCGCATGAGCGCGCAGCGGCTGGTCGAGAAGGCCAGCGGCGCCGTACCATGCTGCCTGACCTTTCCGACCGGCTCGCCCATGCCCCTGCTGTCGCTGACGCCGGCCGCCCCCTGCCCGCCCTGGTCGAGTTCGGCAGCGCAGGAGGGCTGACCGGCACACCGGGCCACCCGGGACCGCGCGCCGCGCGGCGCAGCGAAGAATGCAGGGGAAGGGAAGGATGGGAATGCTGCCGGAAAGCCTCGATGATCACCGTGTCCGCGCGGCGGACGTGCGCAGCGTGGTGGACGGCGCCGTGCACTGGGAGCCGGTCCGCTCGCTCTGGCTGATCGCAATGGCGCTCGGCGCGACGGCCGGAGGCGCGCTCACCTTCCGCTGGAGCGCCTTCGCGCTCTTCGTCGCTTCCACCGCCGCGATGCTGCTGCTCGGACACTCCCTCGGCATGCACCGCAAGCTGATCCACGACAGCTTCCAGTGTCCGAAATGGCTGGAATACTTCCTCGTCTACTGCGGCGTGCTGGTCGGACTGGCCGGCCCGCTGGCACTGCTGCGCACGCACGATCTGCGCGACTACGCGCAGCGCCTGCCGCACTGCCACGATTTTCTCGCGCATCGGCGTTCCTTCCTGCGCGACGGATGGTGGCAGCTGCACTGCGAGCTGCGGCTCACGCGCCCACCGCGCATCGACATCGAATCGCGTATCGCCGACGATCCGGTCTACCGCTTCCTGCAGCGCACCTGGATGCTGCAGCAGCTGCCGTGGGCGCTGCTGCTGTGGTGGTGGGGAGGCTGGGCGTTCGTGTTCTGGGGCGTCTGCGCCCGCGTGACCGCCGGGATCTGCGGCCATTGGCTGATCGGCTGGTTCGCGCACAACCATGGCCCGATGCACCACGAGGTGCGTGGCGCCTGCGTACAGGGCCACAACGTACGTTTCGCGTCGCTGCTGACGATGGGCGAATGCTGGCACAACAACCACCACGCGTTTCCCGGTTCGGCCAGGCTCGGCCTGCACGCCGGCGAATGGGACCCGGGCTGGTGGACGCTGCTGGCGCTGCGGCGGCTGGGCCTGGCCTGGGGGATCCGCCTGCCGAGCGACCTCCCGCACCGGCCCGAACTGGTCGGCACCGCCCTCGCGCGCAGCCGTGCGCCGGCGGAGGCCGCGCTCGCCTACAGGAGTCTCCACGAATGAACGAAGATCACGCACCCGACCAGCGGCAGCCGGAACTCCCCCCGGGCACCCCCGCACCCAAGCCGGCAGCGCCCATCCAGCTGCGCAACTACCTGCCGTTCCGGCTACCGTGGCCGATCCTGGCCGGTGCCGGCGTCGGCCTGGTGTTGCGGCTCTTCTTCAGCGCCGCACCTGGACACGCCTACTCGGCGATGGCCGGCAGCTTCATCCTGCTCGCTCCCATCGCGGTCGGCGCGGTGACCGTCTACGCCGCGGAGCGGCAGCAACGTCGCAGCTGGGGCTACTACTTCTTTGCCCCGTTCCTGGCCAACGTGCTGTTCGTCGTCGGCACCCTGCTCATCCTGATCGAGGGCTGGATCTGCGCGATCCTCATCATTCCGCTGTTCGCTACCCTCGGCGCGCTCGGCGGCCTGGCGATGGGCGCGATCTGCCGCTGGACGCGCTGGCCCAAGCACGCGACCTACAGCGTCGCCGTGCTTCCGCTGCTGCTCGGCGCGTTCGAGCCGGGCACCGGCCTGCCGCAGCGGCTCGACGACGTGGAACGCACCGTCACCATCGCCGCACCGCCGGCGGAGGTCTGGAAGCAGATCCACCACGCCGATGCGATCCGCCCCGAAGAAATCGATCGCGGCTGGATGTACCGCATCGGGGTGCCGCTGCCGGTGTCGGGCCTCACCGAGGACACCGCCGAGGGCCGCGTGCGCCGCATCCGCATGGGCAAGGGCATCCGTTTCGACCAGGTGGCGACCGAATGGGTCCCGGAGCGCCGGGTCGTGTTCCGCTACCGCTTCAGCGAAGACTCGATCCCGCCGCGTGCGCTCGACGACCACGTGCGCATCGGCGGCGACTACTTCGATCTGGGCGATACGGTCTACACCCTGGAACCGGTCGGCGACGCCACCAGGCTCACCCTGCAGATGCGCTATCGCGTCAGTACCCGCTTCAACTGGTACGCCGAGCCGCTGGCCAAGCTGCTGATCGGCAACTTCGAGGACACCGCCCTCGCCTTCTATCGCCGGCGCAGCGAAGCCGCGGCGGAGGCCGCGGGACCCGAGGCGCCGGCGGCGCGGCATCCCGCGCGGTAGCGGATTCGACCGCGCGCAAGCTGTGCGATCGGCGCACAGCCGCTCATCGATCGGCGCGCTGGCAGGCGGCGCCTGCAGGCGCCAGCATCGCTTGCACCTCCACACCGAGCCTCGCGATGATGTCGAAATCGGAATCTCCCGGCCGCTCCGGCTCCGCAGCGGCGGTCGTCCGGGCACAACACCACCCCGCAGACCACCCCGTCGCCGTCGATTCGATGCTGCCGGGCCATGCAGTTGTCACGCGACCCATGGCATGCTCTGATCGGCGCGCCGATCGTCGCTCGCCCTTCGAGATCCGGAAGCCGCCCCGCCCACGCCTGCATCCCCCGCGCAGCCGCCGAGCGGACGAACCGCCGGCTTCCGCCAATGCCGAGGAATCCATCATGACCTCACGCCGCGACTTCCTGACTTCCACCACGCTCGCCGCGACCGGCCTGGCGCTGGCGCCGCTGGCCGCCTGCAGCCGCGAGAACCCGGCACCGCCGGCCGCGCCGGCGACTTCCGCACCCACGCCGCCGGTCGCGTCGGCGCCCGCGGCCGAGGCCGGCCCACTGCTGACGCGCGCGATCCCGGCCACCGGCGAGCGGATCCCGGCGATCGGCGCCGGCACCTCCGGCAGCTACGAGGTACCGATGGGCTCGGGCGAGTTCGAGACGCTGAAGGAAACCATCCGCGTGTTCTTCGAGGGCGGCGGCAGCGTGTTCGACACCTCGCCCAACTATTCCAACGCCGACGAAGTGCTCGGCGCGCTGCTGGACGAGGGCGGCTGGCGCGAGCGCTGCTTCCTCGCCACCAAGATCGCCGAAGACGATCGCGCCGCGATGGAGGCCCAATGGGCCGAGACGCTGCGCCGCCTGCGCACCGACCGCGTGGAACTGCTGCAGGTGCACAACCTGCGCGCCTGGGAGATCGCCCTGCCCTACGCCCGCGAGCTGAAGGAGCAGGGGCTGACGAAGTACATCGGCCTCACCCACTACCTGGAAAGTGGTCATGCCGACCTCGAACGCATCATGCGCGCGGAACGGCCCGACTTCATCCAGATCAATTACTCGGTCACCGCGCCGCAGGCGGCTGACTCGCTGCTGCCGGCGGCGCAGGAACTGGGCGTCGCCGTCCTGATCAACCGCGCCTTCGACGACGGCAAGCTGTTCGCGCAGGTCAAGGACAAGCCGCTGCCGGCATGGGCGGAGGGGGTCGGCGCCGCCAGCTGGGCGCAGCTGTTCCTCAAGTTCGCCATCAGCCATCCGGCGGTCACCGCGGTGATCCCGGCGACCGGCAAGCCCGACCGCCAGGCCGACAATCTCGGCGCCGGCACCGGCGCCCTGCTGGACGAGGACCAGCAGGCCGAGTTGATCCGGATGTTCGCCTGATCCCCGGCAGCCGAGCGGATGCGCGGCATGCTCTCACGGCTGTTCAACCTCCGGCGCGACGAAGTCGCGCCGGTGCTCGTCGCCAGCCTGTTCTTCTTCTTCATCCTGACCGCGTTGATGCTGCTGCGCCCGGCGCGCGATGCGCTGGGCATGGAGCGCGGGATCGAGGAGGTCCGCTGGCTGTTCGTCGGCACGGCGGTTGCCACGCTGCTGGTCAACCCGATCTTCGGCTGGATGGTGAGCCGCTTCCGGCGCCTGCATTTCATTTCGGCCACATACGCCTTCTTCGCCCTGAGCCTGGTCGGATTCTGGGCGCTGCTGCTGTTCGCTCCGGGCGCGGTGGGCGAGCGCAGCGGCCAGGTCTTCTATGTCTGGTTCAGCGTGTTCAACCTGTTCGTGACCATGGTGTTCTGGGCGCTGCTGGCCGACCGGTTCTCCAGCGAGCAGGGCAAGCGCTTTTTCGCCCTGATCGCGGTCGGCGGCACTCTGGGCGCGATCTTCGGGCCGTGGCTGGCCTCGCGGCTGGCGGAGCCGCTCGGCACGCCCAATCTGCTGCTGGTGGCCGCACTGCTGCTCGCGCTCGCCATCGCCACGGCATGGCTGCTGGTCTGGATCCGCCCGGACCGGCGCACGGGAACGGCGGAGGCGCAGCTCGCAACGCCCCAGGCGGAAGAGGCCGTGCGTATCGGCGGCAGCGCCTGGGCCGGCTTCCGCGCGGTGTTCTCCTCCCCCTATCTGGCCGGGATCGCGGGCTTCATCGTCATCATGACGGTCATGGCGACCTTCATCTATTTCACCCGCCTGCAGATGGTGGCCGCCGCCGTCGACGATCTCGACGCGCGCACCGGCCTGCTCGGCAGCATCGACATGTGGACGCAGATCGCGGTGCTGGCGCTGCAGGTGACGCTCACCGGGCACATCATCAAGCGTTTCGGCCTGGCGTTCGCGCTGGCCGCGCTGCCCATCGCCACGGCCATCGGCTTCATCGGCCTGGCGATCTACGGCTCCTTCGTCGTGCTGATCCTGCTCGAAGCGACCAATCGCGCCGTGCAGCGCGGCCTGACCCGTCCGGCACGCGAAACCCTCTACACCGTGGTCGGCCGCGAGGACAAGTACAAGGCCAAGGCGTTCATCGACACCTTCGTCTACCGCGCCGGGGACGTGATCGGCGCGCAGACCGAGGGCCTGCTCGGGCGCCTGGGGCTGGCGCTGGGCGGGTTGGTCAGCGTGGTGCTGCCGCTGGCCGTGGTCTGGGCCGCGCTGGGGATCTGGCTGGGACGCGCCCAGCAGCGGCGTACCGCCGCACGATCGGCTCCCTAGTCCCTAGCGCCCTGGAGCGATCCGGTACGGCTCGGTCGTCCGCGGCTCGACGGTGCCGTCGTCGTGATCGTTGTAGGTCCGGAACTTCCGGTACAGCCTGGCGACGGTGTCCCGGTATTCCTCCAGGTCGATCAGGTCCCTTTCCTGGCCCAGGTCTGTCGCCAGGTCGTACAACTCCCGCGCGCCGACCTCGTTGTCGACTACGAGCACGAGACTGCCCTCGCGGATCGCGCCCTCGTAGGCGAACCCGGCCTGGTAGAGGGCGAACTCGCGCAGCGGTTCGCGCTCCGACTGCCGACCGGTGAGGACCGGCAGCAGCGACAAGCTGTCCATCGCCTGGTCCTCCTGCATGTCCTGGCCCGTGAGCTCGTACATCGTCGCCACCCAGTCCTGGCCCATGATCAGCTGGTCGGAAACGGTATCGGGCGGGATCACCGAGCCGGCCGCGGTGCCGTCGCCCCATTTGGCGATGAACGGGACGCGGTGGCCGCCTTCGTAGACCGAGGCCTTGTAGTCGCGCAGCGGGCCGTTGTTGTCGTGCGCCGGATCGCCGTAGCGGGTGATGTGCGGCCACAGCGCGCCGTTGTCGCTGGTGAAGAAGATCAGGGTGTCGTCGGCGATGCCCTTCTCCTCCAGCTTGGCGATGATCCTGCCGACCTGCAGGTCCAGCTCGTAGAGCACGTCGGAGGTCATCGCCCCGGTCCTGCCGTAGACCTGCTCGTCGATGGTGCCCGGGTCGCCGTCGAAATCGAACGGCGGCGAATGCGGGACATGGATCGCCTGCGAGGCGAAGTAGACCAGGAACGGCTGCTCCTTCCCGCTCGCCCTGTTCGCTTCCACGTGGCTGTCGATGAAATCGACCGCGGCATTGGTCAACCGGATGCCGGCCTGGCTCGAGTCGTAGTCGACGTCGCCCCGCGCCGGCACCTTCGCGGCCTCCACGATCTCGGACAGGCCGTTGCCGCTCACCAGGTAGAAACCGTCGTTGAGCAGGCGGGTGCTGGAGTTGTCGGCGGGCTTGCCGGGATCGACCGGGACGAACCTGCCGTTCTCGAAATACGCGTAGGGCTCGTGCTGGATGCCGCTGGGCAGCCCGAGCCAGTAGTCGAAGCCGTGCTCGCCGAGGCCGTCGCCGATGCCGCGGCTGAAATCCATGGTGTTGAGCTTGTCCTTGTCGCGGATCGGTTCGCCGTCGCCGTCGCGGACGTCGCCGCCCAGATGCATCTTGCCGAAAAAGGCGGTGCGGTAGCCGGCGTTCTGCAGGATCTCGCCGACGGTGACGTGGCGGCCCGCCCTGGTCAGGTGCCCGTTGTGGCTGAAGCCGGAGCTGACGTTGACGTCCCAGCTTCCGCCGGCCCGGCCGTTGCGGTAGGGATGGCTGCCGGTGAGCATGCTGAAGCGCGAAGGCGCGCACAGGGCGGCCGGGGAATGCGCATCGGTGAAGCGCATGCCCTGCTGCGCCAGCCGGTCGAGATTGGGCGTCGGCACCTTCCCGCCGTACACGCCCAGGTCGCCGAAGCCGACGTCGTCGGCCAGGATGAAGACGACGTTGGGCAGCTTGCGCCGGGGCGGCGCGTCAGCGGCCGGTTGAGCGTGGGCACCCACCAGCAACACGATCGACAGCAAGGTCGCCGCCCCGGCGATCGCGCCGGCATTCCTTCGCGCGTGGCCGCTTCCGGGCGCCGATGCCGCCCGCTGCGCTGCTTGGTGTCGCATCATCCCTCCCAGCACTGAAAACGTTTTCATGCCAGCTTTTAGACTATGCATCCTCCTCCGCGCCAGTCAATACGGCGCTTGCCGGCGTGCAGCCCGATTTGTTGACTTCGTCAACTATCTGGCGGATGCTCGGCCCGAGGAGGTGATCGCCATGTCGCTGGACCCGACCCCCGCGCAGATCGCTGCCGTGCGCGGCTTCAACCGCTACTACACGCAGCGCATCGGCGTGCTGCAGGAGCGCCTGCTCGACAGTCCCCACTCGCTGACCGAAGTGCGCCTGCTGTACGAACTGGCGCATCGCCCCGGCGTGAGCGCGTTCGAACTGGCGACCGACCTCGGGCTCGACCGCGGCTATCTCAGCCGCATGCTCAAGCGCTTCGAGTCCCGCGGCCTGATCGCCAGGACCAGGTCCACCACAGACGGCCGCCGCCACCATCTGCGGCTGACGCCGGCCGGCCGGCACACCTTCGCAATGCTCGACCGGCGTTCGGCCGGACAGGTCGCGACCCTGCTGGGCGCCTTGGACCCGGAGCGGCGCGAGGACGTGCTGGCGGCGATGCGCGCCATCCACGACGGCCTGGAAGGCATCGCCTCGGCCTCGACCGAAGTCGTCCTGCGCGGCCACCGCCCCGGCGACATCGGCTGGGTGGTGCAGCGCCACGGCGAACTGTACTGCCGGGAATACGGATGGGACGAACGCTTCGAGACGCTGGTCGCCGAGATCGCCCTACGCTTCGTACGGACGTTCGATCCGCGGCGCGAGCGCTGCTGGATCGCCGAGCGCGGCGGCGAACGCCTCGGCTGCGTTTTCCTGGCCGCCGAGAACCGCGCCGAAGCCAGGCTGCGGATGCTGCTGGTGGAGCCGCACGCGCGCGGCCTCGGGCTGGGCCGGCGCCTGGTGGGCGAATGCGTGCATTTCGCACGTACGGCCGGCTATCGCTGCATCGTGCTGTGGACCCAGTCCAACCTGCATGCCGCCCGCCACCTCTACGCCGAAGCCGGCTTCCGCAAGACCGCCGAGACGCCGCACGACGACTTCGGCGAGGGTCTGATCGCCGAAACCTGGACCCTCGGCCTCGCCCCCCCGTAGAGCGGAGCTTGCTCCGCTGCCGTCTCCCCGAAGCCCGGCCCCGCCACGCTGGCAGGTCTTGCAAACCACGCAACCAGCCCCTTCGCGCGGTTGCCGGGGCAGGCGCAGCAGGGGAGCGGGAAAATGGAGAGCAGCGGAGCAAGCTCCACTCTACGGTCGCAGGGTCGCGATCGCGCGCACGGGGAAGGTGCCGACCCCGGCAAAGCGCGGCGGCAGCGCGCTGAAGCGGAAACCGTCGTCGGGCAGCACCACCAGATTGCAAAGGTGCTCGACGATGGGGATCTCCGCGCCGAGCAGGAGCGTGTGCACCGGCCGTTCCCTGCCCCGGGTGTCGTCGATGTTCATCGAGTCGATGCCGACCAGGCGCACGCCGCAGTCGCGCAGGTAGCGCGCCGCGTCCGCGGTCAGATGCGGATGGTCGACCGCATACGACGGCCGGGTCCAGTGCTCGTCCCAGCCGGTGTGCACCAGCACCGCGCGGCCGCGCAGCTCCCGGTCGCGGAAATACCCGGCATCGATCGCGCGCACCCGGCGGTGGTCGGCGCGCACCACAACGGCCTCCAGGTCGGCGAAGGCCTCGGCCGGCATCTGCGCCAGGTCCTTGCCATCCCGGTAGCGGTGGAACGGGCTGTCGACGTAGGTGCCGGTATTGGCGACCATGTCGATCGAAGCGATCTGGAATTCGGTACCGTGCGCGTAGAGCTCGCGCGAGCGTTCCCGGCTGAGGAAATCGCAGATGCGCGGCGCCGGCAGGCCGGGATAGGTGACCGTTCCATCGGCCACCACGTGGCTGAGCTCGACGATCGCGCGCGACCGCCCGCCTGCGGGCCGGTTGCGCTTGTGCGCCTCGGCGATGATCCGCTTGCCGAGGATCCGCGCCGGCCCGACCATCAGCAGGCGCAGGTCGCGCACGATGTAGTCGACCAGCGCGGCATCGTCGATGTCGTCGCCGTCGATGTCGAGACGGAAGCCCTGCCCCTGGATGCCGCCGCCGTTGGTGAACTCGATCTCGAAATCGAATTCCACGCGATGCTGTGCCGTCATGCCGTTCCTGTTCCTGTTCGACCAAGTGTCATTCGTCGCCGCCATCGTCCATGGCGACGTGGCCGGGCTGCCGGCCGACGCGTTCCAGCCAACCCGTCACCGCCGGAAAACGGCCCAGGTCGAACCCGCCTTCGTGCGCGACATGCGTGTAGGCGTACAGCGCGATGTCGGCGATCGTGTAGCGTTCGCCTACGAAGAACTCTCGTCCGGACAGATGCGTTTCCATGACCGCGAGCGCCGCGTATCCGGGTGCTGTCTTCGCCTGCAGCGCGGCCTCGTGCGTCTGCGGCCGCCCCAGGTAGCGGATGATGTAGCGCGCAACGGCGATATTGGGCTCGTGGCTGTACTGTTCGAAGAACAGCCACTGCAGGACTTGCGCCCGTGGCAGGCGTTCACCGGGCAGCAGGTGCGTGCCGTCGGCCAGATAGGCCAGGATGGCATTGGATTCCGGTAGATGGATGCCTTCCCCGATTTCCAGCAGGGGAATCCTGCCGCCGGGATTCCTGGCGAGAAACTCCGGCGTTCGGGTCTGTCCGGCAAGAATGTCGACGTGCACCCATTCGTGCGGAAGATCGAGCAGCGCCAACAGCAGCCTGACCTTGTAGCAGTTTCCGGAAAGCGTGTCGCCGTAGACCTTGAACATTTCGCATCACCTGCGCTTTCACCACTCAACGTGACCGCGCTCCGCTACGCTCATCCCGCCTTCCGCTGGCTCAGGGCCACGCTGCCCAGGATCAGGGCGCCGGCGATGGCCATCGACCAGGTCAGCGGTTCGCCGAGCAGCATCCAGGCCCAGGCGACGCCGAACAGCGGCACCAGATAGGTTACGCCGACCGCGCGCGCGCTGCCGACGCGCTGGATCAGCCGATAGAACATCACGAACGCGACGCCGGTGCACAGCACCCCCAGCGCCGCGGCCGACAGCCACGATGCGGCCGGGATCTCATGCTGGGGCCAGCGCGCGATCGCCAGCGGCAGGGTCAGCAGCGCGGCGCACGACAGCGTGGCTGCCGCTACCGCGGCGGGCGGCAACCCGGTCAGCTGTCGCCGTACCATGTTCGCGCCGATGCCGTACAGGAATGCCGCCAGCGTGCCGGCGGCGACCGCCCAGCCGATGCTGGCGCCGGCGGTCTTGCCGGCCGCCAGCACCACCACGCCGGCGAAACCCGCCAGCAGCGCGACCGCGCTGCGGGTGCCGATGCGCTCGCCAAAGAACAGGAACCCGACCAGCACGGTGAACAGCACCGCCATGCTATTGGTGATCGCGCCGATGCCCGCCGGCGCATGCCGCGCCGCCCAGGCGAACAGCACGAACGGCACCGCCGAGTTGATCGCGCCGATCAGCGCCAGGCGCGGCCACAGCTGGGCCGGGAACGCGGCCCTTGCGCGCCATAGGAACGGCAGCAGCACCACCGCGCCGAGCGCCAGGCGCAGTTCCACCAGCGCCACCGCGCCGAAATCCGGCGCGGCCACGCGCATGAACAGGAACGAGGCCCCCCAGATCGCGCCGAGCAGCGACAGCTCCAGCGGCGTGAGCCAGTCGCCGACGATTCGCGCGCGCCGAGCCTCCGCTGCACCGGCGCCCAGGGCGCTACAGGAGTCGTGCTGCATACGATATTTCCTCGAGCCGGAGCGGTTGCGGGTCGATCACCAGCAGCGTGCCATGGCTGCCTGCAGCGACGCCATGCACGGTCCCGGCGGGAACGACGTACAGCTCGCCGGCATCCACGGTGACCGCCTTGCCTTCGACCTCGAGCAGCAGGCGTCCGTCGACCACCAGCAATGCCTCGTCGTGGTCGTGGACCTCGTGGGGGTGGAGACGCGTGTCCATCCGCAACAGCTTCAGCCGCGCACCGGCGACGGCGGCGACGGCCGTGGATTTCCAGGACTGCGGCAGATCGGCAGCGAGGGCGGGCAGAACGAACGGTGTCGCGGCCGTTTCGGGCCTGGGTTGGGCGATCATTTCAGCGGTTCCGGCAGTCGTCTGACTTGCCATTGTCGGCTTTGCCAAAAGCGGTGCAAGCGCGTACTTTGGGCGCCAGACACAAACCAGACTTGTGGCTCGATGAAGACCAGAGCGGACTGGCTGCCGGCCCTGGCGGCGTTCGAATCGGCGGCCCGGCACCAGAACTTCGCCCACGCCGCCGAGGAACTGCATCTGACCGCCAGTGCGGTCAGCCATCACGTGCGCAAGCTGGAGGCTCGAATGGGCGTGCCGCTGTTCCAGCGCCACGCGCGCGGGGTCTCGCTGACCGCCGAGGGCCGGCAGCTGGCCGATGCCGCCGGCAGCGCCATCACCGACATCGACGGCGTGGTGCAGGCCCTGCGCAGTCGCCGCGACGAACGCCACGTGGTGCGCGTCACCACCCTGCACTCGCTGACCCATTCCTGGCTGCTGCCGCGGCTGGCGGATTTCGCCGCGGCGCACCCGGACCTGCGCGTCCACGTCGATACCGAGGTGGCGTTGACCCGATTCGACGATGGCGGCCCGGACCTCGGCATCCGCCATGGCCCCGGCCACTGGCCGGGCCTGTCGTCCAGGCACCTGATGGACGAGACCATGTTCCCGGTGGCCTCGCCGTCGCTGCCCGGCCTCTCCCGCATCCGCGGCGCGGGCGATATCGCCGCGCTGCCGCTGCTGGCCGACAACAACCGGCAGGGCTGGCACGACTGGTTCCGCCATGCCGGCCACCACGGCGTGCGCATCGATCCGCACTACGTGTTCAGCGACAGCACCGACGTGCTCGAGGCGGCGGCGCATGGCCTGGGCATCGGCCTGGCGCGCCAGCGCATCGTCGCGCCGTGGCTCGAGAACGGGCGGCTGCGGCAACTGCCCGGGCCGGAGATGACGGGGCGCTTCGCCTACTACATCGTCCATCCCTCGCACCGGCGCCTGCGCCCCGAGGCGCAGGCGCTGGCCGACTGGATGCTGGCGCAGGCGCCCGACTGAGGCAGCCGCGGCGTTGCGCCGCGCCATCGCGAACTTCGGAGCCAGCGGCGCCCGGGCCGGGGAGTGCTGCGCAGCTCGGTCGGGCCATCCATGGCCTGCTCTCCGCATTTCCCCGGCCCGGGCGCCGTCTCGGCCATTTGTTTTCGGATGCTCGGTAGCCAGTCCCTCCAAAGCTCATCAACGTTCAGGCGGGAGTCGCGCCGGGGGTGTTGCGGAGAGCAGACCATGGATGGTCTGCGGCCCTGAGTCCGGCCATGGATGGCCGGACCGAAGGGCGGAGCAACGCCCCCGGCGCGGCTCCCGCCCCGCGCGGTCGATCGAAGGCGCTCTTCCCTCTTCCAAAGAGCAACTGCCAGACGCGGCTATTCACTGGCGCAGCCCCGTAGCGACGGTGATGGATGAGTTCGACGGATAGGACTGCCTGGCGCGGCGACGGTGATGAATCCCCGCAACGGATGGAACTGCCTGGCGCGGCGACGGTGAAAGATCCCCGCAACGGATGGGGCTGCCTGGCGCGGCCGCTGTGACATATTCGCCGGCCGCGCGAATCATCTTTCCGACGCGGCAGAGCGCCGCACGGGATCCGATGCCGAGGATGGAGATCGCCACCCCCATGGCCACCGACGACCGCGCCCGCTTCGAGACGCTGCTGAGCCGGCATCGCGGCATCGTGCTCAAGATCGCCGCCAGCTACGCGTGGCACGCCGAGGATCGCGCCGACCTGACCCAGGACATCGCGACGCAGCTCTGGCGCGCCTTCCCCGGCTACGACCCGTCGCGGCCATTCCCCACCTGGATGTACCGGATCGCGCTGAACGTCGCGATCGGGCACGTGCGCCGCCACGCGCCGCATTCCCGCCTGACCGTGCCGTTCGACGAAGCGCTGCACGACACCGCGGACGACCTCACCAATGATCGCGACGGCCTCGACCGGATGCGCCTGCTGCAGCGCTTCATCTCCGACCAGCAGCCGCTCGACCGCGCCCTGCTGCTGCTCTACCTGGAGGAGCGCAGCAGCCGCGAGATGAGCGAAGTCCTGGGCATCGGCGAGAGCAACGTCACCACCAAGATCAACCGGCTCAAGCAGCGGCTGCGCGACTACGCGGCGGCCGCCGGCCACGACTGAGAAGGAACACCCGATGGAACTCGACGAACTCAAATCCGCCTGGCGTGCGCTCGGGCACCAGCTGGAGCGCCAGGACGCGATCCAGTTCCAGCTGCTGCGCGACAGTCGCCTGGAGCGGGCCAGGCGCAGCCTGCGTCCGCTGATGCTCGGGCAGACCCTGCAATTCCTGCTCGGCGTCGCGCTGATCGGGCTGGGCGTGGCGTGCTGGACGCGCAATCCCGAGGTCCCCGGGCTGCTGGCCGCCGGCATCCTCGTGCATGCATTCGGCGTGGCCAATGCGGCCCTGGCCGGCATCACCATGGCGCTGGTCGCCAGGGTCGACTACTCGGCGGCGGTCCTGCGCATCCAGAAGCAACTGGCGACGCTGCGGCGCTTCCATGCCTTCAATGCCAACATCTGCGCCCTGCCGTGGTGGATCATGTGGCTGCCGGTGGTGGTCGCGTTCGCCGGACTGGGCGACGCTCCGCCCGGGTCCGCGACGCCGGCCTGGGTCTGGATCGGCCTCGGCGTCGGCCTGGCCGGGCTGGCCGGGACCTGGCTGTACGCATGGAGCGGCAGGCGTACCGCGCGCCAGGCCGATCGCGACCGCGCCGACGGCGCCGACGGGATCCGCAGGAGCGAGCGCATCGTCGACGAGCTGGCAAGCTTCGAGCGCGACTAGCCCGCCGCCCTCCGTGTCGGCAGGGCCGCGGCGGTTGCGCTAGTCTCGTGGCCCTGCCTCCCGTCCGGCGCCGCCATGCAACGCATCGACTTCCAGCTCGACCGCAGCCATGTCGAACTCAACCAGCTGCTGAAACTGGCCGGCGTGTGCGACAGCGGCGGTGCCGGCAAGGCATTGGTCGCGCAGGGCCTGGTCCGCGTGGACGGCGCGGTGGAGACGAGGAAGACCTGCAAGATCCGCGCCGGGCAGCTGGTCTCGGTCGCCGGCACCGAAATACGCGTCCTGCCGGAGCAGGCGCCATGACCGTCACCAGCGTCCTCGCGGGGCTGGTGCTGGCCGTACTCGGCTGGGCGGCGTTCCTCTACAACCGCCTGGTGCGGCTGCGCAACCAGGTGCGCACCGCCTGGGCCGACATCGACGTCCAGCTGCAGCGCCGCCACGATCTGGTGCCGCAGCTGGTCGCGGCGGTGCGCGGCTACGCCGGGCACGAGGCCGCCGTGCTGGAGGCCGTGACCGAACTTCGCGCGCAGGCGCTCACCCAGCGCGACCCGGCCAAGCTCGGCGAGCTGGAGTCGGCGCTGGAACTGGCGATCGGGCGGCTGCTGGTCATCCAGGAGGCCTATCCCGACCTCAAGGCCAGCGACAACTTCGCCCAGCTGCAACGCGACCTGGTGGACGTGGAGGAACACCTGCAGTACGCCCGCCGCTTCTACAACGGGGCGGTGCGCGACTACAACGACGCCACCCAGCGGATTCCCGACATCGCCGTCGCGCGCGGCTTCGGATTTCGTCCCGCCGGATTCTTCCAGGCGCGCGAGGACGAGCGCGCCGCGCCGGCCGTGGAGCTGGCGCGATGACCGCCGCGTACCGGAGGGATGCCGGTTGGCGCCGCGGCGGGGTGCCCTCGGCGGATAGCGGTGGCGCGCGCAGCCGCGGCCGGCTGCCGGCGCTCGCGCTGGCACTGGCCCTGGCCTTCGTCCTGGCCGTGATGGCGCCCGCCGCCGCCCGCGGCGCCGAACGCATCCTCGCCTACGACACGGTGGTCGACGTCCGCGCCGACGCCACCCTGGAGATCACCGAGCGGATCCAGGTGCGCGCCGAAGGCAACCAGATCCGCCGCGGCATCTACCGCGACTTCCCGACCCGCTACCGCGACCGCTACGGCAACCGCGTGGCGGCCGGCTTCGAAGTCCTGGAGGTGCTGCGCGACGGCAAGCCCGAACCCTGGTTCACCGAGCGCCACGGCAACGGCGTGCGGGTCAACACCGGCAACGACGATTTCCTGCCGCTGCCTGCCACCTACACCTATACCCTGCGCTATCGCACCAATCGCCAGCTCGGCTTCTTCGAGCACCACGACGAGCTCTACTGGAACGCGATCGGCCACGGCTGGGCCTTCGCCATCGATGGCGGCAGCGTGGAGGTGACGCTGCCGGAGCCGGTGCCGGCCACCGACATGACCGCATCGGGCTACACCGGCCCCCACGGCGCGCGCGCGACCGACTACCGCAGCACGCTGCCGGCACCGGGCCGCGCGCGCTGGGAGCTGACCCGGCCGCTGGCGCCGCGCGAAGGCTTCACCATCGTGCTGGAGTTTCCCAAGGGCCTGGTCGCCGAGCCTTCGCGCACGCAGCGGCTGCTGTGGCTGCTCGGCGACAACCGTGGCGTACTGCTGGGCCTGATGGGGCTGCTGGCGCTGCTGGCGTACTGCGCGACGCGCTGGCGCAAGGTCGGCCGCGACCCGCGCCCCGGTACCGTGATCGTGCGCTACGAGCCCCCCGTCGGCCATTCCCCGGCGGCGCTGCGCTACATGCGGCGGATGCGCCACGACAGCCGCGCGGTCACCGCCGACCTGCTCGCCTGCGCGGTCGACGGCGCGGTGCGCATCCACCGCGACAAGGGCCTGCTGAAGGACAGCTGGCGCATCGAGCGCACCGGCGACCCGGGCGACACCGGCGCCGGGCCCCAGGCGCTGCTGCAGCACCTGCTGCCACGGGTGGGCAGCACCCTGGAAATGAAGAACAGCAACGCCAGCACGTTCCAGGCCGCCACCAGCGCGCACCGGGCGCTGCTGAAGAAGCGCTTCCAACCGGCGATGTTCAACCGCAACGCCGGCAGCATCGCGATCGCCGCCGGCATCATGCTGGGGTCGCTGCTGCTGGCGTTCGCGGTCGGGGCGGGTTCGGGCTCCGGCGTGCTGCTGCTGCTCCCGGTGGCGCTGCTGATGCTGGCCACCGTGGTCGTGTTCGCGTTGCTGGTCGCCGCGCCGACCCCGGCCGGGCGCCGCCTGCTCGACGAGATCGAGGGCTTCCGGCGCTACCTGCAGGTCGCCGAGCAGCAGGACCTGCAGCGGCTGCAGGCACCCGGCGCAGCCGAACCGGCGCTCGACGCGAAGCGCTTCGAGCGACTGCTGCCCTACGCCGTGGCGCTCGACGTCGAAGACGCCTGGACCCGCAGGTTCACCGTCGCCGTGGGAGCCGCGGCGGCGGCGGCGACGACCGCCTCGATCGGCTGGTACAGCGGCGGAGGCGTCAGCGACCTGGGCAGCCTGACCAGAGCGGTCGGCAGCAGCCTCAGCTCGCAGATCTCGTCCTCCTCCACCCCGCCCGGAAGCTCGTCGGGCGGTGGCGGCGGCGGGTTCTCCGGCGGCGGCGGGGGCGGCGGGGGCGGCGGCGGCCGCTGAGCCGCCACGCTCAGCCCGCGACGTCGCCTCGCCGCACCGCATCGAATCCGCCCGGCTCGGCCACCTGCGCCACCAGCGCCGGCGAAGCGCCCGCATCATGCGCGCGCGCCGAACTCGCCGGCGAGCAGCGACTATGCATCGCCACCGCGACGACGCCGGCTTTCGCGTGCATGGCACGCTCCTACGGCCGGTCCTTGCCTGCGTGGTGCTCGCTCAGCCCGGCAGGGTGCGCGCGATCGGCAGGTCCAGGTCGGTGCCGGCCGGCAACGTGCCGAACGCACGACCGCAGCCGGGCCGCAGGCGGCTGCGGCAGAACGACTCCGCCACCGGGCTGCCGCCGCGCAGCAGCATCGCGGCCTGCAGCGCCAGCGCCAGGCGCTCCACCAGCAGGCGCGCGCCCGCCTCCTCCACGGCGCCGCCGGCGAGCGCATCGCCCAGCCTCGACGCCGCACCGTCGAAGGCATCGTCGTGCCCGCGCGCCGATTCCAGTTCGGCGCGCAGCGCGGCGCCGCTGGCGGGCTCGCGCACCAGCGCGCGCAGCACGTCCAGGCACTGGATGTTGCCGCTGCCCTCCCAGATCGAGTTCAGCGGCGCCTGCCGGTACAACCGCGGCAGGATCGACTCCTCGACGTAGCCGTTGCCGCCCAGGCATTCCTGCGCCTCGTTGACGAAAGCCGGCGCACGCTTGCAGATCCAGTACTTGCCGATCGCGGTGGCGACGCGCGCGAACGCCGCCTCGCCCGCGTCGCGCGGCGCGGCATCCACCGCGCGCGCCACCCGCAGCGCCAGCGCGGTGGCCGCCTCCGATTCCAGCGCCAGGTCGGCCAGCACGTTGCGCATCAGCGCATGCTCGACCAGGCGCTTGCCGAACGCGGCACGGTGCCGCGCGTGATGCACCGCCTGCGCCAGCGCCATGCGCATCTCCGCGGCCGAGCCGAGCATGCAGTCCAGCCGGGTGAGCATCACCATCTCGATGATGGTCGCCACGCCGCGCCCCTCGTCGCCGATGCGGTACGCCCAGGCGTCGTCGAACTCCACCTCGCTCGAGGCATTGGACCAGTCGCCGAGCTTGTCCTTGAGCCGCATCAGCCGGAACGCGTTGCGCGCCCCATCGGGACGCCAGCGCGGCAGCAGGAAGCAGCTCAGCCCGCCCGGCGCCTGCGCCAGCACCAGGAAACCGTCGGACATCGGCGCCGAGAAGAACCACTTGTGCCCGGACAGCAGATACTCGCCCTCGGCGATCAGCGGGGTGGCGCGGGTGAGGTTGGCGCGCACGTCGCTGCCGCCCTGCTTCTCGGTCATGCCCATGCCCACGGTGACGCCGCGCTTGCCGGCGATCGGCGCGTCGGCCGGATCGTAGCGGCACGCGATCGCCTTCTCGGCCCACTCGGCCAGCGCCGGCGCACGCCGCAGCACCGGCACCGCGGCGTGGGTCATGGTCAGCGGACAGCTGGTGCCGGCCTCGGCCTGGTGGTGCAGGTAGCTGAGCGCGGCGCGTGCCACGTGCGCGCCGGGACGCGGGTCGGACCACGACAGCGCCGCCACGCCGCCCTCGATCGCCGCCTCCATCACCCGGTGGTAGTCGGGGTGGAACTCGACCCGGTCGATGCGCTGGCCGAAGCGGTCGTGGGTGCGCAGGCGCGGGCGGTCGCGGTTGGCGTCGAAGCCGCGGGCGTAGAGCTCGCCGCCGGCCAGGAGGCCGTAGGCGGAAAGCTGCGCGGCGAAATCGCCGCCGCCCTCGCGTTCCACCGCCTCGCGCAGCACCACATCCGCCTGCCACAGGTCGCACGGCGCGAACTCCGGCGGCTGGTTCAACGCGACGCGGGTGGCCTGCGGCTCGGGGGCTGCGGTCATGGAATCGCTCCGTGGCGGGTGCAGTCCGATTCTACGGCGCGCACCCGGTCACGGCGGTCACGGCATGACGACGGTCGCGCGCCGGGGCGGCGTTCCCGGGGCGCTTGCCGGCCTTCTCGGGCAACTGCGCCGGATGGCACAGCCGCATCGCCTACCGCTCGAGCCCGCTTCGGTCAGGACCGGCTGCCGGCTGGCAGGAAGAAGCGCTTTCCGGAGACCTCCGGGCGGCTGCACGGAACGACCGGAACGCCCGGCGCGCGGGCCGACCAGCCACGTCGTAGAAGACGATCAGCCCACGTCGTAGAAGAACTGCTCGTGCACGATCTTGCCGTCGCGCACCCGGTACACGCAGATCTCCTCCATCGGCATCCGTCCCATGTCCTTGTAGGTGGCGTCGATGCCCATGGCCATGCTGAACCAGTTGCCCGCGACCACGGGATCGCCGACGCTGCCGCCGTGGATCTCGACGATGCTCTCCATCCACCTGCGGCCCTTTTCGCGGATCGCGTCCATCCCCTGGACCTTGCCGGGCCCGGCGCCCGGCGCCCCTTCCATCTCGATGCTGACCGCATCGTCGGCGTAAAGCTCCTGCTGCGCCTGCTCGTACTTGCCCTCGCGGCATAGCGCGACGAGGCGATCTGCGACTTGCTGGGTGTTCATGGCACGCTCCTGATCGAAAGTGGGAACTGGCTGCTGCGGGCAGCGGCGTCATCGCCGCGTCGGCGATGCATTGCAGCCGGATGCCGTCTCAGGGTCTGCGACAGGCGCGACACATGCGGAGGAGGCGCAACCCCCAGCACGGCGCTCTCGACGCCTCCCGATCGAATCCCGGATCCTCATCGCCCGGAAACCCCCAGTTGCACCTGGATCTGGCCAGGAGAGCGGCGCAACTACCATGAGGTCATTCCACCGCGCGGGATCCCGCCGCCATGGGACCGGGCTGCCGGCGCGCCACGGCTTCCTCCTTCGCCAGCCGGGCGAGATGGTGCAGGAATGCGGACGACAGCGGCTGACGGCCGAGCCAGCCGCGGCGGGTGCCGGTGAGCACCCGCAGCGACTGGCCGCGCAGGCCGGGCACGCGGGTGAGCGGATGCATGACGAGATCGCGCAGCGCGGCCACCCGGTCGAGTTCGGACTGGAACAGCGGGGTCAGCATCCGGCTCCAGACGTGGTAGATGCCGACGTGCGCCTGGCGTTCGCGCTGGAACGCGGGCAGCGCCGCGGCGGGCGTGCGGTGCAGGCGCAGCGCATCGCGCAGCGCGCGCGCGTCCAGCAGTGCCATGTTCACGCCTTGCCCGAGCTGCGGGCTCATCGCGTGCGCTGCGTCGCCGACCAGCACCGCCCGTCCCTGGAACCAGTGCCGGTGCACCGCGTCGCGGTAGCGCGCCTGCGCCAGCCCGTCCGGGACCGGGGTGGCGCGCAGCCGTTCCGCAGCTTCCGGCCAGACCGCTGCGACGTCGCTGCGCCAGGCCTCCTCGCCCAGCCAGGCCGACGGATCCATCGCCGCGGCCGGCAGGCTCCAGAAGAAGCTCATGCGCGGGGTGTCGTCGCCCGGGCGGGTGCCGACCGGCAGCATCCCCGCCATCCGCCGCGCCCGCACGTAGCGCTGCCGCAATTCGGCCGGCCAGGCCCAGTCGCCGGCGGGCACCAGACACCACTGCGCACCCCAGGGATAGGCGCGGTCCAGCCGCGCCGGATGCACCATGCCGCGCAGCCGCGAGGCGGCGCCGTCGGCGATCACCAGCAGGTCGAACGGACCGTGGCTGGCGCCGTCGGCCGCGACCAGCGTGCCGCGCCCGGCATCGACCGAGACCGCCTCGCAGCCGGCATGCAGCACCCGCTCCCCGCTCCAGGCGTCGTCCAGCAGCGAGAACAGCGCCGCACGCTGCATGCCCAGCCCGAACAGGGCCGGCTGCAGCTCGCGATAGCGCATGTCCATGACCGCGCGGCCGGCGTCGGTCTCGCCGTACAGGCGCTCGATGCGCACCCCGTGCCGCAGCACCGCGTCGAGCAGGCCGATCTCCCAAAGCACCTCGAGCCCGACCGGCTGCAGCAGGAACCCGGCGCCCACCGGCCGCGGCACCGGCACCCGCTCGAATACCTCCACCCGGTGACCGTCGCGCGCGAGCATCAGCGCCACCGCCTGGCCGGCGCTGCCGTAGCCGACGATGCCGACGTGCAGCCTCACCGCTCCCCCACGCGAAAAGGCCCCGCGCGATGCGCGGGGCCGGATAATTCGATCCGCAATGTCCCGGTCAGGCGACCGGGCTGACGCCGGACGCCTGCGCGCCCTTCGGGCCCTGGGTGACCTCGTAGCTGACCCGCTGGCCTTCCTGCAGGCTCTTGAAGCCCTGCGACTCGATCGCCGAATAGTGGACGAACACGTCCGACCCGCCATCCTCCGGAGCGATGAAGCCGAACCCCTTGGCGTCGTTGAACCACTTCACTGTGCCGTATTGCATGACCCTTCCACCTTGTCTGGATTAAGAGCGCGCGCCCGCCCCGAGTCCCCGAAACGGGCGCACGGCCCGAGTATGCAAAGCAACCCCCGACGGTTGCAATCGTTTTATGGCCGTGCGAGCAGCGCGTCCAGCAGCGCCGGCAGCGCGGTGGACGCAGCGGCGACGTTGTCCAGGACCTGCTGGAATGTGATCTCTTCCTCATCTCCGCAGCCGGCGGCCCAGTTGGCCACGATCGCCACGCAGGCATATTCCAGGCCCAGTTCCCGCGCCAGGCCCGCTTCCGGCATGCCGGTCATGCCGACCAGGTCGCAGCCGTCACGGCGCAGCCGGGCGATCTCGGCGCGGGTCTCCAGGCGCGGGCCCTGGGTGGCGGCGTAGCATCCACCATCGACCATCGCCACTCCGGCGGCATGCGCCGCGGCGAGGATCTCGGCGCGCAGCGCGGGGGTGTAGGGGTCGCCGAAATCGACGTGCAGCACCTCGCTGCCCGGCTCCTCGCAGAAAGTGGAGACGCGACCCCAGGTGTAGTCGATGAGCTGGTCGGGACAGGCCAGCACCCGCGGCCCGAAGCGCGCGCCGATGCCGCCCACGGTATTGAGGGCGAGCACCCGCCGCGCGCCCAGCGCCTGCAGCGCGGCCAGGTTGGCGCGGTAGTTGACCAGGTGCGGCGGCACCGAATGCCCTTCGCCGTGGCGCGCCAGGAACGCCACCCGCCGGCCCGCCAGCGTGCCCAACCGGACCGGCCCGGACAACGCGCCGTACTTGGTCGGGGGCTGATGGGTTTCCACCGCATCCAGTCCGGCGAGCCGGTAGAGGCCGGTCCCGCCGATGACGGCCAGTGCGATCTGCTCCGCGTCCATCCCGTGCTCCGCTCGTCTCGGCGCGCTATTCGGCCAGCGCGTAGATCGCCGGCAGGTTGCGGCCCTGTTCGTGATAGTCCATGCCGTAGCCGAACACGTAGCGGTCCGGCACCTCGACGCCTACCCAGTCGGCCTCGACGCCTTCCACGCAGCGGTCGTGCAGCTTGACGGCGAGCACGGCGACCCGCACGTCCGCGGCGTTCTGGTCTTCGCACCAGTGGGTGATGGCGTGCAGGGTGTGGCCCTCGTCGAGGATGTCGTCGACCAGCAGCACCCGGCGCCCGCGCATCGGCGTGGCCGGGCGATGCAGCCAGGCCAGCCCCGAGCCGGTGGTCTGGCCGCGGTAGCGGGTGGCGTGCAGATAGTCGAACTCGAGGTCCAGGCCGAGGTCGCCGAGCGCGAACGCCAGCTGCGCGGCGAACGGCAGCCCTCCATGCATCACGGTGAGGAACAGCGGCGGTACCTCGTCGTCGCGGTATTCGGCGTGGATCTCGCCGGCCATTCGCACGATCGCTGCCTCGAGGGTGGTGCGGGCATGGATCAGTTCCGCCCCGCGCAGCGCATCGGCCAGGCGCGGGGTCATGCCACGCCCTCCCCGCCCAGGCCATCGCGCGCACGGCCATGGCGGCCGTCGGCGAGCAGCCCGTCCCAGCCCAGCGCCCCGCGACCGATCAGCCCGGTCAGCGCCATGGTGTTGAGGCTGCGGCCGGCCACCGCCGCGAGCGATTCCTCGGCCAGTTCCGGATGGCAGACCAGCACCACGTCGCAACCGGCATCCAGGTGGGCGTGGATGCGCGCACCGACGCCGCCGGCGGAATGCGCGGCGGCCATGCCGATGTCGTCGGAGAACACCACGCCGCGGAAGCGCATTTCGCCGCGGAGGATGTCATCGATCCAGCGCTTGGAGTAGCCGGCCGGCTCCGGGTCCACCTGCGGATACGTCACATGGGCCAGCATCACCGCATCGGCGCCGGCTTCGATGCCCGCGGCGAAGGGAACCAGGTCCTCGTTGCGGATCGCCTCGAGCGGGCGGTCGTCGACGGCGGCGTCGAAGTGCGTGTCCTCGCGCACCGAGCCGTGCCCCGGGAAATGCTTGAGCGTGGCCGCCATGCCCGCCGAATGCATTCCTTCGACGTAGGCGCGGGTGAACTCGGCGACGATCTCCGGGTCGGCGGCGAAGGCGCGATCGCCGATGGCGAGGTTGCCGCGCCCCAGGTCGACCACGGGCGCGAAGCTGAGGTCCACCCCGCTGGCCAGCACCTCGCTGGCCATCAGCCAGGCGTGCTCGCGCGCGGCCGCCAGGGCGCCGCGCGGATCCTGCGCGTAGTGGCGGCCGAACACGTCCAGCGGCGGCAGCGCGCTGTAGCCGTCGCGGAAGCGCTGCACGCGGCCGCCCTCCTGGTCGACGCAGAGCAGCTGCGGCCGGGGCGCGGCTTCGCGGATCGCAGCGGCGAGTTCGGCCACCTGCGCGCGCGAGGCGAAGTTGCGGGTGAACAGGATCACGCCTGCGCAGGCGTCGTGCTGCAGCCAGTCGCGCTCTCGGGCGTCGAGTTCGTGTCCGGCGATGCCGATGACGAGCATGCGGGGGTTCCTTCGCGGTCGGCCGACGATTGTACGGGGCTGCCGCGCAACGGCGTGAATGGCGCGCCGGGGCGCCAGGCAGTCCCATCCGATGGAGGGATCCGCATCGTCGTCACGGGCCAGCGACATTGAATAGCCGCTTCGGAAGCTGCGCGGGGCGGGAGCCGCGCCGGGGGTATTGCTACGCCCTTCCGTCCGGCCACGCCAGGCAGTCCCATCCGTGCCGGCAATCTCGCACCGTCGCCACGGCCGATGACATCGAATAGCCGCTTCGGAAGCTGCGCGGGGCGTGAGCCGCGCCGGGGGCATTGCTCCGCCCTTCCGTCCGACCGCGCCAGGCAGCCCCATCCGTAACGGCAATCTCGCACCGTCGCCACGGGCCGATGACGTCGAATAGCCGCTTCGGAAGCTGCGCGGGGAGTGAGCCGCGCCGGGGGCATTGCTCCGCCCTTCCGTCCGGCCATCCATGGCCGGAGTCAGGGCCGCTGCACATCCCTGTGCAGCTCTCCGCAACACCCCCGGCGCGGCTCCCGCTTCTCACCGTTGGTGGGCTTCGGACGGACTGGCTACCGAGCACCCGAAAGCGAGTCGCCGACGCGGCGCCCGGGCCGAGGGACGCGGACAGCAAAAAACAGCCCGGAGATCAGGGCTCGAACATCGCGATCGATTCGACGTGCGCGGTGTGCGGGAACATGTCCATCACCCCGGCGCTGCGCAGCTTCCAGCCGCGCTCGTTGACCAGGTAGCCGGCATCGCGCGCCAGCGAGCCGGGATGGCAGCTGACGTAGACGATGCGCTTCAGCCCCTTCAGCGGCAGTTGCCTCAGCACCGCCTCCGCGCCCGAGCGCGGCGGGTCGAGCAGCAGCCGGTCGAAGCCCTGCCGCATCCACGGATGGCCGGCGAGGTCCTGCGCCAGGTCGGCGGCGAAGAAGCGCGGGTTGTCCAGGCCGTTGTGCGCGGCGTTTTCGCGCGCCCGCGCCACCAGCCCGGCGTCGCCTTCCACGCCGACCACTTCGCCGCCGCCGCGGGCCAGCGGCAGGGTGAAGTTGCCCAGCCCGCAGAACAGATCGAGCACGCGCTCGCCGGCGCCCACGTCCAGCAGTTCCAGGGCACGCGCGATCATCTTCTCGTTGAGGCCGGCATTGACCTGGATGAAGTCGAGCGGCCGGAAGCGCAGCTCCACGTCCCAGGGCGCCAGCCGGAACGACAGCGGGGGCGCCTCGGGCCAGAGCGGATGCACCGAGTCGATGCCGCCCGGTTGCAGGAAGATCGCGACCCCATGCGCGCGCGCGAATCCCGCCAGCGCTTCCCGGTCGGTCTCGCACAACGGTTGCAGGTGGCGGAACACCAGCGCCACGGTGTCGTCGCCGGCGATGAACTCGATCTGCGGGATCTCCCGGCGCGCCTGCAGGCCGTCGACCAGCCGCGACAGCGCCTCGACGCGCCCGCCCACCTCGGCGATCGCGGTGTGGCAGATCGACAGGTCGGCGACGAAGCGCGGATCGAGCTCGCGGAACCCGACCAGGGTGCGATCCTTCTTCTCCACCCGCCGCACCGAGAACCGCCCCTTGCGGCGGTAGCCCCAGGAAACGTCGGTCAGCGGCGCCAGCACCGCCTCCGGGGCCACGTGGCCGATGCGCTCGAAGTTCTCCAGCAGCACCCGCTGCTTGGCCTCGATCTGCCGAGCCTCGTCGAGGTGCTGCAGCACGCAGCCGCCGCAGGTGCCGAAATGCGGGCAGCGCGGCTGCACCCGGTCCGGCGAGGCGCGCAGCACCTCCAGCGCGACCGCCTCGTCGAAGCTGCGCGAGCGCCGCGTCTGCCTGGCCAGCACCCGTTCGCCGGGCAGGGCCCCGGCCACGAAGACGGTCTTGCCGCCGTCGCGGCGGGCGACGCCGCGGCCGTCGTGGCTGAGATCGAGGATGTCGAGTTCGAACGGGGTCTGGTCGATGCGGGCCACGTGGCGTCAGGCTGCGGGCGGAAAGCCGGCCATTGTCGCAGATCGGCCTACTTCTGCTTCCAGCTTCCGCTCCGGTCCTGCACCCACCAGCCGCTGCGCGCGCTGTCGGCCCACTGCTTGGCGAACACCTCGCGGATCTGCCCTTCCCACTCCGGATGGCCGTTGGCCACCGCGATCTCGCGGTACACGGCCTGGGCATCGCGGTTCTGGTCGGCCACCGCCTGGTTCACCTTGACCCGGTCCGACAGCGGGATCTTGCCGGCGTCGCGCACCGAGACGGTCCCGTCGTTGCCGAAGCCGAGCGCACCGGACTCGAAATGCGGGCGCAGCGCGCTGCCGAAACGCTCGCGCATGCGCGAGCGGATCGCGTCGATCGCCGGGGTCTTGATGGTGATGTCCGGACTGCCCTGGGCATGCGCCGGGGCGATGCCGATCAGCATCAGCGGGTGGAACGAGGCCGGCGCGGGGGCCCGCGCCATGCCGCCCGGCTCCTGCGGGAACAGGCCGTCGTCCTCGACGGGCCGGCCATTCTCGCCGATCACGTTGTCGACGAACTCGCGCGCTGCCTCGCGCGCCTCCGCAGCGGGGAAGTACACGTTGATGGTGACGCAGGCGCTGAGCACCAGCGCGGCGGCGATCGGCATTCCCAACCAGCGGTTCATGGACGGCTCCAGGTGATCGTTCGGACGGATTCTGCAGGGACATCTGGGCGGAAAGGATAGCGTCTCGCGCGCCGGCCCCGGCTAGTCGACCACCGGGGCGACGTCGCCGCCGGCCACCGCGGCGACGCGCTCGACCAGGGTCGGCCAGTCGACGTCGCGGTTGTGGCCCACCACGCTCAGCCGCGGCAGCCCGGCTCCTTCGACGATAGTAAAGGTGTTGCCCGCTGAACGCAGGCCGCCCATGCGGCAGACCTCGTTGGCCAGCCGGCAGGAAATGCCGATGCGGGCGTAGCGAAAATCGTCGAACAGGCCGATCAGGCGGTCCTGCAGGCTGCCGACGAACGAAGCGTCGCCGACGCTGGAGATGTTCTGCACCGCGCGCTGGCTGATCCGCTGGCGCACTCCGCGCCGGCGCTCGGTGTGCAGCGCGGCGTCGAACGAGGACACCTGCCAGTCCACCAGGCGCAGGCCGTCGACGTGCCCGAACAGCCTGCCGCTGATGCTGCCGAACTCGAACACGCGGGTGACGGTGAGCAGGTCGAGATCGCGCAGCTCGAGATCGGCCGAGAGCGTCGGCGCCACCCCGAACGGACGCTCCATCGAAAGCGCCGAGACGGCGATCGCGCCCCCGAACACGCGCACCGCCAGGCCACCGTCGAACTCCAGGCGCTGGTCGGCATAGCGCACCTGCGGGATCTCGCCGCTGAGAGTGCCGCCGAACGCCGGCCAACCGAACGCCTCGGCCAGCCGGGCCACGTCGAGCGCCTCCACCGCCAGTCCGAACTGCAGCCGCATGCCCTCGTCCCCGCCCGGCGGGCGCAATGCGAAGCCGTCGAAGCGCAGCCGGCCGCCGAGCAGTTCCACCTCGAACGGTCCGCGCATGCGCAACTCGCCGCCGGCGGCGCGGAACGGCAGCCGCGCCGGCCCGAATCGGACATCGCGCAGGGCGCCGCCGCTCCAGCGCAGCTCGCTGTCGACGCTGGTGTCGCCGGCGAAGCGCAGCCCCCCGTCGAGGCCCTCGAAGCCGAAGCGCCCCGCGCCGTCGCGCAACCGCAGCCGGCGCAGCTCCGCGGTCAGCGACTGCAGGCGCTCGCCCTCCATGCGCAGGGCCAGCCCCAGCCCGCCTTCGAGCTCGAGTCCGGCCAGTCCGCTCAGTGCCAGCCAGCCGGACAGGTAGCGCGAAGGCAACTGCGAGGCGTCGTCGCTGCGCAGGGCGAGATCGAGTGCCCGCACCCCGAGGTCCGGGTCGAGCCTGGCCGAACCGCTGGCCTGCAGGGTCGCGCCGTCGCGCCATTCGAAATGCGGCAGGCTCCAGCCGGCGCCGGCACCTTCGCGCATCGCGTCCAGGCGCACGGGCACCGGCGTGTCCGGCAGCAGCAGATAGGCGTTGCCGACCAGCGCCTCGCCGCCGCGCAACGCACCGTCCAGGGCGACCAGGTCGGTGTCGCCGACCTTGCGGTAGTCGATGGCGATGCGCACGCCCAGTCCCTCGGCGGCGACCGTGCCGTCGGCGCTGTCGAGCGCGGCGCCCGCCACCTGCAGCTCGCCGCCGATCCGCAGCGGGCCGTTCTCCGGCACGTCGATGTCCAGCTCGCCGTCCAGGGTGCCGCCGGCCAGGCGCCCGCCCTCCCAGGCCTGCGTCACCAGCGCCTGCGCCCAGGCCAGCGGCACCCGGGCGAGATCGAGCGAGGTGCGGTCGGGCGTGGCGGCGCTGCGCGCCAGGGCGATGCGCGCCCCGCCGCCGGCCAGCACCGCATCGGTGGTCGCGGGACCGAGATCGACGACCAGGCGCAGCGGACCGCCGCCGCGCCTGCGCAGCTCCCCGTCGCAGCGCCAGCGCCCGGCCCCGGCGCGCGCCAGCGGGCACTCCCAGGCGAGATCGCGGAACTCGTACCCGAGGTCGGGGGCGCGAACGCGGCCTGCCTCGAGCCGCAGCGTGCCGGCCTCGGCGCCATCCGGCCACTCCAGCCGGACCCGCACCTGCTCGAGCACCGCCACCGCGGCATCGACCCGCTCGATCCGAGCGCTCATCGTGCGCGCCTGGGCCGCCTGGACGCCCGCCGCCAGCAGCACGGCGGCCAGGAGTAGGATGCGGGGGATCGTCATGCCGGAAGCATACCCACGCAAGGGAGGTGCGCGATGAAGCCCAGGCTGCTGCTGCTCGAGGACGACCCCGCCAGCCGCCATTTCCTGTGCCTGGCGGCCGAGGCGCTGCCGGCCACGGTCGACCATGCCGGCAGCGTGGCCGAAGCGCACGCGATGGCGGTGGCCGCCGAGCACGCGCTGTGGCTGTTCGACGTCAACCTGCCCGACGGCAGCGGCGGCGGGCTGCTGGCCGCGCTGCGCGGCCAGGGCCTGCAGACGCCGGCGCTGGCGCATACCGCCGCCCACGACGACGCCGAGCGGCAGCGGCTGCTGGACGAAGGTTTCGCGGCGGTCGTGACCAAGCCGCTTTCCGCAGCGGCCTGGCAGGCGGCGATCCACGACGCGCTGGGCGGGCGCGGCGGTGGCGTGCAGGACCGGCCGGAGGCCTCGGCCTCCCCCGTCGTCGCGCTCTGGGACGACGCCGGCGCGGCGGCGGCGCTGGGCGGCAATGCCGCCAACGTCGCCGCGCTGCGCCAGCTGTTCCTCGCCGAACTGCCCGCCACCCGCGAGACCGTTGCCGCCGCCGTCGCCGCGGGCAACCACGAGGCCGTGCGCAGCGCCCTGCACCGGCTGCGCGCCGGCTGCGGCTTCGTCGGGGCGGCCGGACTGCAGTTCGCGGCCGTCCGCCTGCACGAGGATCCCGCCAGCGGCACTGCGCTGCAGCAGTTCCTCGACACCCTGGAGCGCACGGCAGCGGCCGCTGCGAAACCGACCGCAGACGCCGGCTGACCCCGCGCGCGCGACGCGCGGCACGCCCCCGCGGGCCGCCCCTCAATGGCCGTCGCCGATCCGGCCGAGTCCTTCCGCCAGTTCCCACGACTTGAGACCGCGCCCGCCGAGGTAGTGCAGCAGCAGGCCGCGCAGGCCGCGGCGCAGGCCGGCGAGATCGTCGGCGACCGGCATCTGGTCGGCCGCCAGCGCCAGCAGCGCGCGGCCGGTGGCGGCGCGTCCGCGCTCGCCGCCGTCGCGCACGCCGAGTTGGCGCCGCGGTCCGTGCTCGGGATCGAGCAGGTAGCGCGCGGCCGGATCGATCGGCATTCCGTCGCCATCGACATCGAACGCGAAGCCGAAACCCAGCGTTTCGAGCAGGTCGCGCTCGAAACGGCGCAGCGACCATGCCAGCGGCTCGCCGACACGCAGCCGTTCGCGCACCTGCGCGAACAGCGCGTACAGCGCCGGATGCGGGTCCTGCCGCGGCGCCAGGCGCAGCACCAGTTCGCTGACGTAGAACCCGGCCAGCCCGGCCGCGCCGGCCAGCCGCGGCGCATGGTCGATCGCCTCGGCCGAGTTCAGCCAGGCCAGCTCGCCGCGCTGGGTGGCCTCGATGCGGATGTGCTGCAGCGGCTGCAGCGCCGCGCGCAGCGCCTGGCGCTTCGGCCCCTGCACCCCGCGCGCCACCAGGCCCAGCCGCCCGTGACCCTGGCTGAGCACCTCGACCAGCAGGCTGGTCTCGCGCCAGCGGCGCGCGTGCAGGACGAAGGCGGGTTCCTGGGTGTAGCGCATGGCGTGAAGCCGGGAATCGGGAATGGGGAATCGGGAATCGGCAAGGCGCGCCGTCACGTGGTGGACGCGTGCATCCGCCTTTCCGCTTCCCTATTCTCGATTCCCCATTCCCGGCTCCTCATACCCGAACGCCCGCAGCGCCGCCTCGTCGTCGGACCAGCCCTCGCGCACGCGCACCCAGGTCTCCAGGAACACCTTGCGGTCGAACAGGCGCTCCATCTGCTGCCTGGCCTTGGTGCCGATCTCGCGCAGGCGCGTCCCGCCCTTGCCGATGACGATGGCCTTCTGCCCCTCGCGCTCGACCCAGATCACCGCGCCGATGCGCGACAGCGCGCCATCCTCCTCGAAGCGTTCGATCTCCACCGTGGTCGCGTACGGCAGCTCGGCGCCGAGCTGGCGCATCAGCTGTTCGCGCAGCAGTTCGGCGGCCAGGAAGCGCTGGCTGCGGTCGGTGATCTCGTCCTCGCCGTACGGCGCCGGCTGCTCCGGCAGCAGCGGCAGCAGGGCGCCCACCAGCGCTTCCAGGCCGGTGCGCTTGAGCGCCGAGACCGGGTGCACGCTGGCGAACTCGCGCCCCTCGGTGGCCGAGGCGAGAAACGGCAGCAGCGCGGCCTTGTCCTTGAGACGGTCCACCTGGTTGACCACCAGCACCACCGGCACCCCGGCCTGGTGCAGCAGTTGCCATGCGGCGCCGTCTTCCTCGTCCCAGCGGCCGGCCTGCACGACCAGCAGCGCCGCATCCACGCCCTCCAGAGCGCCGCGCGCGGCGCGGTTCATCCAGCGGTGCATGGCGCTGGCGCTGGACCTGCCCTGGTCGCGGTGCAGGCCCGGGGTATCGACCAGGACCAGCTGGCCCTCGGGGAAGGTGGCGATCCCGAGCAACCGGTGGCGGGTGGTCTGCGGCCGATTGGAGACGATGCTGACCTTGGCGCCCACCAGGGCGTTGACCAGGGTGGACTTGCCGACGTTGGGGCGGCCGATGACGGCGATGTGGCCGGCGCGGTGGGGCTTGGATGGGATCATCCCGGCATTCTACGCGCGCAGCGTGCGGCCGATATCGACCTGCCCCGCCGCGCCCCTGCCCCGGGTTGGATTCCTCCAGAGCGCCTACGGCCTGCTGTGCGGGGCGTGAGCCGCGCCCGGCGCTCAGCCGACCTTGTCCAGCGCTGCCAGTACCGCCTCGGCGGCCTGCTGCTCGGCGGCGCGGCGCGAAGCGCCCTCGCCCTCGGCCGAGACCTGGGGTTCGGACACGCTGCAGCGCACCCCGAACGTTTTGGCATGGTCGTCGCCGGACTCGCCCAGCAACTCGTACACCGGCAGCGGCCGCTGCCTCGCCTGCAGCCATTCCTGCAGCCTGGTCTTGGCGTCCTTGCCCACCTTGGCGATCTCGAGTCCGTCCAGATCGGCGCGGAACCAGGCCAGCACGGCCTGGCGGCAGGCGTCGAAGCCGGCGTCGAGGTGGATCGCGGCGATCACCGCCTCCAGCGCGTCGGAGAGAATCGAGTCGCGCCGGTGGCCGCCGGATTTCATCTCCCCGGGGCCGAGCATCAGCCGCGGGCCGAGCTCCAGCCCCCGGGCGATACGCGCCAGGGTCGACTCGCGCACCAGCTCGGCGCGGGCGCGGGTCATCGCGCCCTCGTCGGCGCGCGGCCAGCGCTGGTAGAGCGCTTCTGCGATGATCAGGTCGAGCAGGGCGTCGCCGAGAAACTCGAGGCGCTCGTTGTGCGGCGCCCCCGCGCTGCGGTGGGTCAGCGCCTGCGCCAGCAGGCCCTGGTCACCGAAGCGGTGACCGAAGGGCTCAGTTGGCCGCGCCGCCGCCACGCGTGAGCATTTGCGTTGTCTGGAACTTGCCGACCACGTCGAGGTTGCCGACCAGCGGCTTGCGCACCTCGTACTGCACGTCCATCTGCCAGCCGTCGTCGACGCGCTTGAGCTTGACGTGTTCCTTCTTCACGTTCTCGGAGTAGTTGATGTACAGGCGCCGGAAGAACAGGTCCTGGATGCGCGCCGGATCCTGCTGGGCGATGCCGGCCTCGTCGGACAACCCCTTCAGCGCCGCGCGCACGCTGTAGTACTCGGAATACATCGGGAACAGCTTCATCGCCACGTAGGCGAAGAACCCCACCACCGCCAGCACGATCACGAAGCTCAGCAGGGTCATGCCCTTCTGTGTGCGTTTCATTTGCCCTTCTCCCCAAGGAATGCGCGTGGCCCGGATACTACCGGATGCTGCCGCCGATCCGGTCGAACCCCACCCCGCCGGCGCTGCCGTCCCAGTGCATCCAGACCAGGAAGGCCTTTCCGCGCAGCTGGCTCTCCGGCAGCGAACCCCAGAACCTGCTGTCGTCGCTTCTATCACGATTGTCGCCCATCACGAAATACTCGCCCTCCGGGACCGTCCACTCGCCCTGGCCGGGGTCGCTGAAGGGCAGGTTGGGGATCTCCAGCACCTGGTGCTCGCGGCCGGGCATGGCCTCGACCAGCAGCTGGGCGCCGGTCATCTCGCGGCCGCGGCCCTTGCCGACGTACCCGCCGTTGCCCACCGGTCGGTACTCGAGGGCCTTGCCGTTCACGTAGACGGTGTTTTCGCGATATTCGATCACGTCGCCCGGCAGGCCCACCACACGCTTGATCCAGTCCTGGTCGGGCTGGTGCGGCGGCCGAAACACCACCACGTCGCCGCGGCTGGGCTCGCCGATCTCGATGAACTTGCGGTTGCTGATCGGCAGGCGCAGACCGTAGGCGAACTTGTTGACCAGGATGAAATCGCCGATCAGCAGGGTCGGCATCATCGAGCTGGAGGGAATGCGGAACGGCTCGGCGACGAAACTGCGCAGGATCAGCACCACCGCCAGTACCGGGAAGAAGGCCTTGGCGTAGTCCACGACCACCGGCTCCTTCTCCTCCAGCAGCCCGGCGCGCTCGGCGCGGCGTTTGGCGAAGAACAGCCGGTCGAGCAGCCAGATGATGCCGGTGGCCAGGGTCAGCACCACCAGGGCGATTTCGAACCACTTCATGTGTGCTCCTCTGGAGCGCGAATCGGGAATCGGGAATGGAGAATGGCGCAAAGCGGGAGGGCCGCGCGCTCGCGATTCCCGATTCCCGATTCCCTATTCACGGCTCGAACTCAACACCGCCAGGAACGCTTCCTGCGGGATCTCCACGCGACCGACCTGCTTCATGCGCTTCTTGCCTTCCTTCTGCTTCTCCAGCAGCTTCTTCTTGCGGGAGATGTCGCCACCATAGCACTTGGCCAGCACGTTCTTGCGCAGCGCCTTGACCGTGGTGCGGGCGATGATCTGCGAGCCGATCGCGGCCTGGATGGCGACGTCGAACTGCTGCCGCGGGATCAGTTCCTTCATTTTCTCGGTGAGCTCGCGGCCGCGGCGGTCGGCGTGATTGCGGTGGACGATGATCGACAGCGCATCGACCTTGTCGCCGTTGATCAGGGTGTCCACACGCACGAACGGCCCCGCCTCGAAGCGCAGGAAGTGGTAGTCCAGCGAGGCGTAGCCGCGGCTGACCGATTTCAGCCTGTCGAAGAAGTCCAGCACCACCTCGGCCATCGGCAGCTCGTAGCTGATCTGCACCTGGCTGCCCAGGTACTGGATGCCGATCTGGCGACCGCGCTTCTCCTCGCACAGGGTGATCACGTTGCCCACGTAGTCCGGCGGGGTGAGGATGTTGGCGCGGATGATCGGCTCTCGCACCTCCTCCACCTTGTTGGCGGGGGGCAGGCTGGCGGGGTTGTCCAGCGGCACCACCTCGCCGTCGGTCTGCAGCACCTCGTAGACCACGGTGGGCGCGGTGCTGATCAGGTTGAGGTCGTACTCGCGCTCCAGCCGCTCCTGCACGATCTCCATGTGCAGCATGCCGAGGAATCCACAACGGAAGCCGAAGCCCATGGCCTCCGAACTCTCCGGCTCGAAGCGCAGCGCGGCGTCGTTCAGGCGCAGCTTGTCCAGCGCCTCGCGCAGGTCCGGGAAGTCGTCGGCATCCACCGGGAACAGCCCGGCGAAGACCCGCGGCTGCATCTCCTGGAAGCCCGGCAGCGGCTTCGGCGCCGGGTCCGCGGCCAGGGTGAGGGTGTCGCCGACCGGCGCGCCGTGCACGTCCTTGATGCTGGCATTGATCCAGCCCACCTCGCCGGCGCGCAGCGCGTCCAGGGCCTTGCGCTTGGGGGTGAACACGCCGACGCCGTCGACCTGGTGGCTGCGCCCGGTCGACATCACCAGGATCTTGCCGCCCGGGCGGATCTCGCCCTGCATCACCCGCACCAGCGAGACCACGCCGAGGTAGTTGTCGAACCACGAGTCGATGATCAGCGCCTGCAGCTTGTCGGTATCGCGCGGCACCGGGGGCGGGATGCGGGTGACGATGGCCTCGAGCACGTCGCCGACATTGAGCCCGGTCTTGGCGCTGACCGCGATGGCGTCGGTGGCGTCGATGCCGATCACCGCCTCGATCTCGGCCTTCACCTTGTCGACGTCGGCGGTGGGCAGGTCGATCTTGTTGAGCACCGGCACCACTTCCAGGCCCTGCTCCACCGCGGTGTAGCAGTTGGCCACCGACTGGGCCTCGACGCCCTGGGCGGCATCCACCACCAGCAGCGCACCCTCGCAGGCGGCGAGCGAGCGACTGACTTCGTAGCTGAAATCGACGTGGCCCGGCGTGTCGATGAAGTTGAGCTGGTAGGTCTGGCCGTCCTTCGCGGTATACGGCAGCGAGACGGACTGCGCCTTGATGGTGATCCCGCGCTCGCGCTCGATCGGGTTGTTGTCGAGCACCTGCGCTTCCATCTCGCGCTCGGTCAGGCCGCCGCACAGCTGGATGATGCGGTCGGCCAGGGTCGACTTGCCGTGGTCGACGTGGGCGATGATGGAGAAGTTGCGGATGTTCCGCATCGGATCGGCGCTCATGAGGTCAGGCGGGCCGTCCCTGCGGCCTGGTTCGCGTGGCAAAGCGCGGGATTATCGCATATGCGCGCCCCGCGCCCGGGTGGGCGCGGGGCTGCAAACCCGCGCTCCTCGCCGGGAGCGCGGGCGATCGCTCGCGGCGATGCGGCCGGGATCCGGCCGCGCCACCGGCCTGACTCGAATGCGGCCTAGTCCTCGCCGCCCTCGCGCGGGGTGACCGCGATGAACTGGGTGGTGCCGCCGCGGTTGACCAGCAGCATCACCGTCTGCCCGGCCCTGACGTCGCGCAACTGGCGGTCCAGGGCGGCAGCGCCGGCCACCGGGGTGCGGCCGACCCGCAGCACCACGTCGCCGGGCTGTATCCCGGCCTCGCGCGCGGCCAGCCCCTCGACCCGGGCGATGCGCACCCCCTCGTCGGCGCCGAGGCCCAGCTGGCGGCGCTGGGCGGCGGTGAGGTCCTGCCCCACCAGGCCAAGCGGGTTGCTCGAGGCCGCCCCCGGCGTGCGTCCGGCATCGGGACCGCCGGCCGCGGCAACGGCCGCGCCCTCGTCGAGCTGGCTGAGCGTGACGTCGACATTGCGGGAGCGACCCTCGCGGAAGACCTCCAGCCGCACCCGGGTGCCCGGCGCCTTGCTGCCGATGATCGGCGGCAGGTCGCTGGACTGGTTGATCGCGCTGCCGTCGACGGCGCGGATCACGTCGCCGACCTCGATGCCCGCCTTCTCCGCAGGGCTGCCCGGCTGCACGCTGTTGACCAGGGCGCCCAGCGTGTCGGGCAGGCCCAGGCCGGCGGCCTTCTCGGCATTGACCGCCTCGACGACCACTCCGACCTGGCCGCGCTGCACCGAACCGGTGCTCTTGATCTGCTCGGCGACGTTCATCGCCATGTCGATCGGGATCGCGAAGCTCACGCCCATGTAGCCGCCGGAATTGCTGAAAATCTGCGAATTGATCCCGATCACCTCGCCGCGGGTATTGAGCAGCGGGCCGCCGGAGTTGCCGCGGTTGATCGCCACGTCGGTCTGGATGAACGGGACGTAGCGCTGGTTGGCGTACGGATTGGAGCGGCCCACCGCGCTGACGATGCCCGCGGTCACCGACTGGTCGAGCCCGAACGGCGAGCCGATCGCCACCGCCCACTGCCCGGGCCGGACCTGCCGCGAATCGCCGGCGCGCAGAACCGGCAGCCCGCTGGCGTCGATCTTCAGCACGGCCACGTCCGACTGCTCGTCGCTGCCGACCACCTCGGCGTCGAACTCGCGGCGGTCGTGCAGACGCACCTTCACCTGGTCGGCATTGGCGACCACGTGGTGGTTGGTGAGCAGATAGCCATCGGCCGACACCAGGAAGCCGGTGCCCATGGAGGTGCCGCGCGGCCCGGGGCCGTCGGGGCCCTGCGGCGCACCGGGGAACGGGAACTCCGGTCCGAGGATGCGACGGAAGATCTCCGGCATCATCTCCTCGTTCGGCATCTGCCCGCCGCGGCGCTGCCCGCGCTGTGCGGTGCGCGAACCGATGGTGGCCTCGATGTTGACCACTCCGGGGCCGACCTGCTCCACCAGGCGGGTGAAGTCCGGCAGGCCGGTGACCAACTGCTCGGCCGGCGCCCGCTGCGCCTCGGGCGCAACGGCCTGGGCGGCGGCCGCGGGCGCCACGTTCCCGGCGGCCGCCGTGCCCGGCGCGGCGCCCGACACCGGAGCGGCGTCGGGCACGACCACCGAAGCGGTGGCGGCGGCGGTAACCAGGACCAGGGCGATTGCGGTGAACGGTGCTCTCATCGGGGAACCATCCTCGACAGGTCGGTGAAGAAAGTCATGGCGCGGCCCGGCCGGCGGAGCGGCTCAGGCCACCGGCCGCGGTCCGGCTCAGCGCGGGTCCGCCGTGGCGGCTGCGGCTTCGCTCGGGCCTGAGGCCGGCAGCACCGCGGCCCCGATCGCCGTGGCCGGGGCCAGGCCGGTCCAGGCCGGCTCCGGCGTCACCCGCGGTTGGAACGGATGGAACGCACGACCGTCGGCATCGGCGGCGCCATAGCCGACCGCGAAGCTGTCGGGAGTCGCTCCCGGCAGCACCGCACGCGGCCAGGGCCGGCTGGATGCCGCCGGCGCGGGGGCGAAAGGCTCGCCCGCGCTGGAGTCGGCGACGGCCAACGTCTCGATCGCCGGGCGTTCGAGGGGGGAGGCCGGCTGCGCGACGGCCGCGGGCGCGATGGCGCTGGTGGCAGCGGCGACCGCCGCCGGCGCCTGCTCGGCGCGACGCTGGTT